>CANROE010000048.1 GCA_947632195.1 uncultured Clostridia bacterium | reverse complement strand
GAGCAGATCGAACAGGACGTGTTCATGGGGGACTTCCCCAAGATGACGGAGAACGGCTCCTTCATCATCAACGGCGCCGAGCGCGTCATCGTCTCCCAGCTCGTCCGCTCCCCCGGCGTGAACAATTCCTTCGAGGCGGATACCAAGACGGGCAGAAAACTGTATGAAACGACGGTCATTCCCGGAAGAGGGGCATGGCTCGAATTCAAACAGGACACCCAGAACGTGCTGTGGGTGAGCGTAGACAGAAAGAGAAAACTTCCCGCCACCGTGCTGCTGCGCGCCATCGGCTACGGCAGCAACCGCGCCCTCGAAGATCTCTTCGGCAGCGACAAGATGATCGAGGCGACCATCGAAAAGGACACGGGACGCTCCGAATCGGACGGCCTCATCGAACTTTATCGCCGTCTGCGCCCGGGCGAAGTCCCCACAGAGGACTCCGTGCGCCAGCACCTCAACAACCTCTTCTTCGATCCCCGCCGCTACGACGTCGTCAAAGTGGGGCGGTATAAGTTCAACAAAAAACTCAACATCTCCTACCGCCTGCCCGGCTGCCGCCTTGCGGAGGACGTCGTCGATCCCGCAACGGGCGAAGTGCTCGCGGCCAAGGGGACGACCGTCTCCGAAGAGCAGGCAAAGGCCATCCAGAACGCAGGCGTGAACCGCGTCACCGTTCTCGTGGCGGATTCCGAGCTCGGCGAGATCCCGCACATCATCATCGGCAACAACACGGTGGATTTTGCGGCGCAGGTGGACCTTCCCAAGGAGAAAGCGGAGAGCCTTGCAAAGGGGCTCGGCTTGCTCAGCACGATTTATTATCCCAACCTCGTGTTCGCCCGCGAGATCGCCGAGGCGTGCAAGACGCAGTCCGTCGAGGAGGTCGCCGAGCGCTATTGCGACCGTATCAACAGGCTCTATCACGAGCTGCCCGAATCGAACGCGGGCGCGCGCGATATTGACGAGGAAAAGGAGAAAAAAGAGGAGAAGAAGAACCGCGAAAAGCGCAGAGAAAACCGCAACAAGTTTGTCTCCGCGTGCGTGCTCTTCAACGAAATTTTAAACCGCAGCGAAGAGGAACCTGTAAACGGCGCGCCCGTCGATCTCGAAGCGGAGAAACGGGTGAACGGCGTTACCCCCGAGGAAAAGAAGGCGTTAAAGCCCCTCATCGAAAAGCTCAACTATAAGTGCATTACCGAGGATGACATCGTCGCGGCGGTGTCCACCAACCTCGATTTGAAGTACGGGATCGGCTCCATCGACGAGATCGACCACCTCGGCAACCGCCGCGTGCGTTCGGTCGGCGAGCTGCTCCAAAACCAGCTCCGTATCGGCATGGCGCGGCTCGAACGGCTCATCAAGGAGCGCATGGCCACCCAGGACCCCATGGAGGTCACTCCCTCCGGGCTCATCAACGTGCGCCCCATTTCGGCGGTCATCCGCGAGTTCTTCGGCTCTTCCCAGCTCTCGCAGTTCATGGACCAGACCAACCCCATCGCGGAGCTCACCCACAAGAGAAAGCTGTCCGCCCTCGGCCCCGGGGGACTCAACAGAGACAGGGCGACCTTTGAGGTCCGCGACGTGCACCACTCCCACTATGGGCGCATGTGCCCGATCGAGACCCCAGAAGGCCAGAACATCGGCCTTATCTCCTCGCTCGCGACTTTCTCCAAAGTCAACGAGTTCGGCTTTATCATGTCCCCTTACCGCAAAGTGGATAAGACGACGGGGATCGTCACCGATCACGTCGATTACCTTACGGCGGACGAAGAGGACCGCTACGTCGTCGCGCAGGCGAACGAACCCCTCGACGAAGAGGGCAGATTCGTCAATGCCCGTGTCGGCTGCCGCTATAAGGAACTCATCACCGAAATGCCCCGCGAACGGATCGACTACATGGACGTAAGCCCCAAGCAGCTCGTCTCCGTCGCGACCGCGCTCATTCCCTTCCTCGAAAATGACGATACCAACCGCGCCCTCATGGGCTCCAACATGCAGCGGCAGGCGGTGCCTCTCCTCAAAACGGAGGCCTCCATCGTTGCGACCGGGATCGAGGCTGCCATCGCGCGCGATTCGGGCGTGATCGTCCGCGCAAAGGAGAGCGGCACTGCGATCGCCGTCTCTTCCGACAAGATCGTCATCCGTAACGACCTCGGCTACGAGGACGAATATCCGCTGAAAAAATTCGAGCGCTCCAACCAGGGCACCTGCCTCAACCAGCGTCCCATCATCTCGACGGGCGACCGCGTGGAAAAGGACGAAGTCATCGCAGACGGTCCCTCCACCTGCGGCGGCGAACTTGCCCTCGGCAAAAATATCCTCGTCGGTTTCATGGAGTGGGAGGGCTACAACTACGAGGACGCCATCCTCATCTCCGAAAAACTCGTGCAGGACGACGTGTTCACCTCCATTCACATCGAGGAACACGAGACGGAGGCGCGCGACACCAAGCTCGGCGCCGAGGAGATCACGCGGGATATCCCCAACGTTGGCGACGACGCGCTCAAAGACCTCGACGAGGACGGCATCATCCGTATCGGCGCGGAAGTGGGAAGCGGCGACATTCTCGTCGGCAAAGTCACCCCCAAGGGGGAGACCGAACTCACTCCCGAGGAGCGGCTCCTCCGCGCCATCTTCGGCGAAAAGTCGAGAGAGGTGCGCGATACCTCCCTCCGCGTTCCTCACGGCGAAGGCGGTATCGTGGTGGACGTGAAGATCTTCACCCGCGAGAACAAAGACGAACTCTCGCCCGGCGTGAACAAACTCGTGCGCGTGTATATCGCGCAGAAGAGAAAGATACAGGTCGGCGACAAGATGGCGGGCCGCCACGGCAACAAGGGCGTCATTTCCCGCGTGCTGCCGCAGAGCGACATGCCCTTCCTGCCCGACGG
>CANROE010000047.1 GCA_947632195.1 uncultured Clostridia bacterium | reverse complement strand
ACAGGTGATGCGCGGGACAACAGGCCCGCATGTTGGTTGAATTTTCGCCTCCGCCCTGCGGAGGCTTTTTTTCGCCCTTCCCCGCTCTTGGCGCCCCTTGCAGGGGAGCTGTCACGAAGTGACTGAGGGGTTTTACGAGAACCCTTTCCCCCCTCGCAAGCTCGGGGTACTGTCTCACGCGGGTAGAAACCCGCGTAACTTCGCCTGCGGCTCGTGCCGCGCTTAGAGAAACAGAACAGCGCGCGGGGCGGTCACCGTTCGCGCTACAAATGCGCTCACTCCTGTCGCATTGCGCCAACAGTTATCAACTGTTGGCAGAATGCAATGCTCCACCTAAAAGGGACAGCAAGGGGAGATTTCTCGCCTCCCCCCAACTTGTTGGGGGGAGGGTAGGGAAGGGGGTAAAGAGCTGCCCCTTTTGAAGGGGGCGGCTCCGCCGTAAGGCGGTGGTGGGGGTTGACATTCTTAAATTGCCCCCACCTGTCTCGGCTTCGCCTCGCCACCCGCCCCCATAAATGGGGGCAGGTCATATTTCGTCCCCCCCTTTTTCGGCGCTGCGCGCCACTTTCCCCCGCTCCGCGAGGGACAGCATGGGAGAACAAATAAGGGCGGGAGACCTCCCGCCCTTACCTTTTTACGTTATGATGAAGTTGTTGAGAGCACTCTCCCCCACCTGTCTAAGGTTGCGGGGCGAAATGACGGGGTACCCCCCCACCCTACCCTCCCCCCGCTTCACGAGGGGAGGCGAGTGTTCGCTGTCCCTCGCGCCAGCGGGGGAAAGTCCCCGAGCATTTGGCGAGGGGAAAAGGGGGGAATGTCATTCCAAACAACGTGAGGAATCTCTCCCCCACCTGTCTCGGCTTCGCCTCGCCACCCGCCCCCATAAATGGGGGCAGGTAGGGAGCAATGACGTATTCCTCAATAAGTTTTTTTGGTGGGGAGGAGGGCAATTTCCTGCGGGGCAAAGGCGGCCGCGGCGGGCGCGCTCTTGGTGACCTTTGCAAGGAACGCGTTGTTCGCATTCGTGCTCGACATCGAGGTGCCGACGCCTGTCTGTATCATGAAATAGCACTGCGCGCCGTCCTTTACGTCGTCCGCCGTGATCGTGAACGAGATGGATGTCAGCTCCACCATGCCGACCTCTTTGTCGTAGTGGTAGTTGGGGTCGCCGTTGATGACGATCTGCGCCCTCCACTTTTCGACCGCCGCCTTCATCTCCGCATAAGTATCGGTATCGTCGTAAGGGAACCATGCGCCGCCTTCGGCGGAGTAGCCCCAAATGAGGCCATACGTCTTCGCCGTCTTTTGGTTAGCCGTTGATTTGCCAAATACCGAATTTGGCATTTTGCTTGTCGAAAAGGCGATTCCATTCAGCGATTGATGGTAAACCGCGTCCTGTGTTGTCGCACCATGCGTCACATTCTCCAACGTGAGCGTGTAGGTGCCGGCCTCTGTGAAGTGCAGCCCGATAAAGTTGCAGTTCTTTCCCTTAAAGTAATAGGTCTTGTCTGTTTCCAAAGCGGGGGTGTTGGAGAGCGCTTGGTTCGAGATCCCGATGTCGTAAGAGACCTCCTCTTTGCCAAAGCAGTAGGGGCAGACCTTTTCGAGCTTGCCGCCCTCGGCTACGGGCTCGGGTGCGGGTTCTGCGCCCTCCCAATTTCCGTAGTTATAGGAATAGCCGTCCGTATGTTCGCACGTGTCGGGACCGAAGCCGCACACGGTGCAGGCGTTGTTTTCCATTTGATGTGCCGTTTGAGACCCTTCTTTTATAGCTCCGTCATTGCTATCGCATTCGAGCCAGTGCTTGGTTGCGGAAAATTTCCAATTTGAAGTGAATTTATGTGCATGCTCTGTGCTGTAATCGACTGTAAAATCTGTGGGTTGCCAGGAGATGATGTAGGTGCTGCGCTTTTCTACGCGGAGCGCAGATGTGGAGGATTGGGATGCGTTGCCGGGATATTTCTGTCCCTCGGCATTATTGTAGATGCAGAAATCGTCGCGGGGATTAAGGAGAACTTCGGCAGAGAAGGTGTTTGTCGCCTCGTCATAGGTCATGGGAATGCAGTTTGCCGCAAGGTCGGCCTTTGTCTTAAAGGTCTCGTTCCATTTGGCAGTGGGGTAGGAGGAGATGTTCCCGCAGATGAACATTTGGTAGGCTTCGGTCATGGGCCGCTCGTAGCCGCACACGGTGCAGGCAAGGATCTCTTTGCCCGTCATCGTCTTGCCGCCGTTTCTGACGAGCTCGGTGTATTTGTCCTGCCACAGAGGATATGTATGCACGGCGCGGTCTTTGAGTTTATCGCTGTGTTCGCACGTCGCCTGGTGCCAGTGGTTGGTATCGTCGGACGACCAGGTGTCCGCATAGCTGTGGCCCGTTGCCGCGATCACCGTGTCAGACTCCGCAATTTCGTTCTTTCCCTCTTCGTCGGAATAGCACTTCCCCGTTTCGGGGTCCTTCCAATAGGCGGTGTTGCCCTCGTATTCGCAAGACGCCTCTTTCGCGGGAATGGCTTCGAGTGTAGGGGTCTTTTCTCCGCAACCCGCAAGGCCAATCGCCATAGCCGCTGCCATCATCACCGACAGACCAACTATGATAAACTTCTTCCCTCTTGTCATAATTTTACCTTCCTTGTTAATTATTTGCGCAACATTGCGCCGTTTGATTGTATTTTATCACAATCATTGCGCCTCGTCAATAGTTTTTGCGCAACTTTTTACAAAAACCACCAAATTTTCCGTCAGAAATTTTTTTGTGTTGCGCAACGTGGTGGGCAAGGACGAGATTTCTCGTCGCTACGCTCCTCGAAATGACAGTAGGAAGGGCGCGGCAGAATGACAGTAGGAAGGGCGCGGCGTTTCTTATAATGTCATGTCGAGCCTGTCGAGACATCTCTACCGCTTTTTTATAAGGTTGAGATTTCTCGTCGCTGCGCTCCTCGAAATGACAGTAGGAAGGGGCTTTTTCTTGCCTCCCCCCAACTCGTTGGGGGGAGGGTAGGGAGGGGGGCTCCTTATTTTTCTTGTGCGCAGACCCTTCCCCCCTTTCCCCCTCGCGTTGCTCGGGTACTTTCCCCCGCTTACGCGAGGGACAGCAAGGGAGAGATTTCTCGACTTC
>CANROE010000046.1 GCA_947632195.1 uncultured Clostridia bacterium | reverse complement strand
AAGATCAAGGCGTTCTACAAAAAGAACATGAAGGAGGAGAACATCCGTCTCGGCAGGAGCATGCTCGAAGAGGCGGCAAAGCGCAAGGGGTATGCCCTTTCGGACATTCTCACCGACGAGAGTTTCAAAAAGGTGTCCGAAAAGCTCTCCTTTGCCTCCATCGACGAAATGCTCGCCTCCATCGGCTACGGCGCGACGACCGTCAACCAGGTCATTTTCAAGCTCATCGACTATTTCAAGCGGGAAGTCCCTCAGCCCATCATGCCGCAGGAGTATCGCGGCAAACTTGCGAAGGGGTCGGTCATCGTCAACGGCACCACGGGGCTGCTCGTCAGTTTTGCGGGCTGTTGTTCTCCCGTTCCCGGGGACGATATCATCGGGTTTGTCACGCGCGGGCGGGGAATCGTCATTCATCGCAGAGACTGTCCCAACATGCGCGGGGTGGAAGAGGCGCGCCTGCAACCTGCGGAGTGGATCACCGAGGGCGGGGAGCACTTCAAAGCGGCGATCGTCGTCACGGCGGCGGAGCAGGGCGCGGCGATCGCGGCGATCGCGGGGAGCGTTGCCGAGTTAAAACTCGGTATCAGTTCCATCAACGGCAGATACGATAAAAACGAGAACGCCATTGTGGATGTCACGGTCACGCTCACCAACCGTCAGGATGTTGAGGTACTCATCAAAAAGATCAAGGCCTACAACAACAAGATCTACGACGTCCGCCGCAACAGCAACTGATGTCTCCCCCCCGTCCGCGTCATTCCGAGCCGAGCTGTTATTACGCAGTCCGACACGGCAATTCCCCGAGGGAATCTTGCTACGCCCAAGCACGATTAAATCAAACCCATCATGCAAATTCACAAACTGTATCCGATCGGCTTTGCCGCAAACACCTATCTTCTCACGGCGGACGGAGTGCGGGCGCTCGTCATCGACCCCGCCCAGCCCCGTGTGTTTGAGGAGGCCGAAAGGTTAAAACTCAAAATCGAAACTGTTCTTCTCACGCACGGCCATTTCGACCACATCGGCGGCTGTGCCGTTTTGCAGTCTGCGGGCGCAAAGATCGGGTGTCTGAAAGGGGAAGAAAAACTTGCCGAGCGCTTTCATTTGGGGCGGGAATTCGGCGTAACCGTTCCGCCTTTTTCGGTTGATTTCACCGTACGGGACGGAGAGGAACTCGACCTTTGCGGCATGCGCGTCAAAGTTTTGGCAACGCCGGGGCACACAGCGGGCAGCGCGTGTTATCTTGTCTCGGAGAAGTCGGAGATCGCGCTCTTTACGGGGGACACCCTCTTTCGTGGCAGCGTCGGCAGGACGGACCTTCCCACGGGCAGCGGCAGGGCGCTTGCGGAGAGCCTTAATAAGCTGCGTGCGCTCTCTTTCGAGGGCCCTATCTATGCGGGGCACGGCGAGGACAGCACGCTTGCATACGAAAAAATGTACAACAGGTATTTAAAATGCTGACTTCCACCCAAAAATGGCTCGAACCCGAACTCATGGATGTCGTGCGGCTCTTCCCCTCGGCGGAAGGGCTCGTTCTTTCGCACTCAATGGAAATCTTACCCGCGTTCTCACCCGCCCCCGCTTGTGGGGAGAACTCTAAATTCTCACCCGTCCCCGCTTGTGGGGAGAACTCTAAACTCTCGCCCTCCCCCACTTGTGGGGAGGACTCTAAATTCTCGCCCGCCCCCACTTGTGGGGAGGACTCTAAACTCTCGCCCTCCCCCATTTGTGGGGAGGACTCTAAACTCTCGCCCGCCCCCACTTGTGGGGGAGGGGTAGGGGAGGGGGCTCCTTACGTCCGCAACACCGTGTTTCTCAACGGCACGGCGCACACCTTCGACAGCGTCTTTTCCGCCGCCACGGAAACGGAGAAAAAGAGCCTCGTCAAGCGATACGCAAAACTTTCTTTATACGAAGTTTTGTCCGCCCATTTTCAAAAAACCCTGCCGTGGGGGTCGCTCACGGGGATCCGTCCCACGCGGCTTGCCTATGGGGAACTCGAAAAGGGGCGGGACTTCCGCGCGCTCTTCGGGGAGCTGAAAGTCTCCAAGGAGAACACCGAGCTCGTCGCCCGCGTTATCGAGGGACAAAAGGGGATCTACGAGCGCAAAGAGGGCAACATCGATCTGTATGTCTCCCTGCCGTTTTGCCCGAGCAAGTGCAGCTATTGTTCTTTTATCACGGCTCCCATCGGCAAAACGCGGCAATTCGTGTCCGCCTATCTCGACGCGCTCGAACGGGAGCTTAACGGTGCAAAACCGCTCATCAAAAATCTGCGCTCGGTCTATGTGGGGGGCGGCACGCCCTTTGTGCTCGATCCTCCCGAGCTCGAACGGGTGCTCCAAATGCTCGCGCCCCTCATCAAAGAGGGAGTGGAGTACACGGTAGAGGCGGGCCGATCGGACGTATTCACGCCCGAAAAGCTCGACCTGTGTCAAAAATACGGGGTCACGCGCATCTGTATCAATGCGCAGTCGTTTTCGGACCGGACGCTCGAAGCCATCGGCAGAAAGCACACCCGTGCGCAGCTTTACGAGGCGTTTGAAATGGCAAAGCCTTACCCGTTCACCGTAAATTGCGATCTCATCGCGGGGCTCACGGGGGAGAGCGTGGAGGAGTTCCGTTCGAGCGTAGAGGAGGCGATCTCTCTCTCGCCCGAGAACATCACGGTGCACACGCTCTGCCTCAAAAAGGGCGCCAAACTAAAAGAAGAACATCTTTCGGGCGCGCCCGCGCTCTCGAAGGGGAACCATGGGAACTCGCCCGCCCCCGCTTGCGAGGAGAACTTTAAACTCTCGCCCGCCCCCGTTTACGGGGGAGGGGTAGGGGAGGGGGTACCTTATTCTACCCCCCTCCCCGGGAGGGGGACTAAGGGGGTGGGCACTCCCTTCGCCTCAACCAAAAACGCTCCCGCACTCTCCCTTCTTCCCGACGACAACCTCGCCGAAATGATCGCGTTTTCGCGGGACGTTCTCACAAAAGCGGGCTACGAGCCCTATTATCTGTACCGCCAGAAGTACATGGCGGGCGCGCACGAGAACGTCGGCTGGACGAAGAGGGGCTACGCCTCGGTGTACAATGTAGACGTGATGGAGGAGAGCGCGGACAATCTCGCCATCGGCTCCAACGCCATCACAAAGCGGGTGATTCTAAGCGAGGGGCGCATCGAGCGTCTCGGCTCGCCCAAGGACATTCCCACCTATCTCGATAAGGTGGAAAAGCTCATCGAAGAAAAGAACAAACTGTTCTCATAAACAAATTACGCCGCGCGGGAAAACTTTCCCGCGCGGCGCTTTTTTGGAGCTTTAGCGGAAATAAACCCCCAGTTATACTGGGGGAGGTAAAAAGACTTTAGTAAATAAAAACCTCG
>CANROE010000045.1 GCA_947632195.1 uncultured Clostridia bacterium | reverse complement strand
GCGATGATCGGCTCTTCCATCGCCCTTGCGATCTCCGATATTCCCTGGGCGGGTCCCACGGGCTCGGTGGTCGTCGGCCTCGTGGACGGACAGTACGTCATCAACCCCGACAGCGCACAGCGTGAAAAGAGCACCATTCACCTCAACCTTGCGGGCACAAAGGACGCCATCCTCATGATCGAAGCGGGTGCGAACGAGGTCACCAACGACGAGATGGTCGGCGCGATCATGTTCGGCCAGCATGAGATCGAGAAGATCTGCGCCTTCATCGAGGAGACGATCGTCCCCGCCGTCGGCAAGCCCAAGAAGGAGATCGAACTCTACCACATTCCCGAGGACATCGACGCCGCAGTCCGCGAATTCGCCTCGGACAAGCTCGACTGGGCGCTCGACACCTTCGACAGAACGGAGCGTCAGAACAGACAGGATCAGGTGGACGCTGAGACCCTCGAACACTTCAAAGACATCTATCCCGACAACGTGCGGGAGATCAAAGACAGCCTCTACTATCTCACCAAGGAGAAAGTGCGTGCCAAGATCTTCGATAAGGGCATTCGTCCCGACGGCAGAGGCTTAAAAGACATCCGTCCCATCTGGTGCGAGAGGGGAGTTCTTCCCCGCGTGCACGGTTCGGCGGTGTTCACTCGCGGACAGACGCAGACCCTCACCACCTGCACCCTCGATATGCTCGCGGCGGCGCAGAAACTCGAAGGGCTCGACGACGAGACCGAAAAACGCTACATGCACCAATACAACTTCCCCGGCTACTGCACGGGCGAGGCAAAGGCGTTGAGGAGCCCCGGCAGACGTGAGATCGGCCACGGCGCGCTTGCCGAGCGCGCTTTGGAGCCCGTCATTCCCTCCAAAGAGGAGTTCCCTTACGCCATCCGCGTGGTAAACGACATTCTCTCCTCCAACGGCTCTTCCTCGATGGCATCCGTGTGCGGCTCCACCATGGCGCTCATGGACGCAGGCGTGCCCATCAAGGCTCCTGTGGCGGGCGTTGCAATGGGGCTCATCAAGAACCAGGAGACGGGCGAATTCCGCGTCATGACCGATATCCAGGGCCTCGAAGACTTCCTCGGCGACATGGACTTCAAGGTCGCAGGCACCATGAAGGGGATCACCGCCATTCAGATGGACATCAAGATCAAGGGCATTTCCGAGGAGATCATGCACACCGCCATCGAGCAGGCAAACGAGGGCAGACAGTTCATTCTCTCCAAGATGCTCGCGTGCGTGCCCGAGGTCGCTCCCGAGCTCAGCAAATATGCGCCCCGTATCATCTCCTTCTCCATCGATCCCGAGAAGATCGGCGACGTCGTGGGCAAGCAGGGCAAGGTCATCAACTCCATCATCGCGGAGACGGGAACCAAGATCGACATCGAGGACGACGGCACCGTGTGCATCGCGTCCTACGGCGATCCCGAGAGCGCACAGCGCGCCAAGGCGATCATCGAGAGTATCGTGCACGATCCCGAAGTGGGGGATATGTTCATCGGCACTGTCGTGCGCATTCTCTCCACGATGGGTGCGTTCGTCGAGTTCGCTCCCGGGAAGGACGGCATGATCCACATCTCCAAGCTCTCTAACCACCGCGTGGAGAAGGTGGAGGACGTGCTCTCCGTCGGCGACACCGTCAAGGTGGAGATCATCAAAATCGGCGAAAAGGGCATCGACTTCAAACTTCTCGAAAAACTTTCGTAATTTTACGGGATATAGAAAAAAGACCCCGATCGGGGTCTTTTTTCTACTTAAAAATACCATGTCTATGTAAGGATATCGTCATAGGTATCCTCGAAAATCTCACAAAGCATAGAAAGTAACAGAAAGCTCGGTTCGGATACCTTGTGTTCCCATGCACTCACGGTACGCTGGTCTACACCCACAAGGAGTCCAAGCTGTTTTTGCGTAAGTCCCTTGCTTTCGCGCAACTGGCGTAAATTTTCAGCAAAACGTATCTCCTTCACATTCTTATTATTACCAGTTTTTGTGGTATTTTGCTTGATACACCAAAAAAAATGGTATTTATACTTGACATACCAAAAAAATTGGTGTAAAATAAGAAAAAGGAGGAAAAAATGGTTTACAAAGTTGCGCCTGATGTATTTTATCGACAATACGGTGAGCATACGATTATCTATCGGGTGGATTCACAGAAGGTGTTTTTATTTCACGGTATGACTGCGGAAGTACTCGATTGTTTCCGTAAAGCGCGGGAGGCGGCGGAAGGAGTTGCTGATCTTCGAGAAAAATATACATTCAGTCAAGAAACGGAAGCGGGGCTCTTTAAGCTGATCGAAGAGTTGGGCAAGGCGCAAATTCTTCTGAAAGAACGGTCTTTGCTTGAAAACCGAGACAGTGCCGAAACGTATTTTCAAGAAAAAATTTTGAAAGAAGGGACACTCTATTCCGCTTTATTTGAGCTCACATATCGTTGCAATGAGGCGTGTAGGCACTGTTACTGCGTAACGAGTGACCAGGAGGAACTTACCTTTTCGGAAATTGAGCGGGTGTTGAATGAATTGCAGGAAATGAATGTCCTGGAACTTGTTTTTACGGGCGGCGATCTGTTTGTCCGCAACGATGCCTTCGACATTCTTGAATCAGCCTACTCTAAGGGATTTTTATTCACCATTTTTACGAATGGGATTGCATTGCAGGATGCGGATATTCTGCGTTTGAAGGCTTGCCACCCCAAAAGCGTGCATTTCAGCTTGTATAGCCACATATCGGAAAAGCATGATGCGTTTACGCAAGTTCGGGGTTCTTTTGAAAGAACTCTTTCCGCAATTCGCAAGTGTCTGCTTGTAGGCATTCCCGTCAACATCAAAACCGTGGCGATGAACTATAACGTGGAGGACATTGGGGGAATCATGGCGCTTGCGCGCTCGCTTGGAGCGACAGTGCAGGTCGGTATGGCGGTAAACGCAAAGAATGATGGAGACATTTCGCCCACTCAATTTCGCCTCGACGGGCCTGACGCATATGAATCGGTGATCAACACGGTAAATCGGAATATCGAATTTCGTTGCGAACGGGGGTATGAGAGCGCGCGTTCCCGTACAGATCGACTTTGCGGAGCGGGAGTCAACGACATCAGCATTGATCCATATGGTAACGTGTTTCCCTGTAATGCGCTTCACATCGTATGTGGAAATGTACGAACATCCTCGGTACGGGAAATCTGGGAAAAATCGCCGGAACTGCGCCGTATCCGCGAATTTTCCTTTGATAGAATTGCAGGTTGTGAGGCATGTCCCGATTGGCAATTTTGCAATTTTTGTCCCGGAAACGCCTTTTCTGAAACAGGCAGCGCGCTTAGGCGGTATGAAGAAGCTTGTAAGATCACCGAAGCGAAAAAACGCGCGGAAATAAATCAAAGGAGGTAAAGCTATGTTTGTTATGCCCGAATTGCTTGTTGAGAGCGAATATGTGCAGTCGCTCACTTGCCACTGCCCGCAACGTACCACGAGCCTTTGCGGTATATCTTATCGAACGGGGTATTAATGCAAAGGGAAACGGTTTCCGCCAGTTGACGGAAACCGTTTTTACTTGGAGCTTTAGCGGAAATAAACCCCCAGTTATACTGGGGGAGGTAAAAAGACTTTAGTAAATAAAAACCTCGTGAT
>CANROE010000044.1 GCA_947632195.1 uncultured Clostridia bacterium | reverse complement strand
TTTTGCGGCGCGCCCCGGTTGACGATTATCAATCGTCAAGTTTGCGGCAAACCCATCTGTATTCCTTCAATTCGCCCGCAAACCGCTCGCTCTCGCTCGCGCCTCCACCCTCGATCCCTGTCGGAAATTCGTTCATACATCGACGCGGGAGAGGAAAACCTCTCCCGCGTCGATGGTGCCGCCGACAGGGATCGCGCCTTTGGCGGCGCGCCCCGGTTGACGATTATCAATCGTCAAGTTTGCGGCAAACATTTCTGTTTTCAGACAATTCGCCCGCAAACCGCTCGCTCTCGCTCGCGCCTCCACCCTCGATCCCTGTCGGAAATTCGTTCATACATCGACGCGGGAGAGGAAAACCTCTCCCGCGTCGATGGTGCCGCCGACAGGGATCGAACCTGCACGGTCGCCCACGGGATTCTAAGTCCCGCGCGTCTGCCAATTCCGCCACGGCGGCAAAAATATCCCCGCAAAACGCGGGGAATTTGTTTATTCGTCAAAAACGGGCGTTTCGTCCTCCTCAACGGGCGTATTCCCGTCGGGAGCGGGCGTGTTGCCCTCCTTTTTGAGCTGCTTGCGCACGATGATGTAGTAGATCGAAATTCCAAAGACGATCAGCGCGCAAATTGCGGAAATGCAGCTCAGCGAAGAAATGGAGAAGGTCATCATTTCCATCGCCTCGATCAGAGATTTGAGGAAGGAAACGGAGGCCAACGACTCCGCAAGGGCGGGCATTTGCACGATCCACAGCGCGATCGTGGGGATCGCCACAAGAATGAGGAAGAACAGCCATCCGAGCCAGATGGGAACTGCCAATTTCACCGTGGGATTGGGATCCTTTTTGAGGAACTTGACAAGCAGCTTGATCAGGATATACACCCAGGGGAGCATGGAAAGGACCATCAAGCCCGCCATGCCGTAGAACACATAAACGGCGATGTGACGGGCCTTCTCGGGAATACGTTCGTTGAGCGTATCTTTGAGGGCAGAGGCGAGTTTCGTTTTGCCGCTGCTTGCGGTTTCTTCCTCCGCAAGCAAAACGACGTCCGTTCCGCTCTCATCCTCTTTGTTTTCGTCCGAATTTGTTCCGGAATTTCCCGCTGCGCCCAGCGCCTTCGCCAAAAGTTCGGCGATCATCTCGTCGGGATCGATGGTGCCGTCCTCCTGCGCGATCTGCCCGAGCGTTTCCCGCACCGTATCCTCGATCTGTTGTTTATCCTCGGGAGAGAGCTCCACATCGGTGAAATCTTCAAAGCCTTCCTTCCCTGCGGAATTCTTTTGGAAATCGGCGTAGACTTCGTCCACGGTATCCATGATGTTCTCGGTGACGGCGTCGATATCTTTTCCGCCCTCAAACACGTCGTCGATGAGCTGGTCTGTCTTTTCGCTGATGTAATCGTCGGTAAAACCGAGATCGCTGAGCTTTTGTTCGACTTCCTCTTCGCTGATCTCCTCGCCGTCTTTGGAGAGATATTTTTGGATATTGTTTTTCACTTCGCTCTTGACGGTGTTCTTCGCGACCGACTTCACCGCCTTTTTGGCGATGACGTTCAGGGTGCCGCTCAGCTGGTCGACGATCCCGTTCACGTTGGAATCGATGATATCGTCCACCACGGTCTCGGCGGAGGTGAGGGAACCGAACACATGCCCCGCAGTCAGAGAGACGGAAACTTTGATCTGCTCACCGTCCTCGTCGATGATGTCGTGCGGGTCGATGTCAAAGTTCGTACCTTCCGCGATCTCTGCGAATTGGTCGGCGGTCAGGGTGTATGTAAGATTGATTTTCCACACCGCACCGAAAAAGTAGCAAAGGATCGACAGGACGCAGAGAACGGCGATCACGATGTTCATGATCCACACGATCAAGCGCTTGCCGACAGGTTTTTTTCTTTCAATTTCTTCTGCCATATAAATTCTCCCGAAAAAAGATAGTAACATTCTATCAAAAGGAATGGGAAAAGTCAACGGTTTTCGCACATTCGGAAAAAATTGTAAACGTGCCTTGACCTCGCATGGCGAGCAGGCCTCGCGGGAAAGGCCGCTGCAGCCGCGTGCGCCGCATACGTTCTATAACCGAAAAGAATATCTCACCCATAAAATTTAAGTATTTGACATATCAATTCCGAGCCATTATAATATAGGTAAAGGAGGAACATCATGGAAGAAAAATTAACGTTGACGCAAGAATGGGACAAAACTTTCCCGAAAAACGAAAAGGTCGATCACGAGAAGGCGACCTTTCATAACCGCTACGGGATCACGCTCGCCTGCGATGTGTACCGTCCGAAGGGAGCGAAGGGCAAACTTCCGGCGATCGCGGTCTGCGGGCCGTTCGGCGCGGTCAAGGAGCAGGCCTCGGGGCTGTACGCGCAGGAGTTGGCCGCGCGCGGCTTTCTGACGATCGCCTTCGACCCTTCCTTTACGGGCGAGAGCGGCGGCGAGCCGAGATATGTTGCCTCTCCCGACATCAACACCGAGGACTTCTCTGCGGCGGTAGATCATCTCTCCTGCCGCGCGGACGTGGACGCGGAAAAGATCGGCATTCTCGGGATCTGCGGCTGGGGCGGAATGGCGATCAATGCGGCGGCGATGGACACGCGGATCAAGGCGACCGTCGCGTCCACCATGTACGATATGACGCGCGTCAACGCCAAGGGATATTTCGACGCGCAAGACAGCGAAGAGGCGCGCTTTGAAATCAAACAGGCGCTCAACGCGCAGCGCACGCGCGACTACCAAAACGGCAATTACGAGCTCGGCGGGGGAGTTGTCGATCCGCTCCCCGAGGACGCGCCGTTCTTTGTCAAGGATTACTACGACTACTACAAGACGCAGCGCGGCTATCATGCCCGCTCGCTCAACTCAAACGGCGGCTGGAACAAGACTTCCGCGCTCTCCTTCCTCAACATGCCTATCCTGGCTTACAGCAACGAGATCCGCAGCGCCGTCCTCATCGTTCACGGCGAAAAGGCGCACTCCTGCTATTTCGGCAAGGACGCGTACGCCGCGATGACGAAGAACAGCAAATACACTGCCAACAAAGAGCTGTATCTCATTCCAGACGCCGTGCATACCGACCTCTACGACGGGGGCGGGAAGAATGCGATCCCGTTCGACAAGATCGAGGAATTTTACAAGACAAATTTCAACGCTTAAAATTTCGGAGGAAAGACATGGAAAAGATCACGCAGGACGCAGGAAGAAAGGCGCTCGGAGAGTTTGCTCCCGACTTTGCGCACTATAACGACGACGTTCTCTTCGGCGAGAATTGGAACAATCGGGACATCGACCACAAGACGCGGTGTATCGTGACGGTCGTCGCGCTCATGTCGTCGGGGATCACCGACAGTTCGCTCAAATATCATTTGGAGAACGCCAAAAAGGCGGGGGTTACCAAGAAGGAGATCGCCGCCGTCGTGACGCACGCCGCATTTTATGCGGGCTGGCCCAAGGCGTGGGCGGTGTTCAACATGGCAAAGGACGTCTGGGCGGAAGAGAGCCCGCAAGACGCAATGGCGGCGCATGCGAATAAAATGGTATTTCCGATCGGCGCGCCCAACGACGGATTCAAACAGTATTTCAGCGGGCAGAGCTATCTTGCGCCCGTCTCCAAGGAGCAGGTCGGCATTTTCAATGTCACCTTCGAGCCTGGCTGCCGCAATAACTGGCACATTCACCATGCCACGAAGGGCGGGGGACAAATTCTCGTCTGCGTGGCGGGGCGGGGCTGGTACCGAGAATGGGGGAAAGAGCCCATCGAGATGAACCCAGGCGACTGTATCAACATTCCCGCAGGCGTCAAGCACTTCCACGGCGCGGCGAAAGACAGTTGGTTTTCCCACCTTGCCATCGAAGTCCCGGGCGAAAACAGCTCGAACGAATGGTTGGAGCCGGTCGCGGACGAGGAATACAACGCGCTTCCGTGAGCGGGAACAAAGGCGTGCGAGGATAACATTGCGGCAAACTTTTCAGATGGAATATAATGGTGACAGGCTTACCCCCTAAATAGTGGTGAAAGCCTGTTATTTTTTCTGCAACTCGTGATCGGAGGTAGTATTACGCCATCGTGAAAGGTTTGGAATGACCGTTATTTACAGTGCTATCCATCATTTTCGTCAAGCACCCGCCAAAGTGCCATTTTGATTTTGCCCCGTTCGGACTTGTTCGGCCTTGATTTATTTGCGGTTCTATGCTATAATCATATTATGATAAACAGGAATTTAGTGGAGAAGTGTATTATGAAAAAATTTGTAAGTGTAATCATTGCAACGATAACATTGATATTGTGTTTTACATTATCTGCTTGCGGAAATAAATATGTAAGCCATTATAGTGCTATGCTGATGGTAAGGGAAAATACTTCAAATAAAGCATCCGTTTCATTTGATAGTTTTAGCGGAATATATGTAATCATATTGAAAAACAATGGCGCAGATGAGGTTTATATAGCTTATGAAGCGACGCTTGGGGAAGGAAATATAAAAGTTTCCTATGATTATAATGATGAAAAGCTGAACTTATTTGAAATCAAAACGAACGGGTCTGTTGATAGTAAAACCGAAACGTTTACAGGCAATAAAACGATTTACATCATCATTGAATCAGACGGTAAATGCAACGACGGCAGTTTTTCGTTTGTTTTGGAAAAATCAGAGAAATAGATTTCAATTCAGCGGAATACAAGGAAAGCGAGGCTGTTTGTCCTCGCTTTGCTTTTGTCTCGGGTCTACACCTTACTTCGCCTTCGGCTCGTGCCGTTGCTCCGCAACGGGGCAGGGACTGATGCTCTCGCATGGTCTCCGCTACTATGCACCACGAAAAAAGACGGGTTAGACCCGTCTTTTTTCGTGGTGCACCTTCAGGGACTCGAACCCTGGGCCCACTGATTAAGAGTCAGTTGCTCTACCAACTGAGCTAAAGGTGCA
>CANROE010000043.1 GCA_947632195.1 uncultured Clostridia bacterium | reverse complement strand
GGCCTTCACGGACTCGAACCGCGGACCAATCGGTTATGAGCCGACCGCTCTAACCAACTGAGCTAAAGGCCCGATGTTGCTACCGCATCTGCAACGCTTGATTATCATATTATAAATGACGACAAAAGTCAAGTATTTTTTCGCGAATTTTTGAAATTCCGAAAAACTTTTTTTCGACACGATTTCCGACCGATCTCTTTTTTGCCTTCTTTTCAGCGTTTCCATTTCTGTTACAATACGGGTACTTCACTTCGGAGGGGTGCTATGAAGCTGCAAAGCTGCTCCCGCGGGCAAGATCTTTATATCTATCTCTCGGGAGAACTCGACGAATGTTCGGTGAAAGAGATGCGCATGCGGGCCGACTCCGTCATCGATGAGCACGCGGGGCTCTCCCGCGCAGTATTCAATCTCGCAGGCGTAAAATTTATGGATTCCACGGGCATCGGCTTTCTCATCGGCCGCTATAAAAAGCTCAAAAGCTACGGCATGACAATGCTCCTCGAAGCCCCCGACCGCAATGCCGACAAAGTGCTTGCCGTGAGCGGCGTTTACACCCTGATCCCCAAAATTTAGACGACTATGAATAAAATGCAACTAAAAATTTTATCCTGTTCGGAGAATGAAAACTTTGCCCGCAACGTGGTTGCGGCGTTTGCCCTGCCGCTCAACCCCACCCTCTCGGAACTTTCCGACATCAAGACCGCCGTCTCCGAGGCCGTGACCAACTGTATCGTGCACGCCTATCCCGAGGAAGAGGGCTGGATCGTCATCGACTGCGAAACGGACGACGACACGCTACATATCACCGTATCGGACAGCGGAAAAGGGATCGACGATATCAGCCGTGCACTGACTCCCTTTTATACGTCGCTGCCCGATGAGGAGCGTTCGGGAATGGGCTTTACCATCATGCAGACCTTTATGAGCGGCTTTTCCGTGAAATCGGCGCCGGGCAAGGGTACTACCGTGAAAATGAGTAAAAAACTCGGCGCAAAGGCGGATCGAGATGCTCGATGAAAAAGCGACTCTTTACTACCTCCGCCTTGCAAAAAACGGAGATAACGCCGCCAAGGAAAAGCTGCTCTCCGAAAATGTCTCTCTTTTGAAAAGTATCATCAAACGCTATCTCGGCAAGGGCGTTGAGTACGACGATTTGTTTGAACTTGCCTGCATGGGATTTTTGAAGGCGATCTCGGGCTTTGACGAGCAGTTCGGCGTCCGTTTTTCCACCTATGCCGTCCCGATGATCGCAGGCGAGATCAAGCGCTTTTTGCGCGATGACGGGAGCATCAAAGTTTCCCGCGCCATGAAACGCACCGCACGGGAGATCAATAAATATATCGAGGAATACACCGTAGATCACGGCGAGGCGCCTACCATTCGGAAGCTTTCGGAGGCGTTTTCCCTCGACGAGGGCGAAATCGTCATGACGATGGGCTCCTCCCGCATGCCGCTGTCCATTTACGGGCAGTACGACTACAAAGACGAAAAGTCGGTGACCCTCGTGGATAGGCTGCCCGCCAAGGATACGCAGGAGGACATGATCGATAAAATGCTCCTCAAAAACGCGATCGACGGCCTGCCAGAGCGGGAGAAGAAAATTGTTTTTCTGCGGTATTTCCGCGACATGACGCAGAGCGAAGTCGCCCGCGAGATCGGCGTTTCGCAGGTGCAGGTCTCGCGGATCGAGAGCAGGCTCATCGAACAATTCAAAAAGGCTTTGGAAGGGTAAAACGGCGCGATGTTGCGCCGTTTGCCCATTTTGGGGAACTTCCCCGCTTTCCTTTGTGGGAACTTCCCGCTCCCCTTTGTCATAAGATGTTACAATGAAAAATTTGACCGTTTTTTATTTCTCGGGCACAGGCAACACCCGCTTTATCGCGGAGTACCTCGCGCAGCGGCTTTCCGCACAATTCAGCGCTGCGCTCTTCGACATCTGCGGAATGCAGAACGTTGCGGAAAAGATCGCGCACGCCGATCTCATTCTGCTCGCCTTCCCCATCTACGGCTCCGCGCCGCCCATTCCCATGCGGGATTTTGTGCACAAGTACGGCGGGCTCTTTTCGGGCAAGAAATTTTTGATCGCCGAAACGCAGTATTTCTATTCGGGCGACGGCGCGGCGAGCCTCGGGCGCACGGTGACAAAGTACGGCGGCGAGATCATCGGCGCGGAGATGTTCAATATGCCGAACAACCTTGCCGACTGTAAGATGTTCCCCGTCAAAAACGGCGAGGAGATCGCCCCAATTCTTGAAAAGGCGAAAAGGCGCGCCGACAAATTCGCGGCGCAAATTTGTCGGCGCGGAAGAGCGCATAAGCGGGGCTTTTCTCCCCTCTCGCACGGCGTCGGTTACTTTACCCAACGCAAATTTTTCCGCAAGGGAGAAAAAGAAAAGCGGCGGGCGCTCAAAGTGGACGAAAGCCGCTGCGTTGGGTGCGGGCTGTGCGCCAAGAATTGCCCCGCCGAAAACCTGCTCCTGCAAAATAAGAAGGTAAAGCCGCTCGGAAAATGCGTGCTCTGCTACCGCTGTGTCAATCTTTGCCCGAGAAAGGCGATCACGCTTGTCGGCTCCGCCCCGCCCGAAAAGCAGTACAAAGGCCCGAACATCGAGAATTCCTGATCTCCCGCTTGCCTTTGCGCGGCTATCTATGCTATAATTGTTGCAAGAGAACAACGTTTATGCCAAAACGTTACAATAACTCATTCAACGAAAAAGGTTACGGAGACCATGGATTGTATTTTTTGTAAGATTATAAGCGGCGAAGTGCCGAGCAGAAAAGTCTATGAAACCGCGCACACGCTCGTCTTTATGGACGTTGCGGGGGATGTGGACGGGCATCTGCTCGCCGTGCCGAAAGAGCATTGCAAAAACATTCTCGACTGCGATGAAATCTCCCTCCGAGACCTCATGCTTGCGGTGAAGGAAGTTTCAAATCATCTCGTAGAGCACTGCGGATACGACGGCGTAAACCTCTTGAACGCAAGCGGCGAGAGCGCGGGGCAGTCCGTCCCCCACTTGCATATTCACATCATTCCGCGCAAATCGGGCGACGGCGTCAACGCCTGGCCGAATTTCGCAGGCGCAAAATCGCCCATTGACGAAGTTTGGGAAAAAATAAAATTGCTTTAACCCCTTTATTTGGAGAAGAGCAATGACCGACCTGTCCCCTTTGCAAGGGGGCGGGTGGCGCGAAGTGCCAGGTGGGGTTGCCTTCCTAATGGCGTCATTCCGAGCGCAGTCGAGGAATGCTCTTACCATAATGCGGACACCCTTCGACTACGCTCAGGGTGACGTGATTATAATAAAGCGAAATATCGTTCCCAATCACGTCATGTCGAGCGTAGTCGAGACATCTCTACCTTAATTTTCATAATGCGAGATTTTTCCACTCCGCCTGCGGCTTGTGCCGAGCTTAGAGAACCAGAACCGCGCGCGGGGCGAAATGACAAATCGTTTAGTGCAAAAATCCCACAACCCAATCAAAAACCCAAAGGATAAATCAGCTATGGACAACTTTGCAGATGAACGCGACTTTGCTCTATTGGAAAAGGATAAATACACCTTTTTCGTGCTGCGGCGGATCTTGGACGGCGGGTGCGAATTGCTCCTGACCGACCACGAAACGCTCATTCTCTGTTTTTCTTGCGACCCCTTCCCCGTGTGGATATGGACGGAGGACGGCGCGCCACAAGCCGAAATGGAGCAGGCGTACAAAGCGGCGATGAGCCGTCCCTTTCTAAGCGGCAAACAGTTTAATATGAAATACGATCTTGCGAACTACTTTATCAAGCGCGCCGCCGAGGATGGAAAAACGTTCTCTATCCGCAAGAATATGTTCGCCTATGATTGTCCAAATCCCATCAAGCCTACCCAAACCGCCGACGGCAGTCTCTTCCGTTGCGGCGCGGACGACGTCGAAACGCTCACCGATCTCATTGAAGATTTTCATGCCGAACTCAAACTCGACACGCAAAGCCGCGAAAGATACCGCGCAGACGCGGAGCAATCGTTTGCAACGGGAAATACTTTCTTTTGGAAGGACGGGCTGGGCGAGGTTGCCGCCTGTTGTAGGTTTACGGTGCGCGACGACACGGCTTCGCTCAGCCTTGTTTATACGCGCCCCGCTTTCCGCAGAAAGCACTATGCCCAAAACATGGTTTACGAAGTTACAAAACTTGTAAAAGAGACGGGCTACATCCCCATGCTCTACACCGACGCCGACTATCCCGCCTCAAACGCCTGCTACGAAAAAATCGGCTACATCTTACGCGGTAAACTTTGCACGATCGGATAAAACAAGGTAAAAGCCCTTCTCTCGGAGGGAATAAGCATAACCCCCCTCCACCCTCTAGGAATTAAGGGGATGGGCACATTCCTCAAATGTCATGTCGACCGAAGTGGAGACATCTCTACCGCATATAGTAAGGATTTCTCCACTTCGCCTGCGGCTTCGGTCGAAATGACATATTTGAAACGCGGGGCGAAATGACAGATACCTCAATTCTTTTTTGTATGCGACTTGAAGATGAGCGCCATGATGAAGGAAAAGACGACTGCGGCGGACACGCCCGCACTCGCTGCAACGAGCGGGCCCGTGAGCGCCGCAAACAGCCCCTTTTCCGCCCCCTTCATCGCGCCGTTTGCGAGCAAATACCCAAAGCCCGAAATGGGCACGGTGGCTCCCGCTCCCGCAAACTCCACGAGGGGTTGATACAGCCCAAGCGCCGTCAGCGCGACTCCCGCGAGCATGAAGATGACAAGAATTTTCCCTGCGGTAAGGTCGGTAAAATTGATGATGAGCTGGGCGATCGCGCAGATGAGCCCTCCCACCGCAAACGCTTTTATAAACATCAACAAAATTTGCAAATATTCCACTTTTTCACCTCTCTAAAACGACGGCATGCGTAATGCAGGGGATGCTCTCCCCCTGTCCCGAAGAGACGGTGGAAAGCAGCGCGCCCGTCGCCGCAAAAAGAATGCGCTTAAAGCCGCCCGTCATCATCTTTGTGTACAGATAGGAATTGAGCACTACGGCAGAGCACCCTGCACCGCTCCCGCCCTGAAACTCGTCCTCGATGACGTTGTAGATGATCTCGCCGCAGTCGACGTGGTTTTTACCGATGTCGAGCCCCTTTTCCCACGTTAAATCTTTGAGAATGCGGCTTCCGAGCGCGCCCAAATCGCCCGTGACGATGAGATCGTAGTCCTCGGGCTCTTCGCCCGTCTCGCGGAAATGAGTGAGTATGGTGTCCGCTGCGGCGGGGGTAGATGTCAATATTACACCAAAAAATTTTTTCGAAAAATTTTTTGGTACTTATAGCAAGCAGCGCCCTCTTCGCCGAAGAGGGCGCTGCTTATTTGGAGCTTTAGCGGAAATAAACCCCCAGTTATACTGGGGGAGGTAAAAAGACTTTAGTAAATAAAAACCTCGTGA
>CANROE010000042.1 GCA_947632195.1 uncultured Clostridia bacterium | reverse complement strand
ATGGGACGTGGATTATATTCACGGAATGGGAATGTATGCGCTTTCGGACGGTTACATTTTGAAAGTGTACGACAGCCAAAATGAAGTGGTGTGGGACGCTGAAAACCACGATATGGAGCATTGCCATCAGATGATGCAGGAAATCGAGGAAAGAATGAACCGTCTTTCCGGCGACGAGGGGCAATTCGTAACGCATTCCTATGACATCCTCTCGGGCGAAAAAATAATCGGCAGAGCCGATATCACTTATTACACACCCTATTATTTTAATGAGAATGCGTTCAGGTTCGTAGATTCGCTCAACATCATTTTGCTTGCAACAGGGATCATCTGCATCATCAACGCGATTTGCATGGGCGTCATCTTCGCAAAAAAAATCTCAAAGCCTATCATAAAGGTAACGGATATTGCCGATGAAATTTCAAAGGGCGATTATTCCGTGCGTACCGATTCGCGGACAAGCACGGTCGAATTAAGAGAATTGAGCCAAGCGATCAACAATATGGCTGAGAAAATCGAAAGGCAGGAAGGTTTGAGAAAACAGCTCACATCTGACGTAGCGCACGAACTTCGTACTCCTCTCACGAATATTTCAACGCAGGTCGAAGTGATCGTAGACGGTTTGTTCGAGCCTACGAAAGAGCGGTTGAACGGAATATACGACGAAGTAAACCGTCTTTCTTCGCTCGTTTCCGAGCTGGAAAAATTACAGCTGATCGAAAACACCAAGCTCAATAAAACAGAGGTTGATTTGTTGGAATTGGCGAAAAGCACAGCCTCGGTATTCGAGGCGGAATTTAACAAATACAATTTACAATGTACCGTTTTGGGCGAAAAAACTTTGCTTTTTGCGGACGAAGGAAAACTGCGGCAGGTGATTACAAATCTGATCTCCAACGCAATCAAGTACTCGCAAAGTGGCGGCACGATTGAAATTTCCGTAAAAAGTGACGGAAAAAATGCTGTTTTGTCTGTAAAAGATCACGGCATCGGGATCTCGGAAGAGGATAAAGAACTGATTTTTGAAAGGTTTTACAGAACGGATAAATCACGCAGCCGAAAGTCGGGCGGCGTTGGCATAGGGCTTGCGATTGTCAATGCGATCGTCAAAGCGCACGGCGGTAAAATAGAAGTCGAAAGCACCGAAGGCATGGGCAGCGATTTTATCGTAACTTTGCCTAAAAACGACGCTCAAAATTAGCACAAAAGATCCCAACTTGCTGTTTTCAAAATTTTCGGTCATTGTATAAAAATAGCCGTCTAACTTTTTTGTCGGACGGCGATGAACGGGACGCAATTAAGTTTTGGGCTATTTGGACTATCCTATATACAGAAAAACAGCGTGGAACGTGTTCCTCGCTGTTTTTCTGACTCGCCTCAAAGATGTGTTTCGTTATAATTTTAATTTTTGTAAAAATCCCTATAAACCGCGCGCAAAATGCGCGGGCGGCGCTTAATTTATGAAATTTTTCAGAATTCGTTTCTCTCGCTCTTGCTGATATAGCCGAGGGCGAACGCGCCGGGTCCGACGTGAGAGCCGATGACGGGTCCCATGATCTGGGTATGCGGCTCGATCCCGAACTTTTCGCGCACAAAGGCGGTGAGTTCCTCCGCCGCAGGTTTGTTGTCGGTATGCACGATGAACACATAGTTATAGGCGGGGTCGGGGCCCTCCTTCATGAGCTTTTCTTTGATGAAGGCGAGCGCTTTTTTGGCTCCGCGCACTTTGGCGATGGGTTCGAGCTTTCCTTCCTTGTTGAAGGAGAGAATGGGTTTCACATTGAGCACGCCGCCGATCGCCGCCACCGCCGCAGAGATACGCCCTCCCTTTTTGAGATATTGCAGATCGTCCGCCACGATGAAGTGCTGGATATGCAGCCGCAGGGAGTTGCACAGATCGAGCGTCTCTTGCGCCGTCATGCCCTTATTTCTGCAATCGCAGGCGATCCGCACGAGGCACCCCTGCCCCACCGTCGCCGTGAGCGGGTCGCACACATACACGTTGAACTCGGGATAGTCCTTTTTGACATCCGCCGCCGCCTGTGCCGCCACTTCGCGGGTGCGCGCGAGCCCCGAGGAGATGGTGAAGTGGAGCACGTCTTTTGCGCCCTCTTTGGCGAGGCGGGTGAAGTGCTCCATATGCGCTTCATAGTTGAGCATCGCCGTCTTGGAAAAAGCTCCCGCGCGCAGTTCGTTGTAGAAATCCACATATTGGGAGTAGTCCGAGAACTCATCGAGATGCTCGGTCATGGTGCCGTTTTTCTCCACGTTGAACGTGAGCGGCACATGCTTGATGTCGTTTGCCTCGAACTCGCTGAGATACAGATCGCAAGTCGAGTCGCTCGAAAGGGTAAATTTGTACATTTTTCAATACTCTCCAAAGTATTTTTTTGACTTTTTCGGTGCTCTCTCGAATGGAGAGAGCCTTTGCTGTCCCCCGACTTGTTGGGGGACAGTGGCGCGCCCCCGCCGAAATGTGGGTACGCAATCTGTGTGTACCATGCGTCATGCAGAGCCGAAACACATTTACGCAGTCCGTTTTAGCAAGTCCGCGAAAACATTGATAATTTCTCCAAAGCGTCATGCTGAGCCGTAATGTGTGTACGCAGTCCGTTTTAGCAAGTCCGCGAAGGCATCTTGTTGCGTTCAGGCTTGAATAAAACGTACCCGGACGTACCAAGATTCCCTCGGATACTCGCCGTGTCGGACTTCGTTATTCCCTTTACGCCTCGGAATGACGCGCTTACGCGCGGACGCACCTTGATCCCTCAAAACGTATTCCGCAAGCTCTTAGAAATATAGCCGAGGGAGAAGGACCCGGGGCCCACATGGGAGCCGATGACGGGCCCCATGATGGAAACGTGCGGTTCTATGCCGAATTTTTGCACGACAAACTGCCTCAATTCCTCCGCGCAGGGCTCGTTGTCGGTATGGATGATGTAGACCTGTCCTTTTTCGTCGGGCCCTTCGGTTTCGAGTTTATGCTTGATGAAGGAGATCGCTTTGCGCGCGCCGCGCACCTTGTCGAGGACAAACAGCTTGCCCTCGTTATCGAAGGAGATGATCGGCTTGATGTCAAGGATCCCGCCGATGGCCGCCGCCGCCGAGGAGATCCTGCCTCCCTTTCTCAGATACTTCAAATCGTCCGCCACGATAAAGTGCTGGATATGCAGCCTCAGTTCGTTGACGTAATCATAGGTCTCTTTGAACCCCTTTCCCATGTCCCGCCACTCGACCGCCTGCATGACGAGAGCGCCCTGCCCCACCGTCGCCGTGAGCGGGTCGCACACAGATACATTGAACTTGGGAAAGAGTTTTTTTACATCCGCCGCCGCCCTTGCCGCGACCTCTTTTGTCGGCGAGAGCCCCGAGGAAATGGTAAAGTGCAGCACGTCCTCCGCGCCCTCCTTTGCGAGCGCGAGAAAGTGGGCGTAATGTCTTTCATAATTGAGCATGGAGGTATGGGAATACGCCCCCGCGCGCAGTTCGTTGTAGAAATCGACATACTGTGCATAGCAGGTAAAGGCGTCCGTCCGCTCCTCCATCTTGCCGTTTTTTTCCACCGTAAAAACATGCGGTACAACTTTTACATCGTGTGCTGCAAGATAATCATGATACAGATCGCATGTGGAGTCGGACGAAACCGTAAACAGCGGCATATGGTTCTCCCATTTGAATTACACCAACTATATTATAGCATGATTCGGCGGAAGTTGCAAGGACATTTTGAAACTTCTCGGAATTTTTGAGGAATTTTTCGCAAAACTCTTGAAAAAGGAGGATGTTTTCGGTATAATGATGCCGTATGGAAAAAATATCCGTACAGGGGGGAATTTTATGGCAGACTATCTGCATCTCAAAAACGGGACGGACGTACGCGGCACAGCGATCGCGGCCGAAAACGATCCCGTCACCCTCACCGACGAGGCGGTGCTCGCGATCTCCGCAGGGTTCTGTCTCTGGGTGAAAGAAAAGCTCGGCAAATTGCCCACAGTCGCGATCGGGCACGACTCCCGTCTCTCGGCGGAGCGTATCTCCTCGCTCACGGCGCGCGGGATCACCTCGCAGGGCGGGAAAGTCATCTTTACGGGTCTCTCGTCCACGCCTTCGATGTTCATGCTCTTGCAGGAAGATTTCGGCGCGGACGCCTCGGTCATGATCACGGCGAGCCATCTGCCCTATCAAAAAAACGGGCTGAAATTTTTCGTCAAGGAGGGCGGGCTCGAAAGCGCGGAACTTTCCGAAGTCCTTGATATCGCCTCCACCCTCTCCCTTCCCGAAAACGCGGGCAGCGCGGAGGGGGAACACCGATCCTATCTTGAAAAATACGCCGCCGATCTCGTGGAAAAGGTGAGAACGGCAACGGGGGAAGAAAAGCCCCTTTCGGGCAAGCGCATTCTGGTGGACGCTGGAAACGGCGCGGGCGGTTTTTATGAACGTCTCGTTCTGAGGCCGCTCGGCGCGGACACGACGGGTTCGCAGTTCCTCGACCCGGACGGACATTTCCCCAACCACATTCCCAATCCCGAAAACGAAGAGGCAATGCGCTCCGTCTGCGAGGCGGTCAAGCGCAACAGGGCCGATTTCGGCGTCATCTTCGATACCGACGTCGACCGTGCGGGCGCCGTGTCTTCTGCGGGGGAAGAGATCAACCGCAACCGCCTCATCGCCCTCATCTCGGCGATCCTGCTCGAAGAGCAAAAGGGCGCGTATATCGTGACGGACAGCGTCACGAGCGACGGGCTCTCCTCGTTTATTGCAGGCTGCGGCGGCGTACATCACCGCTTTAAGCGGGGATATAAAAACGTCATCAACGAGAGCAAGCGTCTCAACGCCGAGGGAAAGTACTCCCCTCTCGCCATCGAGACGAGCGGACATGCCGCGCTCAAAGAAAATTACTTTCTCGACGACGGGGCCTATCTCGTCACCCGCCTCCTCATCGCCCTTGCAAAGGCGGCGAAGGAGGGAAAGGACCTCATGCAACTCATCTCCGGTCTCCCCGAGCCCGCAGAGGCGAGAGAGATCAGGCTGAACTTTGTCCCCGGCGTCGATTTCAAGGCGCTCGGCGGCGCGGTCATCGAAGAGCTCAAAAGAGCGGCGGAAGAGGCACCCTATCTCTCCCTCGCGCCCAACAACTACGAGGGGGTGCGTATCAACTTCGACAAGGCGCACGGCGACGGCTGGGCGCTCGTCAGGATGAGCCTGCACGAACCCATCATGCCCGTCAACGCGGAGAGCAATTCCGCAGGCGGCGTTAAGATCATTTTGAAAGAGCTGCACGCGCTCATGCAGAAGTACGACTTTTTGGACGTTGAAAAACTCAGATAACGTCCCATGCGGCTTGCCGCGACCCAAATTTATCAAAAATATATAGGAGAATAAATTATGAAACAGACCACTATCAATGCCATCCGTATTTTGTCTGCGGAGGCGATCCAGAAGGCAAATTCGGGACATCCCGGGCTTCCGCTCGGCTCCGCCCCCATCGCCTACACGCTGTGGCAGAACTTCTTGAAGTTCAACAACAAAGACCCCAAGTGGGACGATCGCGACCGTTTCGTCCTCTCTGCTGGGCACGGCTCCATGCTCAACTATTCCCTGCTCTACCTCTATGGGTTCGGGCTGAAAATCGAGGACCTTGAAAACTTCCGCCAGCTCGGGAGCAAGACCCCCGGCCACCCCGAATACGGCCACACCGTCGGGATCGAGACGACGACGGG
>CANROE010000041.1 GCA_947632195.1 uncultured Clostridia bacterium | reverse complement strand
GAGAGAAGCGGAGTCGAATGGGTCTCCACCGCATTATAATAAGGTTGAGATTTCTCGACTTCACTTCGTTCCGCTCGAAATGACAGAATATAAATTGTCATGTTGCCCCGCGCATTTGCGCGGGGCATTCGCGTGAGGTCAGAATGACGCATGATTATAATGTGGTAGAGATTCCTCGACTTCGCTCGGAATGACAGTTTGGGAAGGGTGTTTCAAATATGTCATTTCGCCCCGCTGTTTTTTAATTGTCATTTCGACCAAGCGCAGTTCTGATTCTCTAAGCGCGGAACGAGCCGTAGGCGAAGTACCAAGCGCAGCGCGTGGAGAAATCTCGCCTTATTATAATGCGGTAGAGATTCCTCGACTTCGCTCGGAATGACAGTTTGGAATGGTACTTCGTATTTCCCAAATTACTGCGCGTTGGAAAACCACGCTTTTCCATAAGCGCCCACAATTTGCCGCATTCTTACGGCTTAGTGTCCGATGAAACGAATGAGAGGACAACTAAGTTAAGGCAAAAACGCAAGTTTCCTCGCACAATTATTTTCCGATGCGCGGTTCGCTGAAAAACATGGGGATACACTCGACTTCGCGCTGCGCGCTTCGCTCGGTATGACATCGAGGAAAAGAATTGTGCGAAACAATTCCCCTTTACAACTTCACAATGGTGGCGGTGGCCTTTCCTCTGTGGAGAACAAGATAACAATAGCTCGGCTGCGCATAGTCGCCCAGCGCGCCCGGGTTGACGCACAGCACACCGTCCTCTTCGCGGATCTCCGCGCGGTGGGTGTGTCCGTAGAGCGCCACCTCGCACCCCCGCTCCTTCGCATGCGCGGCAAGACGGGAAAGTCCGCTCTTGACCCCCCATTTGTGGCCGTGACAGCACAAAACGCTCACCCCCTCCGCCTCGATGACAAACTCCTCTTCGCCGTAAGCGGGATCGCAGTTGCCACGGCAAACGTACGTCTTTTCGGGATAGCGGGAGACGATCTCCCGCATGTCCGCCGAGCCGTCGCCGAGGTGCACGATCATGTCGTTTTCCTCAAACAGGGGTAGAAGGGCGGAAAACGCCCGACGGTTGCGGCAATGGCTGTCCGAGAGCACGACAAGTGTTTTCATAGGAGCTCCTTCAATTTCTTGATCGCCCTGCTGCGGTGGGAGACGGCGTTCTTCTCCTCTTCGCCCGCCTCGGCAAAGCTCTTTCCGAGGTCGTCGGAGAGGAACAGGCTGTCGTAGCCGAATCCGCCCGTGCCGCGCTCTTCGGTGAGAATTTGTCCCTCCGTCCTGCCTTCGGCGACGTACTCTTCTCCATCGGGAAAGACGAGGGCGATACAGCAGATAAAGTGGGCGCGGCGGTTTTTCTCCCCTTGGAGATTTTTGAGGAGAAGGGCGCGGTTTTGGGCGTCGCCGCCGCCCGAATAGCGGGCGCTGTAAACCCCGGGAGCGCCGTTGAGAGCGTCCACGCAGAGCCCCGAATCGTCGGCGAGGGAGGGTTTTCCCGTCGCCTTGCAGACGGCGCGCGCCTTAATGAGGGCGTTTTCGCGGAAGGTGGAGCCTGTCTCCTCGACGTCGCCGAAAAAGCCCGCCTCTTTTGCGGAGAGAATTTCGTATTCGGGCAGAATTTGACGCAGTTCCGCGAGTTTGTGTTGATTTCCCGTTGCGGCGATAAGTTGCATGTTTTTCTCCTGATGTGGGGGCGGAATGACGCCTTATTGTAATGCGGTAGAGATTCCTCGACTTCGCTCGGAATGACAGTTTGGGAAGGTTTTTTTCGGAATGGCAGTTTGGAAAGGCGTTTTTCGGAATGGCAGTTTGGGAATGGTATTTCAATATGTCATTTCGCCCCGCTGTTTTTAAATTGTCATTTCGACCAAGCGCAGCGCGTGGAGAAATCTCGCCTTATTGTAAAGCGGTAGAGATTCCTCGACTTCGCTCGGAATGACAGTTTGTCCTCACGGCGTTTATTTTCGAGCGTAGCGAGAAAAGAAACGCGTGAACCTACCCAAGTATTGCAATCGCCAGGCCGCAGAAGAGAATGAGCGAGACCGCGTCGACGATCGTCGTGATGAAGGGCGAGGCGACGGCGGCGGGATCGAGCCCGATTTTCTTGACGCCGAGCGGCAGCAGACACCCCACAAGTTTCGCCAAGATCACCGTGCAGAAGAGCGCCAGCGATACCACCGCGCACAGCACCACCGTGTATCCCTCAAAGCCGAACAGCAACCGGTCGATGAGCAAGAGTTTTGCAAAACAGGCGACGGCGAGCGTCAGCGCCAGCAAAATAGAGACGCGGAACTCCTTCCAGACCACTTTCAGCGTGTCCTTTGTGGTAAGTTCCCCCAACGCGAGAGAGCGGATGACCGTGACCGACGCCTGCGAGCCCGAATTTCCGCCCGTATCCATCAGCATGGGCACGCACGCGAACAGTACCGTGGAAATGGCGTTGAGTTTCGCCTCGAACGTGTTGATGATGAGCCCCGTGAACGTCGCCGAGACGAGCAAGATCAAAAGCCACGGCACGCGGTTCTTCCAGATGGAAAAGACGCTCGTTTTGAGGTAGGGTTTGTTGTCGGGCACGATACCCGCCATCCTCTCGACATCCTCGGTGTTCTCTTCTTCGAGGACGTCCATTGCGTCGTCGACGGTGACGATGCCGACCAAGCGCCGCTCCCTGTCCACAATGGGAATGGCAAGAAAGCCGTAATCGGAGATGGTGCGGGCGACCTCTTCCCGATCGTCGAGGGTCTCACAGTAGATGACGTTGTCCTCCATGATGTCGGAGATGAGCGCCTTGGGGTCGGCGAGCATGAGGTCCTTCGCCGTGACCATGCCGATGAGCTCGCTCTTTTCGTTGGTGACATAGCAGGTGTAGATCGTCTCCTTGTCGATCGCCTGCGCGCGGATACGCGAGAATGCCTCCTCCACCGTCATGTTGGGCAGAAAGCGGACGAATTCGATGGTCATAATGCTACCCGCGCTGTCCTTGGGGTACTTTAAGAGCTCGTTGATGTAGGCGCGGGTCTCGCTGTCGCTCTGCGCAAGGAGGCGCTTTACGACGTTTGCGGGCATTTCCTCCACCAAATCGACGGTATCGTCGAGGAAGAGCTCGTCCATGACCTCTTTGATCTCTTTGTCGTTGAGCTTTTTGAGGAGCTTTTCCTGCGTGTCGCGGTCGATCTCCACGAACATCTGGGCGGCGAGGTCCTTGGGCAGAATGCGGAAGAGGACGGGCAGGTCCTCCTCCTTGGCGCTGTCGAAGATCTCGGCGAGGTCGATCTCGTTCATGGAGGAGAGAAGAGGCTTTAAGACGGAGAATTTTTTCTCTTCGAGGAGGGCTAAGATCTCCTCTTCCTCGGCAATACGGCGGGCGACTTCCTCGGGCATCTCTTCGATGATGTCCACGGTGTCGTCGACGGAGACGTCCTCCATGACCTCTTCGAGTTCATCGTCGTGGAGGCCGGAGAGGATCTTCTGCTGCAAGGGAGTGTCGAGCAGGACGAGGACGTCGGCGAAAAAGTCGCTCTCCAAGGCGCGGCAGAAGGGAATGACGTCCGCCTCGGGAAGTTCGGACAAGACAGAGGCCGCCTCTTCGGGTTTTTTCACCAAAGCGGCAGCCTCCTGATAGTTTTTTTGTTGAATGAGTAATTTCAGTTCATCGGTCATGGCTCTGCCTCCAAGAATATATTACGGAAAAACAGACGGAGCCGTGACCTGACGCTATGCGGAAAAAAGGGCAAAGCAGGACGGCCCGTCGGGTTGTTTGCGGCATGGATGATGGCTACTTCGTCCTTTCATCGCTTTTTTCTCCTTGTTTGAATTCTTTGGGGGAATTGACACCCCTTCCGTCTTGCTGCTGTCGCAGCAAGCCACCCACCCCTCAATGGGTGGGCAAGGTACCTGCTTGGCTCCCCCCTTGAGGGGGAGCTGTCATGAGCCTGCGAATGACTGAGGGGGTGTTGTGTTACGATTCGCATACACCCCTTCCGTCTTGCTGCTGTCGCAGCAAGCCACCCACCCCTCAATGGGTGGGCAAGCGGTGCCCCCGTTGCGGCGGTAGCACCCACCTTTTCCTATTATACTCCTCTCCGCTATTTCAAGTCAACTGTTTGGGGCTCCTCCAAGGGAACAAAACTCCACTTGGTGAGATCAAACAGCCCCCTGTCCAAAACTTTCAGCTTCGGGATCACCGCAAGCGATAAAAAGATCATCGTCATGAAGGGTTCGTAGCCTTCCTTCACCCCCATCTGCCGCCCGAGCTCCTGCAACTTCCCCGTGCGCGCAACGACTTCCTCCACCGGCGCGGAACTCATCAGCCCCGCAATGTCGAGGGCGAACACGTCCTCCCCCGCCTCCGACACCACCGCCATGCCGCCGCCCGCCTCTTCAAGCAGGGCAACGCAGCGCGCCATCGCGTTGTCGTCGTCTCCCAAAATGACGAGATTGTGGCTGTCATGCGCCACCGAAATGCCCAGAGCGCCCCCGTGGAACCCGTACCCCTTCACGAGCCCCAAACCGATGTTGCCCGTGCCGAAGTGCCGCTCCACCACCGCCAATTTGTTGAGGTCGGTGCCCTTGACATGCAATTCTCCCTCGGGTGCGGGGACGAATTTCTCCGCCGTATACAGCCCGTGCGGCTGCACCTCCATCACGCGGAACTTTCCGCCGTGGCCGACGATTTTAAAATCCTCTGCCGTCACCGCCTTCACCTTCACCGTGCTCTTGACGGCGGCGGGTAGATAGCGGTTTTCTGTCTCAAAGAGCGCCTTTCCCTCCTCCGCCACCAGAATGCCCCTGTGGAATACGGCGGAGACGTTGAAGTCCTCCAAGTTATCCACGAGCGCGACGTTCGCAAAGTAGCGGGGAGCGAGCGCACCGATGTCCTTTAAGCCGTAGCACTCGGCAACGTTCAAGGTAGTGAGCGCAATGGCGTATTTTGCGGGGAGCCCCTCTTTTACCAGCCGGCGGAGGGCGTCGTCGATGTGCCCGCGCACGGAGAGGTCCTTTGCGTTCTTGTCGTCCGAACAGAGGAGAAAACGGCGGTAGTTGTCCGCGTCGATCGCCTTCACCGCGTCTGAAAGGTTGTTGGCGGAGGAGCCGCAGCGGATCTGCACATACATCCCCCGCGCGACCTTTTCGCGGCACTCTTCGGCGGAGTTGCTCTCGTGGTCGGTGAGAATGCCCGCAGCGCGGTAGGCGCAGAGCGCCTCCCCCATGACGTCGGGCGCGTGGCCGTCGACGGGCTTTCCCGCAGCGTGCGCCGCGCCGATCTTTTTGAGCACGTCCTCGTCGCAGGAGAGCACGGCGGGGAAGTTCATCATCTCCCCCAGCCCAAAGAAGAGCGGACGGGCGAGCTCTTCCTCCGTCTCCTTGCCGCCAAGACATGCGCCGCTCGTTTCAAAGGGAGTGGCGGGCACGCAGGAGGGAAGTTGCAGACAGACGTCAAGGGGCTGTACCCCCTCGCAGGAGAGGCGGGAGAACGCCTCTTTGATGTATTCCGCGCCCGCTACGCCGCAGACATTGACGATCTCGTGCGGGTCGGCGACGACGAGGGAAGTCCCTCTCGGCACGGCGAGCGCCGCCCACGCCTCGGGGGAGAGCATGCTGCTCTCGATGTGGATGTGGGAATCCATAAAGGCGGGGAGGAGAATGCGGCCCTTTGCGTCGTACTCCCGCTTGCCGTGATAGCCGTGGCCGATGGCGACGATCCTGCCCTCGGTTATGGCGAGGTCGCCCTCTTCGAGCGAGGCGGTGAACACGTTGTAGATTTTTCCGTTTTTGATGACGAGGTCGCAGTCCTCGCGCTTTAATGCACAGTTGATAAGATGTTTCATAGTGATGATATTATACCACACCTCTCCCCTTTTCGCAACGGAATTTGAAAAAATTAAAACGGGGGACATGACAATTGGGAATATTATGTCATTTCGACCAAGCCGCATAAGTGCGTCATTCCGAGCGGCGCGCTGTTCTAACTGTCATTTCGACCAAGCCGCGTAAGCGGCGCGTGGAGAAATCTCACATTATGAAAGCTAAGGTAGAGATGTCTCCACTTCGGTCGATATGACAATTTGGAAAATGCGCGGGTCGACATGACAATTTGGAAAATGCGTGGGGCGACATGACAATTTGGAATATTATGTCATTTCGACCAAGCCGCATAAGTGCGTCATTCCGAGCGGCGCGCTGTTCTAACTGTCATTTCGACCAAGCCGCGTAAGCG
>CANROE010000040.1 GCA_947632195.1 uncultured Clostridia bacterium | reverse complement strand
CCCGACACGCTTGAAGAGATCGGCGCAAACCTCTTTGCAAACTTTACCAATCTCACCAAGATCACGATCGGCAAAAATGTCCGTTTGATCGGAGACAGAGCCTTCTACGAGTGCACGAGCCTTGCGGAGATCGAATTTGCCAAGGACGGCACCGAACCGCTCTCCATCGGTGAAGAGGCCTTCGCGTCGCAGAGCTTATATGCGGTCGCGAGCCAGTTGAAGCTCACCTCGGTCGATCTGCCTGACCGCACGGTTTCCATCGGCGACGGAGCGTTTGGCTGCATTGCCAATCTCACATCCTTTACCATTCCCTCCACTCTCGAATCGTTGGGTGACGAGGAGAAGAGGACTGCATACGAAGTATTCAAAAATGATACCGGTCTGGAAGAGATCATCGTGCGCCCCGTTGAGGGAAAGACGGCGAAGTGGATCTCCAAGGATGGCGTGCTCTACAAGGCGTCCGAGGACGGCAGCAAGCCCGAAATACTTGTCGTTGCTCCGCGCGGCTGCAAGACCGAGAAGGTAGAGGTCCCTGGAAGCGTCACGGAGATCTGGAAGGGCGCATTCCAGTACAATACCGGTATTACCGAGCTCACGTTTGCGGAGCGCGAGAAACAGGATGGCAACCCGCTCGAACTCACCATTGAGACGAACGCTTTCTTCAACTGTAAGAGCATTTCAAAAGTCGTCTTGCCCGAGGGCTTGAAGACGATCAGCGCGGGTGCCTTCTACTCCTGCGAGGGCCTGGAAGAGGTTCAATTCCCCAAGTCTTTGGAATTGATCGAAGGGAGCGCATTCTACATGTGCCAGGCGCTCACTACGCTCACCTTCCCCGAGAAGATGGACGGCAATTTCGAGATCGCAGATGCGGCTGAGCTCGATTTTGGACTTGGAAGCACGGGGGAGAAAACCTACAATGGCGCGTTCCAATTGGACACCGCTTTACGGGAAGTCACCCTTCCCGAAGGGCTCACCAAGCTCGGCATGCAGGCGTTTAAAAGTTGCGGGAGCCTAGCGACGGTGCATCTGCCCGCCTCCCTTGAAACGATCGGTTCGGACGCATTTGGACCTTCCTATACCGCGCCCTCCGCGAGTACCCAAGGAAAAGAAATACTTTCTAATACTCTCCCGCTCGAAACGGTGACGTTTGCACCCGGCAGCGTGCTCAAAGAGATCCACTCCTATGCGTTTGCATACTCCGGTCTCGCATCCATTGAGTTGCCCGACAGCGTAACGCAGATCTTTGACCATGCGTTTTACAAAACACAACTCACCTCCATTGAGCTGCCCGACAGCCTCGTGACTCTCGGCGGCGCCATGCCCAATAAGTATGGTGGTTATACCATCTCAAACGCTAGGGATAATTATGCTTCTTACGGCTATGTATTCAATGGTGCGCCCCTTCAAAGCATCACCTTTGGAAGCCATCTTGAAAACATCGGTACCAATGTTTTCGCCGGCATCCAGGTCACCGAGCTCAATCTGCCCAAGAGCTTGAAACACCTCACGCCGAGTACCTTCTCCTCGCTCAAACAGCTCGAGCGCGTAACATTCGCGGACGGCACGCAACTTGAAGATTGGAAATCGGGCAGTACAACTTATCCCGCGCTTGCGAAGAGCTGTTTCTCCAATTGCACTGCGCTGGAAACGGTGAACTTCGGCAAGGACAGCGTGATCCCGACCATCGGTGAGAGCGCATTCTCAGGCTGTAAGGCTCTTCAAGAAATCGTCATTCCCGCGAGCACGGTCACCATTCAGAACAGCGCGTTTGCAAATTGCACCTCGCTTGAAACCGTAGAATGGGAAAAGGACGATACAGGCGCGACCAAGACGAGCAAACTCTCCTCCGTGGGCAACAGCGGAGCGACTGCGGTCACCAACGTGTTCCAGAAGGTGCCCATTGAGAAGATCGAGTTCCCCGTGTCCGAAACTTCTATTACCTTGCAGATGGGCATCTTCAACCAGTGCCCCGGCCTGCAATATGTCACCCTCTCCAAGAGCGTAACGAAGGTAGACGGTGCATTCAAGGGCTGCGTCACCCTGCTCAAAATCACCGTGGACGAAGAAAATACAAACTTCTCGGGCGGCGATGGTGCTTTGCTCGACGCATCCGGCGCCTCTGTGTTCCTTGTGTATAAGGAACTCGACGGAGAAGAGGGTTATACCATTCCAAGCAGCGCAACGCAGATCGGTGCGGCGGCGTTTGCGGGGCAGGTCAACATTAAAAACATCTTTATTCCCCGCACAGTCACCACGATCGGCCAGGGCGCCTTTGAAAACTGCGTCGATCTCGAAACCGTCACCTTCGAGGACAACAGCTCGCTGACGGAGATCGGCTCCGGGGCGTTCAAAAACTGCATCTCGCTCAAATCGATCGCGTTCGATAAGACGAGCTCCCTCAACAAGCTGGGCAGCGGAACGACCGCATCAAGTAGCGGCGTATTCTACGGCTGCACCTCTCTTCACACGCTCGATCTGAGCAACACGCGGCTTACCGAACTCGATAAGTACTTGATCCAGAAGAGCGGCGTCGCAAAGATCATTTTGCCCGCGACTCTGAAAGAGACAAAGGATTACGCGCTCTATGCTGCGTCCGCACTCGAAGAAGTCGATCTCTCGCGTTGCACCCAGCTTACAAAGATCGGAACTTATTTCTGCAGCGGCGACGTCGCGCTCACCAAGGTGACTTTCCCCGAAAAAATTACCACCTTGACGACTGTGGGCAATAATGCGTTCGAGAAATGCGCGGCGCTCAAAACCATCCGTTTCCCCGATTGCGTAGAGACGATCAGCCAGAACTGTTTTAAGAGCTGTACGCAGCTCGGTGCGGATATCAGTACCCCCGGCGACAACAAGTTCCATCTTCCGGCTGCTCTTATCAATATCGGTTGGTGCGCATTTGACGGATGCACAAGCCTTGATCTCGACAATAGCAATTTGCCCTCAGGGCTTACCAATGTAACGTATGGCGGTACATCGGGCCAGGCCTTCCAGAACTGCACATCCCTCACAAAGATCGTCATTCCGGCAGGGTTACAGAAACTTGCGAACAATTCGTTCAACGGTTGCACATCGCTTGCCTCCGTCACGTTCGCGCCGGGATCGTCGTGTACCGAAATCGGAAGCTATGTATTCAAGGGAACCGTTATTACGCAGATCGAGATCCCGAACAGCGTAACCAAGATCGGCACCTATGCCTTCCAGGACTGCACGACCCTCACTTCCGTCACGTTCGCAACGGGCTCCGCATGCGCCACCATTGACACGGAGGCATTCAGAAATACCGGCATTTCCAAGATCGTCATTCCGGGGTCGGTCAAGGAGATCAAGGCGGGTGCGTTCGCACACTGCGCGCAGCTCTCCACCGTTGAATTTGCGAAGGGCGGCGACGTCAACCTCTACATTACCGGTCCTACGAGCGAGAGTAACGCAAAGGACGAAACGAAGAATTTCGGCCCCTTCGAGGGAACGCTGATCTCTTCGATCACCCTTCCGGATGACCGTGATGTCTACATCAACGACGGCGCATTTGCCAACTGCACCACCCTTAAAAATGTGGTTTGGGGCAAGACAAAGAACATCGGTAGCCTTGCGTTCTTCAACTGCGGCTTAGAAGAAATCGAACTTCCCGCCGGCGTGTCGTTGCTCGCGTATTCGAGCGCTAGCACGCCTGGCGCAACTGCGAAAACGGCATCCTATGTCTTTGAAAACTGTACGCAGCTCAGGTCCATTTCGTTTGCACCGGGATACGACGGGATCGCGCTCAACGAATCGTTTGCGGAGAACTGCACCGCGCTTGAAACGGTGGACTTCACCAACGCGACCAAGATCAAATTCATCGGTTCGTACGCGTTTGCGGGTTGCACCAACCTCAAAGGCTCCAAAAAGAATGCGGACGGCACTTATTCCCCGCTCGATCTCTCGCCGCTCACCGATCTGCTTTATCTTGGCGGCACCATCAGCACCGCCGCGTCCACATGGGGAAAGGTGACAGCTCCGAGCGCTTCGACCGGTTACTATACGTTCCAGAACTGCACGTCTCTCAAAGAGGTCAAACTGCCCGAGAAATTCACGCATGTCGGCGGGTATGCATTCGACGGCTGCTCGTCGCTCACCACTGTGGATGGCTTTGAGAATATCACCTTTATCGCGTACTATGCGTTTAGGGGAACGAGCATTCGCACCTCCGTTTCGGAGAGCGGCGATAACATCCTCACCCTCGGCGCCAAGCTGGCAACGCTCGGCACATATTCCTTCCGGGACTGCACAAACCTCAACGTGGTAGAGATGTCCAACCTCAAAAGCAGTGTCAAGAACTTGGCGAACTATATGTTCGCGGGCTGCACCAACCTTAAATCGGTCACCCTGCCGAATAGTATCACCGGGCTCGGTACGCACACCTTTGAGGACTGCACGTCACTTGCCGAAATCGATCTTTCTGGCATAAAGACCATCGGCGAAAGTGTGTTTGAAGGCTGTTCGGCGCTTACAAACGTGACCCTTGCCGAGGGTGCGACGATCGGAAAGCTCTCCTTCGCCGATTGCACGCTGCTCAGCGAAGAGGGGATCGACCTGAGCAAAGTGGTCTCCATCGGTGAGTCCGCCTTCCGCAGCACAGCGTTCAAGAAGTTTAGTTTCGGTGCGGATCTCACGACTCTGAACCCGCTTGCCTTTGAAGACTGCGAAGTCGAGTATGACGTTTCCGGCAGCGGACACTTCTCTGCAAAAGACGGATTCATGCTCGGAGAGGACGGCAGCGTCTTTAAGATCCTGCCTTCCGCGATCAAAGACGACGTTCTTACCATGCCCGAGGGCGCTACCGTGCTCTCTGCGGGTCTGTTCGATGGGATCGAGGCGAAAAAGCTCGTCCTTGCCGAAGGTACGGAAACACTTCCAAAGGACGTATTCAACGGCGCCGTGTTTGAAGAAATCGAACTTCCCACCTCGCTCAAAACCATTAAGGGGAAAGCTTTTGAGTATGCTACCATAAATAAGGTAACTGTTCCGGCAGGGGTTGAGACGGTCGAAAGTGACGCTTTCCGTCTCGCGCACATCAAAGAGATCGAATTCCTCGATCTGCCCGACAATATGGAAGGCACGTCGGTGAATATCACCTATGTCTTTGCGGAAAACGACCTTCTTGAAAAAATTACCCTGCCCGCAGGGCTCGAACGTATCTATAACTATTGGTTCAAGGACTGCACAAGTCTTTCGACTGTGGAACTTCCCGAAACGGTGAAACAGCTTGAAAGCTGCTCCTTCCAGAACTGTACTGCGCTGACGGACATCGTCCTTCCCGCAGGGCTCGAATTGGCGCATACCCCGTTCACCGGCAGCGGTTTGCAGCGGGCGACGGTCAAGGGGACCGAAGTTCTCACGAACACCTTCTCGGGCGCCGCCCAACTCACGGAAGTGACCTTCGAGAGCGAAACGCTTACGGAGATCGGCCAAAATGCGTTCAAGGGCACTTCGGCGCTCACCGGGTTGACGATTCCCGCAGGACTTACGACCATCGGAGCAAATGCCTTTGAAAACTCCGGGATCGTTTCGATCTCTTTGCAGGACACCATCGAATCTATCGGTGCCACTGCGTTCTCCGGTTGTACAAACCTTACTACCGTCACCATTCCCGATGGCGCGAAACTCACCTCCATTGGGAATACGGCGTTCAAAGGCACGAAGATCGAGACGCTCAACCTTCCCGAAGGCCTCCTGACGTTGGGCACGAATGTGTTTGAAGGCTCGGCCATCAAGAATATCGTCATTCCGTCCACCGTCACCTCCGTTGGAACGAAGGATTTCTTGAACTGCGAACAGCTTGAAAGCGCGGTGTTTAACAACACGCTCGAAGCGGCGTTCCCGACAAACATGTTCCAGGGCTGCACAAACCTTCAAAGTGTCAAACTGCCCGAAGGGATCATTAGCATCGGTACGTCTACGTTCGACGGATGCACCAAGCTCAAAAAGCTGAGGATCCCCCGTACGGTCACTAGTTCTATCACGGCGAATGCTTTCAACGGTTGGGGCGCGGATCAAACGATTTGCCTTGAAATGACGAGATTTGAACTCTTCTCGCTGTTTACTTCGTTTGACTTCATCTTTACGGACGTTCACAGCGCGAAAATCGTGTACGGCGTTACGGAAGAGGCATTCAATCAGTTGCCTTAAAGCGACAATAACCGATACTGAAACCGGGTGCACCCCCGAAAGCGTCTGCTTTCGGGGGTGCATTTTGTTTCACACGCTAATGGAATAAAGCGTGCATAAACTTATAGTTAAGAAAGAGGAAGTGGGCGTAAGGTTGCGGGGAGTGGGGATGTGGTTTTGGTTGGGGAGGGGAGGGAACAATAAGGGGAATAATATGTAGAAAGTGCGAGGAAAGGTGGAGAATTTTGGGGGAAAAAGGGAAAAGAAAGAAAGGAACATTTTTTGTGAAAGAGTCAAAATATTATTTTTTCTTATGAAATACAGCAAAAATAATTATAAAAAAATAGAAGGAAATTATAAAAAAAAGTGATGAGTTTAATTGACATGAGAGCGGTGGATAATGGTATAATAAAATAAAATTTTTCAAAAGGAGTGTAAGATTTTGATGAAACGCAGACTTTGGATAGTAATGAGCGTTCTCTTTGCCGTAATAACGGC
>CANROE010000039.1 GCA_947632195.1 uncultured Clostridia bacterium | reverse complement strand
AACTTCCGCCAGCTCGGGAGCAAGACCCCCGGCCACCCCGAATACGGCCACACCGTCGGGATCGAGACGACGACGGGTCCCTTGGGGCAGGGCATTGCCAACGCCGTCGGCATGGCGGTAGCAGAGGCGCACCTCGCCGCGAAATTCAACCGCGAAGGGTTCCCCATCGTCGACCACTTCACCTATGCGCTCGTGGGCGACGGGTGCCTTGAAGAGGGTATCTCCTATGAGGCGTGCTCCTTTGCGGGCACCCATGAACTCGGCAAGCTCATCGTCTTTTACGACGACAACGACATCACGATCGAGGGCAATACGGACATCACCTTCAAAGAGGACGTCGCGGCCCGTTTCAAGGCGCAGAATTGGCAGGTTTTGAAAGTGGACCTCGTCGCCAATCCCGACAACGTGATGATGATCGCAAATGCCATCAAAAAGGCGCAGAAGGAGACGAAGAAGCCCTCCATCATCATCTGCAAGACGAAGATCGGCTACGGCACCCCCTTGGAGGGAAGCCACAAGTGCCACGGCTCCCCTCTCGGAGTGGAAAACCTGCAAAAGACCAAAGAAAAGCTCGGCTGGACGTGGGCTCCCTTTGAAGTCCCCGCAGAAGTCCTCAAACACACCGCCACGGCGGGCAGAAGAGGCGCCAAGCGGGAGAGAGCGTGGAAGGCGATGTTCGCCGAATACGAGAAGGCGTATCCCGAACTTGCCGCAGAGTACAAGTCGGCGATGAAGGGAGAACTTCCCGACCTCGCCCACTGCGAGGAGCTGTTCGCGTTTGAAAAGCCGATGGCGACCCGCCAGACTTCTGCGCAGGTACTGCAAAAGATCGCCGCGCGCGTTCCCTCACTCATCGGCGGCAGCGCCGACCTTGCGCCCTCCAACCTCTCCGACATGAAGAATACCGACGCGATCACCTACGGCGACTTCCAGCCCGGCCACTATGAGGGCAGAAACATGCACTTCGGCATTCGCGAGCATGCGATGGCGGCGATCACCAACGGCATGCAGCTGCACGGCGGTTTGCGCGCATACTGCTCCACCTTCTTCATCTTCTCCGACTACTGCAAGCATGCAATGCGCCTCTCCGCGCTCATGAACATTCCCGTCACCTATATTCTGACGCACGACTCGATCGGCGTCGGCGAGGACGGTCCCACCCATGAGCCCGTGGAACAGCTCATCGCGCTCCGCTCTATTCCCAACATGAAAGTTTACCGTCCCGCAGACGGCAAAGAGACGGCGGCGGCGTGGATCTCCGCGCTCACGGGCACTGCCCCCACCGCGCTTGTTTTGACCCGTCAGAATCTGCCCCAATACGCAAACAGCGGGCTGGACGCGCTCAAAGGCGGCTATATTTTGGAGGACTGCGAGGGCACGCCCGACGTATTGCTCATCGCGAGCGGCTCGGAAGTGGAGCTCTGCGTCAAGGCAAAGGCCGCGCTTGCGGAGGAGAACATCAAGGCGCGCGTCGTGTCCATGCCCTGTATCGAAGAATTTGAAAAGCAGTGCGACTGCTACAAAGAGAGCGTCCTCCCGAAGGCGGTCAAGGCGCGCGTATGCGTAGAGGCGGGCAGCCCGTACAGCTGGTACAAGTACGCGGGCGACAACGGCGAGATCGTGGCGATGACCACTTTCGGCGCGAGCGGCCCTGCGCCCAAGCTGTTCGAGAAGTTCGGTTTCACGGTCGACAACGTCGTCGCCAAAGCCAAAGCCTCCCTCAACAAGTAAATCATGCCCGCCCCCATTTATGGGGGCGGGTGGCCATACTCTGCGCCCCCACTCCCACTCATTCCATATGTCATTTCGAGCGGAGCCGCAGGCGCAGTCGAGAAATCTCACAACTGCTAAATTTTCATACTCTGCGCCCCCACTCCCACTCATTCCATATGTCATTTCGAGCGGAGCCGCAGGCGCAGTCGAGAAATCTCACAACTGCTAAATTTTTTATACTCTGCGCCCCCACTCCCACTCTTCCATATGTCATTTCGAGCGGAGCCGCAGGCGCAGTCGAGAAATCTCACAACTGCTAAATTTTTTATACTCTGCGCCCCCACTCCCACTCTTCCATATGTCATTTCGAGCGGAGCCGCAGGCGCAGTCGAGAAATCTCACAACTGCTTGCCCCCCCTGAGGGGTAGGTCGTTTGCCGCCACGGCAAGACGGACGGGGCACCTCATCCCCTCTCAACCCAAAAAGGAGCGTATTATGGACCTTAACGACATTGAAACCTTATATCTGCACCGCCAGAGCTGCCGCGAATTTTCGGAAAAGCCCGTGGCGGAAGAACTCATTCAAAAGATCTGCGAACTTGCGCTGCTCTCCCCTTCGGCGGTCAACGCCCAGCCGTGGCAGCTCATCGCCGTGATGGGCGAAAAGAAGGACGAATTCGTAAAGGCCGTCCAGCCGATGGGCATGAACAAGTTTGCGAGCAAAGCGCAGGCGCTCATCGTGGTTGCGCAGGACAAGAGCGGCGGCGTGATGCGCGTCGGGGAGATCGTCAAAGAGAACCCCTATGTGAAGAACGATTTGGGGCTCTTGACGGCGCACCTCATCTTGGCGGCGGAGGCGGCGGGTCTCGGCACCTGCATTTTGGGCGGCAGAGACGAGGACAAACTGCGTGCGCTCTTGGGATTCAAGAAGGACGTACACATTCCGCATGTGGTTGCGGTGGGCTATCCCGCCGAGGGCTACGAAGTGCGTCCCAAAAAGCGCAAGCCCCTCAAAGAGACGTTCTGTCTGCTGAAATAACATTAGACATACAAAAACGGGCGGGAAATTCCCGTCCGTTTTTGCATTCAATTTTTCTATCTTCAAATAAACTCAATGTAAGAAAATTACAGCAACCATATCGTGTAAGCGGTCAGCGCCGAACTAAAAGCAAAGGAGAATGCAATCAATACGCATATCCCGATTTGAGCCGCAGCGCAATAGCCCCTATTCCATGCCGGATCCACGCTGCAAGTCATCACGATTTTATATTTTTTTCTCAAAAAATATGTATACGTTATGAAAAATACGACTAAGGTGAACCCAACTATCAGAAATGTCCAAGTCGGGGCCAACAATCCGTTTTGCGTATCAGACAAACCATCCAATAAGCATGTAATAATTCCTATCACAAGAAAGAGTAAATTGGCAATAAGAAGTTTAAAAAACGCACCCGTAAATTTTTTCTGATGGAGCCGAAAAGTTTCTTTTTCAGACAAACCATCACAGAGTTCGGTGAGCTTCTTTAACCCTTTCGGCAAAATCAATAATGCAATTATCATACAAAAAACATTCAACATGTACGATAAAAACATCACAGTATTACATATTATTTGAGCTGTCATATCGCCTTGATAATATCACAGTAGAAATAAAATTGCAAGAGTTTATTGGAAATTTTTTGAAGCGGTTATACTTTTGGCGCGGGCGGGAGCTGTGCTCCGCCCGCGCCAAAAGGGGGGCAATATCCCACACATTTCCCCTTGCTGTCCCCCGCAACGCGGGGGACAGTGGCGAACATAGTAAGCCGAAAGGGGGCTCCTTATTCCCTTGGCTGACCTTTTCTACCGTCATTTCACCCTCTGTCTTTAATTTGTCATTTCGTCCTCAGGCTTTGTCATTTCGAGCGAAGTCGAGAAATCTCACATTATTATTACGGCTCCTGCCCCGCGCGCAGTTCTGATTCTCTAAGCGCGGCACGAGGAGAGCCGGCGACGAAGTAGTCTGTCGAAGGGTATCCGCATTAAAACAAGGTAGAGATGTCTCCACTACGGCAATCGCCTTCGGTCGACATGACATGATTTAGAACAGCGATTCGCTTTCTCCCCCTTCCTTTTTCCAATAAAAATCGCTGTAAACGTTCGTTAAGTATGCCACAGCTTGCAACGGATCTTCAAGCGAAGAAAGAGCCCCTGAAAACGTCATATCGATGTTTTTTGAAACTCTCCACCCATTTGGATCTTCAAACCGTACCTCTTTGATTCCATTGCAACCTGAAAACATTCCTTTTTTGATCGAAGTAATTCCGGCGGGAATGGTGACTGACCCCTTGATCGCCTTCGGAACCAATATGAATTCCGTTACTTTTCCTTCTTGAAGTCCTTTACGATATTATCCCGTCTCTGCTGCTGTAATTTTTATTATCTCCGGCAACGGTTATATATTCGAGCGCGCTGCAATCTTCAAATGTATTTCCCCCGATCGAAGTCACACTTTTCGGAATATCAACGGAAATCAAATTGTGACAACTGCGGAATGCCAAATCGCCGACCGAAGTGACGCCCTCCGGAATTTTCAATTCGGTGATCTCTTCCTCTCCCACAAACAACCGGTGCATCAAACCGAGCGGGTTTGCGTCATTTATGCCAAACTTGATCTTGCACCATGCGGCGAGGTCGTCGATATGTACTTCGCGGAGCCCTCCACACCCCAAAAACGCATACTCTTCGATCACCGTCACACTATCCGGAATCTGAACGCTTGTAAGCCCGTTACAAAACATGAATGCGCCCTTTGCAATCGAAGTGACGCCCTCTGGAATCTTCAATTTTGTTATCTCTTCCTCTCCCACAAACAGACGGTGCGCAAAAACGAGCGGATTCGCGTCATGTTCGCCGAACCCGATCTTACACCATGCGGCAACGTCGCCGACATGAACTTCTTTCAATCCTGAACAACCTAAGAAAGCTTCATCGGCAATTTCTTTCACTTTGCTCCCGATGATCACGCTTTTCAGTTTCCCGCAGCCGGAGAATGCCCGATATCCGATTGCTGTCAATTCTTCGCCCAAATCAACTTCCGTCAAACGCACACACTCTTCAAAGCAATTTGCGCCTATTTCGGTTGCAGCTGAAATATTAACACTTTTGAGTTTTTCGCAGTTTGCAAACATTTTGTCGGGTATGTTCGCAAGATTGGCGGCGTCGGCATTTTCTACTTGTCCATTGCCGTTGAAACAAGAATTCGCGGCGACTTCGGTATTCTCATGCATGCGCACCTCAGTGATAGAAGTATTTTCCGCACCAATTAGCACCAAATATGGATTTTCATTATTCCCGACATAATTTAGCCCTTCATAAATATTATATTTGATAGGGGTATCATCGAAAATGTTGATTCCTACGGTGCGGACACTCTGCGGAATTCTGACTTCATGCAGAGAGGTACAACGCGTCCATGCCCCATCGCCGATGATTTCAAGATGATTCCCCAGGGTAATTTCACTGAGCGAACTGCAATCTGAAAATGCTTTTGATTTGATTTCGGTTATACTGTCCGGCAAAATGATTTTTTGGAGTTTTGCCGAATCAAGGCGGGCAACCGAGGTCACTTTTTTCCCTTTTACCTGTTCGGGCACAATCAGACTGTCTTTACAAAACCAGCCGTCTTTATAGCTATTTTTGATTTCCGCAACTTCCAAAGTTCCGTCCGCCTTTTCGGTATAATTCAACCGATTGGCGTCGGGCATGGTAGCGGTCACAATGATCAACACCGCAAAAGCGATTAAAAACAGGGCCAAGATCGCTACGATCACTTTGTTGTTTACAATAAGCTCTTTCAATCTTTCAAACTTGCCTTTGAAAAAACCTTTCGCCTTATCACACATAAATGTCCTCCTCTTCTTAAATTATAGTCATATTTATGACTATTGTCAAGAAAATGACGGCATACTATAATAAATTTATGATCAGTTATGCGCCGTTTTGGAAAACTCTGCGCGCAAGAGGCGAGAGCACTTATACGCTCATCGTAAAACACAACATCAGCAGCGCAACCATCGACCGCATGAAAAAGGGCGGCGGGATCACCACGGCGAAAATCAATGACCTCTGCAAAATTCTGCATTGCAGGGTGGAAGATATTATTGAATACGTTGAATGAATGCCTGCCATTGCGCGGGCGTTTTTCTCACTTTTGCCGCGCGCGGGAGCGGCGCTCCCGCGCGCGGCAAAAGAAAAAGCACATAAATCGCCCGCCCGAGGCTGTGCCTCGGGCGGGCGCCGTTTTCAGAAAGTTTCGTTTAATAATTTTCCGCTGTGATCTCGAAAAAGCTCTTCGGGTGGGCGCAGACGGGGCAAATTTCGGGCGCCTTGGTGCCGACGATGATGTGTCCGCAGTTGCGGCATTCCCAAACTTTTACCTCGCTCCGCTCGAACACTTGCGCGGTTTCGAGGTTATGGAGCAGTGCGCGGTACCGCTCCTCGTGGTGCTTTTCGATGGCGGCGACCATACGGAACTTCGCGGCAAGTGCGGTAAAGCCCTCCTCTTCGGCGGTCTTGGCAAAGCCCTCATACATATCCGTCCATTCATAGTTTTCGCCGTCCGCCGCTTCCTTCAAGTTCGTCGCCGTGTCGCCGATACCGCACAGCTCTTTCAGCCACAGTTTGGCGTGTTCCTTTTCGTTGTCCGCCGTTTTCAAAAAGAGCGCGGACATCTGTTCATACCCCTCTTTCTTTGCAACGGATGCGAAATAGGTGTACTTGTTGCGCGCCTGCGATTCGCCCGCAAAGGCGGCCTGCAAATTCTTTTCGGTCTGCGTTCCCGCATATTTGTTTTCAGCCATGATATTTCTCCTTGGTTTTAAGATACTTCCATTATATCACACCGGCAAATTTTGTCAAGATATTTCTTCCAAATGCCACGTCCAGCCGCCGAAATCGCCCAAACGGGGCAAGAGCAACCCGACGTTCATCAACGTATCTCCCCGCAGGGTGCGCCCGAGCTCTTTCACCGCATATTCTTTTTCGGGGCAGAGCCCTTTTAAGCGGACGCGGCGGTCGAAATCGCCCGCAACGGCATGGACGCGCATTCCCACGGCGTACGCGCGCGCCTTGTCCTTGCTCACAACGGCGACGCAGAAACAGTTTTCCTCATACGGGTCGGCAATGCGGTAGAGATCCCCGCGCAGAATGAGCTCTTCGATCTCATGATAGTTTGCGATCTGCTCCTTGACTTGCGCCTTTTCCTCCGCGCTCAGCTTGCCAAAATCGAGCTCGTAGCCCGTTGCGCCGAGGGAGGCGACCGCCCCGCGCGTAAAGAAGGGGGTCGTTCTGCCTGTCTGGTGGTTGGGGCAGGCGGAGACATGGCAGCTCATGGCAGAGAGCGGATAGCCGTAAGAGGTCCCCCATTGGATCTTCGCGCGCTCATAGGCGTCGGTGTCGTCGCTCGTCCAGAATTGGGGGAAAAAGCTGAGCATTCCCCCGTCGAACCTGCCGCCACCCCCCGAACAGCCCTCGAAAAAGACGTGCGGAAAGGCCTCCTGCAACCGCCTGATTAGCCCGTAAACGCCGAGCATGTAGCGGTGGGCAAATTCTCCTTGC
>CANROE010000038.1 GCA_947632195.1 uncultured Clostridia bacterium | reverse complement strand
CGCGCTGTTCTAACTGTCATTTCGACCAAGCCGCGTAAGCGGCGCGTGGAGAAATCTCACATTATGAAAGCTAAGGTAGAGATGTCTCCACTTCGGTCGACATGACATTTTGGAAAATGCGCGGGGCGACATGACAATTTGGAATATTATGTCATTTCGACCAAGCCGCGTAAGCGCGTCATTCCGAGCGGCGCGCAGTTCTAACTGTCATTTCGACCAAGCCGCGTAAGCGGCGCGTGGAGAAATCTCACATTATGAAAGCTAAGGTAGAGATGTCTCCACTTCGGTCGACATGACAATTGGGAATGGTAGAGATGTCTCCACTTCGGTCGACATGACAATTGGGAAAATGCACGGGGCGACATGACAATTTGGAATATTATGTTATTTCGACCCTCCCTCCCCCCACAAAAAAAGTCAAAAAAAATTGGCACATACCCCTCCAAAACAAACAAACGTTTGCTATAATGGAAGTATGAAACGCAGTTTTATTTTGTACACCGACTATGAAGAGCTCTTTGCCCGCCTGGGCGCCGAGGAGTGCGGCAATCTCATGTTCGCGCTCTTTGCCCGCATGCGCGGCGGCGAGCACCCCAAGCTCGGCGAGGCAGCTGAAATGCTCTTTGCCGTCATTTCGGCTCAGCTCGACCGCGACGGCAAGCGCTATGATGAAACTTGCAAAAAGCGTGCCGAGGCAGGAAAACTCGGCGGGATCGTTTCGGGAAAGGTGAGAAAAGCTTCTTGCAAAGCAAACGAAGCAAACGAAGCTGAGAATGAGAATGATACTGAGAATGAGTATGATACTGAGTATGATACTGAGAATGAAAAAATAAAAGAAAGAAAAAAAGAGATAAAAACAGAAAGAAAAGCGCCTGCGGGAGCGGCAGCAAGGAAGGGTGCGCGCTCCCGCAGGCAGGACCCGACCGAGGAGAGAGCGGCACGAGAGCGGTTTTATTCCATTCGCCGCCAAAAGGCGGAGGATTCGGCGGAACGGATACGGCAAAAGGCGATGCTTGATGAGACCTTTGCGGAGGCGGAGCGGGAGATCAAGCGCACCGAACCCGCTCTTGCGAGAGCGGAAGTGAAGGGCGAGGATACAGCGGCGCTCGAAAAGGTTTTGGCTGCCGCAAAAAAGCGGCGGGCGTTTGCGATGTTGCGTCTGCGCCTGACAGAGAGCGATTTAAGGCCGAAATATGCCTGTAAAAAGTGCTCGGACACGGGGTTTCTCCCCGACGGCCACCCCTGCGACTGCTATCCCGAGGACGGGTAGAAGGGGAAAGGTATGCTATCTTTCCGTAGCAAAGAGGCACCACTTGGCGCCCCTTGTAGGGGAGCTGTCACGAACGCATGTGAGTGACTGAGGGGTTTTACGAAAACCCTTTCCCCCGCTACGCGGGTACTTTCCCTTTCAGGGACAGCAAGGCCCCCCTTTCCCCCTCGCGCCCCGCTCGGGTACTTTCTCATGCGGGTAGAGCCCCGCATTACTTCGCCTACGGCTCGTGCCGCGCTTAGAGAAAAGAACAGCGCGCGGGGCGACATGACAATTTGGAATATTATGTCATTTCGACCAAGGGAGCGGAGCGACCGCGTGGAGAAATCTCACATTATGAAAACTAAGGTAGAGATTTCTCGACTTCGCCTGCGGCTCCGCTCGAAATGACAGATTGGGGACAGCGGAGTTGGCAAAGAGCTGCCCCCCCTCCCTTTCTCTGCCTCGCTTATAACTTGCCGTGCATGCGGAGACTGTTCAATACCGCAAGCAGCATGACACCGACATCACCGAATACCGCCGCCCAGATGGGAAGCGCAAACAGGCCTGTCGCCGTCGCCGCCACCGACACCGCCATCAGGATCACCTTTACCCCGATGGAAAATACGATGTTCTCCCGCACGATCTTCCCCGTCTTTTTCGCCCCCTTGATCGCACGGGGCAGCGCGGAGAGAGAATCGCTCGCCAGCACAAAATCGCTCGCCTCGATCGCCGCGTCACTGCCGAGGCCCCCCATCGCCACCGAGACGTCGCTCACCGCCATCACGGGCGTATCGTTGATCCCGTCGCCCACATACAAGAGTTTCCCGCGCTCCTTCAATTTTTGGGCGTAGACGGGTTTCTCCTCGGGGAGGAGCCCCGCGTGGATCTCTTCGAGCGGGAGCGCCTTCAAGAGCCCCTCCGCCCGCTCCTTGCTGTCTCCCGTGAGCACCGCGCGGTAGCCGATCCCCACGCCTTGCAGCTTTTCGAGCGCCTCTTTGGCCTCCGGACGCACGCTGTCCTCGATCTCCGCATAGCCGAGGAGCGTCCCCTCCTCCGCCACATATACGACCGAGGCGAGGCTCTCCACGGGCTCCGCCGCGATCCCCCGCTCGCGCATGAGCCGCAGGCTCCCCACGAGGACAGCCCTTCCCTCGACCGTCGCCGCAAGCCCCATGCCCGCGATCTCCTCCGTGTTTTGGGCGGAAAAGGGGGTCTCCACGCCCGCAAAGGCCTGCGCCAAGGGGTGGGAGGAGTTCTTCTCCACCGCCGCCGCGAGCAGGAGCACCCGCTCCCCGCCCGTGACCTTGGAAACGGAGAATCTGCCCTCCGTGAGCGTGCCCGTCTTGTCGAACACGGCGACCTGCACCTTGGAGAGCTCGTCGAGATAGACGGCGCCCTTCGTCAGCACGCCGTAGCGGGCGAGCGCGCCCACGCCCGAAAAGTAGGTGAGCGGCACCGAGATGATGAGGGCGCACGGGCAGGAGATGACCAAAAATTCAATGGCGGGCACCAGCCACGTCGTAAAGTTGAAATTCTGGAAGAGGGGCGGCACTACCGCGATGAGCACCGCGAGCAGCATGACTACGGGGGTGTACACGCGGGCAAACTTGGTGATGAATTTTTCGGGTTTCGCCTTTTTGGCGGTGGAATTTTCCACCATGTCGAGGATCTTCGCAACGGCGGACTCGGAGGCGGGACGGAGCACCCTCGCCTTGACCGCGCTCCCCGCGTTGACGCAGCCCGCCAAAAGTTCGTCGCCTACTTTCACCTCTCTGAGGTAGGCCTCGCCCGTGAGCGACTTGGTGTCGAGCGAGGTCTCCCCCTCGGCGAGCACGCAGTCGGCGGGCACTTTGTCCCCCCTTCTGAGGAGCACGACGTCATTTTCCTTCAAGTCGTCCGCGTCCACTTCGCGCATGCTTTCGCCCTCTACGAGCATGGCGGTGTCGCTTTTGAGGGCCATGAGCTTTGCGATCGCCCCGCGCGAGGAGCCCACCGCGATGTTTTGGAGGAGTTCGCCGATCTGGTAGAGGAGCATGACGGCGGCGCCCTCCAAAGGCTGCATGATGGCAAACGCGCCGACGGAGGCGAGGGTCATGAGGAAGTTTTCGTCCAAGAGAGTGGAAAGGCCTCGGAAGTGGAGCACGTTCCACAGTACCTGCCAGCCCGCCGCAAGCGCGCTGACGAGGAAGAGGGAAAAGACGAGCCACTCGTTGAAATGAAGGAGTTCCAAGACGAGCGCGGGCACAAAGAAGGCCGCAGAGAGGGCGATGGAGAGAATCTCTTTGAGGTGACGCTCCTTTTGGGGGACGCCGTTGTCGAGCTCCACCTCCTCGAAGTGGGTGATGGCGTAGACTGCCTTTTCGAGGGCCTCGTCGCTCTCGTAATCGAGGCTGACGCGCTGGTTGATGAAGTCGGCGACGGCATTTGAGACGCCGTCTATGGCATTGAGTTCTTCGCTGAGTTCTGCCGCGCACGCCGCGCAGTCCAAATTTCTGATTTTGATGACTTTTTGCATAATGATCTCCATGTTGGGATTGGGAATATTTTTTTGCTGTCGGAATGACGCACGGGAGTTACGGCTCGAATGACGCACGGGAGAGGGTGTTGCGCGAGAAACGAGGCGGCTTCTCCAAAGCGTTACCCGCCCCGCCGTTCTCAATTCGTCATTTCGCCCCGCCGTTCTCAATTCGTCATTTCACCCCGCCGTTCTCAATTCGTCATTTCGCCCCGCCGTTCTCAATTCGTCATTTCGAGCGGAACGACGTGGAGTTGAGAAATCTCACAATATTATAAATTATAATGCGGTAGAGATGTCTCCACTACGGCTACGCCTTCGGTCGACATGACATTTGGAAACAGTGTTTCTAATCTGTCATTTCGCCCCGCCGTTCTCAATTCGTCATTTCGAGCGGAACGAAGTGGAGTCGAGAAATCTCACAATATTATAATGCGGATGAGATTTCTCGACTGCGCTCGACATGACATTTGGGAACAGTGTTCTTAATCTGTCATTTCGAGTGGAGCCGCAGGCGGAATCGAGAAATCTCACATTATTATAATGCGGTAGAGACCCATTCGACTCCGCTTCGCTCCGCTCAGGGTGACGTAATATCAGAACGGCACTTCGCATTCCCGAAATCACTGCGCGTTGGAAAACCACGCTTTTCCATAAGCGCCCACAATTTGCCGCATACCTGCGGCTTGTTGTCCGATGAAACGAATGAGAGGGCCAACTAAGTGAAAGCGCAAATGCCCATTTCCTCACGGCGTTTATTTTCGGACGACACCCCTTCCGTCTCCTTCGGAGACAGCCTTCTCACACGGGTAGAACCCTGTGTTCGGTCACCGTTCGCGCCTCCGATGCGCTCACTCATGTCGCATTGCGCCAACGGTTATCAACCGTTGGCAGAATGCAATGCTCCACCTCCAAGGGGTGGGCAAGGGGGGAGGAAGAAAAGAAACGCGTGAACTCTATATCCTGCAATTCACATGCGTGCACACGAGTTCCAGGACGGCGAGGACATGCTCGTCCGCTAAGGAATAGACGATGTTCTGCCCGTCCCGCCGCGCCTTGATCATCCGCGCCTCTCTGAGCATCCGCAGCTGGTGCGAGACCGCACTCTGCGTCCCCCCAACCGCCTCCACTATGTGATAGACGCACATCTCCCCCTGCCTCAAAGCAAACAAAATTTTCAGACGGCTCGGCTCCGATATCGCCTTGAACACCGCAGCAACCCGCCCGACGTCCTCCTCGTCCGGCATGTTCGCCTTTGCCGCCTCCGTCGCCATGTGATGAAGCTCTTCATGATCGCATGTGTGCATGCCCCTCTCCCCTCCCGCGCCGCTTTCCTTGCATTGCGGGATAATATCAATATATGAATAACTGTTCATATATTACCACAAAGAAAAGACGCCGTCAAGCGTTTTTCGGAAATTTTTTATAATTTTTTCGGGCTTGTAAAGATTTTTCCGCTGAGGTAGCCAAGTTTGCCCGCTCCGAAATGCAGGGTGAGCTCCTTTGCAAGCAGCTGCTGCCGCGTGAGGTGCGCCCGCGCGTTGAAGTCCGAATCGCCGTATTTTTCGTCCCCCGCGACGGGGTGGCCGAGATAGGCCATGTGCGCGCGGATCTGGTGGGTCTTGCCCGTGTGCAGAATGACTTTCACGAGCGTACACTCCCCGCGCTCCTCCAAAACTTCGTACTCGGTGGTGATGGGCACGCCGCGCTCCCCCACCTTCACCGTCGCCGTGCGCCCGTTTTTGGAAAGGTGTGCGCGCTCCACCGAATGGGGCTTTGGCATTTTGCCGAGCACGACCGCCCAATACACCTTCTCCGCCCGCTTTTCCTTGAACGCCACAAGGAGCTCTTTTTCCGCCTCCGCGTTCTTTGCGAGGATCATCACCCCCGCCGTGTTGCGGTCGAGGCGGTGCACCCCCAAGCAGCCCGTCTCCTCAAAGACGGCCTCCGAGTTGACGCCGCTCTCCTTGTCGAGCACGAGCACGTTCTCATCCTCATAGAGGACGCAAAAGGCGGGCTTTCCTTCCTCTGCGGGGGTCATGTAGTAGCACACTTCGTCGCCGCGCGAAAGGAGGACGTTCTCCCCCGTTTTCACGCCGTTGACCTTGATCTCTTTCTCTTTGAGCAGGCGGCGAAAGCAGAAAGAGGCCTGTGCGCAGGTGTTATCCGTGAAGTTTTTGAGAGAGCAATTTTCGCTTACGGTGAATTTTTTCATGATCTTTCAAGAGGAAGAGGGCAAAACTCAGCGGGAGCGCGACGAGGGCATACCCCCACCCGCCCGTCAGAAGGAAGTAGGTGAGATAGCTCATGAGAAGGGCTGTGACCGTCTGCACGAGGGCAAAGAGGAGGGCGCGCCCCCAGCCGAGCTCCTTTGCGGTCGCCGCGATCGCCGACACGCAGGGGGAGCAGCAGAGCAAAAAGACGGCAAAGGCAAACGCGCTCTGCGCCGAGTAGGGAAAGCCGCCGTAAAAGAGCTGCAACGCCCCCGCGACGTTCTCCTTTGCAATCAGCCCCGAGAGGGCGGCGTAGGCGATCTTCCAATCGTTCATGCCCACGGGCGCAAACAGAAATTTGAGCCCCCCGCAGAGATGGGCGAGCATGCTCTCCTCCACCGCGCAGTACTCCCACTTCCAATTAAAGGAAGAGAGCAGCCACGAGAAGAGGAAAAAGGCGAGAATGACCGTACCCAGCTTTATTATAAACTGTTTGAGCTGAAAATACAAGGATTTTGCGACAAATGCGGGACGGGGAATTTGCAGGGGCGGAAATTCGAGCACGAACGGCGGCGCCTCTCTTTTCAAAAGCATGGCGACGGCGAGCGAAAACCCCACGCCGAGGGCGTAGAGAAGGACCGCCGCGACAAAGGGGTTCTCGAAAAAGGCGGAGGCAAGCGTTAAAAAGACGGGCAGTTTTGCGCTGCAAGGCAGGTACGGCAGGCATAAGATCACCCGCTTTTGCACCTTTTTGTCGTCCAGCCCGCGCGTGGTGAGAATGGCGGCCGCCGTGCACCCGAACCCCATGAGCAGGGAAAATACCGCTCGCCCGCTCAGTCCGATTTTGCGCAGCATGCCGTCGGTGAGGAGGGCGAGACGGGCGAGAAAGCCGCTCTCCTCCATCATGATGAGCCCGAAAAAGAGCAAAAAGATCTGCGGCAGAAAGCAGAGCACCGCCCCCACTCCCCCCAAAATGCCGTCCGCAAGAAAGCCGCGCAGCACGGGCGAGGAGATGGTCTGCGCTCTCTCTGCGAGCGTTACGGTGAAAAAATTTTCGATGGCGGTTTTGAGAACGTCCCCCAAAAAATTGGGGGCAAAGGTGACATAAAAGAGCAGAAGGAGCAGCCCCAAAAAGAGGGGCAGGGCGAACCGTCCGTCGGTGAGAAGGCGGTCGGCGCGGGAGAGCTCTTCCCGTTGCGGGCGGTAAATGGTGGCGGGGAGCTCGGTGATCTTGGGCTCCCCTCCCCCCTCGGCAAGGCGAAAGACGCTCGCTTTGAGGTCGGTTTTCTTCATGCCCTCCGAGGAGAGGACCTCTATCCCCAAATGGCGGGAGAGGGCGGGCAGGTCGAGAAAACCCCCCATGCGCTCGAATTGCCGCCGCTTGGTGAGGACGAGGGCGCACTTCCGCCCCTTTCCGAGGCGCTCCAAAAGGGGCAGCGTGCGGGGAAGTTGGGCGCATTCGCACACGAAGAGCAAAAAAGCCTCCCCGTGGGCGGCGATGTAGTCCGCCGAGCGCTTTTCCTCCATGCTCATCGCGTCGGGGGAGTAGATGCCCGGAAGATCGGTGAAAAGGAGGGTCTTTCCGCCGCAGACGGCCGTGCGGGAGAGCTCCCCCACCGTGACGCCGTGCCAATTTCCCACCTTGGCGTTGCCGCCCGTGAGCGCGTTGAAAAGGGTGCTCTTGCCCGCGTTTGGGTTGCCGACGAGCAGGACTTCGGTCTTTGCCGCGCTCTTGGCTGTAAAACGATCGCCCGCTGAACTTTTCGCCGTGGCGGTTTTTTTCGTTAAACTTTTCGCCGTGGCGCTATTACTTGTTAAACTTTTCTGACGCCCACGCATGCGGCGACCTCCTCCGAGAGCGCCACACGGCTGCCCCCCGCCTGCACGAGATAGGTTTTTTTGAAAAAGGAGACTTTGAGCACGCGGACCACGCCGCCCGAACGGATATTGAGGGTGCGGAGGCGTTCTTTGAGCGCGGGGGAGAGCTCCACCGAGAGGACGACGCCCCGTTCCCCGCGTTTGAGATCGGTAATATTCATACCATAAAAAATGCGCGCGGACAGGGTTTTATGCCTGTTGAGGGGCGGGGAAAAGTACCCGAGCTATGCGAGGGGGAAAGGAGGCCTTGCTGTCCCTGAAAGGGAAAGTGGCGAACGCAGTGAGCCGAAAGGGTTTTTGAAAGGTCTCGTAAAACCCCTCAGTCACTCACATGCGTTCGTGACAGCTCCCCTAAGAGGGGCGCCAAGGAATGTCCGCCAAAAGGAAAAAGCGCCAAGAAAGGCGCTCTCCGTTGTTGTAAATTTTGTTTACGATCTTTCTTCGCGCACTTCTCTGTGACCCATGAGTTTCAGCGCTCCGTTCGTGATGATGGGCGAGATGATCAGCCAGATCGCCGCGACCGCGATAAGCGAATAGACCACAATGGCGCCGATCGTGCGCGGACCCGCAAAAATCGTGGACACAAGATTGAAATTAAAAATTCCGTAAAGTCCCCAATTCAGCGCGCCCGTGAGTACGAGAATATAAGAAATGAGATTTGCAATAACCATTCTTTGCCTCCTATCCGCAGTTTGCACGACCATAAAAATTTTATGCGCAGAAGAACAAAGGACGCCCCCTCTCTACCCCTTGCCCACCCCTTGGAGGGGTGGGTGCCGACGAAGGAGGCGGAAGGGGTGTCCTGTGATTCGCAACAAAACACCCCCTCAGTCACTCACATGCGTTCGTGACAGCTCCCCCTCAAAGGGGCAGCCAAGAATAATAAGGTGCCCCCTCTCTACCCCTTGCCCACCCCTTGGAGGGGTGGGTGCCGACGAAGGAGGCGGAAGGGGTGTCCTGCGATT
>CANROE010000037.1 GCA_947632195.1 uncultured Clostridia bacterium | reverse complement strand
GGCGTTCTATGAGTGTAGCAAGTTGACTTCAATCAATATACCCGACAGCGTGACCTCGATTGGAGAGAGGGCGTTCGCGTATTGCTATGGGTTGACTTCGGTTACCATTGGAAGTAGCGTGACCTCGATTGGAGATTATGCGTTCGGGTGGTGTAGCAACCTTAAAGAAGTGCATTTTGAAAACCCGAACGGGTGGAAAGTGGCTGGTAAAGCTATTTCGGGGCTTGATGACCCCGCAACGGCCGCTAAATATTTGACAAGCGGAGGATATTACCGCAATTATTATTGGAAACGGGAGGGGTGAGAGGTACTTGGCGCCTCTTGCCCACCCCTTGAGGGGTGGGGCAGGGTGACGTAATTTAGAAGCACTCTTGCAAAAACCCTTTCCCCCGCTTCGCGGGTACTTTCCCTAAAAGGGACAGCAAGTAGGGATAAGCGCAACGCCATTCCCAAATTGTCATTTCGAGCGAAGTCGCCCCGCCCGCACGTTCTATGTTGTCTAAGGGCGGCACGAGGAGCTTGCGACGAAGTAGACATCTCTACCGCATTATAATGATGTGAGATTTCTCGACTTCGCCTGCGGCTCCGCTCGAAATGACATAATCAGAACAGAGAACACCACCCCCTACCCCCCCTCCTAAGGAGGGGGCATGTAAGCGGACCCCTTCCGGTGGAGGGGGTTTTGTGTGCCCGCCGACGCGCGGTAACGCGCGTCGGCGGGGGAAAGCTGAATAGTAGAGATTTCTCCACTTCGCTCGCGTTGCTCGCTTCGGTCGAAATGACAAAAAAGAAACACGGGTCGAAATGACAAATTAGGAGCGGCTAAGGAATAAGGCGTCCCCCTTTCGGCACTGCGTGCCACTTTCCCCCAACAAGTTGGGGGACAGCTTTTTGCTTTCGTGGGGGAGCGAAAAAGGGAAAATACCAAATGGCACAATTTCGGAGAGACTTCGCATACCTTGTATTAGAGCCATTCAAGGCTTACGGAGGTCACAAATGTCATTTTTTTCCAATTTCTCATCGGACCACTGCCCCGGGACCATCACAGGCAATCCGTTGAACGGCCTTTGCGAAAAGGTGTGCATCCAAGCGGAAAAAATCTTCGACGCGGGTATCATCCAAACGAGGCTCGAAAATTATCCCATCACCCTCGAAAATCCTACCCCCGCTAACCCTACATATCCGCTCACTTTCATCTCGGCACGCTCCCTCGCTTCCGAGGGAACTGTGACCAACCTTGTCGTGGACCAACAAACAGACGGCCAATGCGCCCGCGTACAGTGTACCATCACCGTGCCCATCGAGGTCGTCTACCTCGACGCCACCGGCGCGGAAGGCAGAGCTACCAGCCAAATCGTCCTTAACGAGGACGTACTCATGTATGTCCCGCCCGCATCCGTTATGCCCTTTACGGTGACGGCCATCGCCTCCTGCGTTTCCCCTGAGGGAACCTTTAACGCCGCAACGGGCTCCTTTAACATCAGCGCTTGCCTCACGCTGATCCTCAAAGTCGCTATGCAGGTGGAACTTCTCCTCCCCAGCTACGGCTACTGCGCCATCCCGCCCGCTCAGGAGTACTCGCAGGAAGTTTGCTCGGGATTCTTTGAATTGCCCCTCTACCCGCAGGGAAGATCGTGCTGCAAAAAGAACAACTGAATCACTTCGGGAACCGGATACAAAAAGAAGCCGACGCAAAGTCGGCTTCTTTGATGTGGGTCACTTGTTGAGGCTCAAATAGATCATGAGGACGGAGATGTCGGCGGGGGAGACCCCCGAAATGCGCTCCGCTTGCCCCAAATTCAGAGGACGTATGCGGTTGAGCTTTTCCCGCGCTTCCAGCCGCAGCCCCGCGATCTTTTCATAGTCGATGTCGGGTGGGAGAGGCTTTTCCTCCATCTTTTTCGCCTTCTCCATCTCCTTTTCGTTCGCCTTTAAGTAGCCCTCGTACTTGATCTCCGTCTCGGCAGAGAGAAGAATGTCGTACGGGAGGGAAGAGAGGGGGAGAGAGGAGGAATGAGGAGCCCCCTCCCCTACCCCTCCCCCACAAGTGGGGGAGGGCAAGAAGGGACGGGAAATGTCAGGAGATGACACCCCTTCCGCTGCTGCGCGAGGGACAGCAAGAAGGTGAGATTTCTCCACTTCGCTCACTGCGTTCGCTTCGGTACTTCGCCTGCGGCTCGTGCCGCGCTTAGAGAAACAGAACTGCGCGCGGGGCGAAATGACAGAAGAAGGGGCGGTGGTCGAAATGACAGGGGAAGAGACAGCGAGGGAAGGAGATTTCTCGACTTCGCCTGCGGCTACGCTCGAAATGACAGAAGAAGGGGCGAGGGGCGAAATGACAGGGGAAGGGACAGCAAGAGAGGGGAACGTATTGCAAATTGTGCGGATGGAGATGCCGCGACGGATGAGATCGGCATAGGTCACCCCCGCGCTGAGCGGAGGGAATCCGTGCTCCTGCACCAATTTGTCGGCAAGTTTCGTGTCCGCTCGCATGTTGAGCGCCGCAAGCGTCTGTTCGCGCAGCTCTTTCCGCGCCAAAAACCGCTTATATCGCCTCGTATTCACCAAGCCGCACATGCGCCCGAGTTCGGTCAGGCGAAGGTCTGCGTTGTCCTGCCGAAGGCTTAACCGAAATTCCGCGCGCGAGGTCATCATGCGGTAGGGCTCGTCCGTGCCCTTTGTGACGAGGTCGTCGATGAGCACCCCGATGTACGCCTGGTCCCGCCGCAGAATGAGCGGCGGTTTGCCGCGAAGTTTCAATGAGGCGTTCAAGCCCGCCATGAGCCCCTGCGCCGCCGCCTCTTCATAGCCGCTCGTGCCGTTGATCTGTCCCGCCGTATACAGCCCCTCCACCTTCTTGAATTCAAGGGTGGGAAGGACGTCCAGCGTGTCGATACAGTCGTATTCGATGGCGTAGGCGTAGCGCACGATCTCGCAGTGTTCAAGCCCCTTGACCGTGCGGTACATCTCCTTTTGCAGATCGTGGGGAAGGGAGGTCGAGAGCCCCTGCACATACACTTCCGTCGTGTCCGCGCCCTCGGGCTCCAAAAAGAGCTGGTGGCGCTCCTTGTCGCGGAACCGCACCACCTTCGTCTCGATGGACGGACAGTAGCGGGGCCCCGTCGAGGAGATCTGCCCGTTGTAGAGGGGAGCGCGGTCGAGATTGTTCAAGATGAGTTCATGTGTGCGCTCGTTGGTATAGGCGAGATAGCAGGGCGTCTGCGCCTTGGGTGCATGTTCGTGCAGGAAAGAAAAGGGGTAGACGTCCTCGCCGTCCTGCCGCTCCATTTGCGAAAAGTCCACGGTTTTGCCGTCGAGACGGGCGGGGGTGCCCGTCTTGAAACGGCGCACCTTGTAGCCGAGCTCTATGAGCGATTTCGTGAGACGGGTCGCATTTTGAAAGCCGTTGGGGCCGCTCTTTGTGACGAGCTCGCCCGTGATCGTGTCCGAATTGAGGTAGACTCCCGTCGCAACGACGACGGCGCGGCACTGAAAAACGCCGCCGTAAGTCGTCTTGACGGCGGCGACGCGGGGGAGAGGGGAGCTCCCTTCTGTGAGAATTTCGGCGGCCTCTGCCTGCACGATACGCAAGTTCTTTGTGCGCTCGATCACCTGTTTCATGCGGCGGTGGTATTTGTTTTTATCCACCTGCGCGCGGAGGGACTGTACCGCCGCCCCCTTGCCCGCGTTGAGCATGCGCACTTGCAGGGCGCACTCGTCTGCGGTGACCCCCATCTGCCCGCCGAGCGCGTCGATCTCGCGCACCAAATGCCCCTTCGCCGTGCCGCCGACGGAGGGGTTGCAGGGCATGAACCCGATACTGTCTAAATTGAGGGTCATGAGTACCGTGGAAAGCCCCGTGCGGGCAAGCGCAAGAGCGGCTTCCACCCCCGCGTGTCCCGCGCCGATGACGACGGCGTCACAGACCGATTCGCAAAATTCTTTCATGGTTGGTTTGAGAGGAGTGAAACACCCCTTCCGTCTTGCCGCTGTTGGCGGCAAGCCACCCACCCCTCAATGGGTGGGCAAGCGTGTGGCGACGAGAGAGGAGACAGTTACTGTTTGAGTACGGAGCTCTTGATGTCGGTGACGGCCTTGGAGATCGCGTCGTTCACCCGCATGAGCTCCGCGACTTTGTCGCGCGCATAGATGATCGTCGCATGATCCCGTCCGCCCATGATCTTCCCGATGGATACGAGCGGGAGCGCCAGCATGTTGCACATGAGATAGACGCATACCTGCCGCGCGCGCACGAGCTCCTGCCGCTTGCTCTTGCCGATGAGGTCGGCTTTCGTCACAGAGTAATAGGAGCAGGTCGCCTTGATGATCGTCTCGGGCGTGATCTCCTCTTGCTCCTCGGCGCTGCCGATGCTCTCCTGCAAGGCGGTCGCCGCAAGTTTCAAAGAGATGGGCTCCTCGTGCAGCTTGCTCGCGAAGATCACCGTGTTGAGCCGCCCTTCGAGCGTGCGTACGTTGTTGTCCGAATTCTTCACGAGGAAGGCGAGCACATCGTCGGGCACGATATATTTCTTTTCAAGCGCCTTGCGCTTCAAAATGGCGATCTTCGTCTCCAAATCGGGCGGCTGGATGTCCGCGATCAGCCCGCCCTCAAAGCGCGTCCTGAGCCGCTCTTCGAGCGTCGTGAGCTCCTTTGCGGGACAGTCGGAGGAGATCACGATCTGCTTATGCTGGGAGAAGAGTTCATTGAATGTGTGGAAGAACGCCTCCTGAACGCCGTATTTTCCCGCCCAGAATTGGATGTCGTCGATGATGAGCACGTCGACGTTGCGGTAGCGGTTGCGGAAACGGAACTCGTTGTCCGTGCCCGCCGACTTCTTGGCGTACATGCTGTCGACATATTCGTTCAAAAATTTTTCGCTCGTCGTATAAATGACTTTGAGCGAGGGTTTTTTCTTGGCGATCTCGTTGGCGATCGCCTGCATGAGGTGGGTTTTGCCGAGACCCGTTCCGCCGTAGATATAGAGCGGGTTGAAATTTTCCCCCGGCGCTTCCGCCACCGACTTCGCCGCCGCATAGACGAATTTGTTGGAAGGACCGACCACAAAGGAGTCGAAAGTGTAGCGCTTGTCGAGCGCGACCGTCGTCTCTTCGAGCGCGTCTGGCATTTCGTCGAGGGTGTAGGTGTCGCTGCCGTCCACGACGATGACGACCCCCACGATCCCGACGTCGGCAGATTGCGCCGCTTCGCGCAGATGTTCGAGATGATGTTTGGTGACCGTAAGGGCGACGACTTCCTCGGGCGCTTTCAGCACGATCTTTTTGTTGACCACGTCCACAGGCACGAGGTCCTCGATGAACGAGCTGAAAGAGACGGGGTTAATGAGTTTTTCCGCCCGCTCCTTGATTTTGTTCCACAGAAATTCGAGTTGGGTATTTTCAGCCATTTTTCCCTCTCAAACGCTTTGTTTTTTCCGCAAAATTTGATATAATGGGACCGTAACGCCATGCGGTCGCGGAACTGCCGCGCTTTTCTAAATTATAATATAAAATCACGCAAAAAGAAAGTGTTTTTCAGGTAAATTCGGTGATAATCAGAAAATTGAATTTACAAAATTTCAGAAATTACGAGAATGAGACCTTCGAGTTCGGAGAGGGGGTCAATGTGCTCGTGGGCAAAAACGCGCAGGGAAAGACCAACTGCGCCGAGGCCGTTTTTTACCTCTGCACGGGAGCGTCGCTGCGCATACGGCACGACAGGCAGCTCATCCGCAAGGGGGCGGAGTGCGCCTCCCTCTTCGCGGAGACGGAGTGCCGCTACGGAAAACTTACCCTTGGGGCGGATATCTCCGAAAACAAAAGAGAGCTCAGGTTGAACGGCGTGAAAGTTGCGCGCGCCGTGGATTTTCTCGGGAACATGAAGAGCGTCTTTTTCTCGCCCGGGGAACTCCGCATCGTGCAGGACGGACCCGAAGAGCGCCGCAGGTTTCTCAATCTCTCCATTTCGCAGACCTCCAAGAGCTATGCCTCCGCGCTGCTCCGCTACAATAAGATCCTCGACCAAAGGAACAATCTGCTCAAAGAAAAGGACGTCTCCCTGATCTTCGAGACCTTGCCCGTATGGGATGAACAGCTCGCCCGCTATGCCGCCGTGCTCATACGGCACAGGCGGGAATATCTGGAAATGCTCTCCCCGCTCGCCGCAGACGCCCATGCCTTTTTGACGGACGGGAATGAAAAACTTGCGCTCGGATTTGACGGGAACTACCCCGGCGAAGAGGGGGAGATCGCCGAAAAATTGCAGCGGGAGCTCGAAAACGCATACGAACGGGACGTGCGGCTGGGCTTTACCACGGTGGGACCGCACCGCGACGATATCCGTATCTCCATCGACGGGAGCGACGCGCGGGGGTTCGCTTCGCAGGGACAGACCCGCACCGCCGCGCTCTCGATGAAACTTGCGGAACTCGAAATTTTCAAGCGGCTTTCGGGCGAGGCGCCTGTGCTCATCCTCGACGACGTGATGAGCGAACTCGATCTTGCAAGGCGCAAAAAACTGCTCGCGCGCACGGACGGCGTGCAATGTATCCTCACTTGTACCCATGCCGAACGGGTGCTCTACGGGAAAGAATGCAAAAAAATCAGGATCAGCGGAGGAAAGATCGTATCATGAGAGCCGATTTACATCTCCATACCCTCTGTTCGGACGGCGCGTATCCGCCCGCCGAGATCGCCCGCAGATGCAAAGCGGGCGGCGTGGAGCTCTTTTCCATCACCGATCACGACAACATGAGCGGGCTCGAAGAGGGGGCGGAGGCCGCAAAACGGCTCGGGCTCCGCTTTGTGCGCGGGATCGAGGTGTCCGCCTATCTCGGGGCGACAAAGGTCCACGTCCTCGGCTACGGCTGTCGGGAAGGGGACGCCTATGCCCGCTTTCTCAAAGCCCGCGAAGAGGGGGCGCGGGCCCGCGCGCGAGAAAGCGTGGAAAAGGCAAATGCCGTGCTCTCCCTCGACGTCACCATGGAGGAGGTGGAGTTGTTCCACCCCCGCAAGGAGACGCCGCTGCACACCATGCACGTCGTGAGCGCCTTTGCGGAGCGTCTTTCCGCCGAAAAAGGAGCGCTCTACCGCGAGCTCTTCGTCCCCGGTGCGCCCGCGTTTTCGGGGATCGGGCGGCCGCTGCCAGAAGAGGCCGTGCGCGCCGTACACGAAATGGGCGGCTTTGCCGTGCTCGCCCATCCCGCGCAGATCCTCGTGCTCCCCAAGGAAGTCTCGGAGCGGTTCCGCCTCCTTTCCCACGAGGAGAGGCAGGAAGTCAAGCGCGCCTATGCGGGGGAGCGCAACGCACTCATGGAAACACTTGCCGTCGTCGGGCTCGACGGCATAGAATGCTTTCACTCGACGCATACTTTAAAGGAAACGGAGGAGTTTCTCGCCTTTGCTCGGGCGCACGGGCTGTTTGTGACGGGCGGGTCGGACTTTCATTCGGACAACGGTTCGAGAAAGGTCGGGTTTCCCGTCTTTGACGCGTCCCATGTGGCGGAATTGCTCCTTTCGTCGAAGGGAAGCGTATGATGACAGACAAAACGGCGGCGCTCCTCCTTGCGGGGAGCTTTTTTTTCGGCTTCGGCTATGTAAAACAAAACGTCACGATCGGCGGCGCAGAGGTGGGCGGAATGACCTACCAAGAGGCGGAAAATGCAATACGTCTGCGATTTTACGGCGATCTGCCCGCCGTTGTCGTGCATGCGCCGTCGGGGGATCTCCGCCTCGGAGAAGAACTTACCGTAAAAGACGACATTGCGCGGCTCGTGCGGAAGGCGAAGAGGGGACAGATATTGGACGTCTCTTACCGCCGCGAATGGGCGGACGCTGAGCGCGTGCTATGCGATCTGTGCGCGCGCAACGCGAGGGACGCAAAAGACGCGGAGATGTCCTTCTCCGCCGCCGGTTTTCGCTATACGCGTGAAGTTTCCGGCATTGCCTGCGACTATGAAGGGCTGCTTTGCGATGTGCAAAAGGTCTTGCAGAGCGGAGGAGAGGTGACCCTGCGCACGCGGGTATTTTCCCCCGCCGTCACAGAAAAAATGTTGCGCGACCGCACCCGCGAGCTTGCCTCCTTCCGTACCTATTTCGACGGCTCCAATTCTCCGCGCAGGCACAACATCGCCCTCTCCGCCGCCCGTATCGCGGGGAGCGTTCTGGCGCCCGGTGAGGTGTTTTCCTTCAACGCGGCGGTGGGGAAGCGGACGGCGGAGAACGGATTCCGCACGGCGGCGGTCATTCTGGACGGCGAATTCGTGCCCGGCGTGGGCGGGGGCGTGTGCCAGACGAGCACCACCCTCTTCGGCGCGGCGCTGCGGGCGGGGATGGAACTCGTGGAGAGCCGCGCGCACTCCCTCTCCGTGGGGTACGTCCCGCCCTCCGAGGACGCGATGGTGTCCGAGACGAGCGACCTCAAATTCCGCAACCCGTACGCCTTCCCCGTGTATATTCTTGCCGAAGTGGGGCGGGGGAGCGTCGCATTCCGCTTTTTCGGCATGCCGGATGGCAGACGGTATGAACTCGAAAGCACGGTCTTGGAGCGCATTCCCCCCGAACCGCCCGAGGAAGAAGAAGGCGAGGAGGACCGCGTGCTCCGCGTCGAAAAAGAGGGGATCAAGAGCGAATGCTACCTTGCCGTGTACGCAAGCGACGGCGCGCTGCTCTCCCGCACCCGCATCCGCAAGGACTGTTATGCGCCCGTGCGGGGAAAGGTGAGCGTGAAACGGGAGAAGGAGGAGGGAGAGTGCCCGCTGTCTCCCGCAGAACGGGAAGGGTGTGAGGAAAACCCTCAATGAAAATTGCGGTGGAGATTTCTCGGCTTCACTTCGTTCCGCTCGAAATGACAGGAGGGGCACTTCGTTCCGCTCGAAATGACAGGGGGAGAGGGCGGCGGAGATTTCTCGACTTCACTTCGTTTCGCTCGAAATGACAGGGGGAGAGGGCGGCGGAGATTTCTCGACTTCACTTCGTTTCGCTCGAAATGACAGGGGGGGACACTTCGTTTCGCTCGAAAGGACAGGGGGGCACTTCGTTTCGCTCGAAATGACAGGGGGAGAGGGCGGCGGAGATTTCTCGACTTCACTTCGTTCCGCTCGAAAGGACAGGGGGGGACA
>CANROE010000036.1 GCA_947632195.1 uncultured Clostridia bacterium | reverse complement strand
GCCACCCTCGGCGAGGCGTTCGGCCTTCCCGTGGGCACCAATGTGGAGGGCAAGATGGTTGCGGCCATCCGCCGTCTTGCGCCCGACTATGTGTTCAATATGGACGTCACGGCCGACCTCACCATCATGGAAGAGGCGAGCGAGCTTTTGAACCGCATTCAGACGGGCAAACCCATGCCCATGTTCACGAGCTGCTGCCCCGCATGGGTGAAGTTCGTGGAACAGAAACATCCCGAGATGATCCCCCATCTTTCCACCTGCAAGTCCCCGCAGGAGATGTTCGGCGGGCTCCTTAAAACCTATTGGTGCGAGAAGAACGGCGTCGATCCCAAGGATCTCTTCGTCGTCTCCGTCATCCCCTGCACGGCGAAGAAGTACGAGTGCCACCGCCCCGAGATGAACGGCGAAGTGGACGCGGCGATCACCACCCGCGAACTTGCGCGCATGCTCAAAACGGCGGGCATCAAACTTACCGAACTTCCCGAAGAGGAATTCGACAATCCCTTTGCGACCTGCTCGGGCGGCGGTACCATCTTCGGCGCGACGGGCGGCGTGATGGAGGCTGCGCTCCGCGTGGCGGCCAAAATGCTCGACGGCAAGTTTGAAGTTGTGGACTTCCCCGAAGTGCGCGGCACTTCCCCCATCAAGGAAGCGACGTACAATGTGGCGGGTCACACCGTGCGCGTTGCCGTTGCGAGCGGACTTGCCAATGCAGAGACGATCATCAAGCAGCTTGAAAGCGGCGAAAAGGAATATGATTTCATCGAGATCATGGCTTGCCCGGGCGGCTGCGTGAACGGCGGCGGCCAGCCGACCCTTCCCGACAGTATCCGCAACACCGAAGACTTGAAGTCTCTCCGCGCGCAGGCGCTGTATGCGAGCGACAAGGACAACAAGTTCCGCCGCTCTTCCGACAGCCCCGTGATGGATACGGTCTACAACGAATATTTCGGTGCGCCCAACAGCCACAAGGCGCACGAAGTCCTGCACACCTCCTACCACGAGGACAAGAGAATTTAACCTCCTTCCGTATAAAAAGGACCTGCCCAATGGACAGGTCTTTTTTTGTGTTTGAACCCCTCCTCGGAAGGGGGAAAACCCTCGGCGCCCCTTGTAGGGGAGCTGGCACGAACGTAAGTGAGTGACTGAGGGTAGAGCGGTGCAATTCTGTTCAACAGCGCAGTGCGCTGTGAACTGCGCCGCGACAAGGAGGCGTGGCCTCGCCGCCCCGCCCGCACGTTCTATGTTGTCTAAGGGCGGAACAAGCGTAGCGCAGTACGGGCTTTGCGGCGGTACCTGCCGCCAAAACTCTCATAAAACCCTTTCCCCCTCGCTGCGCTTGGGTACTTTCCCTTTCAGGGACAGCAAGAAACCCAGCACCCGTTCTAAATCACGTCATGTTGAGCCGCAACTCTCGTGCGTCATTCCGAGCCGTAACGGAAATAACGAAGTTCGACATAGCAATTATCCGAGGGAATCTTGTTACGTCCAAGTACGTTCAAAACCACACCCAAACATACCAAGATGCCTTCGCGGACTTGCTTTCACGAACTGCGTAATCACCATTTCGGCTCAGCATGACGCTTAGGAGACGCTCGCCGATAAATAAAGCACAAGCGCGGCGCGGGCAAATTTGCCCGCGCCGCGCTTATACCTTTCAGCGTTACAACATTACCGCTTACAGCTTTACAGCGTTACCGCATTACCGCGTTACCGCACCCTCACAATGGTGATCGTGGCTTTGTCGCCGTTGACGTCGAGCTCCTTGGTAAAGCCCGACTCTCCGCCAAACGGCAAAACCTTGCTTGCAAGCACGTCCTTTGCAAAGGCGCCGCTTTGCAGCACGGCAAGCGCTCTGCCCTCCGCCGCATAATACACCTCGATACGGTCGGTCACTTCAAAGCCCGCCTCTTTCCTCATCGTCTGAATGCGGGAGACGAGCTCGCGCTCGGCGCCCTCCATCAAGAGCTCCTCATTTAGCGCCGTGTTGAGCGCGACCGTAATTCCGCCGCCCGCTGCGGAGACATACCCCTCCGCCGACTCGGTGAAGATCTGCAAATCCTCTTCGAGCAGGGTCACTTCGCCCTCCAAATCGACGATGAAACTCCCCTTTTCGCGCACCGCAGAGACGACCTCGCCCGCGTTGCACCCGCTCAAAAAGGCGGAGATAAGTTTCAGCTTTTTGCCGTACTTGGGGCCGAGCGTCCTCAGCTGCGGCTTTAAGGTGTACTTTACGAGAGATTCCGCGCTCGTGGAATAGCGCAGCGACTTCACATTCAATTCATCGAGCACGACCGCTTCGAGCTCCGCGCCCAGATCGAGCGACTTGTCGCTTGCGACGATCATCTCGGCAAGGGGCTGGCGGTTCTTGACGCCGCCGCTTGAACGTGCGCTCCTGCCAAGCTCCACCACTTTCAAAACTTCCTCCATGCCCTCTTCGAGCGCGGGGTCGATGTAGCGCTCCTCGCAAACGGGGAAGGCGCACAAATGCACCGACTTTTCGGCGTCCGGATAGAAGGCGGGCACGAGGTTTTGATACATCATCTCCGCCATGAAGGGAGTGTAGGGCGCAAGCAATTTTGCAAGGGTGGTAAGAACAGTGTAGAGAGTGGTATAGGCCGCCGCCTTGTCCTCCGTCATCTCGGAACCCCAATAGCGGTCGCGCCCCCGCCGCACATACCAATTCGAGAGCTCGTCCACATAGTCCTGAATGGCCCGCGCACTGTCCGTGATGTTGTACTCGGCAAGCAGTTTATCGGTGTTTTTGACGAGGGTGTTGAGTTTGCTCAGCGCCCACTTGTCCATCAGGGAGAGCTTGCATTTTTTCAAGTCGTACTTGCTCGGGTCGTATTTGTCGATCTCGGCATAGAGGGTGAAGAAGGCGTAGGTGTTCCACAGCGTCCCCTGGAACTTGCGCTGGACTTCGCTCACCGCCTCGGGCCCGAACCGCGAAGGGATCCACGGCGCGCTGTTGGTGTAAAAGTACCACCTGACGGCGTCCGCGCCCTGTTTGGAGAGCACCGTCCACGGGTCGACGACGTTCCCCTTGTGCTTGCTCATCTTGATACCGTTCTGGTCGTTGACGTGTCCCAACACGATACAGTTCTTGAAGGGCGCCCTGCCGAAGAGAATGGTGGAGATGACGAGGAGCACATAGAACCAGCCCCGCGTCTGGTCCACCGCCTCGGAGATGAAGTCGGCGGGGAAGGTCTCCTCGAAGAGGTCCTTGTTCTCAAAGGGATAGTGATACTGCGCGAAGGGCATGGAGCCCGAATCGAACCAGCAGTCGATGACCTCGGGGGTGCGCTTCATCACGCCGCCGCAATTTTGGCAGGTGCAGGTGAGCCCGTCGAGGTAGGGACGGTGCAGCTCGATGTCGAGAGGCGCGCCCGTGCGCTCCGAGAGTTCCTTGTGCGAGCCCATCACCTCGAACTTTCCGCACTCTTCGCACACCCAAACGGGGAGCGGCGTCCCCCAATAGCGGTCGCGCGAGAGCCCCCAGTCGATGACGTTTTCAAGGAAGTTCCCCATGCGCCCCTCTTTGATGGTCTCGGGCATCCAATTCACCGAACGGTTGCTCGCGATCAGCTCCTCCTTCACCTTTGTGACCTCGATGAACCAGCTCGAACGGGCGTAATAGAGGAGCGGCGTATCGCACCGCCAGCAGTGTGGATAGCTGTGCTCGAAGGGGATCTTCTTGAAGAGCAGCCCTTTCTTCTCCAAAATATCCATTAAGGGCTTGTCCGCCTTCTTTGCAAAGAGGCCGTCCACTTCGGGGCAGCGGCCGTCGAAACAGCCGCGCTCGTTCACGAGCTGCACCACGGGAAGGCGGTATTTCTTGCCCACGCGGTAGTCGTCCTCGCCGAACGCGGGCGCGATGTGGACAACGCCCGTGCCGTCCGTCAACGTGACGTAGCCGTCGCAGGTGACATAAAACGCCTTCTCCTTGAAGGTGCCGACGGCGTACGGGAAGAGGGGCTCGTACTCGGTGTATTCGTACTCCTTCCCCTTCTTCGTCGAAACGGTGTTGTAGTTTTCAAAGAATTTATCGGCAAGCACGGCGGCGAGAATGTAGTGCGCGCCGTCGTCTGCTGCGAGCTCCACATAGTCCTCGTCGGGGTTCATGCAGAGGGCGACGTTGGAGGGAAGGGTCCACGGGGTGGTCGTCCATGCAAGAATATAGGTGTTCTCTCTGCCCTTTACCTTGAAGCGGGCGACGAGGGAGGTCTCCTTCACGTCCTTATAGCCCTGCGCGACCTCGTGGGAACTCAGGGCAGTGCCGCAGCGGGGGCAGTAGGGCACGATCTTGTGACCCTTGTATAAAAGCCCCTTCTTGTGCATCTCTTTGAGCGCCCACCAGACGGATTCGATATAGCTGTCGTGATAGGTGACGTAGGGGTGCTCCATATCCACCCAATAGCCGACGGCCTCGCTCATCTTTTCCCACTCGCTCTGGTACTTCCAGACGGAGGACTTGCACTGCTTGATGAAGGGCTCGATGCCGTACTTTTCGATGTCCTGCTTGCCGTCCATGCCGAGGGACTTTTCCACTTCGAGCTCGACGGGAAGGCCGTGGGTATCCCACCCCGCCTTGCGGAGGACATGCTCGCCCTTCATGGTGTGATAGCGGGGCATGATGTCCTTCATCACGCGGGTGAGGACGTGCCCGATGTGGGGCTTGCCGTTTGCGGTGGGAGGACCGTCGAAGAAGGAGAACTCCTTCCCGCCTTCGTTCTTTTCGATGGACTGTTCAAAGACGCGGTTCTCCTTCCAGAACTTAGCGACTTCCTGTTCCCGCTCGACAAAATTGAGCGACGTGTCTACTTTTTGATACATAAAAACTCCTGATGTTTCGGAAATTGGTTGTTTGGTTGGTGGAGATTCTTGCGGGGAATCTATTCTCTTGGCTCCCCCTTGAGGGGGAACTTTCAAGCGTAGCGAGACTGAGGGAGTGTTTTGTTGCGAATGGCAGACACCCCTTCCGCCTCCTTCGTCGGCACCCACCCCTCGAGGGGTGGGCAAGTGTTTTCTGTCCCAATCTGTCATTTCGAGTGGAGCCGCAGGCGGAATCGAGAAATCTCACATTATTAACACTAAGGTAGAGATTTCTCGACACACCTCGTTCCTCGGTGGCTCGACATGACATTTTTTAGAATCTTTGCCTTAGGCGGAATTCACTTCCGCCGTGGGCGACAACATTTGTTGCATACTTGCAACTTCTTGTCCGATGAAACGAATAAGAGGATAACTTAGTTAAGGCGCGCACGCCCCTTTCCTCACGGAAAAAGATTTTGCATAGCAAAAGATTTTTCGTGAATATAATCCGCTGCGCGTTGGAAAACCACGCTTTTCCATAAGCGCACACAATTTGCCGCATACCTGCGGCTTAGTGTCTGATGAAACGACCGAGACGATAACTTAGTTAAGGCGCGCACGCCCCTTTCCTCACGGAAAAAGATTTTGCGTAAGCAAAAGATTTTTCGTGAATATTATCCGCTGCGCGTTGGAAAACCACGCTTTTCCATAAGCGCACCCAATTTGCCGCATACCTGCGGCTTAGTGTCCGATGAAACGAATAAGAGGATAGCTTAGTTAAGGCGCGCACGCCCCTTTCCTCACGGCGTTTATTTTCGACCGACACCCCTTCCGTCACGCGCATTGCGCGTGACACCCACCCCTCAAGGGGTGGGCAAGGGAGGAGGGAGAAAAGAAACGCGTGAACTTTTTTACCCGAATATTCCCTTTCTCTCGCGGATCTCCTTGACCGCAAAGCCTGCTGCCGTTACGCACTCCGATAAAGCTTCGTCGGGCAGTTCGCACTCCACAAAGATGATCCCCTTCTTGAAGTTCGCCTTTGCCCCCGTAACGCCGTCGAGGAGCAAAAGTTTCTTTTCCGCCCGCTCCGCGCACCGCTTGCAGCACATGCCGTCCACTTCGATCACTCGTTTCATGCCCATATTTTACCACACACTTTTGCATTTGTAAAGTTTTTCGGTTTGACATTCTCCCTCTTTTTCCCTATAATATTCTCATGACACTTCCCGATTTCATCAAAGGCGCCATCTTCGACCTCGACGGCACCCTGCTCGACTCCCTCGGCGCATGGGCGGACGTGGACGTGCGTTTCTTCGCAAAACGGGGCCTGAGCGTCCCCGCCGACTACTTCGACTCCATCAAGACCATCGACCTCAAAGACGCCGCCGTCCTCACCAAAACAAAGTATGGCCTTCAAGAATCCTGCGAGGAGATCGTTGCGGAGTGGCTCTCCATGATCCAGGACGAGTACGCCCACAACATCCAAATGCACGAGGGCGCCGAAAACTTTCTCCGCGCGCTCCATTGCCAAAACATCAAGCTCGGCATTGCCACTTCCTGCTCGCCCGAGCTCTTTACTCCCTGCCTTGCCCGTCACAACGTAAAGGAGCTCTTCTCCGCCTATGCGATCACACGGGAGGCGAAGGGCAAGGAATTCCCCGACGTGTACCTGCTCGCGGCCGAACGGTTAGGGCTTGCGCCCTCCGAGTGCGCCGTGTTCGAGGACATTTTACAGGGGATAGAGAGCGCCAAGCGGGGCGGCTTTTACACCGTGGGGGTGTGCCCCTCCTCCTCGGCCGAGTATGCGGCCATGAAAAAAACCGCCGACGCAGTGATCGAGCGGTTCTGAAAAGCGCAAAACATAGAAAACGCAAAACGTAGAAAGCGCAAAACGATAGATTTTACATAAACTGATATCATGACGAAACAAAATCGCGGCATCGGAATTTTGTACATTCTCGGCGCGGCGGCGGGGTTTGCGTGTATGAACCTCTTCGTGGGACTTGCGGGGGAGCTCCCCACCATGCAGAAGGTGTTCTTCCGCAACTTGGTCGCGGCGATCGTCGTATTCTTCCTTCTCCTTGCCGACAAGCAAAAATTCCACATCAAAAAGGGGGCGCTGCCGTGGCTCCTTCTGCGCGCTTCGGCGGGCTTTTTGGGAGTCGTTCTTAATTTTTACGCCATCGACAACATCGGCAGCATTTCGGACGCCTCAATTCTCAACAAGCTCTCCCCCTTCTTTGCCATTCTCTTTTCGATGATCCTCTTAAAGGAAAAGCCGAAGTGGTGGGAGCTCTTGTTCGTGCTCATCGCCTTCGGCGGGGCGATGTGCGTGGTGCGCCCCACCTTCGACGCGCGGGTGCTCCCCGCCCTTGCGGGCTTTACAAGCGGCGCGTGCGCGGGGCTCGCCTATACGGCGGTGCGCATTCTCGGCGTCAAGGGGGAACGGGGAAATATGACGGTGTTCTTCTTCTCCGCCTTCTCCACCCTCGTCTCTCTCCCCTTTTTCATCGCCTTCTATACCCCCATGACCCCTCTCCAATTCCTCTATCTCGTGCTCGCGGGCGTCTCTGCGGCGGTGGGACAGTTCTTCATCACGGCGGCGTACCGCCATGCCCCCGCAAAGGAGATCGCCGTGTTCGACTATGCGCAGGTGCCCATTGCGGCGGTGCTCGGCTTTTTCTTTCTCTCCGAGCTCCCCGATCTGTGGAGCTTTGTGGGGTATGCGGTCATCATCGGCGCGGCGGTGCTGAAATGGCTCGTCACGCTGCTCTCGGAAAGACGGGCGCGCAAAAAAGAGGCCGCTGCTCAAAATTCCGAAAATTAGGCGCATGTTCTTGCCTTTCACGGCCGAATATGTTATAATTGTAAAAACGCTATGGAAAATTACACTCCGGAGAAAAAAGCCCTGCAACAGGCGAAAAAACAAGAGGCAACGAGCATGCGCGGCTGGTGGATCAAAACCACGCTCATGCTTGCGCTTGTCGTACTCTCCGTCGTCATGCTCTTCTCCCTCGGCGACTACCTCACGGGCGAAGATACCCCCCAGCTCACCGTCGGCGAGCTCCTGCGCAGTATCGACTATCCCCTCTTCGCCCTTTTGCTCGGCGCTGTGGCGCTCTATATCCTGGTGGAGAGCTCCAAATACGCCTATATGCTCAAAGTTTACACAGGGAAATTCCGTTTCCGCGTCGCCGTAAAGACGATGTTCATCGGTAAGTATTACGACGGCATTACCCCCCTCTCCACGGGCGGGCAGCCCTTCCAGATCCTCTATCTGCACAAGAAGGAGATCCCCGGGGGCGCGGCGGACGTCATTCCCGTGGCGCGGTATGTGGTGAGTATCTTTTTTCTCACGATCCTCTCGATCGTATTGCTCTCCCTCACACCGCGCTATGTGCCGCAGGACAGCGTCAATACCACCATGCTCATCATCTCGTGGGTGTCGCTCGGGATCAACGTCCTCTTTCCGCTCACGCTCATCCTGTTTTCGCTCTTTCCGAAACCGTGTAAAAAATTCATTCTGTGGCTCGTCTATTGGCTACATAAGATGCACATCGTCAAGCGGCGGTATCACAATTCCATCAAATTCGTGCGGGAAATGCGGGAATACAGCGATTGTTTGAAACAGTTCTGGAAACAGCTCTATAAATTTCTTCCGCTCATGCTGCTGTGCATTGCGGAGAGCATGCTGTTTGTCTCACTCCCCTTCTTTGTGGTGATCGCGATCGCAAACGTGCAGCCGAGCGTGGAACTTTGGGTGCAGATCGCCTGTCTTGTGATCATCTCGCGGTACACCTCCCTTCTGGTGCCCACGCCGGGTAATACGGGAGCAATGGAACTTGCGGGCTCGCTGGTGTTTGTGACGGTGGCGGGGATCGGCCCCGTCCTCGGCTGGACGGTCCTCGTGTGGCGGTTCTTCACCTACTACGGGTACATTCTCTCGGGGATCGGGATCAACATATTCGAGATCATCCGCAGCGGCGTACGCAAACGCCGCGCAAAAAAGAGAGCGGAGCGTTCTGCTGAGCCGTAATGTGCGGGGGAGGGAAAGGCCATTTCAAAATGACATGTCGCCCCGCGCAGTGATTGGAAGCCTTTGAAACCATTCTAAGATGTCACCCTGAGCGGAGAGAAGCGGAGTCGAATGGGTCTCCACCGCATTATAATAAGGTTGAGATTTCTCGACTTCACTTCGTTCCGCTCGGAATGACAGAATATAAATTGTCATGTCGCCCCGCGCAGTGATTGGAAGCCTTTGAAACCATTCTAAGATGTCACCCTGAGCGGAGAGAAGCGGAGTCG
>CANROE010000035.1 GCA_947632195.1 uncultured Clostridia bacterium | reverse complement strand
GGTGCCCACGGGAAGGCCGAACGCCTCGCCGAGGGTGGCGCGGACGGAGGGAGCGGTGAAGAACGCCACTTTCTTGTTGGGATCGGCAAGCGCCGCCCAAACTTCGTCCACGGTGGTGCGCTCTTTCAGCGCGCCCACGGGGCAGGCCACGATACACTGGCCGCAGCCCACGCACACCGATTCCATGAGGGACATCTCAAACGCGCTGCCCACATGTACGGCGTAGCCTCTGCCGATGGGGCCGATCGCGCCGACCGCCTGCTTTTTGCACGCCGCCACGCAGCGGTTGCAGTTGATACACTTGTCTCTGTCGCGCACCACATAGGGAGCGGAGAGATCGAGCGGGGTATCGAGCGTCTCGCCCTCGAAGTAGTTGGGATCGCACCCGTACTCGGTGGAGAGGCGTTGCAGTTCGCAGTTGCCCGCACGCTCGCAGGCAAGGCACTCTTTCTTATGCTTACTGAGCATGAGTTCGAGGGTCATTTTTCTGCTCTTTCTGCACTTTTCGGTGTTCGTCTTGACTTCCATGCCCTCGGACACGGGATAGACGCAGGCGGCAACGAGACCGCGCGCGCCCGTCGCTTCCACGAGGCACATACGGCAGGAACCGACGCAGCTCACATCCTTCAAGTAGCACAAAGTGGGGATCTCGATATGCGCCATTCTCGCCGCTTCGAGAATGGTGGAACCCTCGGGAACGGTGACGGGGATATTATTGATTTTCAAATTTACCATGTTAGCCATTGTTTTCACCTCACTTTCTCTCGACTGCCTTGAATTTGCAGTTGCTCTGGCACACGCCGCACTTGATACACTTGCTTGTATCGATGGTGAACGAGGCAAGTTTATGCCCGGGCGCCACATAATCGGTACGGGTGATCGCATTCACGGGGCAGTTCTTGGCGCACATGCCGCAGCCGATGCACTTCTCCTTGTCGATGGAGAAGGACAGGAGCGCCTTGCACACGCCCGCCGTGCAGTGGTGGTTGTTGATATGGTCCTCATACTCGTTGCGGAAATGGTGCAGCGTGGAGAGGATGGGGTTGGGAGCGGATTGCCCGAGCGCGCAGAGGGAAGAGGATTTCATGTGCTCTGCGAGCTCTTCGATCTTGACGAGGTCCTCGGGTTCGCCCTTGCCCTCGGTGATCTTGGTGAGGAGCTGCAAAAGCCGCTTGGTGCCGATCCGGCAGGGTGTGCACTTGCCGCAGCTCTCGTCCGCCGTGAATTCAAGGTAGAACTTGGAAATATCCACCATGCAGGTGTCCTCGTCGAGGACGATAAGGCCGCCCGAGCCCATCATGGAACCGATGGCAACGAGGTTGTCGAAGTCGATGGGGGTGTCGATGTATTCTGCGGGAATGCAGCCGCCCGAGGGGCCGCCCGTCTGCGCGGCTTTGAACTTCTTGCCGTTCGGAATGCCGCCGCCGATCTCCTCGATGATCTCGCGGAGCGTCGTGCCCATGGGAACTTCCACGAGGCCGACGTTGGTGATCTTGCCGCCGAGCGCGAACACCTTGGTGCCCTTCGATTTCTCGGTGCCGATGGAGGAATACCACTTCGCGCCCTTCATGATGATGGGGTTGATGTTCGCCCACGTCTCCACGTTGTTCAAAATGGTGGGTTTTTCAAAGAGACCCTTTACGGCAGGGAAGGGAGGACGGGGACGGGGCTCGCCGCGATGGCCCTCGATGGAGGTCATGAGCGCAGTCTCCTCGCCGCAGACGAACGCGCCCGCGCCGAGACGAATTTCGATGTCGAAATCAAAGCCGAGGCCCAAAATGTTCTTGCCGAGCAGCCCGTATTCATGCGCCTGCTTGATGGCAATTTTGAGGCGTTCCACGGCGATGGGATATTCCGCACGCACATAGATGTAGCCCTGGTGCGCGCCGATCGCATAGCCCGCGATGGTCATCGCTTCGAGTACGCAGTGGGGGTCGCCTTCAAGCACGGAGCGGTCCATGAACGCGCCCGGGTCGCCCTCGTCGGCGTTGCAGCAGACGTACTTGATGTCGCCCTGCGAAGCCTTGGCGAACATCCACTTTCTGCCGGTAGGGAAGCCCGCGCCGCCTCTGCCGCGAAGGCCCGAGTCGAGCACTTCTTTGATGACGTCGTCGGGGGTCATCGTGGTGAGCACCTTTTCGATGGCCTGATAGTCGCCCGCCGCGATCGCCTCTTCGATGTCCTCGGCTGCGATCACGCCGCAGTTGCGCAGAGCAATACGCATTTGCTTTTTATAGAAGGGAGTCTCCGCGAAGGGGATGATGGAGCCGTCCTCATGCACAGTGCCCTTGTAGAGGAGCTCTTTTACGATCTCGCCGCCCTTGACAAGGTGCTTTTCTGCGACCGTCTTGGCGTGCTCGGGGGTCATCTGCGAATAGAAGGCGCCCTCGGGATAGACGATCATGATGGGACCGAGTGCGCAGAGGCCGAAGCAGCCCGTCTTTACGATGAGAACGTCGTCGATACCGAGCTCTTTGAAGGATTCTTCGAGCTGGGCGATGACTTTTGCGGAGTGGGAGGAGGTACAGCCCGTACCGCCGCACACGAGCACCTGTTTGCGGTAACCCGTTATCTCGGCGAGTTTGTCTCCCTGTTCCTTGATGATCTTGCGGACATGTTCGCTCTGGTCCTTTTCGGTACGGCGGACTTCGATGAGTTCATGTTTTTTCTGACGGATGACGTCTAATTCCTGAACTGTCATTTACGCTTCCTCCTTTTTGTATCCTTCGAGGATGGTTTTCACGCTGTCGGGGGTGAGGCGGCCGTACACTTCTTCGCCCACCATCATGACGGGGGCAAGGCCGCAGGCACCCACGCAACGGCAGCTGTCGATAGAGAACAGCCCGTCCTCCGTGCATTCGCCGCACTTAATGCCGATCTCTTTCTCGATGGCCTCCAACACCTTGTCCGCCCCCTTAACGTAGCAAGCGGTGCCGAGGCACATACTGATACGGTGTTTTCCCTTGGGCTTTAAGGAGAACTGCGAGTAGAAGGTGACGACGCCGTACACCTCCGAGAGGGAGATCCCCAAGCCTTCCGCGATGGTCTTTTGCACTCCGATGGGCAGGAAACCGTAAATTCCCTGCGCCTCTTGCAGAATGTGCATAAGGCATCCCGGTGTCGAGCGCGATCCTTCGATGACTGCCTTCAAAGCTGCCGCTTGTTCGGGCGTCCCGCACGCTGCACAATGTTCCATTCTTTAACCTCCTAATAATCTTCCTGAGCGCCTGTCCGACCCGCATGGCATGCAAAAACGGACGCGGCGCGCGTTATCGGATGTATTATATCACAGCTTGAAAGAATTTTCAAGAGAGTTTCTACAAAATATAAGAAAAAATCGCAGAAAAAAATGCCCGCATTTGGGCAGAAAAGGAAAGTGAGGGGGACCTGCCCCCACTTGTGGGGGCGGGTGGCGAACGCAGTGAGACAGGTGGGGGCACATACCTCAACCCCCACCACCGCCTGACGGCGGAGCCGCCCCCTTCAAAGGGGGCAGCTCTTGTGCCCGCCCCCGCGCCAGCGGGGGAGGGGTAGGGGAGGGGGGACCCCCTTGCCGTTCCCAAATGTCATTTCGAGCGCAGCGACGAAGTAGCGAAGTGGAGACATCTCTACCGCATTATCATAATGTGAGATTTCTCCACTCCGCTCGCGTTGCTCGCTTCGGTCGAAATGACAGATTAAAAAACAATGGCTCGGAATGACGTAATTTGGAAATGCGTTTCGGTTACTCCCTTGGCGCCCCTGTAGGGGAGCTGTCACCGTAGGTGACTGAGGGGTTTTCTGAGAACCCTTTCGGCATTCGCTTCGCTCATGCCACTTTCCCTAAAAGGGACAGCGAGGGGGATTTTGTTTCCCGCCTCCTCCCTCACTTCTCCGCCAAAAAGTTTTCAAAAATGATGTTGTCCACATACTTGCGCGCCTGCGCCTCATCCTCGGGGGAGCGCACCGTCCACGCGAGCTTTGCACCCTTGAATTTCGTCACGCACTTTTGCGGCAGCAGCCAAAACCCGTAACTGATGAAGTCGGGCTTTACAAGGCCGTTGAACTTCATACGGGAGAGCAAATACGCTTTGAACCGCCAGGAGAGCTTGTCTCCCTTTTCGCTCATTTTCGCCTGCGCGAGAATGCCGCACGGCACCTCGGGCGCAAGTTTTTTATACGCCTTTACATAGAACGGGTCGAACGATTGCACCGCATATTCGCCGCTATAAGAGAGCCGTTTCATCTCCGCGAGCATGGCGGCGGCGATCTCCTTTCCCTTCACCCCCTTCATCTCCTTGATCTCGATGAGAAGGGGCACTTTCCCGTCTACAAGCGCCAAAAACTCTTCAAAGGAGGGAATGCGCTCCTCCGTTCCGCCGAGGCGCAGCTCTTTGAGCTCGGCGAGGGTGAGGTCTTTGAGCTCCCGCTCGTCCCCCGTCATGCGCTTTAAGCTGTCGTCGTGAAAGACGGCGATCTTGCCGTCCTTTGTAAAGTGGACGTCCGTCTCGATGGCATACCCCGCCTCGATCGCCGCTTTGAATGCGGCAAGCGAGTTTTCGGGCTTTTTCTCGTCGTGCAGTCCCCTGTGCGCCACGGGCAGCGTTTTCAAAAAGGAAACCGTCTCTTGCTTTGGCAGAAGGGAAAGGACATAGGCGTCGGTGTTCACGTCGGCAACGGCGAGGGAAAAGAGCACGATGGGAAGTGCGAGCAAAAAGGCGAACAGGGGCTCAAAGGCATAGAGCGCGGCAAAGACCGCAACGTTGAGCACCACCAGAATGCCCATCGCGGCGAGGTGGGAGAGAATGTTGCGGAAGGTGATCACCTGTTGCAGTTTGAGTTTCCCGTCGCCGTAGATCACCCACGAGCAGACAAGGGAGATCGCGCTCGCAATGACGATCGCCGCCGCCGTGACGAGAATGGTGTAATAGGAGATAAAGAAGAGGAGAACGACGGAGAGGAGCAACAGCGCCCATTGCACAAAGGGCACCACCGTGTGTGCGAGGAGAAATTTATGAAGAGACCGCTTTGCGGAGCGTCTGCGCACGGCATAGCGGGTGGCATATCCTGCGGCAAGCACGCCGAGCGCAAAGAGGACGGCAAAGAGGGAGAGCCCCGCCTTCACTTCCCCTGCAAAGGTATTCACGATCGCCGTGAACTCCTCTTCAAACCCCTCCGTGGAGGCGTTGAGGGTCGCAAAGAAACCGACAAGGGTCTGTTCGAGCCATTCGGCGTCGAGGATCTGCCGCAAAATTTCGAGGAGGCTCCCGTCCCAATTCAGCTGCCCGAAGGAGTAGGAGAGGAACTCGTTGATGGAGGCGGACGATTGCTCGGTGGAAAGATGAATGAGGGTGGCAAGGTCCCCGAGCATCACCCCCGCGCTCTTTGTAAAGGAGAGAAAAAAGAAAAAGAGGGCGGCAAGCAGAAAGAGATAGAGGATCCCCATCGGGATGAAGAGATAGACAAAGTTGTCGCGCAGATTCCGGAAAAGATTTTTGACCATGACATTCCCCGCTGAAAGAGATAAATTTTGCCCCGCGCTTTCAAAGGCGGCGTTCCGCTCTATTATCCTACGATTTTTGCAAAAAGTCAACAAAAAGCGGCGGATCGCCCGCGCCTATGTAACTTTCACTTGCAAATTTTTGCCGTTTCCGCTATAATATTTTCCGTAAGGAAAAAATTCTATGGCAAAACCCAATCGTAATTTACGCAACTTTTGTATCATCGCGCACATCGACCACGGCAAAAGCACCATCGCCGACCGAATCATGGAGCTCACGGGGCAGGTTTCTAAGCGGGACATGGAGGAGCAGCTCCTCGACAGTATGGACATCGAGCGGGAGCGCGGCATCACCATCAAGCTCGCGCCCGTCCGCATGTACTACACCGCCCTCGACGGGCAGGAGTACGAGTTCAACCTCATCGACACCCCCGGGCATGTCGACTTCACCTACGAGGTCTCCCGCTCCCTTGCGGCATGCGAGGGGGCCCTCCTCGTCGTGGACGCGACCCAAGGGGTGGAGGCGCAGACGCTTGCAAACGTCTATCTCGCCCTCGAAAACGACCTCGAAATCGTCCCCGTCATCAACAAGATCGACCTTTCCTCGGCGCGGATCGACGAGGCAAAACAGGAGATCGAGGACGTCATCGGGCTCGACTGCGAGGGCTGCCCGTGCGTGTCGGCCAAGGAGGGGACGAACATCCGCGACATTTTGGAGGCGGTGGTAAAGCAAATTCCGCCCCCCGAGGGAGACACCGAGGCCCCCTTAAAAGCGCTCATCTTCGACAGCTATTACGACAACTACAAGGGGGTCATTCTCTTTGTCCGCCTCAAAGACGGCAGCGTGAAGGTGGGGGACAAGATCAAAGCCTGCCTCTCCGAAAAGACGTACGACGTCACCGAAGTGGGGGCGTTTGCGCCCTTTTTGCAGCCCAAAGAAAGTTTGCAGGCGGGGGAGGTCGGCTACATCGCGGCGAGTATCAAGAGCATTGAGGACGTCGCCGTGGGCGATACCGTCATCTGTGCCGACAAGCCCGATACGCCGCCCCTTCCCGGCTATAAAAAGGTGCAGCCCGTCGTCTTTTGCGGCATCTACCCCTTGGACGGAAGTAAATTCCTCGACCTCAAAGAGGCGATCTTAAAACTCAAACTCAACGACGCGTCCCTCATTTTCGAGCCCGATAACTCGGTGGCGCTCGGCTTTGGGTTCCGCTGCGGCTTTTTGGGACTTCTGCACATGGAGATCATTCAGGAGCGGATCGAGCGGGAATTTAATCTCGACATCATCACGACCGCGCCCTCCGTGTCCTATCTTGTGCACAAGACGGACGGAACGAGCTTTTATGTGGACAACCCTTCCCATCTGCCGCCGCCCTCGGACATCGACTACATGGAAGAGCCCATCGTCAAGGCGGAAATTTACTCCCCGCCCGACTATTTGGGCTCCATTATGGACCTCTGCCAGGACAAGCGGGGGGTGTTCAAGGACATGACCTATCTCGACGCGCGGCGGGTAAAGCTCGAATACCGTCTCCCGCTCAACGAGATCGTGTACGACTTTTTCGACGAGCTGAAAAGCCGCACGCGGGGCTATGCGAGTTTCGACTACGAGATCGCGGGGTATGAGCGGAGCAAGCTCGTGCGCATGGATATTTTGCTCAACGGGGAGATTTGCGACGCGCTCTCCACCATTGTGCATGAGGACAGGGCGTATCCGCGCGGCAGAACGCTGTGCGAGAACTTGAAGGACGCGATCCCGCGCCAGCTGTTTGAAATTCCCGTGCAGGCGGCGATCGGCGGAAAGATCATCGCCCGCGAGACGGTGAAGGCGGTTAGAAAGGATGTGCTTGCCAAGTGTTACGGCGGCGACATCACCCGCAAGAAGAAACTGCTGGAAAAGCAGAAGGAGGGCAAAAAGCGGATGCGCCAGATCGGCACAGTCCAGGTCCCCTCCGAAGTGTTCATGCAGATATTGAAGACGAATAAAGACTGAGTTCACGAAAAATCTTTTGCTTGCGCAAAATCTTTTTCCGTGAGGAAATTGGCGCGGAGCATCAACGGGGTCAACCTCTCATTCGTTTCATCGGACACTAAGCCGCAGGTATGCGGCAAATTGTGGGCGCTTATGGAAAAGCGTGGTTTTCCAACGCGCAGTGATTTTAGTTTTGCACAATTCTTTTCCATGTGCTATGCGCAAATCGCTCTAATTGTCATTTCGCCCCGCGCGCAGTTCCCAATATGTCATTTCGAGCGGAGCGCGAAGCGCGGAGTCGAGAAATCTCACTTTGAAAATAATTGTGCGAGGAAACGTGCATATTTGCCTTAACTTGCTTGTCCTCTTGTTCGCCTTGTCATACAAGAAGTTGCAAGAGTGCAACAAATGCTGTCGCCCACGGCGGAAGTGAATTCCGCCTAAGGCACATATTTTAAAATGTCATTTCGAGCCGCCGAGGAACGAGGCGTGTCGAGAAATCTCCACCGTATTCTTGCGCTTATGGAAAAGCTCTGAAAACGAATAAAGACTGAAAGGGAAAAACATATGAAAAAAATCAAAATCTTTCTTGCGTCCTCGATCACCGATCTGGAATTCGACCGGATCAGGATAGGCGACTTTATCCGTCAGCTCAATGAGATCTATCTCGATCGCGGCGTGTATTTTTCGCTTATTAAGTGCGACGACTACGACAACGCGATCGCTGCGGAAGGCAAACAATCTCAATTCGACCGTGAGATCCGCGACAGCGAACTGTGCTTTTTCCTGTTTTTCAAAAAAGTGGGGGACTACACCCGCCACGAGTTCGAGGTCGCACTCGACGCCTTCAAAAACAGCCAAAAGCCCAAGATCGTCACTTATTTCAAATATATTGACACGCCGAAAGAGGCGGAAGGCGACGTAAGGGCGTTCATGCACATGCTCGACGGCGAGATCAAGCATTACTACAACATTTATCAAAGCATCGACACGTTGAAGCTCGGCATGCTCATGCAGATCAAACTGATGAACCTTGACGTCGACGAACCCGTAGTTGAAAACGGCAAAGTGACATTTGGCGGGATAGAGATCGCCGATACGCGCAATTTACCTGTTTTTTCAGGCAATCAAACGCTTGCTGAGCTGAAAGCGCGGTTGGAAAAAGCCACGAAAGATTACTATGAACTCCGTGAGCACTATCGGGAAGCGTTGCGGTATCTCGATCTTGCCATTGAAACCTACATCAAACTTCCGCAAGAGGAGAATGAAGAAGCATTGGCAAGTCTTTTTAACAACAAGGGGTTCTTTTTGTGTGAACTATCCGAGAACTTGGAGCTTGGGATAGACTGTTCCAAAAAGTCGGTTGCACTTTACGAAAAATTGTTCTCCGAGGAAAAGTGTTTGGTTTGGGAGGTTGCAAATGCATACGATACGCTTGCGGATTTGTATCAAAAAACAGGAAACGACACAGAATGGCTTGAAGCTGCCAAGAAGGCTTACGAACACGCGCTGAAATGTCCCGAAGATGAATTTTGCAAGAAAATCATCGAAAAGTATGAGAGGCGGTTGGAAAAGTAGAAATGACCTTCGATCAAGCTGTCTATGAATACTTAAAGACGGTGCCTGAGGGCAAAGTCGTTACCTACGGCATGATCGCCCGCGCCATCGGAAGGCCGAGGGCAAGCAGGCAGGTCGGCAACGCCCTCCACCGCAACCCCACGCCCGTCGTCGTGCCCTGTCACAGGGTCGTCAACCGCGAGGGGCGGCTCGCGCCCGCCTTCGCCTTCGGCGGGCTCGACGTGCAGGCCGCGCTTCTCCGCTCCGAGGGGGTGGAAGTTCTGAACGGCTACGTCGATCTCAACAAATATCTCTGGGACGGGCAACTTTAAGAGAGAAAACCTGCCCCTCTTACGCGTCATTCCGCCCCCGCGTCGACCATGCGTCATTCCGAGCCGCATTTCCGATTTGTCATTTCGAGCGGAACGAAGTGGAGTCGAGAAATCTCACATTATGAAAACTAAGGATGAGATGTCTCCACTTCGGTACTTCGCCTTTGGCTCGTGCCGCCCTTAGACAACATAGAACGTGCGGGCGGGGCGACATGACAATTGGGTATGGTAGAGATGTCTCCACTTCGGTACTTCGCCTTTGGCTCGTGCCGCGCTTAGAGAAACAGAACTGCGGGCGGGGCGACATGACAATTGGGAATGGTAGAGATGTCTCGACTACGCTACTTCGCCTTTGGCTCGTGCCGCGCTTAGAGAAACAGAACTGCGCGCGGGGCAGCATGACGCTTTGATATTGTTTTTCTTGTTCTGATTCCCTTGCGCGAGAAGAACCACGTTTCTTCGCTGCGCGCCCCAATTTGCCGCATGCGGCTTGTTGCCCGCGAGGACGATCCGCTCGTGCGGCGAAGAG
>CANROE010000034.1 GCA_947632195.1 uncultured Clostridia bacterium | reverse complement strand
ATAATAGTATAACATGAAATGACCCAAAAGTCAATAGCGTTTCCCCTCTTTCTTTCCTTTTTTTGGAGCGGAAAACGGGGAATTTGCTTGCTTTCGGTCGAATTACCCGAATTTGTAAAAATCGAAAGTTGCCCCGTGCGTGGAATAACTTTCGACGATTACAAGAAATTCAAGGGAGAATTAGCGCAACTTCGCAACTTTTTCAAGGGAGTTTGATGGAAATACACCTTAAGGGGGGCCGCCCCAAGGTGTAATTTTCTGTCGATTTATCGCCGCATCCGGCGGCGAAACGTCCTCTATTCCAAATGTTCCCGAATGAACCTTTCGTACTGCCATTCGGGACCGTCGAACAGAAGTTCCAAAAGTGTATCCCGAAGTTTTTCCTTTCCCATTTTACGAATATAATCAATAAGTTTTTGCTCGATCTCCTCTTGCTCGTTCTCCCACGCCTCCTGCGCTGCCTCAACTTCCCGATGATACTTTTCTGCCTCGTGGGGGTACAACGTAAAATAGAGCGCGACCATGTGCTTGCAGATCACTCTGCGCCCGTGCGCAAACGGACAATCGCATGTCGATTTTCTCGGATGCTCCGTGTCGATCTTTACATGATATATTTCGCTCCCCTTCACGATTCCCTCGGCTTCATGGTCGGAGACGCATTCATAGGAAAGCACCTTTTTCTCCTCCCAATAGTCATAGCCGCGCCATCGGGATTCGCCACTCGCGCTTGAAATAAAACTCATATTCTTCTCCTTTGTTTGCTCAAATTTTTTATCAATTCTTCAACGTACCGATAGGAACGACATACACCCCGTCTGGGCGACGGTAGGCAAAATCTCCCGTTCCCGTAAGCACCATGAGAAAAGACGGCTCCTTCATTTTCGAGGTATCGATTTTATTTTTCAACGTTCGGAGCGTACCCACACCCTCTTCAATCAGTTTATCTCCGCCGAGTTTGATCTCGACCAAACCGTAGGAACCATTCCGCAAATGAATGACGGCGTCACATTCAAGCCCGTCTTTATCCCTAAAATGATAGACTTCCCCGTTCAAAGAGTCGGCATAAACTCTTAAATCTCGGACTGCCATCGTTTCAAATAATAATCCAAAGGTTTTCAGATCTGCGATCAAATCATCGGGACCGATTCCCAGCGCGGCAGCGGCGATAGATGAATCAACAAAATATCTGGTGTCCGACGTTCTGATGGCCGTCTTTGAGCGCAGGTTGGGATTCCAAGCGGGCATATCCTCCACGACGAAGATTTTCTTCAATGCGCCGATATAGGCCGAAACAGTTTCTTCATTCAGCGACTCCTCGTCATTCACTCTGATATCCTCGCCGATAACCGTATTTGGCGTCTGCGTACCTTGATTTCTTGCGAGCGACCTCATCAGCCGCTTCACGCGTTCGGGATTTTTTTGAACATTATCCGCCCGATTGATATCCGAATGAACAACTCCGTCGTAATAATCTATCGCCTGATCCAAAGCAATTTCATCACGAAGTCCGATTGCTTGCGGCCAACCGCCACGGCATACCGTAAAAGCCAACCGATCGAGATCCATGCGGGTAAAACCGGACACAGACGAAGGAGAAAAAAAGAGATCTGTCAAACTGACCTCGCCCGTTGATTCCCCCGATTCGTATAAGCTCATCGGGCGCATCGTGAGCCAGGAAAAGCGTCCCGTCCCTGAATGAGTGATTTCCTTTGTATCGGGCGGTACTGCCGAGCCCGTAAGAATAAACTGACCGAGTTCTCCGCGATGGTCTACTTCATATCTTACGGCGTCCCATAATTTCGGGGCGATTTGCCACTCATCGATGAGTCTCGGCACTGCCCCCTTTAATAACCTTTGCGGATCGATTTCGGACATCGTGACATTTTGGTTCTTATTTTTCGGATCGTTCATATACAAAAAGCTTTTTGCAATTTGCTCGGCGGTCGTCGTCTTGCCGCACCACTTCGGTCCTTCAATCAAAACCGCGCCTTTGCCCTCTAATTTTCTCTGCAAGATACTGTCTGCAATGCGTTTTTTGTATTCTTTCATCCCAAAACTGCCTCTCTTGAATTATTAACTCGATTATACCATAGAATCGGCTGAAAATCAATGGTTTTCCGATAATTAGCGAAAAATTTTTCCGACGATTGGCGGAGAATTAAACCGATTTTTGGCGAAATTATTCGACCGTTCTGTTACGTCTATCTATGCGTAACAGAGCGGTCCATAAAGAAAAAACGAAGCAAAACACTTGATTTTGCCTCGTTTTGGTCGTTTTATTCTACCACCCACACAAAACGTTCTACAATGTTCCCTCTGTATGCACGGTGGATTTGGAAATGCCGAAACGGGCGGCGCAAGCACGCACCGTGCAACCCGTCTTGGCAATGTACTCCCCGCTCCGCTTTGTCCTCTCTTCAAGATCGTTCCACATAACTTTCCCCTCTCTTTTTGTCGGGATAGTTATGATTATGTCGAAATTCGGAGAAATATCACAGACCGAAAAAATTCCAAACCAAGCCGTCGGAATTGCCCCTCTTCGCCATGCCGGGAATCAAAGCCCTGTTAAAAAACAGTTTATTTTAAAATACTTTATGAGAAAACGAAAACGAAATGAAAGAAACAACACAATCGATTCAAGATTCTGTCAGGCTTTTGCGATGTATTTCCGATCGGCTCTGTTCGCTGTTAGCAAAAAGCGCAGGAACTCTCGTCCTGCGCCTCCTTTCAGCCCTCGTTCGTTTGATAATGATATGTCGTCACAAGCTCGGAGATGAGCCGACGCATGTCGTCCGTTTCGGCATATGCCGCCGCATAGAGCTCTTCGAGCTTTTTCCACAGAAAATCTTCGTCAAGCGGAATGGGACGGGCAATGTTGATGAGCCCGTGCGCAGTCGTCTGCATCCCCTCTTCGTCCATCAGACGCTCTTCAAAGAGCTTTTCGCCCGGGCGCAGCCCCGTGCACTTGATCTCGATATCCTCCCCGGGCGTCAAGCCAGAGAGTTTGATGAGGTTAACGGCAAGATCGTAGATCTTGACGGGCTCGCCCATGTTGAGCACAAAGATCTGCCCGCCCTTGGCATATGCCCCCGCTTGCAGAACGAGCAGCACGGCCTCGGGAATGGTCATGAAATAGCGGATGATGTTGGGGTCGGTCACCGTGACGGGCCCCCCTTCCGCGATCTGCTGCTTGAAAAGAGGAATGACGGAGCCGTTGGAGCCGAGCACGTTTCCGAAACGCACGGCGACAAAATTGGTGTTTTTGCTGCGGCGGCCGATGGTCTGGATGATCATCTCGCAAATGCGCTTGGTCGCGCCCATCACATTGGTGGGGTTGACCGCCTTATCCGTGGAGATCTGCACAAACGTCTTTACGGCGTATTGATCGGCAAGTCTTGCGCAGTTCAGCGTGCCGAATACGTTGTTCTTCACCGCCTCGTTGGGGCTCGTCTCCATGAGCGGGACGTGCTTGTGCGCCGCCGCGTTGAATACGATCGACGGGCGGTAGGTGCGGAAGATGTCTTCCAGCCTGCCCTTGTCTCGCACGCTCGCGATGAGCACGACGAGATCGAGTTCGGAATGGTGGCGTTTGAGCTCTTGCTCGATGTCGTAGGCGTTATTCTCGTAGATATCCACGATAATGAGGCGCTTGGGATGGCTCCGCGCGATCTGGCGGCAGAGCTCGCTGCCGATGGAACCGCCGCCGCCCGTGACGAGCACCGTCTGTCCTTCCAGATAACCCGTGATCTCTTCGAGATTGGCGCTCACCTGTTCCCTTCCCAAGAGGTCGGAGATCTCCACTTCGCGCAGGGCGGACACCGCCGTTTCCCCCGTGACGAATTGGTAGACGCCGGGCAAAATCTTTACGGGAATCCCCGTCTTTTTGCAGATCTCGAAGATGCGCATGACGTCCTTCTTGGGTGCGGCAGGCATGGCGATGAGGATCTCGCCGATGGCATATTTGCGCACGAGCGCGGGAATGTCCTCGGAAGTGCCGACGACTTTGACGTTGCCGACCGTCTTTCCCTGTTTCGCCACGTCGTCGTCCACAAAGCAGACGGGATGATAGCTGATCTTGTCCGAAGTCTGCATTTCGCGGATGAGCTCGGTGCCCGCGCTGCCTGCGCCCACGATCATGGCGCGCGTGCGGCCGCGCTCCGACCTGTGCACGAGATACTGCATCGCAAGGATGATCCTGCGGGTGTAGCGGATGAGCAACATCAGATCGGCAAGCACGACCGTAAAGACGAGCGAGGTGGGAATCCCGACGATCTCCGTCGCCCACGCGAAGATGACATTCCCGACACAGATGATGAAAAACGCGGCGCACAGTTTCAACGTATCGAAAATGCCCGCCGAACGGGTGATGATAAAATAAATGCGAAAGACAAAACAGCTCAGATAGACGAGCCCGACGTTCAAAAGCCCCCAATAGAGAAAATCGAGGTTCAAATGAACGCGCGGCTCCGTGATCGCGCATGCGACGACCATGGCGACGAAGATCGCCGCCAGATCGCAGACCGCAAACAGTACGACCGTGCCGAGCCTGGTACGCTCTTGCTTTTTCATGCCTTTCATCGTGATCTCCAACCGAAATTACTCTACCGTGACGCTCTTGGCGAGGTTGCGCGGTTTATCCACATCGTGCCCGAGCTGCACGCTGACGTAATAACTCAAAAGCTGCAACGGAAGGACAAGCAGGCTCGCCGCAAAATACTCCTCTATGGGCGGGACCGTCCACACCGTGCCTGCGGGAGCGCCGACTGCGCACCCCTCTCTCACCAGACAAACGACGTTCGCACCGCGCGATCTCACCTCTTCGAGATTGCCCAGCGTCTTTTCGCAGACGGCGCTCTGGGACAACACGCCGACGACGAGCGTCCCCTCCTCGATGAGGCTGATGGTGCCGTGTTTGAGCTCGCCTGCGGCATATGCCTCTGTGTGCACATAGCTGACTTCTTTGAGTTTGAGCGCGCCCTCCATGCAGACCGCGTAATCGATCCCCCTGCCAATCATGAATACGTCGTGAAGATTCATGTGCTCCGCCGCAAATTTTTGCAGTTCCTCCTTGTGAGAAAGAACGCTCTGCATTTTTTCGGGGATCGACGCGAGCCCGTCAAGGAGACGGGCGTATTCTTCCCCGCCGAGCCGTCCGCCCAAGCGGGCGAATTCAAGGGCGAGAAGGTACCCCACGATGAGCTGGGCGCTGTATGCCTTGGTCGTGGCGACGGCGATCTCCGCGCCCGCCACGGTAAAGACGGTGTTGTCCGCCTCCCGCGCGATGGAAGAGCCCTGCACGTTGACGACGGCGAGCGTCTTTGCCCCGTGCGCCTTTGCCTCGCGTACGGCGGCAAGGGTGTCTGCCGTTTCACCCGATTGGCTGATGGCGAGAACGAGGGTGTTCTCCTCGAAAATAAAGTTGCGGTAACGGAACTCGGAGGCGAGCTCCACGCGCACGGGAATGCGGGCGAGCCCCTCGATGACATATTGGAGCACGGCGCCCACATGATAGGCGGAACCGCACCCCACAATGACGACGCGGGAGGGCTTTAACATCTCCTCCCCGACGCCCGCTTCCGAAAAATCGACCCTGCCGTCCCGCACATAGCGGCGGAGAGTGTCCGCAACGGCGCGGGGCTGCTCGTGGATCTCTTTGATCATGAAGTGCTCCCAGCCGTCTTTTTCGGCTGCGGAGGGGTCCATATCGACGGTGACGGGCGTCTTTTCCACCCTTTCACGGTCGATATTGTAAAATTCCGCGCCCTCGGCGCAAAGGCGCGCCATTTCGAGGTTATCCAAATAATAGACTTTTCGCGTGTGATTTAAAATGGCGGGAACGTCGGAGGCGACAAACATCTCTCCCTCCCCCACGCCGACGATCATGGGACTGTCCTTGCGGGCGACGTAGATGTCCTCTTTCCGGTCGCGGAAGAGCACGGCGATCGCATACGCTCCCCGCGCCCGTTGCATAAAACGGGCGATCGCGTCGAGCGGACCGCCCTTATATTTCTTGTAATAGTAGTCGATCAGCGCGACAATGACTTCGGTGTCCGTTTCGGAGCGAAAGACATAGCCCCCGCGAAGAAGTTTTTCTTTGAGCTCCCTGTAATTTTCGAGAATGCCGTTGTGCACGACGGTCACTTCGCCGTCAAAACTGCAATGGGGATGGGCGTTGCATTCGCTGGGAACGCCGTGCGTCGCCCAGCGGGTATGTCCGATCCCGGCCGTGCCCGTGAAAACAGCGCCGCCCTCCGTCTTTTCGATCAAATTGGAGAGCCTGCCCTGCGCCTTCACGACCCGTACGCCGTCCTCTTCCCGCACGGCGATCCCCGCCGAGTCATATCCGCGGTATTCCAGCTTTTTCAGGCCGCCGAGCAAAATGGGCGCAGCCTGCTTTTTTCCGATATATCCTACGATCCCACACATGGCGTGATTTCTGTAAGCTCCTTTTATTCTTTGTTATCAGGCGCGCTTTCCGTCTTTTTTGCGGCGCCCGAAACGGCGCGAATGGCGTTCGCCACCTTCTGGGCGTACCGCTTGCAGTCGCGTTCGGACCTTGCCTCCACCATCACCCTGACAAGGGGCTCGGTACCCGATTCCCGCACAAGGATCCTGCCCTCGCTCCCGAGCTTTTCTTCCGCATCCTTGATCGCCTTTTGTACTCTCGGGTCGTTCAACGCCGCACGCCTGTCCGCAACGGAGATATTGATGAGCGTCTGCGGGTAGACCGTGAGTTCGTCGAAGAGCTTACTTGCGGGAACTTTGCGCGCGAGCATGACTTCCATCACTTTGAGGCTCGTGAGGATCCCGTCGCCCGTCGTGGCGTATTTGGAGAAAATGATATGTCCCGATTGCTCGCCGCCGATCTTGTTCCCGTGCTCTTTCATATACTCATAGACATACTTGTCCCCAACCTGCGTCTGCGCATAGGAGATCCCCTCTTCTTCGAGCGCCTTATACAGCCCGAGATTGGACATGACCGTGGTGACGACGGTGTTGGTGACAAGTTTGCCGCGAGACTTCATGTATTTCGCGTAGAGCAAGAGAATATGGTCGCCCGTGAGCACCCGCCCCTTTTCGTCGACGCAGAGGCATCTGTCGGCGTCGCCGTCATAGGCAAAGCCGATGTCGAAATGATTTTCGCGGACGTATCTTTGCAGCCCTTCGATGTGGGTCGAGCCCGCGTTTTCGTTGATATTGAGGCCGTTGGGTTCGGCGTTGATCACATGCGTCCTCGCGCCGAGCGCCTCAAACACTGCCTTGGCGATCGTCCATGCCGCGCCGTTTGCGCAGTCGATCGCAACGTCTACGTTGCGGAAAGAATACATGCCGAGGGAGATCAGATACCCGATATAGCGGTTCCTGCCCGAAACATAGTCGTTGATACGGCCCATGTCGCCGCCCGTTGCAAAGGGGATCTCCTCCGTGAGCCCGTCGAGATACTCCTCGATCCCCGCGATGATCTCCCCGTCCATCTTTTCGCCCGAACTGTTGATGAGCTTGATCCCGTTATCGTAAAAGGGGTTATGGCTCGCGGAGATGATCACGCCGCAATCGAAATGGTCGGTGCGGGTGATGTAGGCGACGGACGGGGTCGTGGTGACGTGCATGATGCACACGTCCGTCCCCGAAGAGGAAATGCCCGCCGCGATCGCATATTCAAAAGTATAGCTCGAAAGGCGGGTGTCCTTGCCGATGACGATCCGCGCCCGCTCTCCGTTTTTTCTCTGTTTTGCAAAATAACCGCCGAGATACCGCCCGACCTTGTACGCCTGGTCGGTCGTCAGTGTGACGTTCGCCTCGCCGCGGAATCCGTCCGTGCCGAAATACTTTCCCATAGTAAATTTTCCTTTGTCAATGTTTCGGAACGACCGTCTCTGCGCTCTTCACGATACAGTTCTGTGGGTAAAAGCCGCGAAGAGAGAGCAAAGGATATACCGAGGTATGCGCGCCCACGATCGTCCCCGGGTTGAGCACGCAGTTGCAGCCGATCTCGGCAAAATCGCCGATCAGCGCCCCGAATTTCCTTAAATTTGTCTGTATGCGCCGATCGCCGCACTTTACGGTGACGTTCGTGCGGTCGGACTTGATATTCGAGGTGATGGAACCCGCCCCCATATGGGCGCGGTAACCGAGTACGGAGTCCCCCACATAGTTATAATGCGGGACTTGGACGCCGTCGAATAAAATGCAGTTTTTCAGCTCGACGGAATTTCCGACGACGCAATCGCGCCCCACGAGCGCTGCGCCGCGAATGAATGCGCAATGCCTCACTTCCGTCCCCGCGCCGATGATACAGGGCGCGCCGAGATAGGCGGTCGGGGCGACCGTTGCCGTTTTATGCACGAAAACTCCCTCCCGCACCTCGGTGTATTCGGAGCGGTCGAGAGTCTTTTGCCATTCGGCGATCTTTTGTGCAAGGAGCGGGAATACTTCCCACATTTGGTTGAGCCCGGATAGAAATTCACCCGCGATCGATTTGGAACCGTCAAAGAACGCAAAGGTCTCAAACGGCACGAAATTGCTGTTTTCCATATTCGCCGAAGCGACATTCTCCCCCATTTATTGTCACGATTATATCATATTCGACTTTCTCTGTCAACGGTTTGCGGCAGATTTGTTTACGAAAAAACAAAGCGCCGCGACCGTTCCTGCGGGCGTTCCGCAGCGTCCGCCTCCATATTCAGTTTGCAGCTTCCCGCACCATACTATGCGTTTCCTTCGCTGCGGCATAAAAAGGCGGGGGCGCGGGGCAATGCTTGCCCCGCGCCCCCGCAACTCGCAGACAGCGCCTCGTTCCGAAGAACCGTGTATTGTTCCGAAGAAGCGTGTATTGTTCCGAAGAACCGTGTATTGTGTTTTTTCCGCAGCGGTCGGGCGGCTCAGACGATCCCCTGCGCCGTCATCGCCTCCGCGACCTTCAAAAATCCCGCGATGTTCGCGCCTGCGACATAGTTTCCCGCCATGCCGTATTCCCGCGCCGCACCGTCGATGTTGCGGTAAATGTTCTCCATGATGTTTTTGAGTTTTGCGTCCACTTCTGCAAACGTCCAGAACATTCTCCCGCTCGACTGCGCCATTTCGAGCGCGCTCGTTGCAACGCCGCCCGCGTTCGCCGCCTTGGCGGGAAGGAACACCACCCCCGCCTTTTGGAATACTTCGATCCCTTCGAGCGTGGTGGGCATGTTCGCCCCCTCTGCAACGTACTTCACGCCGTTTTTTACCAACGTCTGCGCGGAAATGCCGTCGATCTCGTTCTGCGTGGCGCAGGGCAGGGCGACGTCGCACGGGATCTCCCAAATTCCCTTGCACCCTTCATGATACTCCGCTCCCTTCACGCGCGCGGCGTACTCCTTGATCCGCCCCCGCTCGACCTCTTTGATCTGCTTGACGACGTCGAGTCTGATCCCCTCTTTGTCGTAAACAAAGCCGTTGCTGTCGTACATGGCGACGACCTTTGCGCCCAAACTCTGCGCCTTTTCCACGGCGTAGATGGCGACGTTCCCCGAGCCCGAAACGACGACCGTCTTTCCCTCGAAACCGTCTCCGCGACACCTGAGCGCCTCCTCCGCCATATAGACGAGCCCGTAGCCCGTCGCCTCCGTGCGGACGAGACTGCCGCCGTAGCTCAGCCCTCTGCCCGTCAAAACGCCGACATGTTCGTCTTTGATCCGCTTGTACTGTCCGAAGAGATAGCCGATCTCCCTGCCGCCCACGCCGATGTCGCCTGCGGGCACGTCGGTATCCTGCCCGACATGACGGTAAAGTTCGGTCATAAAGCTCTGGCAAAAACGCATGATCTCCATGTCGCTCTTGCCCTTGGGGTCGAAGTCGGAGCCCCCCTTTCCGCCGCCGATGGGAAGACCCGTAAGACTGTTTTTGAGGATCTGTTCGAGCCCCAAAAACTTGATGATGGAGAGGTTGACGGAGGGATGAAATCGAAGGCCGCCCTTATAGGGGCCGATGGCGCTGTTGAACTGCACGCGGTAGCCCTTGTTGACGTGCACCTTGCCGCCGTCGTCCACCCACGGCACACGGAAGAGAATGACGCGCTCGGGCTCGGTAAACCGTTCGAGCAGCGCCGTTTTTTCGTATTCGGGGTGACGTTCGATGACGGGCGCGAGGCTTGAAAGGATCTCCGTCGCCGCCTGGTGGAATTCGGGTTCGTTGGGGTTTTTTGCTTTGAGCTCACTCAGAACTCTCTCTACATATTGCATGGTCGCTTTCTCCTTTACATTTTACCGACCTATTATAACAAATTTTGCCTTCGATTGCAGTCTGTCGGCGCTACAAAATGCTTATGCAAGATATAAGTCCGGCTTATTGCATGAAAATTGCACCCGCCCGTGAAAATGTTTGCAAAACCGTTTGCTTTTTTGATGAAAAGCGTGTAAAATAGAGATGACTTTCCAAACAGAAAGCGAATTTGCTTCCGTAGTTAAATGGATATAACAAGCCCCTCCTTCGTCGGCGCAAACTTCGCAAGCCCGCTCTTCCCGCTTTGCGGCAAGAGCAAACCGCTCCGTTGCGCCTCCTCTCCCCACAAAAATACTTCGTCTTTTTGCGGGGCTCTCAAAACAGTTACACGCTTCCGTAGTTAAATGGATATAACAAGCCCCTCCTAAGGGCTAGTTATGGGTTCGATTCCCGTCGGGAGTACCAAATGATAATAATCCGAACCTTGTAGTGCCTGTTGGCGACGGGTTCGG
>CANROE010000033.1 GCA_947632195.1 uncultured Clostridia bacterium | reverse complement strand
GCTTGGAGATATCCGCTCTTGACCATCTTTGCGATCACTTCCGCATACTCCACAATGCCGATATATCCGTTCGTCTCGGTTTCAAATGGAGCGCCCTGTGTGATCTCAATCGTTACATCCAGAGCCTTTGCCGTCACTGTGCCGCTCTTCGCAATGTCTACCTCTACACTGCCGAGATCAAATTCGATTCCGAGAACATTCAATAGCTCAGTCCCTGCGATCGCAAGAGAGAGCGTGTCGTTTTGTTCTGTAAGCGTGAACACTTCCTCAAAGTCAAGAGTCAGCAATTCTTCAATGAGGTCTCTCTCTTCGTTTGCATCCGTAGGCAGTGAGATAAACTCCCCGATGAGCGACACTGCCTCTTCTACCTTCGCAGACAGTTTCATCCCGCCTACGTCAAGATAAACGGTCTCTCCGCCGTAGTAAATTCCTATCTCTTGTTGCGCGGCTCCGTATTTGAGAGTAACGTCTCCCTTCACCGCAAGAGGCTTTATACCGAGTTGCAGGCTGCCGCCTACGTCTAATTTGCCCTTCTTATAGCTGACTTCGGCTTGGAGATATCCGCTCTTGACCAGCTTTGCGATCACGTCCGCATACTCCACAATGCCGATGTATCCGTTCGTCTCTACGTTGAATTGATCGCCCTGTGTGATCGCGATCGTTACATCCAGCGCTTTCGCCGTCACCGTGCCGCTCTTTGCGATCTCTATTTCTACGCTGCCAAGATCAAATTCAAGATTGAGCGCTTTCAATAGCTCTGTCCCTGCGAGCGCAAGAGAGAGCGTGTCGTTCTGCTCGCCGAGGGCGATCACCGAACCAAAATCGAGCGCCAGCACTTTGTTGATGAGTGCCTTGGCGTCGAGGTCGTTCTCCGCGCCCGTAAGCGAAGTGATGAGTGCGACCGCCTCTTTGACGCCGGCTTTGATCCGCAGTCCCTCTACTTCCAGATAGAGCGAATCCCCGTCGTAGATGACCGAAAGGGTCTTTTCCGCATTTCCGTAGCCGAGAACGATCTCCCCCGCCGCCTTTTTCGACGCGAGATTCAGCGTGATCTCCCCCGCCGCCGTAAAGTCGCCCGCTGTATAGGAGAGTAAAATTGCAAGATTTTCATTGGAGAAAAGCTTGATGAGCGCTTGAACATAGGGAAGGACAGATGTATAGCCCTCCGTGTCGGGCACGACACTCTCTCCTGCGGTGATCGTGACTTCCGCGCCCAAAGCGGCTGCGGAAAGGCTGCCCTGCCCGACCGAGACCGTCACGTCGCCGAGGGCGAAATCTACCCCGAACGCAGAAAGCAGCTCGCTGCCCTTGACGGCAAGACGGAGCCCGTTTTCTTCCGAGGAGGAAGATAAGAGGGCGGCAAAATCTTCCGAAAGCAGGGTGTTTATCAGCTTTCCGAGATCGAGCTCCGAAAGCGCCGTCCCGGACAATTCGGGCAGCGCGACATATTCTTTCAGCAGCGCGATCCCTTCTTCCAAGGTCGCCCGCACTTTCACGCCGTCGAGATCAAGATACAGCGCGCCGTCCGTGTAAGACAGCCCCACCGTCTTGGACAATTCGATCCCGTTCAAGGAGACATCGATCTGCACATTGCCCGCAAGGGTAAGATCGCCGATACAAAGATCGAGGCCGCCCGCAACCGTAACGCCCTCTGCGGAATAGGAGAGATCCGCATGCAGAACGTCCGAGGAGAATAGCCCGATGAGTTCGTTGACATAGGGAAGAAGAGGGGTATAGTCCGCCTTGTCCGCAGCGTCCAGGTCGGGAAGAGGCTCTTTCCCGAAAACGACTTGCGCGCCGATCGAAAGCGTATCGTTCGGCGCGATATTTGCGGTAACTTTCTCCACTTTTACGGCATTGTTTTCATCGACCGTAAAATAAAAATCGACGGGAATGTCGATCCCGAGCAGCGGCAGGACGGAATGCAGCTCCGCCTTGCCGTCCGCAAGCGTAAATTCGCCCCCCGCAAGCGCGGAAAGAAGATCGTTCTCTTCTCCTTCCTCTGCCTGCGCGGAGAGTCCCTCCCCCGTCTGCGCAGAGGGAGCCGTGTCGGGAGCTACGAGATCTTCCACGAGCGCGATCAGATCGTTTAATGTCAGCGAAAGTTTTATGCCGCCGTAATTGAGATAGGCCTCCCCGTTTTCCACCCATAGGGAGACGGCGCCGATCTTCGCCTTGGCGGAGAGCGCGGCCGCGTCAAATGCCGCAAAGTCCGTTTTGCTCAGATCGAGATCGACAACGCCCTTGTAAGGCGTATCGTTGATCGTGAGACCGAGATCGAGAACGGTCGGCTCGGTGAGCACGCTGCCGAACCCTTCGGCGAGGCAATCGAGCGCCGTGAGCTCTTTGACGACGGGCGCGTTGTTCACTTCCCCTTCCGCATATCGGTAGAAATACTCCTCGTATGCGTCGGAATGGGCCCTTTCGGTGTTATATTCGTATTTTGTGGTGGACGTAGAAACGCACGGCGCCGCGATGGGCCCGTACTTTGCGGAATATTTTTCCTCGATGTCCGTCTGGAATACCTGCCAATTCTCGTCGAAAGTAAAGGTGACGGAAATGGCGTTGAACTCGGGAGGCGTGGTGAGCCCGCCCGTGAAGATCATCTGGTTGATGTAATAGGCGGTTGCGCCCTTTGTGGTGAGCACGCCGTCCACTTCTTCCTGCCACGTTTCGGGTTTCAGATCGTAAGTGATCTTGAATTTCCCGTCCTCCGTCTCGGTGACCGCGCTCGTGCTTTTGACGGTGTCCTCGGCGATGACGTACACGCTGAGCTCGTAGGCGGGCAAGCCGTTTGTCGCCTTGAACCCGTGCTCGCCGCTGATCGTCATGATGTTGTAGGGCTCGCCCGTCTGCCATTGGGTATTCAGACCGTCGTAATTTTTGGAGGCGGGTTTCCGCCAGATCACTCTGTCTTTGTCTTTGAGATAGCAAAATTGGCTTGCACCCTTGATGAGCGAGCTCTCCGTGAGGTCGGCGGAGATGAGCGTGCCGTTGTCGTATTGCTTATAGGTCGTGATGGACTGCTGGATGACGGTATCTACCGTTCCGTGCATCTCCGCATACCAGAGCGATTGGTTGGCGAATTTCCAATTCAGGCGGGCAAAGATGTCAACGGGCGTATAGTCGCCCGTGAGCGAATACAGTTCTCCCTCCGCCACGGGGACGGACGGGGAGCCGTAGTTGAGATCGACGGTATTTCTTTCGGTATCTTTGAAAAAAGCCGAGCCGACGCCGTAGACGCCGAGGACAAGCACAAGCGCCATGCTGAATGTCAAGATCGCTTTCGACATGCGCGACATCCGCTTTTTTGCATGCAGATGCAGCCCTTCTTTTTTATTTTTCACTGCGCGCGGACGGCATTTGTTTTTGATTTCATGCATTCCGTTTTCGGCTCTTTTCATGTTTCTTCTCCTTCCCCGCACGCCCTGCGGACGGGAAATTACAAATATCATAAAAGTTTATGACAATAGTCTACCAAATTTATGACAGAATGTCAACAGGATTTTGAAAATTTTATCAAAATATTTATTAAATAGTTTATTAAGTAATAGAAAAGGGCGTGGCAAAGGCGCATTGCCCGCATCGGAGGGCCTTTTCGCGGACGGCGCATGACTTTTTTCCCCCGATTTAGCGGAAAAAAGGACGAGAAAAGCCGCCGGCAGAGCCGGCGGCAGATAAAAATCAAGTCGATCGAACCGAAAAGCGCGGTCTATTCTTCGCGGAGATATTTGAGCGCATACACCGCCTTGGGCGCGGCGACCCCTTTCAAAGCTCTTCCTCGGCTCGAAGTGACGTCGATGGGCACGTCCTCGGTGGATATCCCGAGCATCCCATCCTCCGTCTCCAAGGCAAGCCGGTAGGGCACGGTGACGTAGTCGGCAAAGAGGATCCGCTCGCCCTCTTTGAGCGCCGCAATGCGGACACCTTTGCAGTTGCGGCTGAGAGGATCGATCTGCGCCGTGATGACGCGCTTGAACCGTCCGCCCGAGATCGCCGTCACGATCTCTCCCTCACCGTCGATCTGCGAGGCGAAGATCACTCTGTCCCTCTCTTTGAGGTTCATGCCGCGCACGCCGCCCGCAATGCGCCCCTGCGTGGGGATATCCTCCTTTTTCGCGTTGAGACACATGCCGCCCTCGGTGACAAAGAATACCGTCTCTCCCTCGTCGGGGACATCCGTCTGGACGGCGACGACCTCGTCTTTTTCCGCGAGCTTGATCGCCTGGAAGGCGTTCTTTGCGAGAAAATATTCGCTCCATGCCGTCTTTTTGAGCATACCGCGCGCGGTGACGAACAGGAGCTCCCCTTCCTGCGCCGTTGCGGAGAAGAGAGCGACGGGCTTTTCCCCTTTCTGCGCGTCCTCGACAAGGTCGCCGAGCGCGACGCCCGCGTCCGAGAACTTGCAGGTGCAGTCCCCAGCCATAATGCGGTAGCAGTTGCCGAGATTGGTAAACACAAAGGCGTCCTCGTCCGAGAGGATCTCGATGTACTGTCCCATGAGCATGGACGGGCGGGTCTTATCGCCGACCTCTTTATTCGAGACCGTATAGTTCTTTTCGCTGACGCATTTGAGCGTCCCTTTGCCCGAGATACACAAGAGGCTCTTGACCCCCGGTTCGCGGATGTCCGTGCGCTCGGCGTCGGCGTCCTTTTCGTCAAACACGAGGGTGGATCTTCTCGGGGTCTTGTATTTTTTCTTGATTTCGAGGATCTCTTCCTTGACGACTTCGAGCTGCAATTTCTGGCTCCCGACGATGGCCGTGAGTTTTTTGATGAGTTCTTTGAGTTGTTTGAGCTCCTCTTCGAGCTTGAAAACTTCGAGCTTGGTGAGGCGGGCGAGCCTTAAATCGAGAATGGCCTGCGCCTGCCGCTCGGAGAGGTCGAAACGTTTCCGCAGCTTGTCGCGGGCGTCGGCGGTGGAGTCGGCGTTCTTGATGATCTTGATCACCTCGTCGATGTTGCGCACGGCGATGATGAGCCCTTCGAGAATGTGGCAGCGCTCCTTCGCCTGGTTGAGGTCGAATTTGGTACGGCGGAGCACGACCTCGCGCTGGTAGTTCACATAGTAGCGGATGATCTCCATGAGCCCCATTTGGAGGGGCTTTCCGCCCGCGATGGCGACCATGTTGATCCCGAACGTCGTTTCAAGGTCGGTGTATTTATAGAGTACTTTCAGGATGGCGGGAATGTCCGCGTCCCCTCTCACCTCGATGACGGCGCGCATGCCGCTCCGGTCGCTCTCATCAGTGACGCGGCTGACGGAGGCAAGCTGTTCCTTCTTCTCTTCGCGCAATTCTGCAATCCGTCTGAGCAAATTCGCCTTGTTGACCTGGTAGGGAAGCTCGGTGATGACGATGAGTTTACGGTCTCCCTCGCCCGCCTCTACACGGACGCGGGCGCGCAGAGTGATCCGTCCCTTTCCCGTTTTATACGCCTCTTCGAGCTCGCTCGCGATGATGTATCCGCCCGTGGGAAAATCGGGGGCGGGAATGTATTTGAGCATTTCATGGAGCTTGATGGAGGGCTTGTCGATATAGGCGACGACGCCGTCGATCGCCTCTCCCAAATTGTGCGGGGGAATGTTGGTGGCGAGCCCCACGGCGATCCCCGACGCGCCGTTCACGAGCAAGTTGGGGAACCTGCCGGGGAGCATATCGGGCTCCTTTAAGGAGTCGTCGAAGTTGAGCGAAAAGCTCACTGTGTTTTTATCGAGATCGCGCAAAAGTTCGAGGGCGAGCGGTTCGAGGCGGGCCTCCGTATAGCGCATTGCCGCCGCCGGATCGCCGTCCACCGAGCCGAAATTGCCGTGCCCGTTGACGAGCGTTTTGCCCATGTTGAAGTCCTGCGCCATGCGCACCATGGCGTCGTAGACGGAGCTGTCGCCGTGCGGGTGGTACTTGCCCATGCAGTCGCCGACGATACGCGCCGACTTCTTGTGCGGTTTATCGGGCATGAGCCCCATTTCGTACATCGTATAGAGAATTCTGCGCTGAACGGGTTTCAAGCCGTCCTCCACGCGGGGCAGGGCGCGGTCCATGATGACGAATTCCGCATACGGGAGCATGCTCTGCGGCAGGACCTCTTCAAGCGGGGTCACAAACAGATTTCCCTGCGGCGTTTGCGGCGTTTCATGTTTTTTCATCTGCGTCCTCCTTCCTGCCCTTTACTCTGTCCATAAAGGGATCGGCTTTGTTGAAATTGGCGTTGCGGTTCAAGAACTCCTTTCTGCCCTCCACCCTGTCGCCCATGAGGGTGGTGATCATGTTTTCGGCGGCGACGGCGTCCTCCACGGTCACCTGCGTGAGGTTGCGTTTCATGGGGTCCATCGTGGTCGTCCAGAGCTGTTCGGCGCTCATTTCGCCGAGCCCTTTGTAGCGCTGGATGAGATACCCTTTGCCCACCTTTTCGATCTTTTCCTGCAATTCGTTGTCGTCGTAGGCGTACTCTTCGACAGAGCTGTTCTGCTTGTATACCTTATAGAGGGGCGGCATGCCGATGTAGACGTGCCCCGCGTTGACAAGCTCGCGCATGTAGCGGAAGAAGAAGGTGAGAAGGATACAGCGGATATGAAAGCCGTCCTGATCGGCGTCGGAGAGAATGATGACTTTGTGGTAGTTGAGTTTATCGAGGTTGAAATCGTTGCCGATCCCCGCGCCGAGCGCCGAGATGATGGTGCGGATCTCCTCGTTTGCGAGCACCTGGTCGAGCCTCTTTTTCTCGACGTTGAGCGGTTTGCCTCTGAGGGGAAGAATGGATTGGTATTGGCGGATACGGGCCTGTTTTGCCGTGCCGCCCGCAGAATCGCCCTCCACGATGAACAGCTCGTTGAGCTCGGGTTTTTTGCCCGAACAGGCGGCGAGTTTGCCCACAAGCATGAGCGAATCGATGCTGTTCTTCGCCCGCGCCGTATCCTTTGCCTGCCGCGCCGCGAGCCGCACCCGCGCCGCACCCTGCGCCTTTTTCAAAATTTCGTCGAACGTTTTTTTGTACCCGTTCTGTCCCGCAAGCGAACGCAGCCCCTCGACGACCGCGCTCTCGACGGGCGTCTTTGCCTCGGGATTGCCGAGCTTGGTCTTTGTCTGCCCCTCGAACTGCACATTCTTCATCTTGATGGAGAGAACGGCGGTCAGTCCCTCGCGGAAGTCGTCGCCGAGGAAATTGGCGTCCTTTTCTTTGAGCGTTTTGACGTCGCGGGCGTAGTCGTTGAGCATTCTCGTGATCCCCGTGCGGAAACCGATCTCGTGGAACCCTCCCTCGGGGGTGGGAATGTTGTTGACGAAGGAGAAGAGGTTCTCGGTGTACTCCCCCGTATGCTGGATGGCGTACTCGATGATGATCCCGTCCTTTTCCGTCTTGTAATAGAGCGGCTTTCCGTAGAGGACCGTTTTGCCTTCGTTGAGCGACTTTACAAAGTCGGACACGCCGCCGTCGTAGTGAAATTCCACGCTGTACGGCGTAGACGCACCCGCAAGGTCGAGCTGTTCGGCCTCTTCCCCCTCCTCTTCGGCTTTAAACTCGTTCATCGTAATGCGCTCATCGGTGAGTTTTATGGTGAGCCCCTTGTTGAGAAAGGCGAGTTCGTTGAGGCGGTTGGAGACTGCGGAGAGCTGGAAATCCACCGTGTTGAAAACGGTGTCGTCGGGCATGAAATGTACATACGTCCCATGTTTTCTCGTCTTTTGCTTGGTATCGGCGAGGGGTGCGACGGGCACGCCGGACTCCACTTTTTTCTTCTTGACGTCGTAGGCGGAACGGAACTCCATCGCATAGGTCGTGCCGTTTTTGTAGACCTCCACTTTGAGCCATTTGGAGAGGGCGTTCGTGACCGAGGCACCCACGCCGTGCAAGCCTCCCGAGAAGGAATAGTTGTGCTCGTCGAACTTTCCGCCCGCGTGCAGCTGGGTAAACACGACCTGCACGCCCGAGACCTTCATCTTGGGATGGATGTCCGTGGGGATCCCTCTGCCGTTGTCCTCCACGGAGGCGCTCCCGTCCTTGTGCAGAATGACTTCGATCTTGTCCGCAAAGCCGTTTGCCGCCTCGTCGATGGCGTTGTCCACGATCTCCCAGAGGATATGGTGGAGCCCCTTTACGCCCGTGGAGCCGATGTACATACCCGGGCGCAGCCGCACCGCTTCCAAGCCTTCGAGCACGGTGATGTCGCTTGCGCCGTAATTGTTTTGAGCCATAGTTACCTCGAAATGTTGTTATCTTCCGAAAATATTTTACCACATTTTGCGTTTTTTTGCAAATATTTTCCGCTATAATATGACATTTTCGGCAAAGCGCATTTTTTGCGCCGCTCAAATGTTCCTCGCGGCGCCTTTTGCGGAAAATTCTCCGAAAAATTTTCTCTTTCTGCTATTGACTTATCGTGACAAAATCGTTATAATAGGAACGGCGGCGGAAAGGCGTGTCTTTTTCGTTGCGAAAAATTTGAAAAATTATAATATTTATGGAGGAATAACCAGAATGACAAAGATGACGATCGACGGCAATACCGCCGCTTCCCATGTCGCCTATGCGTTCAGCGAAGTGGCTGCCATCTACCCCATCACACCCTCCTCGCCCATGGCGGAATCGGCCGATGAGTGGGCGACGCAGGGCAGAGTGAACATGTGGGGGCAGAAGCTCCGCATTACCGAAATGCAGTCCGAGGGCGGCGCGGCGGGCGCTGTGCACGGCTCCCTTGCCGCCGGCGCACTCACCACCACCTACACCGCATCGCAGGGGCTTCTTCTCATGATCCCCAACATGTACAAGATCTCGGGCGAACTTCTGCCTATGGTCATGCACGTTTCGGCGCGCGCCCTTGCAGCGCACTCCCTCAACATCTTCGGCGACCATTCGGACGTCATGGCTTGCCGCCAGACCGGTTTTGCCATGCTCGCAAGCTGCTCCGTACAGGAAGTGATGGACCTTGCGACCGTTGCGCACCTCTCCACCCTTCGCTCCCGCGTGCCCTTCCTCTCCTTCTTCGATGGGTTCCGTACCTCTCATGAAGTGAGCAAGATCGACGCCATCGACTACGACGAACTCAAAGCGCTCTTCGACAAGAAGGGGCTTGCAAAGGACGTTGCAGAGTTCCGCGCGCGCGCCCTCAACCCCGAACATCCCGTCCAGCGCGGCACCGCGCAGAACGGCGACACCTACTTCCAGAACCGCGAGACCGCGAACAGCTACTATGCCGCCACTCCCGCCATCGTGCAGGAGATGATGGATGAAGTTTCCGCTCTCACGGGCAGATCGTATCACCTCTTTGACTATGTGGGCGCTCCCGACGCAGAGGAAGTCGTCGTCATCATGGGTTCGGGTGCAGAGACGGTGGAAGAGAGCATCAACAAGCTCAACGCACAGGGCAAGAAGTACGGCCTTATCAAAGTCCGCCTCTACCGCCCCTTCGTCACCGACGCCTTTATTGCGGCGATCCCCAAGACCTGCAAGAAGATTGCGGTGCTCGACAGAACGAAAGAGCCCGGGTCGCTCGGCGAACCTCTCTACCTCGACGTGTGCACGGCGCTCCTCGAAAAGGGCGTGAGCGGGATCAAAGTCGTCGGCGGCAGATACGGTCTCGGCTCCAAGGAGTTCAATCCCTCCATGGTGCTCTCCGTCTATAAGAACCTCGAACTGAGCGAACCCAAGAACCACTTCACCGTGGGTATCTTCGAGGATGTGACGAACAGTTCGCTCGACTTCTCCGAGAAGTTCGACGCAGCTCCCGCAGGCTCCACTTCGGCGAAGTTCTACGGCCTCGGCTCGGACGGCACCGTCGGCGCGAACAAGAACTCCATCAAGATCATCGGCGACCACACCGATATGTACGCGCAGGCTTATTTCTTCTATGACAGCAAGAAGTCGGGCGGCATCACCGTTTCGCACCTGCGTTTCGGCAAGACGCCCATCCAGAGCGAATACCTCATCGACGCGGCGGACTTCATCGCCTGCCACAACCCCTCCTACGTCATCCGTTACGACATGACGACCGACCTCAAAGAGGGCGGCTCCTTCCTTCTGAACGCGCCTTGGACGACGGTCGAGGAACTCGACAAGAACCTTCCCGCCAAGATGAAGAATCTGCTTGCGAAAAAGCACGCGAACCTCTATGTGATCGACGCGATCTCCATCGCCCGTTCCCTCGGGCTCGGCGGCAGAACGAACACCATTCTGCAATCGGCATTCTTCCTCATCAACGAGCAGATCATGCCCTACACGGACGCTGTGGACTACATGAAGAAGATGGCGTATAAGTCCTTCGCAAGAAAGGGCGACGCAGTCGTGCAGATGAACTACAACGCGATCGATTCCGCGAAAGAACACCTCGTCAAGATCGAGATTCCCGCAGCGTGGGCGACCACGACCGAGGGCGCTGAGATGGTGAAACTCGCAGACAACGACTACTTCAAGAGCGTCATCGCTCCCATCCTTGCGCTCGAAGGCGACAAGCTGCCTTCCTCCGCATTCAATGCGGACGGCTCCGTGCCCACCGGCACCACCAAGTTTGAAAAGCGCGGCGTGGCCGTCACCGTTCCCAAGTGGGTGAAAGAGAACTGCGTGCAGTGCAACCAGTGCGCGTTCGTCTGCCCGCACGCCTGCATCCGTCCCGCACTTGTGGCGGCAGGTTCCGAAAAACCCGAAGGGTTCGACACCAAGCCCGCGACGGGCGTTCCCGGCTATGAATTCCGTATGCAGGTGAGCCCGCTCGACTGCATGGGCTGCGGCGTGTGCGCGGAAGTCTGCCCCGGCATGAAGGGCAACAAGGCGCTCGTGATGACCCCGTTTGCAGAGCTCGAAGAAGTCGAGGCGCAAAATTGGAACTATGCGGTCGATCTTCCCGAAGTCGATCTCTCCGCCGTCAAGATGGCGGACGTCAAGAAGTCGCAGTTCACCCCCTCCCTGTTTGAGTTCTCGGGTGCGTGCGCAGGCTGCGGCGAGACCCCTTACGTCAAGGTCGTCACCCAGCTCTTCGGCGACCGCATGATCGTTGCAAACGCAACGGGCTGCTCCTCCATTTACGGCGGTTCCTCCCCCACCTGCCCCTACACCACCAACAAGCAGGGTCACGGTCCCGCATGGGCGAACTCCCTCTTCGAGGACAACGCAGAGTACGGCTACGGCATGCACCTTGCCTATAAGGCAAGAAGAGGCGCCCTCGCCGAAAAGATCGAAAAGCTCGCAGAGATGTGGAAAGAATATCCCGAATGCGTGGCTCCTCTCACCGCATGGCTCGAAGGCTGCGACGAGGCGGAGGCAAGCAAGGCGGCGTCCGCTGCGCTTATCAAAGAACTCGAAGAGTGCCGCAAGGAATGCGAGGGCGAAGAGCTCGCGCTCGTGGACGAGATCCTTTCCGACAAGGACTGCCTTGTGAAGAAGTCCTTCTGGATCATCGGCGGCGACGGCTGGGCGTATGACATCGGCTACGGCGGACTCGACCATGTGCTTGCAAGCGGCGAGGACGTGAACGTGCTCGTGCTCGATACCGAGGTCTACTCCAACACCGGCGGACAGGCAAGCAAGTCCACCCCCATCGGCGCGGTGGCGAAGTTTGCTTCGAGCGGCAAGCGGGTCAAGAAGAAGG
>CANROE010000032.1 GCA_947632195.1 uncultured Clostridia bacterium | reverse complement strand
AGCAGCCCTCCGCTCACGGAATTTTGTTGCCCGCATTTTGCCCCGCAGGGGGCTTCGGAAATAACAAAATTCGTGAATTAGCCAAATCCCTTGCGCGAGAAGAACCGCGTTTCTTCGCTGCGCGCCCCAATTTGCCGCATGCGGCTTGTTGCCCGCGAGGACGATCCGCTCGTGCGGCGAAGAGACCGAAAAGACGGAGCAGCCCTCCGCTCACGGAATTTTGTTGCCCGCATTTTGCCCCGCAGGGGGCTTCGGAAATAACAAAATTCGTGAACATCGTTTTTTATGTCCGGTATTTATCTTCACATTCCGTTCTGCAAGCACAAGTGCACCTATTGCGACTTCACGTCCTTTCCCGACCGTCTCGCCTTTGCCGAGGCGTATATGGCCTGTCTCTATAAGGAGATCGAACTGCGCGGGAAACAGCTCGAAAGCTGCACCTTCGATACCGTCTATTTCGGCGGTGGCACCCCCTCGATCATCGACCCCAAATATCTCTACGGCGCGATGAAACAGGTCAAGAAGTGTTTCCGCCTCGCCAAAAATCCCGAGATCACCATCGAGATGAACCCCGGAACGGTGAGCGAGCAGAAGATCGCGACCTACAAGCGGGCGGGGATCAACCGCTTTTCCGTCGGGTTGCAGACGGCGATCGACGACCAGCTCAAAAACTTGGGACGCATCCACACCGCGCGCGATTTTGTGTACGCCTGCGGGCTCTTGAAGGGGGAGAATTTCTCGGCAGACGTCATGCTCGGGCTCAAAGGGCAGACGAAAGAGGACGTATTCAAGACGATCGAGCTTGCCTCCCGCTGCGGCGCGAAACATATCTCCATGTACGCCCTGACGCCCGAGGACGGCACGCCCATCTACACCGACTATCTCAACGGCGAGCTGCCCGACGCCGACGAGGTGCGCGAGCTCTACGACTACGGCTACGGCCTCTTGAAAGAGCGGGGCTATCTGCGCTACGAGGTGAGCAATTTCGCAAAGAAAGGGTACGAGAGCCGCCACAACCTCAACTATTGGCGGCGGGGAGAGTACATCGGCTTGGGCGTTTCGGCGAGTTCCTTTTTCTTCGGCAAGCGGTTCACCAACACGTTCGACCTCGACGAGTATATGAAGTGCGTGCTTTCGGGCTTTTTGCCCGTCGTGGAGAGCGAGACGGTGGAAAAAGAGGACGCGAAATTCGAGTTCGTCATGCTCGCCCTGCGCACGGTTTATGGAATATCCGCGCATAAATATGCAGAGACTTTCGGCAGCGATTGGCGGAGCGATTTTGCGGACGCCTACCAAAAAACGAGGCAGTATCTCGAAGAAGTGGGGGACATCACCCGTATCAAAGATGAATATTTATACGTTCAGAATCAAATTTTAACAGAGTACATGAACGGTTGAGCGCAAACAAAAAGGGCGGCGCGGGCGGAATAAATTCCGCCCGCGCCGCCATATTCAAATGCTTTTCTTATTCAAATCGAAAGAATTGTGCGAAATTAAAATTACTTGCCTTAGGCGGAATTCACTTCCGCCGTGGGCGACAGCATTTGTTGCACTCTTGCAACTTCTTGTATGACAAGGCGAACAAGAGGACAAGCAAGTTAAGGCAAATATGCACGTTTCCTCGCACAATTATTTTCAAAGTGAGATTTCTCGACTCCGCGCTTCGCGCTCCGCTCGAAAAGACATATTGGGAACAGCGCGCGGGGCGAAATGACAATTAGAGCGATTTGCGCATAGCACATGGAAAAGAATTGTGCGAGATTGCGGTTCAATGCCACAATTTATCCTGGTCAAACCCGAACACTTGCACCACTTCAAAGAGGTCGCAGTTTGCGATGTCGCGGGTGGTGCACACGGGCCCGCCGTCGGAGTCGATGTCATAGCCCGCGTACTTGTACGCCTGCCACACGAGGTGGGAGCAGTGGGTCGTCTCGGGCCGGAGCCCCTGGTCTTTGGGGGAGCCGAAAAAGCCCGTCAATACCGAATATTCGATCCCTTGCAGATGATTTCCCGCGAGGATCGCGATCTGCCGCCGTTCCTCGTAAGTCTTGTCTTTCAGCCGCAGTACCATAAAATTGGAGGCGTATTGGAACCACGAGGCGTCGCCCTTGGCGCTTTTGAGCCCGGGGCCCACGCATTCGAGGGTCGTTTGGCTCGTTCCGTCGAGCACAATGGCGGCGTGTCCGTTCCGCCAGCCGAAGGTGTGGCAGGAGGAGCTCACGATCACGTCGCCCGATTCGAGCGGCGCAATGGGCACGAGGGAAAATACCACCTCTTCTTTCCCGTCGCGCACCGTTTTATAGCCTTCGAGATAGTCGTGCGGTGTGGTGAACGCCGCCTCTTCGTGGCCGATGACGTACTCCCTGTACAGCGCCTCCTGGTAGGGGAGAATGCTCATCGGGTTTGAACGCAGCGCGTCGAGGGCGAGGCGTTTGAGCCCCGTCTGGTGGTAGAGGAAGTCGTAGTCCTCCTCCGTCCACTCCTGTTTCATGAGCGTTGGGGTAATGTCCTCTCTGGGACGGAGCGGGGGGAGGTATGCGGAGTTGTCCACCACGCCCTCGGCGATCGCCAGAAACATCACGGCAAAGAGGATGAGCGCGATGAGGGAGGCGAAGAAACCGAGAAAAATGCGGGCGATCAGTCGTTTCTTTTGCAAAGGGAAGTTCTCCTTATATTCTCCCCGTCAGTATATCTCTTTTTGCGGAAACTGTCAACCTTCTCACAAAAAGTTCGCCCGATTTTCATTTTTTCCCTGCTTTTCCGCGATTTTCCGAAACGTTCCGCAACTTTTCGGAAAACGCTCGGGAAGGGGCGCTCAGGAGCGTTCCCTGCGGGCGAGCACTTCTCCCGTCTCGCTGTCGAGGAGCAGAGCGAGGATGTTTCCCTCGCTGTCGATCACGCCGACGTAGTAATAATTTTTATCCCTTCTGAGCAGACGGACGTGGAATTCCCCGTAAAAGACGCCGTTGCGGGTCATTTTCGCGAGGGCGTCGTGTTCGGCGTCCACCGCCTTTTCGAGCGCCTCGCGGGGAGTGAGCGTGTTTTCCGTCTTTACGCTGGTCGCCAGGATCTCCTCCTGCGCGCCGTCTTTCACGACTTTCACGGAGAGAGAACCGCTCGGGAAGGCCTCCACGCTGCGGGAATAGAACCAATCTCCCGTCACGCTGCGGAAGGACATATCCCCGCCCTTTGGCACCTCTTCGAGGAAGTAGAGCTCGTATTCCCCGTCCGAGGGGGTCTTTTCGGTGAGAACGGCTTCGAGCAGGTTGCTTCTCTGCGCGGCGACGCCGTCGCAAAGGAAGGGGTATTCGCGGCTGACGCAGGAGACGGTGAGGGTGTAATTTTCCGTTTCTGCGCGGAAAATATCGCTTTTTTCGTCCGAAACGTGGGCGTAATAGTCGTATTTCCCGCAGGCCGCGAGGGCGGGCAGGAGGAGTAAAACACAGAAAAAAGAGAGAAATATTTTCTTCATAGTCCATGAATATGAAAAAGAAAAAGATTTTTATGTCTTTTCGGTTGCTTTTTTCTGGCGGCTATGATAAAATATAAAGACTACCAAAATAAAAACGATCAAAATCAAAGCGATCAAAAGACGGAACTTTCATCGGATGAAAAAACTAATATTAAAAACGGCGCTCATCACTTTCGGCGTAACATTGATTTTGGCGGTGTCCCTGTTCGGGATCGTCTCTTTCTGCGCGCCCGCGTCCATGATGCGTTTCTGCGAGTCCATCGGCCTGGAAAATATCAGCGGGGATTACGCCTACCAGGAGTATCAAAACACCAAAAAGCTCGATTATCTCGCCCACTCATTTGAGATCGCAGCCCAAAACGGCAGCTATGCCGTGGCGGACGAGCGGTTCGAGGAACTCTACGGGGAGACGGGCAGCGAACAGAGAATGGCGTTCGTCGAGTACTGCGGCAGCCAGAGCAATTCGGCTCTGCCCGACGGCGTGCCCGATTACGACTACCGCGCCTACCTCTGCGGGCGGGCTGCGACCGTAAAATATCATCTGGCGCTCACGGACGACGAAAAATCGGCGGTCTGCTCCTTTGCGATCGAGGAAACGCGTCCCGCGCTCTCGGCAGAGAGCCCCGTCATTTCCCTCGCCCTCGCCTGTATCGACGGCAAGGATAAGGAGTTCTGCACCCTCCTTTTGCAGCGCGTGGAGGAGGAGCAAAAGTTCGTGAAAAGCAACGACCACTATCAAAATCTCATAAAATTTTTGGAGGAAGCGGCCAATGAGCAGTAGGATCATCAAGGAGGGCCTGACCTTCGACGACGTGCTTCTCATCCCTCAGGCGTCGGACGTGCTCCCCGCGCAGGTGGATATCCACACCAAACTCACGGACGGGCTCACGCTCAATCTGCCCATCATCTCGGCGGCGATGGATACGGTCACCGAAAACCGTCTTGCCATTGCAATGGCGCGGGAAGGGGGCATGGGGATCATTCACAAGAACATGGCCATCGAGGAACAGGCGAAGGAAGTGGACAGGGTAAAGCGCAGCGAACACGGCGTCATCACCGATCCCTTCTTCCTTGAACCGCAAAACCTCGTGCGGGACGCCGTGGCGCTCATGGAGCGCTACCGGATCAGCGGCGTGCCCATCACCGAGGGGGGAAAACTCGTCGGCATTTTGACCAATCGCGACCTCCGTTTTGAAACGGACTACGAACAGCCCATCGCAAATGTGATGACGAAGGAAAACCTCGTCACCGCGCCCGTGGGGACTTCTCTTGAAGAGGCGCAAAAGCTCCTCGGCAAACACCGGATCGAAAAACTTCCCATTGTAGACGAAAAGGGCTATTTAAAAGGGCTCATTACAATAAAGGACATCGAAAAGAGCATCCAATATCCCAATTCCGCCCGCGACAAGAACGGAAGGCTGCTCGTCGGCGCGGCGGTAGGCACGGCGGCGAACACCATGGAGCGGGTGGCGGCGCTTGTGGAGGCGAAGGTGGACGTCGTCGCCATCGATACGGCGCACGGACATTCCGCAATGGTCCTCAAAAAGGTATCCGAGATCAAATCGAAATTTCCCTCCGTCACCCTTGTTGCGGGCAACGTTGCAACGGCGGAGGCGACAAAGGCGCTCATCGACGCGGGCGCGGACGTCGTAAAAGTGGGCATCGGGCCCGGGTCCATCTGCACCACGCGGGTGGTGGCGGGCATCGGCGTACCCCAGCTCACGGCGGTCATGGACTGCGCGGAGCAAGCGGACAAGCTCGGCAAGCGCATCATCGCCGACGGCGGCATCAAGTATTCGGGCGACATTGTAAAGGCGCTCGCGGCGGGCGGCAGCGCGGTGATGATCGGCTCGCTGCTTGCGGGCACGGCGGAGAGCCCGGGCGAGATCGAGCTCTACCAGGGCAGAAGTTTCAAGGTGTATCGCGGCATGGGGTCGCTCTCTGCGATGGCGGCGGGCTCCAAGGACCGTTATTTCCAGGAAGAGGCGAAGGACGCGAAGAAGTTCGTGCCCGAGGGCGTCGAGGGGAGAGTTCCCTATCGCGGGAGCGTATCGGAGATCATCTACCAACTCAAAGGCGGTCTGCGTTCGGGCATGGGGTACTGCGGCAAGCACAACATTGAGGAGCTGCGCACCTCTTCCGAATTTATTCGTATTACGAACGCGGGACTTTTGGAAAGCCACCCGCACGACATCTCCATCAGCAAGGAAGCGCCGAATTATACGTCACGCAATTAAGTTCACGCGTTTCTTTTCTTCCTCCCCCCTTGCCCACCCCTTGGAGGGGTGGGTGTCTCCGAAGGAGACGGAAGGGGTGTCGTCCGAAAATAAACGCCGTGAGGAAACTTGCGTTTATGCCTTAACTTACTCAACCTCTCATTCGTTTCATCGGACAATAAGGCAAAAGTAATTGCCAAATTGAGGCGCCCACGGCGGAAGTGAATTCCGCCTAAGGCAAGTATTCTAAAATGTCATTTCGAGCCGCCGAGGAACGAGGCGTGTCGAGAAATCTCTACCGCATTATAACAAGGCGAGATTTCTCCACGCGCTACGCTTGCTACTTCGCCTACGGCTCGTGCCGCGCTTAGAGAAACAGAACAGCGCGCGGGGCGGCGGAAGTGAATTCCGCCTAAGGCAAGTATTCTAAAAAGTCATTTTGAGCCGCCGAGGAACGAGGCGTGTCGAAACATCTCTACCTTACTATAACAAGGCGAGATTTCTCCACTTTGCTCGCGTTGCTCGCTTCGGTCGAAATGACAAAAGGCCCCCTCGGCTCCACCTAAAAGGGACAGCAAGGGAATTGTCACCCACAAAAATTCAAGCAAAAAAAAGAATTCCTTTCGGGAGTTCTTTTTCGATATCACGGCAAAACGAGGAGATCTATGTTTCATCAAACGGTATTGGTTTTGGATTTCGGCGGGCAGTATAACCAACTCATCGCGCGTCGGGTGCGCGATTTGGGGGTCTACTGTCAGCTCCTTCCCTGCGACGTTCCGGTCGAGCAGATCAAGTCCGCCGCGCCCATCGGCCTTATCTTTACGGGCGGCCCCAACAGCGTGTACGACGAAACCTCGCCCCATATCTCTCCCGAAGTGCTCGCCCTCGGTATCCCCGTGCTCGGCATTTGCTACGGCGCCCAACTCATCGCACACACGCTGGGCGGCGAAGTCGTCCATGCCGAAAAGAGCGAGTACGGCAAGCGGGAATTCTCCTTTCTCAAAGAAAATCTTCTCTCCGGCGGCATTCCGCAAAAGAGCGTCTGCTGGATGAGCCATACCGATCTTGTGCGGGAGCTCCCCGACGGGTTTGAAACGCTCGCGTTCACGGCGAGCTGTCCCAATGCCCTGTTCGGGTGCGAAGAGAAAAAAATTTACGGCGTGCAGTTCCATCCGGAAGTGGCGCACACCGAATACGGAAACAAGCTGCTTGAAAACTTCCTCTACGCCGTCTGCGGCGCGAAAGGGGATTGGACGATGAAGAATTTCGCCCAAGAGCAGGTGGAAAAGCTGCGCGCGCTCATCGGCAACGGAAAGGTGCTCTGCGCCATGTCGGGCGGGGTGGATTCCGCCGTTGCGGCGACCCTCGTCCACCGTGCCGTGGGGGAGAACCTCACCTGCGTGTTCGTCGATCACGGCCTTCACCGCAAGGACGAGCCCGAGGAGATCATGCGCGTGTTCAAAGAGGGCATGGGCATGAACCTCATCAAGGCGGACGCGGGCGAGCGGTTCCTCGGCGCGCTCCGAGGGGTGACCGACCCCGAACAGAAGCGGCACATCATCGGCGATCTCTTCATCCGCGTGTTCGAGCAAGAGGCGAAAAAGATCGGCAAAGTCGACTTTTTGGTGCAGGGAACGATCTATCCCGACGTCATCGAGAGCGGAAAGGGGAAGAGCGCCGTCATCAAGAGCCACCACAACGTGGGCGGGCTGCCCGACGTCATCGATTTCAAGCAGATCGTCGAGCCGCTCAGGGACCTTTTCAAAGACGAGGTGCGGAAAGTGGGGCTCGAACTCGGGCTCTCGGAAGAGATCGTTTGGCGGCAGCCCTGTCCCGGGCCTGCGCTTGCGATCCGGATCATGGGGGAAGTCACGCGGGAAAAACTCGCAACGTTGCGCGACGCCGACGCCATTTTCCGCGAGGAGATCGCGCGCGCGGGCCTTACGCGGGAGATCTGGCAATATTTTGCGGTGATCACGGACAGCAAGACGGTAGGGGTGCAGGGAGATTTCAGAACGTATGAAAACGTGATCGCCCTGCGCGCCGTCACGAGTGTAGACGCCATGACCGCCGATTGGGCGCGGATCCCGTTTGAAGTGTTGGAGCGCGTCTCCACGCGGATCACCAACGAAGTGAAACATGCAAACCGCGTGGTGTATGATATTACGTCGAAACCCCCTGCAACGATAGAATGGGAGTAGTAGTTTCGCACAATTTTTTGCTCGCTCCACCCCCTTGGCGCCCCTTAGAGGGGAGCTGGCGCGCTTGCGCGACTGAGGGGTTTTCCGAGAGCTTGCGAGAACCCTTTCCCCCTCACTTCGTTCGGGTACTTTCCCTTTCAGGGACAGCAAGGGGAAACACTTGCCCGCGCGCCGCGTCATGCTGAGCCGTAAGAGTGCGGCAAATTGAGTCGCCCACGGCGGAAGTGAATTCCGCCTAAGGCAAGTATTATTAAATGTCATGTACGGCAGTGCAAAAGCGCGTCATTCCGAGCCGTAAAGGCAATTACGAAGTTTGCCATGGCGAGTATCCGAGGGAATCTTACTACGTTCAAGTATGATTAAAATCACACCCAAACGCAACAAGATGCCTTCGCGGACTTTCCTTTACGGTCTGTGAAATACGTTTCGGCTCAGCATGACGCTTTCACGCGCTGCGCTTGGTCGAAATGACAATTTAGAATGGCGTTGCGAATAAAGCTGCCCCCTTTGAAGGGGGCGGCTCCGCCGTTAGGCGGTGGTGGGGGTTGACATTCTAAAATTGCCCCCACCTGTCTCACTGCGTTCGCCACCCGCTTTTGGCGGCAGGAACCGCCAAAAGCCCGTCGCGCTCTTACAGCGCTCCTGTCGCGGTGCCCTCACAGCCCACTGGGCTGTTGAGGGGAACCGCACCGCTCCACCCATAAATGGGAGCAGGTCATATGCGGAGCATCCTTACGGCGCGAAATAACACACTATAACATTCGGAAAACTATGAAAAACATCTTTTTGCTTGATATGGACGATACGCTGCTCGATTTTCCAAAGGCGGAGCGGGCGGCGCTTTTTACCACACTTTCCGCATTCGGCGTCGGGGAGGACGAAGGCCTGCTTGCCCGCTATCATGCGATCAACGCTGCGCTGTGGGAGGCGCTCGAACGGGGCGAGATCGGGCGGGAAGCGCTGAAAGTGCGCCGGTTTTCCGCACTCGTCGACGAATTTTCCCTCCCCCTCGATCCCGTCGCGCTTTCTGCGGCCTATTTTTCCAATATGGAGGAGAGCTGTTTCCCGTATGAGGGGGCGCACGCCTTCCTCAGAGCGTTAAAAAACGCGGGACGGGTGTACATCTGCACCAACGGCGGCAAAAAAATTCAGCACCGCCACATCGAGCTTGCGGGGTTTGCGCCCTATCTTGACGGCGTGTTCATCTCCGAGGAGATCGGCGCGGACAAGCCCTCTGCGGCCTTTGCGGACCGCGTCATTTCCCGCATCGAAAATTTTTGTGTCGACAACGCCGTCTACCTCGGCGACAGTCTCACCTCGGACAAAAAATGCGCCGAGGTCATGGGGGTGGACTTTGTCCTCTTTGCCCCGCGCGGGATCCCTGCGGGCTATCGGGGAGCGACGGCGGAGACGTTCGGCGGGGCGCTCTCCCTCATGCTTCGCTGAGAAATTGTTTGTTATACACAACGGAAGGGTGCGAAGGTGCGAGCTCTTCCGTTTTTTTATGGAAAAATTTCGCGCGTTCCCTGTCTCCCAGGGCGTAAAAGCAGCACACGAGTTCCAGATAGGGGGTCAGAGAGCGGCAGGCGGGCTCTTCAAAGTCTCCCTCTTCGGCGTGGTCGCGGCAGACGAGCGCACCCTCGAACCACACGATGGCCTCCCGCCATTTCTTCTCCTCCTCGAAGAGTTTCCCGAGCATACAGCACACCGCCGCGCGCGGTTCCCCGTAGCGGAAACTGCGCAGGAGGGCGAAATAGGCGTTCTCACGGTCTCCCCGCGCCTTGTAGCAGGCGGAGAGGGTCTTGCACGCCTCGATCTGGTTGACGCACCACCCGTTCCCGCGCAGCATGTCTTCGAGTACCGCGATCGCTTCGAGGTAGAGCCCGTTATAAAAGAGCTCTTTGCCATAGTAACATTTTTCCCGCTCGCCGAGCGGTTCTTCCTTCGCCCATTTCTGGAAAATGTGCAAATTCCGCGCTCCCCGCACCTTTTTGCTCCCGAGGTGCAGGACGCGGAAGGGGTTTTTGACCACTTTTCCGTTCGGGACGATACATTCGTGAATGCGTCCCTTCCAAACGGGTCCCGCCTCCCGCCTGAGAAAGCGTTCGCGGAAGAAGGTGCAGGCGGGCTTTTCGTCATGGACGGGTCCCATGTCGTAGGGGCACATCACCATGTCGGGCGCCTCCTCTTCGAGCTGTTTTTTGAGTGCGGGGAAGAGGGCTGCGCTCTCAGCGGGGATAACGTCGTCCGCGTCCAGCCAAAAGAGGTAGTCCCCCGAGGCTTTGGAAAAGGCAAAGTTGCGCGCTGCCGCAAAGTCGTCTATCCATGCAAACGGATACACATTGTCCGTATATTCATGCGCGATCTCGGCCGTGCGGTCGGCAGAGCCCGTGTCGGCGATCACGATCTCATCGACGAGGGGCGCGGCGCTTTCAAGGCAGCGTGCGAGCACTTCCTCTTCATCCTTCACGATCATGCAGAGAGAAATTTTCATCTGTCACCTCTTTTTCTTTTTTAGGATATGATGATAACAGAATGTTTTGTTCTCAAAGAACAGAGCGACGAAGGAGGAAAAAATCCATGTCTTTCAAGGAACACTTCCTTGTGCTTTTGCAGTGTAATTGCGGCTGCAACTGCGGCTGTAACTGCGGTTGCGGAGGGAGTTCTTTCTATGTTCCCTCGTTCAGCGTGCGGCAGTATGTGCCCACGGGTACGGGAACGGGAATAACGGGTCCCACAGGTCCCACAGGCCCGACGGGCCCGACGGGTGAAATCGGTCCGACCGGTCCCCAGGGCGAAGTCGGTCCTACGGGTCCCCAGGGCGAAGTCGGTCCCACGGGTCCCCAGGGCGAAGTCGGTCCCACGGGTCCTCAGGGCGAAGTCGGCCCGACCGGTCCCCAGGGTGAAGTCGGTCCGACCGGTCCCCAGGGTGAAGTCGGTCCTACGGGTGCGGACGCAGTTCTTACGCCCGCCGCAAACGTTGCGACGCTCGATGGCGGCGCGACGACGGCGGAGATCGTCACGGCGTTCAACTCGCTGATCGACAATCTCATTGCGGCAGGTCTGATGGACGGTCCCGCCGCATAAAGCGCGCGGCCTACGCAGATCGCGATAAACAAAAAAGAAAGCCTCTCGTTTTGAGGGGCTTTCTTATAGCGCCCGCCCAAGCCGTTCGGCTGGGCGGGCGCTGGTACTCCCGATAGCCGCACTTCGATTGTGTAACACTATGCGGCTCACGAGCCGAAGGCGAAGTACGAGAATACTTCGCGTTATGAGCATGACGCTACGGAATAAGCGCTTCTATTCTCAAAAAGTCTAAAGATCAAATTTCTTTCTTGCACTTTTTAACCAATTTTTTTCTTATTTGCAATATCAGAATACTTAACCCTAAAACAAATATTACCCCGAATATAGTTAACGCTGTAATGGCAAAAGGCAATTCACGCTCTATCACCTTATTAGAAAGCGTAAATATCAAGACAATCATAAAAGGTACACCAAGATAAACCGTCGAAAAAATATCAACGCCCAAAACACTTTCATTCCAGCCTTGCAGGAAACAAATAATACAATATATTAAAGCATAAATCGCAAATGCATAGTACCAACCGATACCCGAAACCGAACCGCTATGCGAATAGCCGTATTCGTAACCGATTTTTCCAACCATCAACTCAAATAATAATAGTGTTAATGCAAATTTGATATATCTGATAATTTTCATCATGAACTCCTTATTGCATTCAGCACAGAATCTCTTACCATAATCTTACCATAATTTATACGATTTGTCAACAGCAGACGTTATGAGCATGACGCTATGGAATAGATCCGATGGGTTCGCTTCTCATCAGCATAACGCAAGCCCTGCGCCAAGAATGGCGCAGGGCTTGCGTGGTACACCATTTGATAACAAATCCGAACGCTCGATTTCCTCTAACGAGATGCGAATTGTTCCGTCCTTGTAGTT
>CANROE010000031.1 GCA_947632195.1 uncultured Clostridia bacterium | reverse complement strand
GAACCCCTCATCCATCAGGCGGTCGTTACCTATCTTTCCAACCAGCGCCAGGGGACCAAGAGTACCCTCACCCGCACCGAGGTGCGCGGCGGCGGCGTGAAGCCGTGGAGACAGAAGGAAACGGGCCGCGCTAGGCAGGGTTCCATCCGCGCTCCCCAGTGGACGAAAGGCGGCGTGGTGTTCGCACCCAAGAGCCGCGACTTCTCCAAGAAGATGAACGACAAGGCGAAGAGAGGCGCGCTTCTTTCCGCGCTTTCCAAGAAAGTGGCGGATGGCGAACTCCTCGTTGTGGACGAGCTGAAAGTCACCGAGGCAAAGACCAAAGAAATGGCGGCGTTCCAAAAGGCGCTCCATCTCGAAAAGCGCACCGTCGTCGTCATGGACGAAAAGGATGAGGACGTGATCCGCGCGGCGAGAAACCTCGAAGGACTTTCCACCCTCTCCGTCGAAGAGATCAATACCTACGAAATCGTTGCGAACGCCGTTGTGGTCCTCACTGCGGGTTCGGTGAAAAAACTCGAGGAGGCCTATGCGGTATGACAGCCGAAGACATCATTTTGAAACCCGTACTCACCGAGAAGGGCTATGACGGGATCGCCGATAAGCGCTACACCTTCGTCGTGCTCAAAAGCGCGAACAAGACGCAGATCAAGATCGCCGTCGAGCAGATGTTCGGCGTGCAGGTCAAGAGCGTGAATACCGTGACGCAGCGCGGCAAGCTCAAAAGAATGGGCAGAAACCAGGGCTATACGCCTGTCACCAAGAAAGCGATCGTGCAGCTCAAAGAGAGCAGCAAACCCATCGAATACTTCAATTCGTTGTCGTAAACCGGGAGGAGAAGAGAAATGGCAGTCAAGAGATATAAACCCACGTCCGCCGCTCGCCGCTTTATGACAGTGCCCGATTATTCGGAGCTGTCCGGCGACAAAGCGGAGCGCGCTCTGCTCGAAGACCAGAGAAAGTCGGGTGGCAGAAATAATGCAGGACGCATCACCGTCCGCCACATCGGCGGCGGCAACAAGCGCAAATACCGTATCATCGACTTCAAGCGGAATAAAGACAACATTCCCGCCAAAGTCAAGAGCATTCAATACGACCCCAACCGCAGCGCGAACATCGCTCTCCTCGTCTATGCGGACGGCGAAAAGCGCTACATCCTCGCTCCCGTCGGGCTCAACGTCGGCGACACCGTCATGAGCGGCGAGGGCGCGGACATCAAGGTCGGCAACAACCTTCCCCTCAAAAACATTCCCGTCGGTACGCTGGTGCACAACATCGAGATGAAACCGGGGCGCGGCGGACAGGTCGCGAGAAGCGCGGGGATCTTCGCGCAGATCATGGCCTGCGAAGGGAAGTACGCCACCATCAAGATGCCCTCGGGCGAGATGAGACTCATCCCCGCAGAGTGCAAGGCGACGGTCGGCCAGGTCGGCAACCTCGAACACGACATCATTCGCGTGGGCAAGGCGGGCAAAACCCGTCACCTCGGCATCCGTCCCACCGTCCGCGGCTCGGTCATGAACCCGAACGATCACCCGCACGGCGGCGGCGAAGGCAAGTCTCCCGTCGGTCATGCGGGTCCCGAGACTCCTTGGGGCAAGCCCGCGCTCGGCTATAAGACGAGAAAGAAGAAGAATCCCACGAGCAAGTTCATCTTGAAGAGGATCAATTAAGGGAGGGATGAAAAATGTCGAGAAGTGTTAAAAAAGGACCTTACGTCGAAGCCAAACTTCTTCAAAGAATCGAGGCGATGAACGAGGCAAACGAGAAGAAAGTACTCAAAACATGGTCGAGAGCGTCGACGATCTTCCCTCAAATGGTAGGGCACACGATCGCCGTTTACGACGGCAGAAAGCATGTGCCTGTCTATATCACAGAGGACATGGTGGGCTGCAAGCTCGGTGAGTTCGCTCCTACGAGAACGTTCAGGGGACATACGGCAAAGACCACGTCGCCCGGGAAATAAGGAGAAGAGAAATGGCAGGTAATATGAAGAAAAAAGCAGAGCGGGTCGCACAGATCAAGGAAAAGCGCCCCTATGCAGTCGCGAAATATATCAGAATTTCTCCCTATAAGGTGAGAACGGTGCTCGATCTCATTCGCGGAAAGAGCGTTGCCGAGGCGAAAGCGATCCTGGAACATATGCCCAACGGCGGCGCAGCTCCCACCCTCAAAGTGCTCATGAGCGCAGTCGCAAACGCCGAGCACAACCAGGGAATGGACAGAGGCGACCTCATCGTTGCCGAATGTTTCGCAAACGGCGGCACGAGCCTCAAACGCATGCAGCCCGTCTCCAAGGGAAGAGGCCATGCGATCTTGAAGAGAACAAGCCACATCACGGTCATTCTTGACGTAAAGAAAGCGGAAGGAGATATTTAACATGGGACAGAAAGTTAATCCTCACGGTTTGAGAGTCGGCGTCATCAAAGGTTGGGATACGCAATGGTATGCCGACAAAAAGGAATTCAGCGCCTACCTTAAAGAAGATCACACCATCCGCACGTTCATCAAGAAGAAGTACTATGCTGCGGCCATCTCCCGCATCCTCATCGAGAGGGCGGCGGGCAGGATCGTCGTCACCATCCACACGGGCCGTCCCGGCGTGCTCATCGGCAAGGCGGGCTCGGAGATCGAAGTGATCAAGAAGGATCTTGCAAAGCTCACCAAGGGCAAGCAGGTCAGCATCAACGTTACCGAGGTGCGCAAGCCCGACGCGGACGCACAGCTCGTTGCGGAGGGCGTTGCCGCCCAGCTCGAAAAGCGCGTTGCGTTCAGAAGAGCCATCAAGCAGGCGATCGGCAGAACGATGCGTGCCGGCGTGAAGGGCGTCAAGATGCAGGTCTCCGGCCGTCTGGACGGGCGCGAGATCGCGGGCAGCGAGCATTACCACGACGGCAGCATTCCCCTTCAAACGCTCCGCGCGGACATCGACTACGGGTTCGCGGAAGCACACACCACGTTCGGCATGATCGGCGTGAAGTGCTGGATCTACAAGGGAGAAGTGCTGAAAGCCGCTAAGAAGGAAGGAGGCAACAAGTAATGTTAATTCCGAAGAGAGTCAAGAGAAGAAAACAGCACCGCGGCTCCTTGAAGGGCGCGGCGCATAAGGGTAATTTCGTGGCGTACGGCGAGTACGGTCTCGTCGCAGAAGAAGCGGGCAGGATCAAGTCCAACCAGATCGAGGCAGCCCGTATCGCCATGACCCGTTTCATCAAGCGTGGCGGACAGGTGTGGATCGACATCTTCCCCCACAAGCCCATCACCCGTCACCCCGCCGAAGCCCGTATGGGTTCCGGGAAAGGCGCGGTGGAATATTGGGTCGCCATCGTCAAACCGGGCAGAGTGATGTTCGAGATGGCGGGCGTGCCCGAGGACGTTGCGCGCGAGGCGATGCGCCTTGCGGGGCATAAACTCCCCGTCAAGTGCAAATTCGTCAGGAAGGCGGACCTTGAAAATCCGGCAGAAGGCGGTGAAATCAAATGAAAGGCAATGAATTTCACAATATGACCGACGTCGAGCTCGAAAAGAAGCTCAAAGAACTCAAGACGGAACTCTTCAATCTCCGTTTCCGCCATGCTTCGGGACAACTCGAAAATCCCCTGTCCATCAGGACCTGCAAGCGGGACATCGCAAGAGTGAACACCGAGATCCGCGCACGGGAATTAAAGGCGTGAGGTAGACGAAAATGGAAAGAAATCTCAGAAAAGAAAGAGTCGGCATCGTTGTTTCCGACAAGATGGATAAGACGGTCGTCGTCGCAGTGACGGACAAGCGCAAGCACCCCGTCTACAAAAAGACGATCACCCGTACCAAGAAATTCAAGGCACACGACGAACAAAACGAATGCGGCGTCGGCGACAAGGTCCTCATCGTGGAGACGAGAAAGCTCTCCAAGGACAAGAATTGGCGCGTTGCCGAGATCGTCGAGAAGGCGAAGTAAGGACAAGGAGGAGAGCAAACTATGATTCAACCCCAAACAAGACTCAAAGCGGCGGATAACTCGGGCGCGAAAGAGCTCATGTGCATCCGCGTGTTGGGCGGCTCCTTCCGCAGAACGGGCAACATCGGCGACGTCATCGTGGCGTCCGTCAAGACCGCTACCCCCGGCGGCGCGGTCAAGAAAGGCGAGGTCGTAAAGGCGGTCATCGTCAGAAGTGCAAAGGGCATCCGCCGTCCGGACGGCACCTATATCCGTTTCGACGACAACGCGGCGGTCATCATCGACGCGCAGAAACAGCCCAAGGGCACCCGTATCTTTGGACCCATCGCAAGAGAACTCAGAGAGAAGGATTACATGAGAATCATTTCCCTCGCTCCGGAGGTGCTGTAACATGGAAATCAAAGTAAACGACAATGTGCTCGTGTTGACGGGCAAATATAAGGGAAAACAGGGCAAAGTGCTCGCGACCTTCCCCAAGAACAACACCGTGGTCGTAGAGGGCGTCGCCATCGTGCACAAGCACGAAAAGGCGAGAAAAGCCAACGAGAACAGCAAGATCGTCACCGAAGAGGCGCCCATCAATGTCTCCAACGTGGAGATCGTGTGCGACAAATGCGGCAAGGCGACGAGAATCGGCCACACCGTTGTAGACGGCAAGAAGGTGCGCGTCTGCAAGAAGTGCGGCGCAGTGATCGACAAGGCGTATGCGAAGAAGGCCAAGAAGGCGGCGGCTCCCGTCGAAGAGAAGGAAGAGGCGCCCAAGAAGAGGACGAGAAAACGCAGCCAAAAGACCGAAGAAGCCAACAAGGAGGCACCCGTCGAGTAAACGTCCGCTGTTACGGGCGAAAACCATGCCGACGGTCAAGGAGTAAATATGGCAGAGAAGAAAGAGCCTGCGGAAAAGACCGCGAAGAAAAAGGCTCCTGCGGAAAAAGCCGCAAAGGCCCCCGCAGGAAAGAAGGAAGCTCCCGCTCCCGAACAGCGCGAGCCCAGCAGAGTCCTTGTGCAATACCGTGAAGAAGTCGTTCCCTATCTCATGAAGAAGTTCGGCTACAAGACGGTGATGCAGGTCCCCAAGATCGAGAAGATCGTCATCAACACAGGGCTTGGCGACATCAAGGACAACCAGAAGTCCATGCAGATCATCGAAAACGAGCTCAAACTCATCACGGGTCAGAAACCCATCTACTGCAAGGCGACGAAATCGGTCGCAAACTTCAAGGTGAGAGAGGGGATGAATATCGGTCTCAAAGTTACCTTGCGCGGCAGAAGGATGTACGACTTCTTCGATAAGTTCGTTTCCATCGCACTCCCCCGCGTGCGCGACTTCCGCGGCGTGTCCGCGACCGCGTTCGACGGCAGAGGAAATTACGCGGTAGGCTTGAAGGAACAGCTGATCTTCCCCGAGATCACTTACGACCAGGTGGAAAAGATCAGAGGAATGGACGTCTGCATCGTCACGACGGCGCAGACGGACGAGGAAGCGAGAGAGCTGTTGAGGGCGCTCGGAATGCCCTTCAAGAAGTGAGGAGAAGAACATGGCAAAAAAGTCAATGATCAATAAACAGCAGAGAACCCCCAAGTTTTCCACGAGAGCTTACACCCGTTGCTCCATCTGTGGGAGACCGCATGCGGTTTTGCGGAAGTACGGCGTCTGCCGTATCTGTTTCCGGAATCTCGCCTATAAGGGACAGATCCCCGGCGTGAAAAAATCGAGCTGGTAAGGAGGCAGAAAAATGACAGATCCTATCGCAGATATGCTCACGAGAATCAGAAATGCGCTCATGGTGAGAAAGGAGACGGTGGAGATCCCCGCGTCCAAGATGAAAACCGAGATCGCACGCATTCTTCTCGAAGAAGGTTATGTAGCGAATGTTGAGAAAACGGAGGACGGTTTTAACGGGAAACTCGTGCTTACGCTCAAATATGCAGACGGACGTTCGGTCATCGGCGGGCTCGAAAGAGTTTCAAAGCCCGGTCTGAGAACGTACAGCGGAGCCCAAGAGATGCCCAAAGTGATGGGCGGTTTCGGCATCGCGATCGTCTCCACCAATCAAGGCATTATGACGGATAAGCAGGCGAAAAAGCTCAATGTGGGCGGCGAAGTGCTCTGCTACGTCTATTAAGGAGGGGTACTTATGTCGAGAATCGGTAAAATGAGCATCGCGGTCCCCGCCGGCGTCAGCCTCGGCTATGAGAACTCGGTCATCACCGTAAAGGGACCGAAAGGGACGCTGACCCGCACGGTCGCAAGCAATGCGATCGACATCAAGGTGGAGGATGGACACATCACTCTCACCGCACTCGATAACGCCACCGAGACGGGCGCTTTGCACGGGCTTTACAGAGCCCTCATCGCGGGCATGGTCAAGGGCGTTTCCGAGGGATTCACCAAGGGCCTCGAAGTAAAGGGCGTCGGCTGGAAGGTCGCCAAGCAGGGCAACAAACTTGTCCTCAACGTCGGCTATTCCCATCCCGTCGAATATACCGAGCCCGAGGGGATCAAGCTGGAATGTCCTTCCCCGACGGAGATCACCGTCAGCGGGATCGACAAGGTTTTGGTGGGACAGGTCGCTGCGAACCTCCGCGCGATCCGCGTTCCCGAACCTTATCACGGATACGGCATCCGCTACAAAGGCGAGCATGTCGAACATAAGGAAGGCAAGACTTCGGGCAAGGGCAAGAAGTAAAGGAGCGTAAATCATGATAACGAAAGTTGATAAAAATTCGGTCAGACAGCGCCGTCACGCCCGCGTCCGCAAACATGTTTCGGGCACGGCGGAAACGCCTCGTTTGAACGTTTACAGAAGTCTGAATCACATCTATGTCCAGGTCATCGACGACGTAAAGGGAGTCACCCTCGCATCCGCCTCCACTTTGGAAAAGTCCATCCGCGAACAGGTCGCGGGCAAGACAAAGACGGAGGCTGCGAAGATCGTGGGGACCACGGTCGGCGAGCGCGCCAAGGAGAAGGGGATCGAGACTGTCGTGTTCGACAGGGGCGGTTACCTCTATACGGGGCGCGTAAAAGCGGTCGCAGACGGCGCGCGTGAAGCCGGTCTGAAATTCTAACGGGGAGAGACATCATGGCAAGAGAAAACAGACCTCAGAGAAAACAGGAACAGGACGACGGTTTCATCAAGAAACTCATCGGCATCAACCGCGTCAGCAAGACGGTAAAGGGCGGCAGAAACATGAGATTCGCCGCGCTCGTTGTCGTCGGCGACGGCAACGGAAAGGTCGGTTACGGCCAGGGCAAGGCGAAGGAAGTGCCCGAGGCGATCGAAAAGGCGACGCAGGCCGCCAAGAAGAACCTCGTGCGCGTTCCCATCGTGGACACCACCATCCCTCACGAGATCCTCGGCAAATTCGGGCGCGGCGCAGTCCTCATGATGCCCGCCGAAGAAGGTACCGGCGTGATCGCGGGCGGCCCCGTGCGTGCCGTTATGGAAGCTGCCGGGATCAAGAACATCAGAACCAAGTCCCACGGGACGCAGAACCCCGTCAACTGTGTGAAGGCGACCGTTGAAGGTCTTGCCTCGCTCAAAACGGCGGAGGAAGTCGCTCTCCTTCGCGGCAAGTCCGTGGAAGAGATCGTGGGCTAAGGAGGCAGTTATGGTTAAGGTAACGCTTATAAAGAGCCCCATCGGCGAAGTCAAGTCCGTAAAGGGGACGATCGCCGCGCTCGGGCTGAAAAAGATCCGTTCGGAAAAGACTTTTGAGGACAGTCCCGCATTGCAGGGCCAGCTCAAAAAGGTCGCACACCTTGTAAAGGTGGAGAACGTATAAGGAGACAGCAATGAGAGTAGATACTTTATCTCCCGCAGAGGGAGCAAGAACTTCCGCAAAGCGGCTCGGGCGGGGCATCGGCTCCGGCCTCGGCAAGACGAGCGGTAAGGGACACAAGGGCCAATGGGCGCGTTCGGGCGGCGGGGTCCGTCCCGGCTTTGAAGGCGGCCAGATGCCCCTCGCAAGAAGGCTCCCCAAGCGCGGTTTCCACAACAAGTGGGGCAAGAGTTACGTTATCGTCAATCTGTCCGCGCTCAACGATCTTCCCGCAGGGACGGTCGTGGACTACGGATATGTCATGGAAAACGGGCTTGCGAAAGCAGTGAAGAACAATGTCGGTTTGAAGGTGCTCGGGAGCGGCGAACTCACCGTGGCGCTCACCGTGCGCGCGAAGAAATTCTCCGAAACAGCAAAAGCTGCCATCGAGAAAGCGGGCGGCACGGCGGAAGTCGCCGAGTAACTCTTCCTGCCACAGCGCTAATCGGCAAAACAGGAGTGAATCATGTTTGAAACTATCAAAAACGCCTTTCTGAATAAAGACATCAGAAAGAAGATCATCATTACCCTGTTGCTCCTTCTCGTGTTCCGTCTCGGGTGCTATATTCCCGTCCCGGGACTTGCAAGAGGTTTCATCGAGGATCAGATCAGCGGAGTGACCACGGGAACTGCCAACAGTTTCCTTGCGCTCATGAGCAGCGTCACCGGCGGCGCGCTTGCCAACGGGACCCTGTTTGCGCTCGGTATCGGACCGTACATCAATGCTTCCATTATCGTGGAACTTCTGACGGTCGGTATCCCCGCCCTCGAACGGCTCTCCAAACAGGGAGAAGAGGGAAGAAAGAAGATCACCACCATCACGCGTATCATCACCATCGTGCTCGCCGTCGTGCAGTCTATCGGTATCATCGTCAATTTTGCAGGCGGTTTCGGCGACATGGAATCAAGCGACGCGGTCAACTGGGCGCTCTTCTTTAACCAGCAGTGGCTTGCCATCATCTATATTACCGTGATCTATACGGGCGGCGCGATGCTCGTCATGTGGCTCGGCGAACGTATCACCGACTACGGCGTGGGTAACGGCATTTCCCTCATCATCTTCATCGGTATCATTTCCACGGCAGGCGACAGCATTATCGGGAAATTTGCCGCGATCACGGCGAATAACCTTGCGCCTCTCTTCGAGGTTCTCGGGTTCCTCGCCCTTGCGGTCATCATCTTCTTCTGCATCGTGTATGTAGACCTTGCGGAGCGCAAGATCCATGTGCAATATGCAAAGCAGGTGCGCGGCACCAAGATGTACGGCGGACAGAGCTCCGTGATCCCCATGAAGATCACGGGAAGCGGCGTCATGCCCCTCATCTTCTCGTTTGCGATCATCTCTTTCCCCAGCATGATCATGAGCCTTGTTCCCTCGTGGAGCGACAAGCTCGCCTGGTGGAACACCAACTTCGCAAGCGGCACCCCTTGGTACGTGCTCGTGCTCGTTGTCCTCATCTTCATCTTCGCGTTCTTCTATGCGCAGATCCAATTCAACCCCGAGGACGTCTCCAAGAACATCCAGCAAAACGGCGGCTTTATCCAGGGCATCCGTCCCGGCAAGCCCACGGCGCAGTACTTGAAGAAGATCAACAACCGCATTACGCTGTTCGGCGCGATCTTCCTTGCGCTAGTCGCGTTTATCCCTTCCTTCATCTTCAGCTTTGTGACGAAGGACAGCACCCTGCTCAACGCGTTCTCCACGACGGGACTTTTGATCGTTGTCTCCGTGGCGCTCGAATTTGATAAGCAGTTGCAGTCGCAGATCATGATGAAGAACTACAAAGGGTTCTTAAAGTAAGCCAATCCATTTCTTGCCGAGGCGGTTTGCCGTTTCGGCAAGAAGAAAAATCCATCGGTAAGGGGGAAAATTATGAATCTCATTCTTCTCGGCGCGCCCGGGGCGGGCAAGGGAACGCAGGCGACCAAGATCTCCGACAGATACGGCTTGGTGCACATCTCCACGGGGGACATCTTCCGCGAGAACATCAAAAAGGGCACCGAGATCGGGTTGCTTGCCAAGTCCTATACCGAAAAGGGCGAACTCGTGCCCGACGAAGTGACCGTCGCCATCGTCAAGGACAGACTGACGTGGGACGACTGCAAGAACGGGTATCTGCTCGACGGATTTCCCCGCAATCTCTTCCAGGCGGAGGAACTCGATAAGTTCGCGCACATCGACGGCGTCGTGAACATCAACATCGATCATGCCCTCCTCATGGACCGTCTCTGCGGCAGAAGAGTTTGCAGAGAGTGCGGCGAAAGCTACCACGTCTCCACGCTCAACGGCGCCACCAAGTGCGCGCGTTGCGGCGGGGAACTCTACCAGAGAAAGGACGATAACCCCGAAACGGTGGAAGCGCGGCTCTCCGTTTACAACGCCCAGACCGCACCCCTCATCGATTATTACCGCAAGCAGGGCAAGATCCTCGACTTCACAGGCACTGAGGCGCCCGCAGAAGTCCTCTTCGAGGAAGTCAAGGCGACCCTCGACAAACTCATCGGTTGATATGATCGTTCCGAAAAGCGAAGAAGAAATCGAGCTCATGCGCGAGCCCTGCCGCATCGTGCGGGACTGCCTCTCCTTTGTGGGGGAGCGGATCCGCGCCGGTATGACGACGAAGGAGGTGGACGACCTCGTCTATCACTTCATCAAGGGGAGCGGCGCAGAGCCCAGCTGTCTCGGCTATTACGGCTATCCCGCGTCCGCCTGCGTCTCGGTCAACGAGGTGGTGGTGCACGGCATCCCCGATGAAAGAGTTCTCATGGAAGGGGACATCGTCAGCGTCGATCTGTGCGCCTATAAAAACGGCTTCCACGGCGACGGAGCGAGGACCTTCCGCATCGGCGAAGTCTCTCCCGAAAAGGAAAAACTCGTGAAGGTCACGGAAGAATGCTTTTTCGAGGGGATCAGGGACCTCAAAGCGGGCACGCCGCTCTATGACATCGGTTACCGCGTGCAGAAATATGCCGAAGCGAACGGCTTTTCCGTCATCCGCGCCTATACGGGGCACGGGATCGGGCGGGAAATGCACGAGGATCCCTCCGTGCCGAACTTCGGAAGAAAGGGTACCGGTGTGCGGCTCGAAGCGGGTACCGTGATCTGTGTGGAGCCCATGATCGCCGCAGGCGGCTGGCGCGTGAAAGTGCTTGACGACGGATGGACGGCGGTGACGCTCGATAGGAAACCTGCCGCGCATTACGAAAACACCCTGGTTGTCCGCGAGGACGGCGTGGAAATTCTGACGCTTTAAGGAGAGGAGTTATGTCCAAAGACGACGTAATAGAGGCAGAGGGCAGAGTGATCGAGGCACTCCCGAACGCAACGTTCAAGGTGCAGCTTTCCAACGGTCACATCATTACCGCCTATATCTCGGGAAAACTGAGAATGAATTATATCCGCATTATCGAAGGGGACGGCGTAAAACTCGAAATGAGCCCGTACGACCTCACGAAGGGGCGGATCACATGGAGAAGCAAGAATTAAGTTTCGTTAAATTCTTTTTTTGGGAAAAGAATTTAACGAGGAAACTTGCGGGCACGGTTTAACTTAGTTGGTTCTCTCATTCGTTTCATCGGACAATAAGGCAAAAGTAATTGCCAAATTGGGTCGCCCACGCCGGAAGTGAATTCCGGCTAAGGCAAGAGATTGGGAACTAAGTTTCGTGAAATTCTTTTTTAGGAAAAGAATTTCACGAGGAAACTTGCGGGCACGGTTTAACTTAGTTGGTCCTCTCATTCGTTTTATCGGACAATAAGGCAAAAGTAATTGCCAAATTGGGTCGCCCACGCCGGAAGTGAATTCCGGCTAAGGCAAGAGATTGGGAACTAAGTTTCGTTAAATTCTTTTTTTGGGAAAAGAATTTCACGAGGAAACTTGCGGGCACGGTTTAACTTAGTTGGTCCTCTCATTCGTTTCATCTTACAAGAAGTTGCAAGTATGCAACAAATGGGGTCGCGCAGCGCAAAAGCGTGGTTTTGCTCGCGCACATGATCTGAAATACAGAACACCGTTCCAAAAATTAAAACAGAGGTATTGAAAAATGAAAGTACGTCCTTCCGTAAAACCCATGTGCGACAAGTGCAAGGTCATCAAGAGAAAC
>CANROE010000030.1 GCA_947632195.1 uncultured Clostridia bacterium | reverse complement strand
TCACGCCCGCAATACCATTGACGAAGATATACTTCAATACATTCTCCGCTTGGTTCAAACGCGATTGCTCTTGGCGCAGAAAGAGGGATTCGAACCCCCGTATACATTCCTGCATAACACGATTTCGAATCGTGCGCGTTCAACCGCTCCGCCATTTCTGCAAGCCATTTTATTGTATCTGTTTTTTCCCGAAAAAGCAAGCGTTTTACAGAGGAAATTCCCCTTTTCGTCCGATTTTTATCGGAATTCTCAACTGCGCCGCCCCGTTCCCACGAAAATCAACGGAACTTCCATCTCCTCGGTGAGCGAAGTGTGGTGTCCCTTGAAGTCATGCCCGCGCGGGGTCAACCGCATGATCTTGTCCGTGATCCCTACGGCAATATAGTCCCCGAGCAGGCGCGCGTGCTCCTCGTCTCTTCCGCCGAAGTAATTTTCCGCGATGAGCTCCTCTGTCTTGAACAGCGCAAAATCTTCTCCGTACTTTTCGGTAAACATCTTTTCAAAGTCTCCCTCGCACCCCTCTTTCACTTTGAACGCGCTCGCACGCGCCTCCAAATAGGGCGGCCAATTCAAGAGCGAAAGCAGCTCTTCGTCCTTGTAAATTTCAACGCACCCCCCGACGTCGATCTGCCCGTGATCTGCCGAAACGATGATCAGCGTGTCCGAGAGCGCGTCAAAGAGCGCTTTCACCCCGCGATCGAGCTTTCCGATCACCTCTTTTGCCTCGGGCGAGGAGACGCCGTAGCGGTGCATGGTAGAGTCGGGCTCGGTGCAGTAGGCGTACACAAATTGCTTGCCCTCCTTCCCGCACACCGCGCCGATCTGTCCGAAGAACTCGTCAAGATTCGTCCACACATATCTGTTGTCCTCCTCCCGCCAAAAGGACGGGACGACGACGTTTGCGGTGTATTCGCCCCTGCCGCGCGTATAAAAGGGAACGGTCGGCAGCCGTCTGCGGGTATATCCCTCTCCGATGGACTCCCCCGTCATCGAATCGCGGTCCAAAAAGATGTCGACCGCGCGGTGCAGCTCCTCGAAATATAAGCTCCAACCGAACCAACCGTGCTCCATGGGATAGGTATTCGTCTGGATCGAAGTCGTGGCGTTCGTCGTCGTGGAGGGAAACACGGAGGTCAAAACCTGCCTGATGTTCCGCCGCAAATAGCTGTTTTCGGGCAGATTTTTCTCGATCGGGTGCATGCCCAAACCGTCCAAGATCAAAAAGACGACGTTTTTGTAGCCCTTCTCCAATTCGGCGGCAAGCGCGGGCAAAGTCGGCTTTTCGTTGGGACAGCCCAAAAATTCCGCGAGCGTCGCGGAGAGATTGACGATACTGTTGGTAAAATCGGGTTTGATGAGTTTGCGCATAGAACGCCTCCTGCCGTGTCTACGTCAGTTTTTGCGGTAAATTCCCGCAGAAAAGGGCGGGAGATAGAGATCGTTGAGGTTGCGGATCTGTCCCGTCAGGAGATCGGTTCCCTCCGCCTCCTCCACCCGCACGGTTGGATCCCCGTCCGAAATATTGATGGCGACGATCACCCGCTCCCCCTCCCATTCGCGGACAAAGGAAAAGTATTTATTGGAGAGCGTCGCTTTGCGGTAGCTGCCGTATTGGAGCGCGCGGCTCCCCTTTCTGATCGCGGCGAGCTTTTTGATATGCGCCGCAAGTTCGGGGTGCGCGGTCTTGTCCACCTCGTCGATACAGGGGCGAAGATGAATGTCGCCGTCCCCCTTATTCCCCTCCTGCCCGAATTCCGAGCCGTAGTACACGCACGGGATCCCCGGCATGGTGAAGAGCAGGGTATACAAATTGAGCAGATTGCGCTTTTCTTTGAGGGCGGTATATGCGCGCACAACGTCATGGTTATCCACAAAGTTTAGCATGCGTTTGCCTGTGTACAGCGCCCACGGCTCCGAAGAAAACAGCCGCGTGAGGGAGTGCTCGATCTCGAACAAATTCTCCGAATTGAACGCCGAGAGCATGCCTTTGAAACATTCGTAATTTGTGATGGAATTCAGCCGCTCGGGGCACAAATGTTGGGCAAAATTGGTGCAGTGGATGACTTCGCCGACGAGGAAGAAGTCCCCTTTCAGCTCTCTCGCCGTGCGGCGCAAGAGCTCGAAAAACCACGGCGGCAGAAGATAGCTCACATCGAGCCGCAGACCGTCGATGTCGAATTCGCGGATCCAGAAACGCACCGCGTCCATGAGATAGTTTTGCAGGTCGGCGTTTTCGAGGCGCAATTTGACGAGCTCGGGGTGTCCTTCCCAATTTTGATAGTCAAACCCGTCGTTATAGGGGGAATTTCCATAAAAATTGAGATAGAACCAAAAGCGGTAATCGGTGCCCTCTCTCTTTTCGCGCACCTCGTTGAAGGGGGCAAATTCCCGCCCCACATGGTTGAACACGCCGTCGAGCACCACGCGGATACCCGCCGCATGAAAGGCGTTTACGAGGTGTTTTAACTCCTCGTTCGTGCCGAGACGGCGGTCTACACGGTAAAAATCGACCGTATCATAGCCGTGGCGCACGCTCTCGAAGAGCGGATTGAATAGGACGGCGCCCACCCCGAGCTCTTTGAGACGGGGAATCTCTTCCTCTATTTTATATAAGCGGTGGCGCACCTCCTTGAAGTCGTTTTCCCGCTCCGCGCCGCAAAACCCGAGCGGATATATCTGGTAAAATGTGCTCTCGTCAAACCACATGATTTTTTCCTTCCCGTAAATTTCCGATGTTTATTGTAACACGGACGGGCGAGATTGTCAATATCCCTTGCCTTTTTCGCGAAAAAGAACTATAATATGGGCATGGAACATCTTTTACGGTACTTGGAAACCTCTTACACCGCCTATCAAGCGGTGGAGAATGCGAAAGCCCTCCTCCTTGCCGAGGGTTTTTCTCCCCTTGGAGAGCGCGACGATTGGAGCCTCCGCGCGGGCGGGAAGTATTTCACCGAGCGCAACGGCAGCGCGCTCATCGCCTTTACGATCGGTAAGGGAAGCGGCTTTAAGATCGTTGCGAGCCACACCGACAGCCCCTGCCTCAAACTCAAAGAAAACCCCGTGACCGCGACGGAGAAATTCGCAAAGCTCAACGTGGAGCCCTACGGCGGCGGTATCTTTTACAGCTTTTTCGACCGCAAATTGAAACTTGCCGGTCGGGTCGTGAAAGAGGAAGACGGCGAGATCGTCGCAAAGAGCTATGTCGGCGACTTTACCCTCATCATCCCCTCTCTCGCCGTCCACATGCAGCGGGACGTCAACGAGAAGTTCGCACCCAATCCGCAGGTGGACCTTTTGCCCCTCCTCGGCATGGGAGAGACGGATTTTCAGGCTCTGCTCGGCGCTCCCATCTCCTATGACCTCTATGCGGTGTGCGCCGAGCCGCCCTTTGTAAGCGGCTGCAACGGAGAATTCGTATCTTCGCCGAGGATCGACAACCTCACGAGCGTTTACGGCTCTCTCAGGGCGCTGCTTGCGGCAGACTGCGGAAGCGGCGTGAATGTGGCGGCGCTCCTCGACAGCGAAGAAGTGGGCAGCCGCACCCGCCAGGGCGCAGGCAGCGACTTTTTGAAGAATACCTTGGAGCGGATCGAAAGCTCCTTAAACGGCGAGAAAGCCGACCTCAAACGCGCGGCGGCGAATTCCTTCCTCGTCTCCCTCGACAACGCGCATTCCGTCCACCCCAACCGCCCCGAAAAGTGCGACCCCACCAACCGCGCCATCATGGGCGGAGGCGTGGTGATCAAGGGACACGCGGGCGGCGCCTATACGACGGACGCCCTCTCCTCCGCCGTGATGAAACAGATCTTCAACAAAGCGGGCGTGAAGTACCAAACCTTCTACAACCGTTCGGACATGCGGAGCGGCGGCACCCTCGGGGCGATCTCCTTGGGACAGATCGGAATTCTCTCCGCCGATTTGGGACTTGCGCAGCTTGCGATGCACTCCGCCGTGGAGACGTTCGCCGCAAGCGACTATGCGGAACTACTGAAAGCGCTCAAAGCGTTCTATCAAAGTTCCATCCGGATCGACGGCAACAAAATTGCCGTGACCGGAACCGAATTCCATTAAAACAGGCAAAGCGCGGAAAAAAACCGCGCTTTTTTAAAAAAAATTTCAAAAAACCGCCTCCAAACGCTTTACAAAGATAAAGCAATGAAGTATAATGTCACCATACTTCATCAAAGTAAAGTGATAAAGCAAAGGAGAAACAACCATGAAGAAGTTATTTGCAACCATCCTTGCCGGAGCGGTCGCCGTATGCGGTATTGCGGCGCTCGGCGCATGTAAAGAAGAAAACACTCTCGTGATTGGCTACACCCTCTACGCCCCCATGAACTATAAGGACGAGAGCGGCAAGCTCATCGGATTCGACACCGAATTTGCCGAAAAGGTCTGTGAGGAGCTCGGGTACACCCCAAAATTCCAGCTCATCGATTGGGAACAAAAAATTTCGGAGCTTGAAAGTAAGAAGATCGACCTCATCTGGAACGGCATGACGATCACCGACGAGCTGAAAGAGAACATCGCGATCTCCGACCCCTACCTCGAAAACAAGCAGGTCGTGGTGATGAAACTCGCCGACAAGAACAAATATACCGACGTCGCGAGCGTAGGCGCCGCCGCAAGTATCGCCGTGGAGAGCGGAAGCGCGGGCGAGGCGACCGTCACGGACAACGGCTACACCTCCAAACTCAATAAGATGACGGCGCAGTCCGACTGTCTGCTCGAAGTCAAGACGGGAAATTCGGAAGTCGCCATCATCGACTATACGATGGCGAAGTCCATGACGGGCGAAGGCACCGACTATGCCGACCTCACCTATGCGGACGTGGGATATGCAGAGGAGGAGTACGGCGTCGGCATGCGCAAGGAGGACGCCGATCTTCTCAAACAAATCAATGACCTCATTGCGAAATACAAAGAGGACGGCACCCTCGACGGGCTTGTGAAGAAGTATTTGGTATGAACTCTTTTTGGAACGTGACCCTTGCCCTCCTCGAAGGGTTCGGCTCGACTTGCCTGATCTTTGCGGCGACATTGGTGTTCGCGATCCCGTTGGGGCTACTCGTGACCTTCGGTTCCATGTCCCGTTTCCGCCCGCTCAAATGGCTGATGCGCACGATCGTATGGGTCGTGCGGGGAACGCCGCTCATGCTGCAACTCATTGCGATCTTTTACGGTCCCGCCCTTCTCTTCGGGATCGACGGATTCGACCGTGTTCCCGCCGTCATCGTGGCGTTTGTCATCAATTATGCCTGCTATTTTTCGGAAATTTACCGCGCGGGGATCGAGGGCGTTCCGCGCGGGCAGGCGGAGGCGGGACAGACGCTCGGCTTGAAAAAGTCGCAGGTGTTTTTCCACATCACCCTCATCCAGCTCATCAAGCGGATCGTTCCGCCGATGTCCAACGAGATCATCACCCTCGTAAAGGACACCTCTCTTGCGCGGATCATCAGTGTGACGGAGATTATTTTGGTGGCGCAGGAGTACACGCGGCAGGGCCTTATCTGGCCCCTCTTCTATACGGGGGTATTCTATCTGCTCTTTGTGGGCGTGCTCACCCTCCTCTTCCGTCACACCGAAAAGAAATTGGAGTACATTAAGATCTGATGGAATTTTTGCATGTGGAAGGTTTCCGCAAACAATTTGCGGGGACGGAAGTATTGAAAGGGATCGATTTCGATTTGCCCAAGGGAAAGATCCTCGCGATCATCGGGCCGTCGGGGGGCGGAAAGACGACTCTGTTGCGCTGTTTGAATTTTCTCGAAACGCCCGACGAGGGCAAGGTGTTTTTGGACGGAGAGCTCCTTTCGGACGCAAAAGTTTCCTATTCCCAAAGGGAGCGGCGGGAAAAGCAACTGAAATTCGGGCTGGTGTTCCAAAATTTCGAGCTCTTCCCCCACCTGACGGCGATCAAAAACATCCTGCTTGCGCCCGACCTGCTCGCGCGTGACCGTGTGAAGGAGCAATTCAAGGAGCGTAGGCAGAGCGTAAAAGGGTTTTCTGCGCGAAAGGCCCTGAAAAAGGAGGAAAAGCGCTCTTTCAAGGAGCTCACTGCGGAGAACAAGCGGCATGCCGAGGAGCTCTTGCGCCAAGTCGGGCTCTCCGAAAAGCGAGACAGCTACCCTTCCCAACTCTCGGGCGGACAGCAGCAGCGGGTCGCCATTGCGCGGGCGCTCGCCCTCTCCCCCGAGGTGCTCTGTTTCGACGAGCCGACGTCCGCGCTCGATCCCGAACTGACGGGAGAAGTCCTCAAAGTCATCCGCGCCCTCAAAGGAAGGACGCTCATCATCGTCACCCATGAGATGGCGTTCGCGCGGGAAGTCGCCGACTATGTGCTCTTCATGACGGACGGCGTGATCGAGGAGCGCGGCACCCCCGACGAAGTGTTTCTACACCCTCAAAAAGAAAAGACGAAAGCATTTCTCAAACATATGGAGGAATATCATGACGAATGAAGAATACATCCGCGAAAACCGCGATCTGTTCGAGGCGATCCTCTCGCTTCAAACGATCGAGGACTGCGGCTTGTTCTTTCAGGACCTGCTCACCTACAACGAGGCGCTCTCCATGAGCCAGCGGGTGAGGGCGGCAAAACTGCTCCTTGCGGGCGAAACGTATGAACAGATCACGGCGGAGACGAACATCTCCTCCGCGACGCTTGCGCGTGTCTCCAAATGCGTGCGTTTCGGCGAGGGCTATAAGCGCGTCTTAAAAGGTTAAAATAAGGCATAAAAAATATCCCGCAGGCTCTGCGGGATGTTTTTGTGCGCTTTTTTGTACGCTCTTTATTCGAGCTCGAATGCACCTGTGTACAGGCGGTAATACTGCCCTTTCATGTCGATGAGCTGGTCGTGCGTGCCGCGTTCGATGATACGGCCGTGGTCGAGCACCATGATGACGTTGCTGTTCTTGACGGTGGAGAGGCGGTGTGCGATGACAAATACCGTTCTCCCTTCCATGAGCTTATCCATGCCCCGCTGCACGATCGCCTCGGTGCGGGTATCGATGGAGGAAGTCGCCTCGTCCAAAATCATCACGGGCGGGTCGGCGACCGCCGCGCGGGCAATGGAGAGCAGCTGCCGCTGCCCCTGCGAGAGGTTCGCGCCGTTTTGGTGGAGCATCGTGTTGTACCCCTCGGGAAGGCGAGTGATGAAGTCGTCTGCGCCCGCGAGTTTGGCCGCCGCAATGCAGTCCTCGTCGGTCGCGTCGAGCTTGCCGTAGCGGATATTATCCATGACCGTGCCCGTGAACAGGTTGGTGTCCTGCAAAACCATGCCGATGGAGCGGCGCAGGTCGGCCTTCTTGATCTTGTTGAGGTTGATTCCGTCGTAGCGGATCTTGCCGTCTGCAATGTCGTAGAATCGGGTGATGAGGTTGGTGATCGTCGTCTTGCCCGCGCCCGTCGCGCCGACGAATGCCACTTTCTGCCCCGGGCGGGCGTAGAGGCTCACGTCGTGCAGGACGATCTTGTTGGGATCATAGCCGAAATTGACGTCAAAGAGCCGCACGTCCCCCTCTAAGCGGGTATAGGTGAGAGTGCCGTCGCTGTGCGGGTATTTCCACGCCCAAATGCCCGTGCGCTCCTCGCACTCGACGAGCTGCCCGTCCACCTCTTTAACGTTAACAAGGGTGACATACCCCTCGTCGGGCTCGGGCTTTTCGTCGATGAGCGCAAACACACGCGCCGCGCCCGCAAGGCCCATGACGACGGAGTTCACCTGGTTGGACACCTGGTTGATGTTGTTGGAGAACTGCCGCGTCGCCTGCAAGAACGCAACGATCAAGGCAATGCCCGTAAGCCCCGCAAAGGTGGCGAGCTCGGGATCGAGAAACGCCCCGATCGAGAAATTCTTGATTTCGTTGATGTTGAAGATACACCCGACAAGCGCGACGATGACATACAGCACATGCCCGATGTTCCCTAATATCGGCATGAGCATGTTCGCATAGGCGTTTGCGTAAGTCGTCTGCTCGCACAAGATGTCGTTGTACTGGTCGAAGTCGTGCTTGGCGGCCTCCTCGTGGCAGAACACCTTCACGACCTTCTGCCCGTTCATCATCTCCTCGACAAAGCCCTCGGTGCGCGCGACCGCCCGCTGGGAGGCAAGGAAGTACTTGCCCGCGCCCCCGCCGACGACCTTCGTCACAAAGAGAATGGCGATGACGCACCCGAGCACGATGAGGAGCAGATATGCGCTGTAATAGAGCATGATAAAGAACAGCGTGAGCACCATGATCCCCGACGTGAGCAGCTGCGGCAGAGACTGCGAGATGAGCTGGCGCAGCGTGTCGATATCGTTGGTGTAATAGCTCATGATGTCGCCGTGGCTGTGCGTATCGAAGTAGCGGATGGGCAGGTCCTGCATGCCGTTGAACATCGACCCTCTCATCTTTTTGAGGTACCCCTGCGTGATGATCGCCATGAGCTGTTTGTCGATCGCGCCCGAGATGAGCGAGATGACGTACAGGCTGATGAGCACCAGCATGGTGGAAGTGATCTGCCACCCGACCACGTCCCAGCCGAGAGATTGATCGAGCGCTTCGCCGACGATCGTAAACACCCGCTGCATGAAGATGGTGGGCAGCGCCGAGATGATCGCGTTGAACACGATACAGACGAGCGCGGCCGTCGCCATTTTCGGGTAGAAGTGGAAGAGGGACTTCATAATGCGCTTGAATGTCCCCTTGGGGGCGGACGGACGGCGCATGTTTCCGTTGCGGTTATTCGGCATCTTCGTTACCTCCTTCGTCCATCTGCGCGAGGGAAGAGATCGCCTTGCCGCCCTTGTTCTGCGTGGTGTAGACTTCGGTATAAATGGCATTTTTGTGAAGAAGCTGTTCGTGGGTGCCGATGGCGTCGATGTGCCCCGCGTCCATGATGATGATGCGGTCGGCGTCCTCCACCGAGGAAGTGCGCTGGGCGATGATGATCTTCGTCGTCGAAGGAATGTATTCGCGGAAGGACTTGCGGATGAGCGCGTCGGTGTGGGTATCGACGGCGCTCGTCGAGTCGTCCAAAATCAAAATCTTGGGCTTTTTGAGCAGTGCACGGGCTATGCAGAGACGCTGTTTCTGCCCGCCCGAGACGTTGGTGCCCCCCTGCTCGATGTGGGTATCGTACTTATCGGGGAAGCTCTGGATGAACTCGTCCGCCTGTGCGAGCTTGCACGCCTCCACGAGCTCCTCGTCCGTGGCGTCGGGGTTCCCCCACCGCAGGTTGTCTTTAATGGAGCCCGAGAAAAGTTCGTTCTTTTGCAGCACGACGGCAACTTGGTTTCTCAGCGATTCGAGGTCGTAGTCGCGCACGTCGCGCCCCCCTACCTTCACGCACCCTTCCGTCACGTCATAGAGGCGGGAGATGAGGTTGACAAGGGAAGTTTTGGAGGAACCCGTGCCGCCGATGATGCCGATCGTCTCCCCCGATTTGATGTGAAGATCGATGTCTTCCAGCACGTTCTTTTCGGCGGTCGCCGAATATTTGAAACTCACGTCGCAGAAGTCGATGGATCCGTCCTCTACCTCGTGAATGGCGTTTTCGGGGCTGTGCAGCGTGGGTTCTTCCTGCAACACTTCGCAGATACGCCGCGCGCTCTCGATGGACATTGCGATCATCGCAAACACCATGGAGAACATCATGAGGGACATCAAGATCTGCATGCCGTAGACGACGAGCTGGGAGATCGTCCAAACGGTGATCTCTCTCCCGACGATGTCGACGGCGTCGACGCCCGACTGTTTCACGGCAATATAGGCGCCGAGGAAGAGGGTCGTGGAGAGAACGCCGTAGAAGAAGAGCTGCATGGCGGGGTTGTTCCACGCGAGGATGCGCTCCGCCTTGGTGAAGTCTCTCTGTACGTCGGTCGCCGCGCGGTCGAATTTCTCCTTTTCGTGCTCTTCACGCACATAGGACTTGACGACGCGGATCCCCTTTACGTTCTCCTGGATACTCTCGTTGAGGTTATCGTACTTCTTGAATACGCTGTGGAAGAGCGGCATCGTCTTCCACATGATGTAGAAGAGGATGAGCGCAAGGGGCGGAATGACGGCGAGGAAGATCCACGCGAGATTTCCGCCGATTACGAACGCCATGACGACAGAGAACGCCATCATGAGCGGACTGCGGATCGCGGTGCGGATGATCGTCATGTAGGCAAATTGCACGTTGTTGACGTCTGTCGTCATACGGGTGACGAGGGATGGCGTGGAGAATTTGTCGATATTCTCGAAGGAGAATTCCTGCACCTTGTAGTAGAGGTCCTTTCTGAGGTTTTTCGCGAAACCGCAGGAGGCCTTCGCGCAGAAAAGTCCCGCCAGAGCGCCGCAAGCAAGGGAGGCAAGCGCCATGCCGACCAGAATGAGCGCGTATTGCCCGATCCCAAGCGACGACCAAGACGTTGCGCCGCTCTCCCACATGCCGACGCCTGCGGAGATCGCGTTTCCGAGTTCGTTGATGACGAACGGAATGAGGCATTCGAGAACGACCTCTCCCGTCACGATCAAGGGCGAGAGAATGGAGGAAAGTTTATATTCCCGAATGCTTTTTGCAAGTGTCTTTATCAAAAGAACACCTCCTAATATGTTGAAAAAGGTTGTTACCGAAAAAACCGCGCAAATTTCAACGGAAATTTACGCCTTGTTTACATTATTCTTATTATACACGCGCCGAAAAAATTGTCAAGAATTCAACGATGAATTTTGAATTTTCACCAAAATAACATAATTAGGAGAATAGCCCCCGAAAATTTGCACAGAATATTCATCGGGAGGAAAAAAGAATGCAGAAATTCAGATCCGGCGAGACCGTTCCCATGTCCTGCAACTACAAGGCGTACGACAAGAACGGCAACAGCCACGATGATGAAAAGACCTATCTCGAAAAGGGCACGACCTTCCCCCCTCTTCAACACGAGGGCGGCTATTGGGTCATGGACCACGACTAACCGAGAAAAAAGAGCGTTTCCGCGAGGAAACGCTCTTTTTTCTTACTGTCATTTCGCCCCGCACTGTTCTTAAATACGTCACCCTGCCCCGCATTCCTAATTACGTCACCCTGAGCTCCGTTGAAGGGTGTCCGCATTATAATAAGGACATTCCTCGACTACGCTCGGAATGACGTGATTTGGGAACGGTTTCGCTTTTACCCCCTTGCTGTCCCTTTTAGGGAAAGTACCCGAGTGAAACGAGGGGGAAAGGGTTTTACAAGAACCCCTCAGTCTCGCTCCGCGCGACAGCTCCCCTATGAGGGGCGCCAAGTGGTCTCCCCTACCGACCTCTTTCACTACGCAAAAACCCTTGCACGAGGCAAGGGTCATGCGCAGTGGAGTATTGAGAATGTAAAACAAATTTACATAATAACATTTTCCAATCGATACGCTTGATTTGCGGGAATGCAGATCATCGCGACTTTACCGTCTTTGAATTTTTCCTTTGCTTTCCTTTTCACCTTCTCCCAAATACGCCATAGGCAGATTTCCATTGCGGAAATCCGTCCCCGTCACTACGCCAATCATGTTTGAGTTAATGCGTAACATCATTTTGAAAAATCCAGCCACTTTTCTTTCTCCTTTTGAAATTTAAAATATTTACTGCGGTGCAGCATACAAGAATTTTACTACACATTTTATCTATTTTCAAGATAAACGTGTAGTTTTACACAAAATTTTTGTATGGATAAACGATTTTGTCAAAATTTGAAACAAATACGAAGAGATTGCGAATTGACGCAAAAGCAAGTTGCGAAAGAGTTAGGTGTCGTAGAAAGTTGCTATGCAAATTGGGAACAAGGGCGAACAGAACCCAACATCGAAATGCTCCGAAAACTCGGTGCAATTTTTCAAGTGCCAATCGACGAATTGATCAACGGCGATTAAAAAGTGAAAAGTACGGCGCGAAGGATGTATTGCTTCGCACCATTTTTTTATTGTCATTCCGCGTCGCGCTAATAATTTGTCATTTCGACCGAAGCGAGCAACGCGAGCGAAGTGGAGAAATCTCACCTAATTATAATGAGGTATAGGCGTCTCGGCTTCGCTCGACATGACATTTGGGAACGGTTTTTCGCTTAATGCTCCTTAGGAGGGGGGAGTAGGGGGGGTGGTGTCCTTTGTCCTAAATCACGTCACCCTGCACCGAGCATTATTCTAAATTACGTCACCCTGAGCGTAGTCGAAGGGTGTCCGCTTTATAATAAGGACATTCCTCGACTGCGCTCGGAATGACGTGATTTGGGAACGGTTTCGCACTTACCCCCTTGCTGTCCCTTTTAGGGAAAGTACCCGAGCGAAGCGAGGGGAAAAGGGTTTTTTGAGAGCTCTCGAAGAACCCCTCAGTCGCGCAAGCGCGACAGCTCCCCTATAAGGTGCGCCAAGTATTATCCCTTCCCACCTCTTCCCACCACGCAAAAACCCTTGCAAATAAAGGAAACGGGGCGGATGAGGTGGATTATCTTCACTTCGCTCGATAGCTTCGTCGAAGGGGAAATGCTTTAAGAAAGAAATATACTTATCGCGCCTTTCTCCTCGCGCGAACCACCGAGGAATATCAGCTTTCTTTCGACCACCTCTTCCCACCACGCAAAAACCCTTGCACAAGGCAAGGGTCATGCGTGGTGGGAAGAGGTGGATTCGAACCACCGAAGTCGTTGACGTCAGATTTACAGTCTGATCCATTTGGCCGCTCTGGAATCTTCCCATTTGTGAAATTGTTTGGAGCTGGTGACCGGAATCGAACCTGCAACCTGCTGATTACAAATCAGCTGCTCTGCCAGTTGAGCTACACCAGCAAGATCATGCCCTTTCGGGCACTCACCATTCCCCTATCAGGGTTCACACACGGTTCCCCTATATAGGGCTCCCAAAAATATTTACGCAGTAAAGATTTTTGGGAATAGGAGCAACCCGCAAACGGCGCACCCCCTTATAGGGCTCCCAAAAAAGACGAAGTATTTTTTTGGGAAGAGGAGGCGCAACGGAGCGCACATGCACTTTGCGCAACGCGCGAAGTGCTCAAAGCGGAGTTTGCGCCGACGAGGTGGTGGCTTGGGGTGGAATCGAACC
>CANROE010000029.1 GCA_947632195.1 uncultured Clostridia bacterium | reverse complement strand
TGCTCATAGATAAAAAGTAAATCCGAACCATTCACTCGTTACGAGTATTTGGTTCGGATTATACTGACTTGGTGCAACCAAAGGGACTCGAACCCCCAGCCTTCGGTTCCGTAGACCGACGCTCTATCCAATTGAGCTATGGATGCAAATATTAAATTGTTAAGTTCTCGTCCCTTACAGGGGCTACTTCGTCGCCGGCGCTCCTCGCACCGTTTTTCCATATCATTATATCTGTTTGAAAAGCGTTTGTCAATGATTTTTTCGCAGACGAGACAAATTCCACAGAAAAAAATTTTTTGTGGAATTGCAGAACGCACATTCGCCCTGCGAACGTTCGTTTTTTATGTCGAAATGTGGAGAAATAGATAAAAATGTGAATAATTTGTGGATAACTTCGGTGAAATTGTAGAACATGCCCTTCCCGAAGAAGGGCAAGGATCGTGAAAAATGTCAAATTTTTCTATCGAATTTCACCGCCCGCGCTGCGGTTTCCGCCCCAAAGGAAACTTTCGGGCTCCTCCTTTGCGGTTGCCCGCCAGATCCCGCTTTCAGGGCGGCGAGAAAGGTACCACGCTCCTGTATATGCACTTTTGTGACATATAAAGTAGCAAAATTTGACAACTCTACTGTGAGTAGATTTTAATTTTTGTTTAGTAGGGTGACAATCTGCGAAATAGACTGCCCGCCGTCATCAAGAGAGCAGATTCGGAAAGGAGTAGGTTGTATTTTTCGATTTTTTGAGATATGCTATCCATAGAAACGCACGGAGGTGTTTCCCATGAAAACATTCGATATTTATGTGGATTCGGGCGCGAACATTCCGCAGGAGATCGCAAAGAGCCGTTGCATAAGCACGATTTCCTACCATATGACGGTGAACGGCGAGGATCGTCTATGCTATGAAGAAGGCGTTCCTTTCGAGGAGACCGCAAAAAAATTCTATGACGACATGCGCGCGGGCGCCGACGTTAAAACGTCGCTCATGAATGCGCAAACTTTTTATGACGCACTTCTCCCCTCTCTTCAAGCGGGCAGGGACGTCATTCTTTTCACCATCTCTTCGGGGATCAGCGCCACCAACAAGCAGGCACAGGAGGCGGGCAAGCTGCTTGAAACCGACTTCCCCGAGCGGAAGGTTTATGTCATCGACAGCGAGAACGCCTCTATGGGCGAGGGACTTCTCGCGCTCAAAACGGCCGATCTTCGCGACCTCGGCGAGAGCGCGGAGGCTTGCGCAAAGTGGGCGCGGGAGAACTCGTTCAAGACGAACAGCTATCTCACCGTGGGCGATCTCAAATACTTAAAGCGCACGGGGCGCATCTCCACCACCCTTGCGATCGCGGGAACGCTGCTCAACATCAAGCCGGTACTGCGTGCAGACGGCAGCGCGAACACGAAAATTGTCTTTTTCAGCAAGGAGCGGGGCAGAAAAAAGGCTCTCATGGCGCTTGCGCAGGCGTATAAGGAGCGCGCTACCGACTACGACAAACAGACCGTCGCCATCTGCCACGGCGACTGTGAGGAGGACGCAGAGTATCTTGCGGGGCTCATCCGCGAGATCGGCGCGGAGAAGATCATCGTCGAATATTACGACCTGTGCACGGGTTCGCATGTAGGCCCGGGTACGGTGGCGCTCTTCTTCTTCGGCAAGGACAGGCGCGGGACCCTCCCAACGGCAGAGGCGGAAAAGAAGCCTCGCGGAAAAGTCGTAACCGATAAAATATCCTGACAAAACTTCCTCGGCGCGCTTTCGTTGAAAGCGCGCCGAGGATTATTTTTATCTATTTCCTTATGAAAAACATCAAGAACGAGGGAATGAGGAGCGCTGCGGCGAGTACGCTCAGCAAAACGAAAAGAAGTTTGTCAAATGCGCCAAGTTGTTTGTCGATTTTCTCCGCCTTTGGTTGCGGCGAAAGCAGGCAAATGCGGTCGGCGCATTTCAACGCTCTAAGATTCTCTTTTCAAGCCGCGCCGCAAGAAAGGCGGCAACGGCAAGTTTTGCAAGGTCGGGCAGAATGTAGGGCGTGACGCACAGCGTGAGCGCATAATCCACCGTGCAATCGTACATCAGCACAAACCACACCGTGCCGAAGAAATAGCACACGGCGAGCCCCAACAAATTGCCGAGATAGAAGAGCGCCGCCCGCGCCCAAAATTTTTTGACTGGCAGAAGTTTGAAGAGCGACGGCAGCAGCGCGGCGAACAGAAAGCCGAAGATGTAGCCGCCCGTGGGCCCGAACAGCGCGACGGTGCCGCTTTTGAACCCCGCAAACACGGGAACTCCGACAAGTCCCATGAGAATATAGACGGCGACGGCGGCAGTTCCCCGTTTCCAGCCGAGCAGTGCTCCAACAAGTGCGACCGCGAGCGTCTGCAAGGTGAATGGAATGGGACCAACGGGCAGGAACACCCATGCGCAGACGGTGATGACGGCAACGGCGAGTCCAATGTAAGCGATCTCCCTCGCCGCGCTGCGGAAACGTTTCGATGAAGTGTTTTTTACGGAATTTTTCATGCGGTTATCATAACACAAACCTTTGAAAAAATCAAGCGGAAAGATATTATCACGGCTTTTTACCCGCCGTTACGAAGCGAGACTGAGGGGGTTTGTACCCCTCTCCCACGGAGTGGGTGGGCGAGAAAAACGGGCGGGGGCATAATATAGCGGCGCGGCCTCGAACGAGGCCGCGCCGCTATATTCAATATTCAATATCCACTTTTCACAGTATTCACTCTTTATCCACTCTTACAAATATTTTTTCAAGTCCTCGGTGCGGTCGACTGTCTCCCACGGGTAGGCGTCCCGCCCGAAATGCCCGTAAGAAGAAGTCTGCGCGTAGATGGGCGCGCGCAACCCGAGCTTTTTGATGATCGCCGCAGGGCGCAGATCGAATTCCTTTTTCACGACCTCGGCGATCTTGTCGTCGGAGAGTTTCCCCGTGCCGAAGGTATCCACGAATACCGAAACGGGCCGCGCAACGCCGATCGCATATGCGACTTGCAGCTCCATTTCGTCCGCAAGCCCCGCCGCCACCATGTTCTTGCAGATGTACCGCGCCATGTATGCCGCGCTCCTGTCCACTTTGGTGGGGTCCTTGCCCGAGAATGCCCCGCCGCCGTGCGGGCACCTGCCGCCGTAGGTATCGACGACGATCTTCCTCCCCGTCAGCCCCGAGTCTCCCTCGGGACCGCCGATCTCAAACCGCCCCGTGGGGTTGATGAAATACTTGGTATTTTCGTCCAAAAGCTCTGCGGGAATGACCGCCTTAGCTACAAGCTCTATCATGTCGCGCTCGATCTGCTCGTGCGTCACATGGGTGTTGTGCTGGGCGGAAATGACGACAGTGTCCACGCGCACGGGGGTCTTGCCCTCGTATTCCACGGTGACCTGCGTTTTGCCGTCGGGGCGGAGGTAGCCGACGATCTTCTCCTTGCGGAGCTGCGCGAGGCGGAAGGCGAGTTTATGCGCCAAAACAATGGGAAGAGGCATGAGCTCCTCCGTTTCGCGACAGGCATAGCCGAACATCATACCCTGATCGCCGGCGCCGATGAGGTCGCTCTCGTCGCCGCCCGCCTTGTTTTCGAGCGAGCTGTCCACGCCGAGCGCAATGTCGGGCGACTGCGCATGCACGAGCGCGATGACGTTACACTTGTCGTAGGCAAAGTCCCCCGCATAATAACCAATTTGCCGAATGACCTTGCGCGCGACCGCCTCGTAATCGACATGCGCGCGGGAAGTGACTTCCCCCGTGATGAAGAGAGTATTGTAGGCGGCGCAACACTCCACCGCCGCGCGGGAAGTGGGGTCCTGCTTTAAAAGTTCGTCTAAAATGCTGTCCGAAATGCAATCGCACACCTTGTCGGGGTGCCCTTCCGTCACGCTCTCGCTCGTAAAAAATCTTCTCATTGGAATTCCTCGTTGTTGTACCCTATTATTATAGAAAGCGCGCGCGGAAAAGTCAACCGAAAACGAAGATTTTTGTGCGATGTGATTGTGCGGGATGAAATGCGGCGGGAATTTGTCATTTCGATTGCGCATTCTTTTATGTGTCATTTCGACCGTAACGAGCAAAGCGAGCAACATAGAACGTGCGGGCGGGGCGACGTGGCATTTTCAGACGGATTGTATCAGCTGCACGAGTTCCTCGGTATCTGCGTCTGTCTTCTTTGAACCTTCTTCCGTCTGCTTTCTGCTCCTACGAGGTTTGCTGCATTTTTCGTTTCGAGATATACAGATTAATCAGAATGTTCAGAACTTCCTGCGCGCCCAACAATGCGTTGCTGTTGGGATATTGTCCCTGTCGATCCTTCGCTGCTTGTTTTCGCCCGGCGTTTAATACCGCGCGGATCTTCTTTGACTTATTTGCCGAGTGCCATTCGTTGAACACATTCATGATCGGCATCATATCCATTGCTGTGGAGTTTCTGTCTGCTGCGTCAATATTGTCCGAAAGAGCAATACAACGGATCATGTATCGGACGGGATGGGCGTGTAGGTCTTTCCTTCGTACTCAAAACTCTCGCCTGCCCGGAAGGTAACGGTATGATATGTGCCGTCGTCATCGCTATAAATTGCGAATACGACAACATCGTTCTCCGCATACCAGAACCCGACGGGTTCGCCGTCGATGTAGACATAGTCCGCAAATTCAATGGTGGAATCCCCGCAGGAATAGGTTGCATAGTATGGATCGAGATCCATCTCCGTGAACTTCTTTTCTTCGGCGTCGATTTTGAGGACCGCATTGCCCGCACCCTGCGCGAACTCGAACGCGACATGCGTTTCGTCGATAAACACATACGCGCCCTCGTTGCGGAATCCGTAACGGTCAGTATAGACGCCGTAGCCGTATCCGTCCATTTCATATGACGCCGCGCCGTCGCGGTAGAGCCCGCAGATATCCGCGTTGAAGATGACGCAGGAATCGACGGAGAAATCGCCGAGGATCCATGTTACGAACTCCGTGCTCTCTTCCGCCTCATTCATGAGCATCAACGTGATGGAGACCGCACCGTCGGCCGTGGGCACAAACGGATTCCCCTCCGTCATGGGCAAACCCACCGTCTCCTCATCCATTCCCATATACATAACGCTCATCTCTCCATCCATCGACTCCACCATCAAAAAGCCGAGGGCGTTGTACGAGTCGTCCATTACCATGAGGAAACTTCCGTCCATATTGCCGAGCGGGGAATAGAGCGTATCGAACGTGCCGTCCTCTTTGACATAGAGCCGCCAGAACAGCCCATCCTGCACCATCATAACATAGGCGCACTTGTATTCGTCTGGGATCGAGCAATCTTCGGGGCTGAGCATATGATAGAGCCCCGTGTAGCTGATCCCGTCCGCGCTCACAAAGGACGCCATGTAGTTGTAGCCGTCCGCCTCGAAGGACCCATTCTCTCCCGTGAGCGAGACAGGCTCTTCATAGAGGACATAAGCGACGAGCGTGTTCTCCGTCTCCTGTTCGAGGACGAACCGCAGGGGGGTCCCTTCTTTGGGCTCGATGGCCCAAATCTCCGTACCGAATGAAGTCTTTTCTTCCGTCTTGCGGACGGGACCGCCGATCCCCTTGTGATCATAGAAATCAGTCCCCGTCGCAAAATAGTACGCATTGCCTGCCCCGTCGAAATAGACGCCCGCCTGCTGTTTCAGTGTGCCGTATTCGTCCATGAGCATCGCGTGATCGGGCTCTTCGCCGAGATCGTGGAAGGTCCCGTCTTCGTAAAGGGCGAAGTAGCGGGTCTCCAAACGATCGTCGTCGTTGTAATATCTGAACGCTACCGCCGTGAAACCGAATTCCTGAATGTTCGTATAAGTTTTTATAACTCTGCCCTCGATGGCCTGTCCGTCTCCGAACCAGAAACTTCCGATCCCGTTGACGCCGCTGTCGATGAGGTTCTCCCAGAATACGCAGTCGTCCTCGTCGGTGTACTCGTTATAAAATTTTTCGCCGTTGTATTCGAGAACGCTGTAAACGTCATAGGCGAGCGATCCGGTATCGAGCAGAATGGACGCCGATGCAAACGCCTCTTCAAACCCGGGGAAGATCACTTCTGCCCCGTCGTATGTCTGTTTGAGCGTAAGCGTGAGGAATGTGCGCCCGGGGATGTCGTTACGGACCGTGCAAACCGCAGTTGCAACATGTTGCACGTTGTCGTCGTCATCGAGCACATACAGCTCCGCGCGGGTCGCATCCTCATCCTCATAGAGCAGGATCGCGGGATAGAACAGGTTGGGTCCCAAACCGTCCGTGCGCAGGTAGAAAAGCTCCGTATAGTCCACGTCGAACTCCTCGTATGCGCCCTCTTCCGTCAGGCGGAGCGTGATCGTTCCGTTGTCCGTCAAAAGGTAGAGGATCGTCCCGAATACGCTCGACTCGGTGGTATAGTACATGCAAGCGGAATCGGGATCGCCGTCAAGGGTTGCGCCGTTGAGAAGTCCGAACCCGTCCAACGTGACGGTGGTCGCTTTCCCGTCGATCTCGCCCTTGTATTCCCCCGAGAGGCCGTCGTCAAGGACGAGCGCGTCTCCCGACGTCAAGGGATAGTTGTGGAAGATCAATTCGCCTGTTTCAGCGGTGAACACATGGTAGAATTTGATCGCCGCGTCGCCTACGACGAAACCCGAATCCTCACAGTAATAGGTGCCCTCGTAGATGCCATCTCCTTCCGCTTCCGACGACGAGTCGCCGAGGAGCACGGTGCCGTATCCGTCGAGGTAAACGGTCCATTTTCCGGGTATGCCCATGATTTCATCGAGCGGGATAAACTGCTCGTAAACCTCCGCCTCGTCGCCGCGAATGCCGAACACTGCGGTATTCTGATAGCTGCCGAGACGGAAATAGATGATCGTTCCGTCCTCCGTCGCAATATAGTTGGAACTCTCTTTGGTGTTGTATCCATAGGAGCCGACCGTCACCGACCCGTCCGCCGAATTGATGGCGGCGTTGAGATAGCCGTCGAGCGTGAGCGTCGTATTTTTGTCGATGAGTTCAGTCTCTTCGGCATGATAATAGCCGTCGAGCAGGTAGAACGTCGCCGCATAGTCCTCACGATAGTAGGCGAACACGGAGCCGTGATAGATCATGCCCTTCATGCCGGCGATCTCAAAGACGCCGTTTTCGTCGACCGTTCCCTCATAGACTTCGCCGAAACGTTCGAGGATCGCCTTTCCCGCCTCGTCGCTGAGAGAATAGATGAGATCTTCGCTGCCCCAGAGGTCGGTGCATCCGACATCCCAGACGGCATAGAGCACAAGGTCTTGCGTGAGCGGGAGGCTCGCGCCCGGCCGATATTCAACGGCGCCCGTCCACTGCGTGCTCCAACCCGCAAACCGGCGTCCCGCTGCGGAAAAACCGCCGTCGGGAATGGTGACTTCCTGTTCGTAGAGCGCGGTCTGAACGGGGACCTCCCCTTCTGCCTCGATCCCTTCGGGCAGGTTAGCGTCAAAGATGAGAGAATATTCCTCGCGGGCAAAGTAGAAACGGAACACGTTGGAGGACGCCGTCTCCGTCAATACCGCCTCCGTCAGTCCGTTTTCGTGGCTCGTGAGATGGAAACCCGTGACGGAAGGCGCGGCGGGGGTCGTCTTGACGCCGACATAGCCGTTTCCTTCCGCGCTGAACTCGGAGGAGAGTTCATAGCCGTCCGCCGTCTTATTTTGCAAATACACTTGCACCGTGTATCCGATCTTCCACCCTGCGGTCAGCGTGAGTTCGCCCGCAGGCATTCTGTCGTTTGCGGTAAGTTCCTTCCCGTCGAGCAACCATGCGCCGAACGTGAGCCCGTCCTTTGCGGGCAGATAATCCGCCACGGCGTCCAAAAGGCTTGCGCCCTCTTTGAGCCAAAGCGTCTTTTCACCGCTCACCGTGCCTCCGTTCAGTTCCAACGTGAGAAGATAGGCCTTCGTCCACTTTCCGTAATATGTCGTATCCGTTTCGGGTGCGGTCAGGCTCGAACCGAGCGCGGCGCCAGAAAAATCGGACGAGACAAACCATCCGTCGAAGATGTAGCCGTCGCGGGCGTCGGGAACGGGCGGCGTCACCGTGCTTCCCGCCTCCGCCTCCAACGTATAGGGCTCACTGCTCTCCGCGCTGAAAGTGAGCACAACCGAGCCTTTCCCCGTCTCGTCCCCGCATGCCGCAGCAAAGATGCCGAGCGCAAACGTCATCATGAGCGCGAGGATAAGAAACGTTGCTTTCCTGAGATGTTTCATGTCGTTCCTCCTTGTATAATTTACATTTTGTATTTTAATTAGTATATCATATCCCCGCTGGGTTCTGTCAAGAAAAAATGAATATTTTGAAAAACAGAGAGATTTTTGTATCATTTTACAGAACTACTGAGATATATTGTCATTTTTGCCGCCGTTGAATATACATAAACATGTATATATATAAGTTTCCTTTATATTGGGCATAAGCTCCGCTTTTTCCGCGCCGTCGCTCGTGAGGGTGAGCGTGAAAGCACCCGCGCCGGAATGGGAAGAGCGGCAGTCTTTTTTTGGCGCAGTTTTCTTTGTAGACAAAAAGACGCCGCTTTCGGGAGGAAAGCGGCGCTACGGAGGAAATTCGCCTTGCAGGGCGAACAAGAAAACGTATGGAACGCGGACAGAAGGGGGGCTCCGCGTTCCCGTCACAGGGCACGCGGCGAGGGCAAATTGCCCGCCGTCGCCCTGTTTCCGGTATGGTCAGACAATGCGGATGTCCCGCTCCTTTTCGACGATCCCGATTTGTTCGGGGTCGGGCAGGAGGAAAATTTCTCCCGAAATTTCCCTTTCGCAGAGCACATATAGTTCGCTCTCCCCTACCTTGCATTTCAAAAACTTTTCTCTGCCGTAGTCGAGAATTTCCACAGCTTTCGCAGGGATCCCCTCTTCGCCAATTTTTACGCCGTATGGGGAGAATTCATAGCGGAATTGAGTGTTAAAAACTTTCCTGCCCGAAAAGGCGGCGAACATCTTGTCGTTGATCTCCTGCGTGGAGCCGAGCCTGACGCCCGCGATCTCCATGCAGTAGCGCACTTCTTTTTTGCGCTTTGCCGCTGTCTTTTCGCGGACCTTTTCCATGACAAAGGCGCCGTCCAAGGCGTTTATCTCGGGAAGAGGAGAAACGACGTCCTGCCCCTCCCGCTTTATGCGAATTTTTTTGAGGTCGAGCCCGATTTTAAGTTCTTGCGCGGCGGGCGCTTCTTCCGCGACAGCGAACAGCTTGACCCCGCCCGCCTCCACGGTGAGCAAAAATTTTCCGTCCACCTCCTCGCTTGCGCAGAGCCGTGCGGGGATCGCTCCGTCAAATGTGATCGCGTCCGAGGGCAGGAGCAATTCGGCTGCCCCGTCCGCGCAGGGAATGGCGGGAGGGAGAGAAACACAGAGCGAGCCGAACGACAATTTCCCCTCCTTGACCGTGCAGGAGAGGAAGTTCTCTTTGGGAATGCGCGGCAGAATGCTCTCCTCCGTCTCCGCGTCGAAGAGGTGGAGCGCATTGAGGTTGGGCGCCGCTTCCACGATCTCGCCCGAACGGAAATCTTTGAACCCCGCCGCCTTGACGACGATCCTGGTCCCCGTCTCCGCGATCCCCGAATAGTTGAGGTCGAGATCGCCGTACACGAGGGTCTCCGTCCCAAGCTCCTCAACATGGGAGACTTTGAATTTGAAGGTGACCGCGCTGCTTGCAACGGCCTCCGGTTCGAGCGTGACGTCCTCTGCCCGCAGCCCCACGCACACCTTCTTCTGCCCGTCGAGATACTGCGGCATGACCTTTAAAAGAGCGTCGTAAGGGACGTCGAGCCCTGCGTCGCACTCCTTAAAGGCGATGTGCACGTTGTTTCCCTCTCTTTTCAGCGTGCAGTCGAAAAAGTTCATCTGCGGCGTGCCGATGAAACCCGCCACAAATTTGTTTGCGGGATAGAGGTAGAGATTTTTGGGGGTGTCGATCTGCTGGATATACCCGAGTTTCATCACGACAATGCGGGTGCCCATCGTCATCGCCTCCACCTGGTCGTGCGTGACATAGACGAACGTCGTATTCAACCGATGGTGCAGTTTGACGATCTCCGAGCGCATCTGCGTTCTCAGCTTTGCGTCGAGGTTGGAAAGAGGCTCGTCGAGGAGCATGACTTTCGGCTCGCGGACGATGGCTCTGCCGAGAGCAACGCGCTGTCTTTGCCCGCCCGACATCTCCTTGGGCTTGCGTTTCAGATATTCGGTGATCCCCAAAATTTCCGCCGCCTCCTTCACGCGCCTTTCGATCTCTTCCTTGGGCGTCTTTTGCATCTGCAAGCCGAACGCCATGTTGTCATAGATCGTCATGTGCGGATAGAGGGCGTAATTCTGGAATACCATTGCGATGTCCCGCTCCTTGGGTTCGAGGTCGTTGACGACGACGTCGCCGATTTTAAGTTCCCCTGCGGAAATTTCTTCAAGGCCTGCGATCATACGGAGCGTAGTTGATTTACCGCAGCCGGACGGGCCGACAAAGACGATGAACTCCTTGTCGGCGATCTCCATATTGAAGTCGTTGACCGCCTTCGTGCCGTTGGGATAGACTTTGTAGATGTGTTTTAAGCTCAGATTTGCCATAACTTTTTTCTCCTTATTGTTTGACAGCCCCCGCAGAGAGCCCGTTGATGAGGAATTTGGAGAGCGCAAAGTAGAAGATCACGATGGGCACCGCGATAAAGACGGAGCCCGCCGCAAAGCGCGAGAACTCGGTGTTGTCGAGCGCCATCAGCCCCACCGCGACCGTATAGAGGTCCTTGTTCTTCAAAAGCAGCTTGGGCAGGATGAAATCGGACCACGGCCACACGAAGGAAGAGAGCAGGGTATAGACGATCATCGGAGCGGCGAGCGGCAGGGTGATGCGGACAAAGATCTTGAAGTTGGAGGCGCCGTCGATCCGCGCCGCCTCGTCGATGGAGACGGAGATGGTATCGAAAAATCCCTTCTGGGTGAGATACCCCATCGGCGCACCCGCCGAATAGATGAGGATGAGCCCCCACTGTTGGTTGATGAGGTTGAACTGCGTCATCAGGATATACACCGCCGTCATCGTCATGAAGGAGGGAAACATGCCGAGGACGAGGGTGGTCTTCATGAGCGCCTTGCGGCTCTTGAAACGAAAACGCGACATGCAGTACGCCGTTAAAATGGTGAGCGTGGTGCCGAGCAGGCTCGACATCAGCGAAATAAACAGTGTATTCAGAAACCAGCGCGGATAATTGTACATCTCCGTATCCGAGAACAGCTTGACGAAACTGTCGAAACTGTATTCGGTCGGGAAGAATCCTCGGAAGGAGTAGATGGAACCCGTCTTTGAAAAGGACGCCAAAACGAGCCACAGAATGGGAAAGAGAAACACGAAACAGACGGCGAGAATGGCAAGATAGGTGATCGCCACGCCGAACAGCTTTTGAGGCCTTATCTTCCGCTTTGTCATTGATAGGTTTCCTCCTGTTTGTAGGACGGCGAAAGCACATATACCGTGAGCGAAATGACGGACGTCACCGCAAAGATGATGATGCTGATCGCCGCGCCGATGGAATAGTAGTTGTTGTCGATGGACATGTTGTACAGCCAGTTGATGAGCAGGTCGGTATCGCTCGCGAGGAAGTAGCCGTCCATATACAGCCCGCCGCGCAGGAAATAGAAGATCCCGAAGTTATTGAAGTTGGCGATGAACTGCGAAATGAGCACGGGCATGGTGGCGAACAGGACGTAGGGCAGGGTGATGCGCACGAACTGTTTCCACGGGCTCGCGCCGTCCACCCGTGCCGCCTCATAGAGATCGGTGTTGACGTTGGACAGAATGCCCGTTGCAAGCAACATTCCGCTCGGGATATTCAGCCATGCGTTGACCCCAAGCCCGATGAGCCGCGCCGTCCACTTGGCGTCGATGTCGAGAAAGCCCACCGCCGTGCCGCCCGCGCCCGTGATCATCTGGTTGATGGGTCCGCCGTAGGAGAACATGAACTTGAAGGCGATGAGGGTGATAAACCCGGGAACGGCGTAGGCGAGAATGGGAAAGAGCCGCCAAAAGGTCTTTCCCTTTACGCATTTACGGTTGAGAAGAAGCGCGAGCCCCAGCCCCGCAAAATAGTTGAGGAAGGTCGAGAGCACCGCCCAGAGGATGTTCCACGCAAAAATTTTGAAGAAGGTCGGCGCGAACTGCCCGAGGGACAGAATTTTTCCGAAATTATCGAGGCCCACCCAATCGACGAGGGCGGGCGGCACCACCGCGCCGCCGTAGTTCGTGAAGGCAATGACGATCATGAATACGATGGGCAGGACGCTGAACACGCACACCCCCACGATGGGCAGGGCGAGCGCCGTTTTGTGGAAATTCTTCCCGAGAAGAGAGGCGAGTTCTTTTTTGAAGGACTCGGGCTTTTTCATGGTGTCCACCGCGCACTGGATGCGGTAAGCGTCCTTGATATTTGCGACGTAGATGACAAAATAGAACACAAGGGCGATGATGGAGAGAATGCCCAAGAGGAGCATGATGACGGAATTATCTCCCTCGATGCCGTACCATGCGTTGCTCTCCGTGACGCCGAGGGTAAAAAAGCCGATGAAGTCGCCCGCGCCTTTCAGAATGAAGTAGGCGAAGAAAGCGATCTGCACCAGGAGATAGAGGATCCCCTTCGCCCATTGGCGGTACAAGAGCTGCCCGAGCCCCATGACGCACATGGAGGCCGCCACTTTGCCGTTTCCCTGCGTGAGAATTTCCTTTGCACCCGCGAATTTTTCCTTGATCCGCGCGGGCAGGGTGCGGAAGAAGGTCTTGACCTTCGCCGCTCCTTTTCTCAGCGCGCCGCCGAGCGACGCAAAAGGGTTCGCTTTTTTATCTGTATCTTTCATATCCTCTCCCCCTTATTGCAGTGTAAAGATGCTGTCGTAAATTTGGGTATCCACCTTTTTGAGCGCTTCCTTCATCGCTTCGAGGGTGGCGTACTTCACTTCCGCGCCCGTGCGGAAGGCGTCCTTTGCAAGGTCCTGGAACAAGGTTTGCAGCGGGGTCCAGATCTGCGCGTTCTCCTTGATGGAGGGCATGACCGTGATGTTTCCGTTTTCGAGGTTATTGTTGATGACCTCCGAAAGTCCCCCTACCTCGTCGGCGACGTCCTTGCGGGCGGGCACGATGCCGAGCAGCTCGTTCCTGCGCTTGATCATCTGATAGCTCGTAGCGAATTTGACGAATGCAAGCGCGGCGTTGGGATATTTGGTGTAAGAGCTGATGGCGTACCCCTGTATTCCTCCCATCATGTTGCACTCGATGAACCCTTCGCTCTCGTCTTCGAGGTCTCCGCTTGCGGGAAGTTTGGGAATGTAAGTCGTAACGAGATTTTCGGCGATGAACTCGTCCGTATAGCCCGCCGCCTTCATCTCGTCCACGAACATGGTGTAAACGTCGGGCGTGGTGATCGTCGCAAAGAATTCTCCCGAGGCGATGGCGGCATAGGCGCCCGTTGTGACCGAATCGTCGATGCAACGCTCGTCCATGACGGTGGCAAGCTGGCGGATGATCCGCGCGCCGAACTCCGCATTCCCCGCGCTGTGCCCGATGTCACTCGGATCGGTGTTGTTGTTGCCGAAGGTGTACCCGCCGTAGCTGTACAGATACCCCACCGAGAAATAGGGCTCCAAGAAGGAACGCATATAGCCGAACCTTCCGCCGCCGCTCTCCTTGATCTGCTTGGAAAAGCGGTAGAGATCTGTCCAATATTCTACCATATCGGGCACACCGTTATGATCGTCGTCCCATTCGGTCTCCCAATTCTCGGGCAGAAGGTCTTTGCGGTAATAGAGAAGAGGCCCCTGCACGTTTACGGGAATGCCGAAGGTGTATTCCTGCCCGCCCACCGTGCGGCGGTAGGCTTGCCAGCCCTTGTCGCTGACCTCTTCAAAGCAGTCGAACTCCTCCGCAGGCAGGGGCAGAATGTGCCGTCCCTCCGGATAGCGCATGATCCTGTCGTTCGCCTGGTAGAGGATGTCGGGACCGTATCCGTAGGGGCCGTCGTTTTCGAGGTCG
>CANROE010000028.1 GCA_947632195.1 uncultured Clostridia bacterium | reverse complement strand
GTCATGGACGACGAGCTGATGGAACAGCTCTCCTATCGGCTCTATGACTTGCAGACGAGCGAGAACAGCATTCTTCCCGCATTACAGCAAAAGCTCGCGGAGGTGGAAAGCAGCATTGAAAATATGCTCGACGCCATTCAAAAAGGGATCGTTCTCGACAGCACAAAAAAGCGGCTTTCCGACTTGGAGGAACAGCAGAAACAGCTCACAATCGAGATCGCCGAGGAGCAAATCAGGAGACCGATTTTGACGAGAGAGCAGATTTTATTCGGCTTGTGCAAATTCCGTAAGTTAGACACGGCAACCACCGAGGGCAAGCGCGTCCTCATCAATGCGTTCGTGAACAGTATCTATCTCTTCGACGATTATGCCATGATTACCTGCAATTACAAAGAGGGAACGGAAACGATCACCTTCGAGGATATAGAGGATTCGGAACTCGGAGAATTTCTCGAAATACAAAAAAATAAACCCGAACAAGGGTGTTCGGATTTATCCATGTCTGGTGACCTTGCCGGGAATCGAACCCGGGATTGCGCCGTGAGAGGGCGCCGTCTTAACCGCTTGACCACAAGGCCGTATTCATTTTTCGATTCCGCTGCCGGGAATACTTCGGAGCAAAGCTCCTCGTGCCGACCTTCGTTGCACAAACAGAAACTTCGGTCGGGACGCCCCCGTGACCGTCCGTTAAAACACGCCGTCTTAACCGCTTGACCACAAGGCCGTATTCGATTTTTTCGATTCCCTCTTGCCGGGAATACTACTGTGCAAAACGGGGAAATTCCCCTATTGCTCTGTGATTATACCATAATCGGCGCGTTCTTGCAACCGATTTTTATGGGCAAACCGAAAAATTTTTTTGCTCCGCGCAAAAATAAATAAAAGACATCCGCCTGTGCCGCAAATCGGAAAAGGTTAACCCGCTTCTCGCAGGTGGGTGCCAAGCGCATGGGCATCGGACTTTCCGCCAAGTGGCAGACCTTGCCTATCCCGCGCGACGTCGGCTCCCGAAATTTCTTTGTGGATCACGCATTCTCCGAATTCCGTACACCGCAGGTGTCATCATTATTATAACAGACGTCTCGGAAAAAGGCAACTTCCCGCGCATGATTTTATCAGGAAAATTTATCCGATTCGCTCTTCTTTTTCTTACAGACCTTTGATAATGGGAAATCTTACCGTGAGCACGTTCAGATTCTGCTTGGTGCGATAGAAAATTTCTCCCGCGATACGGCGGATGATCGTCAGTCCCTTGTTCTCCTCCGCATAGGGATCTCCCGGATCCGTTTGCAGCGGGTTGAAGGGTTCTCCGTCGTCCGTAAAACGGATAATAAAACTGTTCTCCTCCCGCTCGCAGTTGATCTGGATCGCCTTTGCACCGGCGTGTTCGACGATATTCGCAAAGATCTCCTCGCAGGCGATCTGAATATTCTTTTTTCGCGGGTCCTCGTGCAGCCAATTTTCGAGGAGCTCGCGCATTTTTTCCGCCTCGGACCGCTCTGCGGAAAGGAGACGCCTCACGCCCGCAGGAAAGAAGAGCGCCAAAACCGCACGGTCGTCCTCTGCCTTTGCAAAATCTTCCGCAGCGGCCAAAACCCCTTGCGCAACGTTCTCCGTTTCGAGCGCGTTGGCGTAATATTTTTGCACCGTGGAAAGCAATCTGCCGTACCCGAACAGCTCCTTTCCGTCCGAACTGTTGACGACGCCGTCCGTATAGACGACAAGCCCCTGCCCCGCATGCAAACCGAAAGTTTCATCGGAAAATTCCGCGTCCGCATAAAATCCGAGTGGCGCTCCCGCGCGCATGCGCAAAAAGCTGCACGCCTCGCCCGCTATGACGGGGGGAAGATGTCCCGCGTTCGCATAGTGCAGCTCGCCCGAGACGCTGTCGAAAATCGCGCAAAAGACGGTCGCCGCGCCGCCCGATCCATCGGCGATGAGCGCCCTGTTGAGCGCGGAGAGCGCCTGCGCGGGGGTATGGCCTGCGGCGATATTTTCACGCAGGGTGCGCACCGACCGCGCGCTCAGCAGCGCCGCAGAAAGGCCCTGTTCCCACACGTCGCCCACCGCGATAAATACTCGCCTGCCATCCAACGCGAACGCATCGCAAAAGTCGGCGCCTACCGAGGGAACGCGCAAAATGCTTGCCCGCACGCCGTAGGTAAGCGTTTCCAGCCCGATCGTATCGGGCGCGACCACGGCGCAGACCGCGCGGGCTGCGGAAAGTTTTTCCCGTTCTGCCGCCTGTGCGTCCGATTCCTTGGCGACGGCGGCAAGGAGCGCGGCGATCTCCCCCTCTTCCGCGACGAGCGCGTCCGAAAGTTTCCCCACGCAACCCGCCCCGACAGGCACAGGCCTTTCGGCGCCGTTTGTGACCCGTTGTGCGGTTTTTTCCACGGACATGCGCATCTTTTTCATGGGCTTTGCGACCGAAAGCGCAAGATAAACGAGCGCGAACAGGCCGAGCACCGCCAAGACGCCGAGCGCGGGAAGAGTCTCCCACAGCACGCGGAAAAATGCCTCGCTCTGGAATCCTTCGCCTTCGGCCAAAGCAAAATAGCGCACTATGCCGAAGATACAAAGGGCGAGAAGAAGAACCAAAAAAGAGAGAACAAGGGGTAAAAATAAATATTTACGTTTTTTCATGACAGTACATTCAATTTTTCGTAAAGTCCGGTCATGCGCAGGGCGTCGGCGGCCTGCGCGGGCACGTTTATCATGCTGAAACTTCCCTTCGCGGACATTTTGAGGGATGCGCGGACGATTTCCCTCAGCCCCATGGAAGAGACATATTCCAAGCCTTCGAGGTCCATAACGAGATCGCGGTCTTCGGCCACCTCTTCAACGGCGGCGGAGAGAGCCACCGCAGCGGACGCGTCCAATTTGCCGCTCAGGGAAAGCATGACGGCATTCCCGTCTGTAATTTTGTTGATTTCCATTTGTAACTCCCCTTCCGCGCGAAACCGCGCGGGAACGTCGGAATCCATTATAGCACGGCACGCGGAAAAAAGCAAAGAACAAAGAGAGATTTCCGCAACTTTTTCCCGTCTTGCCGATATATGATCTTTCCGTATACTGTGGAACAGAGAAAGGCGCGCGCTTTCCGAACGGAAAGCGCGCGCCGCCGTCTGCGTTATTTTGTGATGCGTTCCATCATATCGACGACGTCCTGTACGGTTTTGACGTTTTCCATCTCCTCTTCGGGAAGAGTGATCCCGTACTCCTCTTCGAGCGCCATCATCAATTCGATCACGTCAAGCGAATCCGCATTCAAATCGTCTACGATCTTCTGCTCGGGACGGATACTCTCGGGCGCAACGCCGAGGTGTTCGCCGAGCATTTTACAAACTTTTTCAAACATATCGTCCTCCATCGCCGCACAGCGGCCCTTTTTCTCTATTTTATCTCAATCCCTTGCAAATGTCAACCCATTTTCCGAAATTTACCTGCCGCAAACGGGCAGGGCGGCCTTTTGCGCGGGGGTAAGCCGAAAGCTCTCGCGCGCCTTTGCGATCGCCGTTCTCAGGAGCACGGGCGGAAGCGCCGTTTGCTCGATGAAACTCACGCCGTCGTCATAGAACACGGCGAGCACCTCCGAGAGCAGCCATGCCCCGCCCATCATGGCGTAATAGGGCTTGTCGGGGCACTCCCGCAGCGCGGAAAAGACAGCCGGAAGATACGCTCTCTCCATATAAAAACTTCTTAGGACAACCAGCCCGTACCGCACGACAAACTCCCTGCCGTCCGCGAGATATTTCCGCACAAACGGGAGAAACTCTTCGCGGTGCGCGGCGATGCAGGGCGCCATAAAACTATCACACGTCGCCCAATTATCGAGAAGGGGCACCACCCGATCGACAAAACGGGTAAACTCCTCAAATGGGAGCCGTGCAACGGCCGCGCACTTCAAAAACGTGACCTCGTAATATTCGTCGGGGAAATGCAAAAGCCTTTCCTCTTCGCCGCGCAGTTCCCGCGCGATCCGCCTTAGCTGCGGCACGCGCACGCCGATAACGTTCAGTTTGTCGTTTTTGAGTAGTTTGGTGTGAAAGATACGATAGGGCTCGTCCGCAAGGGAAAAGAGCCGCGCCGTCAGTTCTTCATAAGTCATAAATTTCTCCGAGTGCTTTATGCCAAACTTCCGCCGAAAAGCGGGGGTTGGCGGGCGAGGTGGAAGGTAGTTTTTCGGTCAGCGGCAAAAGCTGCGGGAAGTGCGCCGCCAAAAGCGAATAGGCCTTGCTGCCATTACAAAAAATGCGCGTGATCTTGCTCCCCGAAAGGAGGGACGGAAGATCGGCGACCGTCTCGTTCCCGATGGAGGCGTCCGCAGAGCCCTCGATCTCGCAGGAGAGAACGACGTCCCATAGCGCGATCTCGCGGCGCAGGAGAAATTCCCGCTTGCCCGCGACGTCGCAGGGGATCTCCTCGCCGAAAAAACCGCAGACGGTGCGCCAAAAGCGGTTTTGCGGATTGCCGTAGTAGAATTGGGTCTTGCGGCTCATGACCGAGGGAAAGCTCCCCAGGATCAGCAGCCTGCTCTCCCCGTTATGTACGGGCGGAAAGCCTTCTGCGCGGCTCATAGGGCAATGGCTTTTTCGAGATTGCCCACCGAGGCGACGCACGCCTTTTCAAACTCGAAGTTGCGCGCGATCGCCGCATGGATGTCATCGAGCGCGAGCGCCGAGATCTCCGCCATGCGTTTCTCGAAGTCGTACACCTCGTTCTTGTAGAGGAGCTGTTTCCCGTAGAGGAGCATCTGGGAAGAGGTGTTCTCCTGCGAAAAGATGTTGCCCGATTTCATTTGCTCTCTGCCGCGCAAGAACTCCTCTTGCGTGACGCCGTCCCGCTTGAACTCCTCGATGACTTTGACGACGGCCTCGGCGGCGCTCTCCGCCTTCTGCGGGTTGACGCCCGCATACACGGTGAACAGTCCCGTCTCTTCATAGTGGGAAGAATAGGAATACACGGAATAGGCGAGCCCGAGCTCTTCGCGCACTTTTTTGAAGAGGCGGGAGCTCATGCCGCCGCCCAGGATCATATTCATCACCTGTGTGGCCGCAAAGGAGGGATCGTCCCGCGCGATCGTGGGAAAGGCAAACGCAAAATGCGCCTGCTCGATGGGCTTTTTGCGGAACAGATTGTTGATCTCCCGCACGACGGGAGGCTTGCGCTGTGTAAACGCGCAGGGCTGCATTCTCCCGAAATACTGCTCCGTGAGTTCCAGCGCGAGGGAGAGTTCGATATTCCCCGCAAAGGAGATCACGATATTCTGCGGACAGTAGCGCTCCTTTTTATAGGCGAAGAGCTGCTCACGGGTAAAGCCCCGCACATTGGAGGCAGGGCCCAAAATGTTTCTGCCGAAACCGCGATTGCCGTATGCCGCGCGCGCCAAAAGATCGAGACAGAGATCTTCGGGGGAATCTTCGTCCATGTTGATCTCCTCGATGACTACCCCCTTTTCGCGCGCCATCTCGTCCTCGGGGAAGGTGGAATCGAGAAAGAGCTCTGCAAGCAGGGAAAAGGCTTCTGCGGCGTGATCGCTGGTGGACTTTGCATAAAAGCAGGTCAGATCCTTCCCAGTAAAGGCGTTTACCTGCGCGCCGAGCGCGTCGAAGGCGTCCGAAAGTCCGAAAGCGGTATGCTTGTCCGTTCCCTTGAACTGCATATGTTCGATGAAATGGGAAATGCCGTCCTCTTCGTCCGTCTCATATGCGGCCCCCGTACCGACGAGCACCCCCATCGTGACCGAGAGCAACCCCTCCATGCGCTTGACGATCACACGGACGCCGTTTGAAAGTGTCTTTGTCGTTACCATTGTTTTTCTCCTTATGTAGTACTTTTGCTTATGCGATGTTTTCCCCGACCGTGATCGGTTTTAACCCGTTTGCTTTGTAGTATTCGAGAATGCGGGGGAGCGCCTCCACCGTATGCGCCATGGGGTGCATCAGGACGAGATCTCCCCCCTCTGCATCCTTCGTGGCGCGGCGGAAACAGAGATCTGCGTCCTTATCCCGCCAATCGATCGTGTCCTTGCTCCACATCACCGTTTTGAGGCCGAGGCTCTCGGCAGCATTGACGGTGTTTTCGTTGTACGCCCCCGAAGGAGGCGCAAAGAGCGCGATCTCCCGACCCGAAATGAGCGCAAGGAAATCTATGCTCGTCTTGATCTCGTTGTAATTGCCCTCTAAGCTCAGTTTGTCATGTTCGCGATGAAAATAACCGTGCGAGCCGATCTCGTGTCCCCTCTCGGCGATTTTTTTGACGCATACCGAGTTGTCGTCCGCCCAGCTGCCGCCGAGGAAGAAGGTCGCTTTTGCCTCGTACCCGTCCAGAATATCGAGGATCTTTTCCACCTCTTCCGTGCCCCAATACACGTTGAACATGAGAGAGATGCCGTTTTCGCTGTTCCCCTTGTAATAGACGCGATCCTGCACGCGGGAAGCGGTGTGCGCGGAGGGCAAAAAGCAGACAGCCCCCACGGCAAGCACAATACAGATAAGAAAAAGATTTGTAAGCGCCGCCACCGCCCGCCGCGAAAGTTTTTTCATACCGCCCCCATACAATTCCTTGTATTGTATGAGCGCATGGGACAAATTATACCGCACAAAGCCTTGCTGTCCCCCGCTTACGCGAGAGCGGGCACGCAGTACGAAACAGCTGGCGAATACACAGTCCGCGAAGGCATTATGTTGCGTTCGCGTTTGATTTAGAACGCACTTAAACGTAACAGGATTTCCTCGGGGAATTGTTGTGTCGGACTTCGTTCTCTCCGTTGCGGCTCGGAATGACGCGCTTACACGCGGTTTCGCGCTTTCTCTTGCTGCCCTAATTTGTCATTTCGAGCGGAGCCGCAGGCGAAGTCGAGAAATCTCGCAATATTAAGGCTCAAATCAAGGTGCCCCCTCTCCCTACCCTCCCCCCGTGATGCGGGGGGAGGCAAGGATACTGACCGCAAAAGAACATTTCCTCACGGAAAAAGATTTTGCGCAAGCAAAAGATTTTTCGTGAACCTATTTCAGTGTTACGATCGTCACACCCGATTCGCCCTCGCCGTATTTGCCGAGACGGAAACTTTCCACCCGTTTCTGCTTTTTGAGATAGTCGCCGATCGCCTTGCGGAGTGCGCCCGTACCCATGCCGTGCACAATGCGCACTTCGGTGAGGTTTTGCAGCAGCGCGCCGTCCAAAAAAGCCTCAACGTCCTCGATCGCCTCGCTCACCGTTTTTCCGATGACGTTGCACTCGCGGGAGACGGCCGTGCGCTCCTTTAAGTCCCTTGTGACTTTGACAGAAACTTTCTCTTCCTTTTTGCGGAAGGGCGTAAACAGATCGGAAATTTTGGCGCGCACCTGAATGGAACCGCACTTGATCTCCGCCGTTCCCTTTTCCCTGCGCACGGAGAGAACGGTGCCTTCCGCGTCCATGCTTTTGACATAGACCCTGTCCCCCTCCTTCAAAGCGGGGTCGACGGGCAGAGCGCGCGTCTTTTCCTCTTCCTCTTCATATACGGTATTCGCGAGCTTATTTTTCAGCGTCCGCGCCTCGATGAGGTCGCTTTCGGAAACAAATTCCTTTTTGAAGATCTCTTCGATCTTCCCGAGCAATTCCTCTGCTTCGGCAGTGCGGGCGGAGACAATGCGTCTTGCCTCGGCCTTTGAGGTAAGTTGCAGCTTTTCCCGCTCCTTTTTCAGCTGTGCCTCCTCTTTTTCGAGCGCCGCAAGACGGGATTCCCATTCCTTTTTAAGCTCCTCCGTCCGTGCAAGAAGAGCTTCAGACTGCACACGGCTCTCCTCCGCCGCCCGCACGGTGTGCTCAAAGGCGCGCGCGCCGTCCGACAAATGCTCCCGCGCCTCGGCGATGATGTCCTCCGAAAGGCCCAGCCGCGAACAGATGAGCAGCGCGTTGCTCGGGCCCGGGAAACCGATCTTCAAGCGGTACAGAGGGCGCAGGCTCGCGCCGTCGAACTCCATACAGCCGTTCTCCACCCCTTGCGTTTCAAAGGCGAATTCTTTGAGTGCGGAATAGTGGGTGGTGACGATGCCGCGACATTCCTTTTTAATGAGGTGCACGAGCACGGCGCGGGCAAGCGCCTGTCCCTCCTCGGGATCGGTGCCGCCGCCCGGCTCGTCGATGAGCACAAAACTGTTCTTCCCCGCCTGTTCGCAGATTTCCTTTAAATTCAAAACATGCGACGAAAATGTGGACAAATTCTCCTCGATGGACTGGCTGTCGCCCACGTCGCAGAACACGCCGTCGAACACGGCAAGCCGCGTGCCCTCTGCGGCGGGCACAAACATACCGCACGCCGCCATGAGGCAAAAGAGCCCGCACATTTTGAGCGTGACCGTCTTGCCGCCCGTATTCGCGCCGCTGATGAGGAGGAACCCGTAGTCCTCCCCCACCGACACGGAGACGGGCACCGCCGTCTTTTGATCGAGAAGGGGGTGCCGTCCTTTGACGATCTCCACCACCCCCTTGCCGTTGAGCGCGGGTTTTGTGCAGCGCAGACGGTAGGCATACTCTGCGCGGGCATAGTAGCTGTCCGTCTCCGATAATATTTCCACGTCCCGTTCGAGATCTTCGCGCATCGCGCCGACCGCGCGTGAGAGTTCGCTCAAAATCCGCTCGATCTCCTCCTGCTCGTCAATGGTGAGGGAGCGCAGCTCGTTGTTCATTTCGAGCACTTCCTCGGGCTCGACAAACACGGTCTGCCCCGTCTGGGAGCGGTCATGGATAAATCCCTTTACGCTGCGTTTATATTCCACCTTTACGGGAATGACGTAGCGGTCGCCGCGCATGGTGATGACGGCATCCTGCAAATATTTGCTCTCCTCGCCCACGAGATATTCCGAAAGGCGGGCGCGGATTCGTTCGTTCAGGAGACGGATCTCGCGACGGATGTTAAACAGGGTCTCGCTGGCGTGATCGGACACCTCGTTTTCCCCCACGATCTTGTCCCCGATCTCCTCTTCAAGCTTTTGGTTGAAAACGAGCCGATCGGTGAGCTCCTTCATGCCGCCGATGTTTTCATCCGAAAAGGCGTGCACCGACTTATGGCACACCCGCGCGGCGCGGAGAAGGAGCGCGACGTCGGTCAGTTCCTTGCAGGAGAGCGTGGCTTTCTTTTGGGCGCGTTCTAAACTGTCGCCGAGGGGCGGAAAATATTCGATCTTTCCCGCGCCGAGACGGAAGAGAAGTTCGATCGCCTCACCCGTCAGCGAGAGCGTGCGGCGGGCCTCGGAAAGGTCTGCTGTCGGCTCCAACGCAAGCACCGCCTGCCGCCCGCCCTCCAAGGAGGCGTAGGCGGAGGCCGCCGCCAAAATTTTATCAAGTTCCAAACGGACATGATGTTTTTTCATAACAGACTCCTGTTGGCGTGCCCTCTGCTCGCTCCCGCAAGCGGGGCGCTTTGGGGATCGTCGAGATAGGGCGCGAGCTCTTTTTGCAGCGTTAAATCGAAAAGACGGCCCGTTGCGTGTCTTTCGACGCAGAGCGGCGCGCAGTTATAAAGTTCAAACCGGCAGCCGTTTTCCGTGCGGTATCTGCGCAGCGGGAATTTTCTCCCCTCTTCGTCGGTGAGCGTGTAGCTCTTCCGCCTGTCGCAGGAGGAGCAGCTCTTCCCGAAGAGACAGTAGCAAAGATCCATCACCTTTATGCCGCCGAAGTCGAGGGAGAAGATGTTTTCGCCCGCGAGCGCGTCCTGCTCCCGCACGGTCAGCTCTTTGGAGAGGGCGAGAAAGTCCGCGCCCGCCGCTTTCGCCTCCGCGACCGCGACCGCATTGGTCAGATTCCAGCCCGTGCCCGCGAAAAATTTTTTGTTGTGCTCCTTGGCGAGCAAGAGGCCGTAGTAGCCGTCGCAATACACCCCGTCGAAAAGAGGGAGCGCAGGCAAAACAAGCGTCTCGTCCTCCGAGCAGAAAAAGGGCGGCAGATACAAAAACGTTTCGCCCTTTCCCCTCGGGATCTCTTCGGGGCGAATACGGGTATAATCCTGCGGCTTGTAGATGAGAAGATCGGCGTTCGCAAGGCCGTCTGCAAGGCCGTCCGCGATCACCGCCGTGCGGTCTTCTCTTCCGCTCTGCCCGCACACGGCGGGAAGAAGGGCGGAGATCTCCCGCGCAGGAACGAGCCGGGAGACAAGCCGCCCGTAAAAGTCGCGGCGGATGGCGTTCAGCGCCGACTTCGGTAAAAAGGCGCGCTCCGTTTCCACCTCTGTAAAGACGGGTTCGAGGGGCAAGCCGTCCGTCTTTTCAAAACAGGCGCAAAGGGTTTCCCGTGTGAGCGGCGCACTCTTTGCCTCCTCCAAAACATCATACGTCATGCAAAAATCGCCCGAGGAGACTTTCGCCCGCTCCCCCGCGAGAAAGGACAGGGAAAGCGGAATTTTGCGCTTGCGCTCGGCCGCGAGCCGCGCGGGAAGAGAAACATCGGTCGTGAGCCGCACCTCGTCGCCGCGCAAAAGTTTCTCCTGCGACGAGAGGAAAAATCCGCCCTGCCCGCTTGCGCGAAAGACGGCGCCGCCGACCTCCTTTCCGCCGCGCAAAATTTTGAAACCGTCCCCCTTTTGGGCAGCGTGATCGCTTGCGCAAAAACTCCCGTCCCGCATGGTTCCGACCCGTTCGCCGATGTGCCCCTGCACGTTGCGGGAGAGAAAGTCCTCCTTTTGCCCGAACGCGAGCCCCTCCGTGTAGTCGCCGCGGTTATAGGCGCGCTTTAAATCGGAGAGCGCGGCGCGCGCGTCCCCGCCTTCGAGAATCGCGCGGTAGTATCCGACGGCTGCCGCAACATACTCGGGACGGCGCATCCTACCCTCGATTTTGAGGGAACAGACCCCCGCCGCAAGCAATTCCTTTCCTCTCTTCCCCACCGAAAGATCGGAGGGCGAGAGCGCGTAGGCAAATTCTTCGTATCCTTTTCTGTCGAGAGAATATCTCTTGCGGCAGGGCTGTTTGCACCGCCCGCGGTTGCCGCTGTTGTTCCCCGCAAAGGAGGAGAGATAGCACTGTCCCGAAAAACAGGTGCAGAGCGCCCCCTGCACGAATACCTCCGTCTCGATGCGCTTTGCGATCTTTCCGATCTCGGAGATGGGCGTTTCCCGCGCGAGCACCACGCGGGAAAACCCGCAGTCCCGTGCAAATTCCGCGCCGCGCACATTGCAGCAGCCCGCCTGCGTCGAGAGGTGCAGCACGATCTCGGGATACAGCTCCTTCACCTTTTTTCCGAGGAGCATATCCTGCATGAGAATGGCGTCCGCGCCGTCCTCCCACGCCTCCTTCACGCTCCGGAAAAATTCGGAGAGCTCGTTGTCCTTCACGAGCGTATTCAGGCATACATAAACCTTAACGCCGAGCAAATGGGCATATGCGGCGATCTCGCGCAGAGAATCGCGGCCGAAATTCTCCGCACTGCTGCGCGCGGAGAACTTGGGAAGTCCGAGATAGATTGCGTCCGCGCCGCTTGAAATTGCGGCGCGGGCGGATAGCATGTCCCCCGCAGGGGCGAGAATTTCGTAGTTCATCTTCCGATCGTGCGCTGAATGAGTTCCTGCGCCGCGTCGTAGCCCATCTCTTTGAGACGGCTGTTGCGCGCAGCAACTTCGATGAGGATGGCGAGGTTCCGCCCCGGGGAGACGGGGATCACGAGCTTGGGCACTTTCAACCCCAAAATTTCCTCGGTGTTGCGCTCGCCGCCGATACGGTCGTACTCCTTCTCCTTTTTCCACGGTTCGAGCTCCATCACGAGCTCCACCTCTTTTTCGCCGAGCACCGAACCAGAACCGTACATGTTTTTCACATTGATGATCCCGATCCCGCGCAGCTCCATAAAGTAGCGGATACGCTCGGGCGAAGTGCCGATGAGTTCGTTCTCCACCCGCTTGATGAGCACGCTGTCGTCTGCAACGAGACGGTGCCCGCGCTTGATGAGTTCCATGGCCGTCTCGCTCTTTCCCACGCCGCTGCTGCCCGTGAGGAGCATTCCCACCCCGAACACATCCATGAGCACCCCGTGAATGGTGGTGGAGGGCGCAAGCAGACGGTTGAGATAGATGACGAGATCGCTCATGAGGAAGGTCGTCATCTTCCCCGAGCGGAAAATGGGCGTACCCGTATCCCGCGCACAGTCCATGAACTCGGACAGGACGGGGAGATCTCGCGAAAAGATGACACAGGGGATCTCCCCGCAGTCGAAGAGCTTTTTGATCTTTTCCGACCGCTCCTCCTCGGAAAACGAGCGGAGATACTCGTATTCCGTGAGCCCGATGACCATGATACGGCGGGTATCGAAATAACTGAAAAATCCCGCCAATCTCAGCCCGGGACGGTCTACGCTCGCGCTTGTGAAAGTGAGGATCCCCCGCCCCGCGTACAACAGTTCCAGGCCGAGATCGGCCGCGAACTTATCGAGCATGAGCGTTTCACTCGGCAAAAACATCTCGTTCATCTCTATTCCCCCATCGCTATTTCAAGAGCCTCGGCTACGCCGTCCTCCTCGCAAGAAGAGACGACGGTCGCGATTTTTTTTACTTCCTCTTGCGCATTCGCTACGGCAAACTTGCCGCCGGCCGCGCAGATCATGGGCAGATCGTTGAGCTGATCCCCGATCGCCGCCACCTCTTCCCGCAGGACGCGGTACCGTCCGGCGAGAAAATTTACCGCATGCGCCTTGTTCACCCTTGCGGGCAGCGCCTCCACTAAAAAATCGTTGGAAGCGGTGATGAAATATCCCTCTCCGAGTTCCTTTTGCATGCGCGCGATGAGCGCGGCTTTTTCCTCGGAGGGAAGGATCGCCAGAACTTTATTGACCGTCCTTTGTTTGCGCGCGACAAACCCGGAGAGCGGCTCTTTGCAGACGATCCCCTTTACGCCGCAGATGTCTTCGTAGATCTTCAAAGATTCGTCGTCACGGTTGCAATAGAGTTTGTCGTCGAGATACACATGAATGTGCCGATCCTCCTTTTCGAGAAAGGTCACGGCCCTTATCGCCTCTTCGGGAGTAAATCCGTCGTTTTCGAGAATCTCTCCGGTCGCGATGTCCGCGATCATCCCCCCTTGGTAGGAGACGACGATCCCCTCTTCGAGCCCGAGCTCTTTGAGGCGGGGACGAATGGAGCAGAGCATTCTGCCCGTGACGACGGCAAACACGCCGCCCGCCGCCCGATATGCCTTAATCGCCTCGATGTTCTTTTGTGAGATCGTGCCGTCGGCGCGCACCAAAGTGCCGTCGAAATCGGAAAGAAAAAGCGGATATTTCATAGATTTTCAAAATATTCACGGATACGCTTTGCAAGCGCGGGACCGATCCCCTCCGCCGCCGCAAGTTCCTTTTCGGAGGCGTGCATGATCTTGTCGATGGTGCCGAACTTGTCCATCAGCGCCTTTTTCTTCTGTTTTCCCACGCCGCCGATCTCATCGAGCACGGAGGCAAGGTTGCGCTTGCTGTGCAGGTTGCGGAAGTAGGTGATCGCAAAGCGGTGCGCCTCGTCGCGGATACGCTGCACCGTCTGCAAGGCGTAGTCGCGGCGGGAAAGTTTCACGCTCTCGGGGCTTGACAGGGTGAAGATCTCCTCTTCCTGCTTTGCAAGGGAGATGAGATCGATGTCCGTGACGTTGCGTTCGTCGAAAATTTCCTTGACGGCGGAGAGCTGGCCTTTGCCGCCGTCGATGACGATGAGCTGGGGTTTCGGGAAACGCTCTTCCTCGTCCGTACCGAGCTTTGCAAGGCGGCGGGAGAGCACCTCTTTCAGGGAGGCGAAGTCGTCCGCGCCCTCCACCGTTCTGATCTTAAAGCGGCGGTAAGCATACTTGTCCGCCTCGCCGTCGGTGAACACCACCATGCTGCCCACTTTGTCCACGCCCGAAATGTCCGAAATATCGTAACACTCCATGCGCTTGGGATATTTTTTAAGCCCGAGCAACATTTGCAGGCGCGCGCAGGCGTTCTTTGTCATATCGTTCTTGTGCTCGATCGCGGAGACGGACTTTTCGAGGTACTCTTTGGCATTGCCGAGCGCCATGTTCGCAAGTTCCCGCCGCACCCCCATTTTTGGGCGGACGATCTCGGGCTTTCTTCCCGTCTTTTCAAAGGCGTAGTCGCGGAAGAGCTCGTCGTCGAAGAGCTCGTCTGTTATGATCTCATGCGGAAATTCGTGGTTGGTGTAATATTGGATAAGAAAGGAGAGAAAGCCTTCCCCCTCTTCGCCCGCGCCCTCTTCGAGCGGAAAATTGCGGTTGCCCTGCATGATCCCCTTGCGGGTGACGAGCACGCTCATAACGGCGTACAGCCCGTTGGAGGCGACTGCCCAGATGTCCGCGTCCACGTCGCGCGGCATGGAGGTAATGCGCTTTAATTGCAATTTTTTGAGCATGCCGATGCGGTCGCGGTACTCCATGGCGAGCTCGAACTCCTCGTTTTCGGCAAACATCGCCATTTTTTCGCGCAAGAGCTCCTCCGCCTCTTCGTAGTTCCCCGAGAGGAAGGAGAGCACTTTTTCCACCCGCGCGGCGTATTCCTCCTCCGTGCAGAGGTGGGCGCATGGAGCGAGACACCGCCCCAAATGATAGTTGAGGCAGGGTTTTTTGGGCTTTTCGGTGACGGCGGTATTGCAAATGCGCACGTTATACACTTTTGCCGCAACGTCTAAAATGTCCTTGCAGGAAATCCCGCCCATAAAGGGGCCGAAATATCTTCCGTCTTTTTTCACTCTGCGGGTGACGGAGAGGTGGGGAAACTTCTCCCGCGTGTGCACCTTGATGTAGGGGTAAGTTTTGTCGTCTTTGAGGAGAATGTTGTATTTGGGCTTATATTTTTTGATGAGGTTGTTTTCGAGGGCGAGGGCGTCCACCTCGGTGGGGGCGACGATGTAGGAAAAATCGGCGATCTGTTCCACCATGGCGCGCACTTTGACGGGTTTTTCGGAGGAGTGAAAGTACTGCCGCACGCGATTTTTGAGGACGCGCGCCTTGCCGACGTAGATGATCGTGCCCTCGCTGTCGAGCATGAGGTACACGCCCGGGCAATCGGGCAAAAGTTTGAGTTTTTCTTTGAGTACACTCTCACTCATAACCCTATTATACACAAGTCGGCGAGGTTTTTCAAGGGTTTCCCGCAAATTCTTTGGGAAGAAAAAAATCTCCCCGCGCATGATCGCGTGGGGAGGCAAAGAAGGGTGCATGCGCGGGGGCAAGAGAGGCGAGAAAGGCGCGAGCCTCACCCCTCCCGTTTCCAATAATACTCACAGTAATAGTTCCGGTGGTCCGTCAAATATTTTGCGGCGGCTTCGGGATTGTTGAGTCCCGAAATGTCTTTGGCATTCGACATATTCTCATAGTGAGACACTTTCCATCCGTTCGGATTTTTAAAATGCACTTCTTTCAACCCATCACAATCATAGAACGCATAATCTCCAATCGAGGTCACGCCTCTGCCGATCGTAACCGAAGTCAACCCATCACAACCCCAGAACGCATTCTCTCCGATCTCGGTCACGCTGTCTGGAATGTTGATCGAAGTCAACCCGCTACAATTCAGGAACGCATTCTCTCCAATCGAGGTCACGCCTCTGCCGATCGTAACCGAAGTCAACCCATCACAACCCCAGAACGCACTCGCTCCGATCGAAGTCACGCTGTCGGGAATGTTGACCGATATAAAACTGAAAAATGGACAGTTACCAAAAACGGCAGCCAAAATCAATGTAAATTAAAAGAGTTAAACCGAAATAAAA
>CANROE010000027.1 GCA_947632195.1 uncultured Clostridia bacterium | reverse complement strand
GGGCGAATTGAAGGAATACAGATGGGTTTGCCGCAAACTTGACGATTGATAATCGTCAACCGGGGCGCGCCGCAAAAGGCGCGATCCCTGTCGATGTATGAACGAATTTCCGACACGACGTATTTTGCGGCGCGCAGCCCTTGCCGCATGGCAAGGGCTGCGCGCCGCAAAAAAATAAAAACCCCACATATCGGCGTAACAAAAGAAACAGCACGATATACAGAGTTTTTGGTGGGGACTACAGGGCTCGAACCTGTGACCTCATGCACGTCAAGCATGCGCTCTAGCCAACTGAGCTAAACCCCCGAAAAAAGCTTAACGAACTTATTTTATACAAATAAATAAAATTTGTCAAGCATTCGACGCCGATTTTCAAAATTTTTTCGCCGTATTTCGTGAAAAAATTCCCATTTAATACATTTCCGTTTTCGGCGAACGGGAAAAAAGGGCGGAGATCGCCGCGCGGCAGCGTTCTTCGTCGTTGCCCTCCTGCCCGTAACAGACATGGCAGACGACTTCGGTGATGGGAAGTTCCACATGATATTTTTCGCCCAAAAACTTCATCGCTTTGGCGGTCGGCACGCCCTCCGCGAGTTTCTCGAACCGCTGCCCCTTTGCCAGCATCTCCCCATACATGCGGTTGTGGGAATAGGGCGAAAAGAGGGTCGTTTCGTAGTCGCCGAGGTGGGCAAGCCCGTAGGCGGAGAGTTCGTTCCCCCCCATCGCCTTGATGAGCCGCGCCACTTCACGCGCCCCGCGCGACATGAGAGGCCCTTTCAGCGGCACGCAGATGACGTCGAGCACGCCTGCGGCGATCCCCATCACGTTTTTGGCGGCCGCGCCGATCTCGGTGCCGATGAGGTCCTCCCCGTAATAAAAGCGGATGAGGTCGCTCCTGAAATCGTCGGCAAGCGTCCGTTTCAATTTGTCGTTTGCGGAGTCGATGACCATACAGTTGGGGAGCCCCTGCACAAAGCTCTGGATGTGCCCGGGACCCACCCATACCGCGATCTTTTCGGGCGAAATGCCGCTTTCGACAAGGATCTCGGAGAGCCGTTTGCCCGTCTCCACCTCGATCCCCTTCATGCAGAGCACGAAAATTTTATCCGCCACGGGATACTCTATCACCCGCTGCATAAACCCGCGCAGCCCCTGCGAAGAGATGGAGATGACGATGATCTCCGCCCGCGTGACCGCCTTTTCGAGGTCGCAGGTCAGATCGATTTTTTCGTCGAGAGAGACATATTCGTTCCTCCCCGTCTCCTTCAAAATGCGGTAAGACGCGTCCTCTTCGGGCCCCCAGCTTGTGACCGCGTTCCCCTTGCGGGAGAGATACCAGGCGATAAAGCTCCCCCATCTGCCGCAACCAAGCACACTGATCTTCATCTTTTACATTTCCTTGCGTTCGATGAGCGCGCGCGCGAGCGTCACCTCATCGGTATATTCGAGTTCGGAGCCGATGGGGATCCCGCGCGAAAGCCGCGTGACTTTCACGTCGGAAGCCTTTAAAAGTTTGGCGATGTACATGGCGGTCGCCTCCCCTTCCACATCGGGGTTGGTCGCCATGATGATCTCTTTGACGTTCCCCTCCTGCACCCGCAGCAGAAGTTCGTGAATGCGGATGTCGTTGGCGGAGACGCCGTTCATGGGGTCGAGCACGCCGTGCAGGACATGATACACGCCCTTGTATTCGTGCAATTTTTCGAGCGCAATGACGTCTTTCGGCTCTTTTACCACACAGATGACGGAGGGATCGCGCTGCTTGCAGATCTCGCAGGTGTCCTCCTCGCTGAAATTGCCGCAGATCTTGCAAAAGCGCACTTTGTGCTTTGCCCCGACGATCGCGTCGGCAAAGTCCCGCGCCTCCTGCTCGGACATGTTGATGATCTTATAGGCATAGCGCTGCGCCGTCTTTTTGCCCACGCCGGGCAGCTTGGAAAACTCGTTGATGAGCCTTCCGATGGGTTCGATAAAGACCTCCACTTAAATGAGACCTCCCAGCCCGCCCATGTTGAATTTGCCCATTTTCTCGTTGTAGACTTCGTCGGCCTTTTTATAGCCGTCGAGAATGGCGGCAAGCACGAGATCTTCGAGCATTTCTTCGTCCTCGGGGTCGATGACGGACTTGTCGATCTCGATCCCGTCGATGATCTTTTTTGCGTTCATATAGACAACGACCGCCTCGCCGCCGCTCGTGCCGACGATCTCCCACTCTTCGAGCAGTTTTTCGGTCTCCGCCATCTCTTCCTGCATTTTCTGCGCCTGTTTCATGAGGTTCTGCATTCCCCCCATGCCTGCGCCGCCTCTGCCGAAATTATTTGCCATTTGTTTCACTCCTTCTCATTTTATCTCGATGGGATAGTCCCCGAAGTCCTTGCGGAATTGTTCGAGCGCCCCGCCGCTCTTTTGCTGTGCGCTTTTGAGCTTGACGCAAAAAGAGGTCACGCCGAGCTGCGAAAATACCTCTTTCATGATCGCAACGTGTTCCTCTTTGGAGAGAGAACGCAGCACCGTCTCACTCTCGGTATAGAGCACGAGGGTGTTCTCCTCGTACTTGGCGTCGAGATCGGTACACATGGTGAAGAGCACGCCGTTTTTGCTCATCCTGCGCAAAAGCCGCATGAATTTTCCGTAGACGATCTCCGCGCTCACTCCGTTTGCGGCCTCGGCCGGCGTTGCGGGGAGGGGCTTGGGCGACTCGGCGTAGGGCGCAGGCGCTCCTTCCGCTCTTTCCGTCTTTGTCTTTTCTGTCTTTTCCGCAGCGCGCTCTCGGGCGGGTCTTACAGGTTCGTCGGGGAAGAACGCCTCCTCGAATACGGGCTCCTCGGTGGGGAACTCGTAGTCTGTCTCCTCTGCCGTTGCGGTAGATACGGGCGCAGTGACGGCGTCGGGCGTTTGGGCGGGGATCGCGGAGGGCGCAGCCGCCTGCGCGGGCGCGAAGTTCCCCTCCGCAAGCCGCTTTTCAAGGGCGTTCAGCCGTGCGACAAGGGCGTCCACGCTCTCGTCCGCCGCAGGGACCGCGATCTTCATGAGCGCCGTCTCCAAGCAAATGCGGGGCGAAGAGACGAGGCGAAGGTCTGTTTCCGTGCGCGCCAAAATTTCCGTCGCGCGTAAAACCGCCCGTCCGTCCGCCTTTTGGGCGATCTCCGAAATGCGTGTAAATTGCGCCTTCGGCAGGGAGAGCAGTTTCTCCGCCGTACGGCAGGTCTTGGCCACGGCGATACGGTTGAGCGTCGCGAGGATATCTTTGCAGAGCACCCCCACCGACTTCCCCGCCGACAGGATCGTTTCCGTCCTCTCGATGGTCGCGGACATATCGAATGCAAGGAGCGCTTCGCAGAGGCTTGCGGTTTCGTTGAAATCCGCTGCGCCGAGCACGGAGGTCACCCCCTCGTAGGTGAGTTTCTCCTGGTAGGCAAGGCACATTTCGGCGATGGAGAGCATATCTCGATCGCTCCCCGCACCCGCGCGGGCGATCGCGGACACCGCCTCTTCCTCGTACTCTCGCCCGATCTCCTTCAAAATGCGTTTCAAGTGGTTTTCGAGGTCCTCTTCTGGGAGCAATTTGAAATCCAGCCGCATGCAGCGGGAGAGGATGGTCGCGGGGATCTTGTGCGGCTCGGTCGTCGCCAAAATAAAGATGGCGTGCGCGGGCGGTTCTTCGAGCGTCTTTAAGAGGGCGTTGAACGCGCTGTCCGTGAGCATGTGCACTTCATCTACGATATAAACTTTATACTTTCCCGTGACGGGGGGATACTGTACCTTTTCCCTGAGGTCGCGCATTTCGGCGACGCCGTTGTTCGAGGCTGCGTCGATCTCGGTGACGTCGAGGCTCCCTTCTGCAAGCGCCTTGCAGGTGGGACATACCCCGCAGGGCGAGCCGTTTTTGGGACTTTCGCAGTTGACGGCGCGCGCAAAGATACGGGCGACGGAAGTCTTTCCCGTGCCGCGCGGGCCGCAGAAGAGATAGGCGTGCCCGACCGTCCCCGTTCCGATCTGGTTTTTCAGAACGGTGGAGACATGTTCCTGCCGCACCAGATCGTCGAAGGTGTTCGGTCGGAATTTGCGATAGAGTGAAAGATGAGCCATAAGACAAGATCCCCTTATTCGGAAAAAGCCTGCTGTAATTTTCGTTTGGAGCGGGCGAGGGCGTTATCGACGCTCTTGATGTCCTTTCCCGTCGCCTCGCAGATGTCGAGATAGCTCAGCCCTTCGAGGTACATCGTGATGACGCGGAACTCGAAGTCGGAGAGCGTTTTCATGAGTTTCAGCCTGAATTCCGTGCGCGATTCGTCGTCAAGCAAAAAAGTTTCTGGGTCTTCCGCGCCCACGAATTCTTCGAGATTGGGGTCGAACAGGGAGACGGAATTGTTGAGCGGGCTGTTCTTCCTGCGGCTCGAACGCTTTACGGCGTCGAGAATTTGCCGCGTCACACAGAGATAGGCGAAGTTTTTGAAACTCTTCCCCTCCCGCCCGTCATATTCGTTGATGGCGGAATACAGCCCGATCATTCCCTCCTGTACGAGGTCGTCGGTGTCCCCGCCCGCAAGAAAGAACCGCCGCGCGCGGGCAAGCACGAGATTCATATGGCGGCGGAGAAGTTTTTCCGTCGCCTCACGCTCGCCGCTCTGCGCCTTCTTTACGAGAACTTCGTCACTTTCCGAGCCTTGCACGCACCACCTCATATACCGCGATCCCCAGCGCCACCGAAGCGTTGAGGGAATTCACATTCCCAAACAGCGGCAGAGAGAGCGTTTTATCGCACTTCTCCCTTGTCAACCGCTTGACGCCGCTGTCCTCGCCGCCGACGACGAGCGCGACCTTTCCCGTGAGTTTATTGTCGTAAATGCTCTCGCCGTCCGCTTCGAGCGCATAGACCCAATAGCCGAACTCTTTGAGCACGTCGATGGCGTAATTGACCGAAGAGACTTTCGCCACTTTGATATGTTCCGCCGCGCCCGCCGAAATGCGCACGACCGCCTCGGTGACGCTTGCGCTCTTGGACGACGGGATCACGACGCCCTCCGCGCCCGCGCACTCCGCAACGCGCAGGATAGAGCCGAGATTGTGCACATCCTCTATCCCGTCGCAGAGCACCACGAGGCTGTTCTCCCCGCCTTTGAGTTCAAAGAGATCGGCGTAGCGGAACTCCGTGGTAAAGGCCAGCGCGCCCTGGTGCCGCCCGTCGGGACATTCCCTGTCGAGCACCGCCCTGTCCACAAACTGCACGCGGATATTTTTGCGGCGCGCCTCGGCAAAGATCTTCCCGAGCGTTCCCTGCGCGCCCTTTTCGATGAGCACCTTTTCGATTGTTTTGTCCGTTTTGAGCAATTCCAAAACGGCGTTTCTACCGTAAGTTTTCATGGCAAATGATTTATTCCGTAAAGAAGAGACGGGCGATCCTGTCCTCCTGCCCTGTGAGATAGAGATAGCCCACCACCGCTTCAAGCCCAGTGGAGCGGGCATATTCCCCCACCGTCGCATGTTTGCTCTTTGTCGCCTTTTTGGCGTTGCGCCCACGGTGATAAATTTCCGATTCCTCCTCGGTGAGCAGCGGCAGAATGCGGGCGATCTCCCCGCTCTGCCCGTGCGCGGAGACGACCTCGGAGGCGCGCTTATTCAGTTCCCCCGTCTTATATCCGCTGGAAAGCGCCAGGCTTTGCCTGACGAGGAGGGTATAGACGGCGTCTCCCACAAAGGCGAGCACGACGGGGCTCATCTGTCTTGCCCTGTCCCGTTCGATCGGAATAGGTTCTAATCGCATGTTGTTTTCCTCGTGAAAATCGGGCGCTTGAAAAGATTTCATGTACCATTATAACACGAAAATGTTCGCTTGACAAGCGTTCTTTGGAAAAATCGAAAAGACGCCCAAATTTCGTTGCTTTTTTTCTTAAAAGGATTATAATATATGCGTTCGTTGAAATATGAAGGAATTGACATGGAAGCCTTTGAAGTTTTACTCCCTTTGGCGCTAATCCTCTGCCTCGGCAAACTCATGGGATTGGGCGCGCACCGTATCGGAATGCCCACCGTCATCGGCATGCTCGTGGCGGGTATTTTGATCGGACTTTTAAAGTATATCCCCTGGGAGCCTCTGCAAAACGCCTTTTTTTCAGAGGAAGTCTCCTTTACGTTGCAGGTGATGAGCAAGCTCGGCGTCGTGCTCATCATGTTCTCGGCGGGGCTCGGTACCGACCTCAAACAGCTCAGATCGACGGGCGTCGCCTCCGTCGTCATTACGGGAATGGGCGTCGCCGTCCCCATGCTCTTCGGCTGGCTCGTTTCCTCCCTCTTTTTCGGGTTTGAAAACGTCCTTTCCAACCTCTTTTACGGCGCTATTTTGACGGCGACCTCCGTCTCCGTGACGGTCGCAGTCCTGAAAGAACTCGGCAAGCTCGAAAGCAAGGTGGGCACTTCCATTGTGGCGGCGGCGGTCATCGACGACGTCGTGGGCATCATCATTCTGTCCGTCCTCACGGGCTTTTCTTCGGGCGGAGAGGGCGAGGCGGTCGGCTGGAATTGGTTCTCCCCCAACGCAGGGCTCGTCGTCATTAAAATTATTCTCTTCTTCGTCATCTTCATCGCCCTCGGCGTGGGGCTCAGAAAACTCTTCGACGTGATGGAGCGCAAAGCGCCCCACAACCGCAGAGTGCCCATTCTCTCCCTCGTCGCCTGCTTTGTGTACGCCTACTGCGCGGAAAAGCTCTTCGGCGTTGCGGACATCACGGGTGCATATCTTGCCGGAATTTTGCTCGGAGGCACCCTCTCCGAGACTCCTTACATCGAGAACAAAGTGGACACGATGGGCTATCTCTTCTTCTCCCCTGTGTTCTTTGCCAACATCGGCATTGCGAATATCGAATACTTCTCGCAGATCACGCTGCCGTTTTTGGCGTTCGGGTGCGTGTACGTCGTGGCGGCGCTCCTCGGGAAACTGCTCGGCTGCGGCGCGGGCGCGAAACTGTGCAAGTTCTCCTTCCACGATTCCTTCCGCGTCGGGCTCGGCATGATGGTCCGCGCAGAAGTCGTGCTCATCTGCACCGAAAAAGGGGTCGCCTGCGGGCTCGTGGACCCCGCCGTGTTCCCCTTTGTCATTCTCATCATTCTGCTCTCCTCTATTTTGACGCCCATTTTGCTCAAATGGTCGTACGGCCACGAGGAGAAAAAACTGCTCAAAACCGCAAAAAGCGAATAACTGATCGGGAGGAAGAAAATGCAATACAGAAATCTCGGAAAATGGGGCTTGAAAGTCAGTGAGATCGGGCTCGGGAGCTGGGTCCCCGACCTCTCGGGCACCGCAGCGGAACAGACCGCGCGCGACACGGTGAATGCCGCCTTCGACGCAGGCGTAAACTTTTTCGACTGCGCGGATGCCTACTCGGGCGGCGCGGCGGAACGGTTCCTCGGCAAAGTGTTGGGGGAGCATTCCCGCAATGAATACGTCGTCTCCACCAAGGTCTTTTTCCCGATGGGACGGGGCGCGAACGATTGGGGGCTCTCCCGCAAGCACATCATCGAGCAGCTCGATAAGTCGCTCAAAAATATGAAACTCGACTACATCGATCTCTATTTCTGCCACCGTTTCGACCCCACCACCCCCATCGAGGAGACGATGCAGGTGCTCTCGGACATGGTCGCCGCTGGGAAAATTTTATACTACGGCGTTTCGGAATGGTCGCCCGTGCAGATCACGGAGGCTCTTCACATTATCAAAGAAAACCATCTGCGCCCCCTCTCCGTCATCCAGCCGCAGTACAACATGGCGGACAGATACATCGAGGATGAGATCATCGGCATCTGCGAGCAAAACGGCGTGGGTATTACCCCCTTCTCCCCCCTTGCGCAGGGGCTTTTGACGGGCAAATACCGCAAGGGGCAGCCCCTTCCCGAGGGCTCCCGCGCGACGTGGCAGGCGGACAAACAGATCAACAACCTCTTGACGGAGGAAAATCTCGACAAAGTGGAGCGGCTTTTGAAGGTCGCAGAAAAGCTCGACGTCCCCATGAGCGTGCTTGCGCTTGCGTGGATTCTGAGAAAGAAACAAATTACTTCTGTCATCACAGGCGCTAGCAAGCCCTCGCAGCTCCAATCGAACGTGCGGGCAAGCGGCTTTGCTATCCCTCAGGACGCCCTCGACGAGATCGAAAATATCCTCGATTATCATCCCTTTGTGAGAAGGATCGGCTGAAAATCATCTGAATTTTTAGTTTAATACGGCGGCGCGGCGTGGAATTCCCACGCCGCGCCGCTTTATAGATTCTGTTATTCCACCGTAACGCTCTTTGCGAGGTTTCTCGGTTTATCGGGGTCGTTACCGCGCGCAAGCGAGGTATAATAGGCGAGCGCTTGCAGCGGGATGACCGATAGGATCGGCGAGAACAGTTCCTCGCACGGCGGCAGCAAAAAGCTCCGAAAGACGGACCTGTGCGAACAATATTCGGGCAGGTTTGTGACGAGCAGTACTTTTCCGCCCCGCGCGCTGACTTCCGAAACGGCGTTCATCGTCTTTTCGGCGAGCGCGTGCTGCGTGAGGACCGCCACAACGGGCGTCCCCTCGTCCACCAAGGCGAGCGTCCCGTGTTTGAGCTCCCCCGCAGGATACCCCTCGCTCGGCAGATAGGAAATTTCTTTGAGTTTCAGACTTCCTTCGAGCGCCGCGCAGTAGTCCGCGCCCCGCCCGATGAAATAGACGCTCCTCGAATCAAGCAGCAAGGGCGCGACCTCTTTCATCTGTTCCGTTTCCGCCAGGACCTGCTCCGAAAGGGCAGGCAACGGGCGCAAAAGTTCGGGGTCCGCCCTCTTTCCCTTGGCCCTTGCAAGCGCAACGGCGAGCGAGTAGAGAAGGGCGAGCTGCGCATTGAAACTCTTGGTCGCCGCAACAGCGACCTCTCTGCCCGCGCGGGTAAAAAGTACAAAATGAGCGAGCTGCGTGATGGAGGAATCGGGCACGTTCGTGACGGCGATCACGGTTGCGCCCTTGCTCTTTGCAAGTTCCGCCGCTGCGAGCGTATCGGCCGTCTCCCCGCTCTGGCTGACGGCGAGCACGAGCGTCCCTTTGGGTACGATCGGATCGCGATAGCGGTATTCGCTCGCCACAGTCACTTCAACGGGTACGCGTGCAAGTGCCTCGATCGCATGCTTTGCGGCAATACCGCTGTGATATGCCGTCCCGCAGGCGACGATTTCTATATACTCTGTTTGACATAGTACTATGTTAATGGCCGAAAAACAAGAGTTTTCCTCAAAATCAAGCAAAGAATTGGCGATTGCGGCCGGAATTTCGTGCATTTCTTTTAGCATGAAGTGCGCGTATTCCCCTTTTTCGGGAACATCCGCTTTGGAGACAAGTTTCATCGTCTCCTTTTTGATCTCTCCCTCTTCGCCGTAAAAACGGATATTGTCGCCATCGAGCACGGCAAATTCCCCGTCGCGCAGCGTATACAGTTCCTCGCATTCCGCGATCGCGGGCACGTCGCTTGCGATATAGGAGCCGTCTTTTCCCCTGCCGACGATGAGCGGACTTTTCCGTCTTGCCGCATAGAGAACATTCGGCTCGTCTCGGCACATCACCGCCAAGGCGAAAGAGCCGGTGAGCCGCGCCGCCGTTTTTTTGAGCGCCGCGAGCACATCTCCGCTGTCGTAATATTCCAGCAGATGTGCGATCACTTCGCTGTCCGTTTCGGAGGCAAAGACCTCTCCCCGCCCTTCGCACTCTTTTCTGAGCGGCAGATAATTTTCGATGATCCCGTTATGTACGAGGACGAACCGCCCGAAGGCGTGCGGGTGTGCGTTGCGTTCGGAGGGCGCGCCGTGGGTCGCCCAACGGGTGTGACCGATCCCGCAGTTGCCTTGCAGCGTCTCCCCTCCTTTGAGTTCGCTCACGCGTCCCTTGCGCTTGAACACCGAAAAATCATCTCGGTGAAAAGTTGCAATTCCCGCCGAGTCGTATCCTCGGTATTCGAGCCGCTTTAAGCCGCAGATGAGTTTGGGCGCAGCCTGTTCTTTTCCCGTATAGCCTATGATCCCGCACATATTCCTTCCTCGATGATCGCCCGTTCCACGAGCTTGACCGCCTCCTCCGTGCGCTCTCCCTCCGCGAGAATGCGCACGACGGGTTCTGTGCCCGAAGGGCGGAGCAGCAGCCGTCCTCCGCCGAGCAGTTTTTCGGCCTCTGCGGCAGCCTCCCGCACCCGTTTGCTGCCGATCACCGACTTGTCTTTGACTTTCACGCTTGCGATCTTCTGCGGGAACAGCGCAAGTCCCTCCGTGAGGACGGAGAGCGGGCATTTCGTTTCGAGCAGCGCCTCCATCACCATGAGCGATGTGACGAGCCCGTCGCCCGTAGAGGCGTATTTGCGGAAAATGATATGTCCCGATTGCTCTCCGCCGAGCGCATAGCCCTTTGCGATCATCTCTTCATAGACGAAACGGTCGCCGACGGGCGTAACGGCGCAGACGATCCCCTCCTGCGCAAGCGATTTGATCAGTCCCGAATTGCTCATCACCGTGACGGCGACCCCATATTTTTCAAGTTCCCCCTTTGCCTTCATGCGCTTTGCGGCGAGGTATAAAATGCCGTCGCCGTCCACGATCTCCCCGCGCTCATTGACACAGATGCAGCGGTCGGCGTCGCCGTCGAACGCAAAGCCGACGTCGAGCTTTTTCTCCTTGACGAGCGCCTGCAACCGTTCGGGGTGGGTAGAGCCGCATTCAAAATTGATGTTCACACCGTCCGGTTCTGCGCCTGTCAGCGTGACGTCTGCGCCCAGCGCGTCGAACACCGCTTTGGAGATCGCCCATGCGCTGCCGTTCGCGCAGTCTAGCCCCACCCGCATGCCACGAAAGGAAGTATGCGGCAAGGAGAGAAGATACCCGAGATAGCGGTTCCTGCCCGCGATGAAGTCCACCGTCCGCCCGATGGCGCTGCCCGTCGCGAGGGGGAGGGCAAATTCTCCGTCGAGATAGCGCTCGATCCGGTGCAGCACCTCGTCGTCCATCTTCTCGCCGAAACGGGAGATGAGCTTTAAGCCGTTGTCCTCATAGGAATTGTGGCTCGCCGAGATCATCACTCCGCAGTCGAATCCTTCCGACTTGACCACATATGAGACGGAGGGCGTAGTGGTGACATGAAGAAGGTAGGCGTCCGCCCCCGAAGCGGTGACGCCTGCCGCCAGCGCGTATTCGAGCATGTAGGAAGAGCGGCGGGTATCCTTTCCGATGACGATACGCGCCCGTTTCCCCTCTTTTCCGAATTCACAGCCTAGGATCCGCCCCACTTTGAATGCGTGCGCGGCCGTCAGTGTCTCGTTTGCCCGTCCGCGAAAGCCGTCGGTGCCAAAATAGTTTCCCATAGTTTCTCCTCCTCCGCCATTGTATGCCGCAAGAAAAATATGGGTGAAAACTGCGGGTGAAAGTTTTCTGTCTGCGCGAAACCGACTGCGCTAAAACGGCCGTCGCCCGCCGAGACGGACGTACGGGCCCACGGCTGCCCCGCTTTTTACGTTTACGCCGACGAGGACGCTGTACGCTACGGTCGCGCCGTCGCCCACTTCGCAGTTTTCAAGGTCGGAGCAGATGATCTCCGCATTCTCGCCGACGACGCTGTGTCCGCGCACCCGCGATCCCCTTCCGACGATAGTTCCCCGCCCCAACGCGGCGGTATAGTCGACGGCGGCGCCCTCTTCGACAAGCGCGCCGCATGCAAGGTGCAGGGCGGCGCTCTCCCTTGCCGCCTCCGAAAGCACGGCGGGAAGATCGGCGAGCGTGAAAAGCGCAGGACCCAATTCCCCCGTCCCCCTGCGGGGCGAGTCGGACATCGGCTCGCCCGCCCGCGCGACGAAACCGCCCGCAAAGCGGTAGCTGCCCTCCCGCTCGTCCAAATAGTAAAAGAGCCGCTCCCGCGTGAGAAAGGGAAACACGGGGTCGAGAACTACGCCCTCGCCCGTAAAATTTTCCTCGCTCTCCGCACGGAGCCGCTCTTTCATGAGTTCAAAAACGCTCTTTCCGAGGAGATCCAAATTCGCGCTGCCCACGCCGCGAAAGGTAAATGCGCTCTTTCTTGTCAGGAAGATCTTCATTTTACCATGCTATGCGGCCGCGCGCCGTTTCAGTTCATGAGCGCCCGTTCCACCGCCTTTAAGTATTCTTGATACCACTTTTCATGTTGCGTTCTGTCCGCGACCGGAGTGAAGATCTTCTCCGATTTCCTCAGTGCGGCAAGTTCGCCGACATCGAAAAGGCCGAGCGCGATCCCGCACAACAGCGCCGCACCGAGCGCAGTACTTTCACGCTCCGCAGGGCGGTTGACCGTGATCCCGAGCACGTCCGCCTGGAACTGCATGAGAAAATTGTTTGCCGAAGCGCCGCCGTCGCATTTGATCTCCCTCAGGCAAATGCCGCTGTCCTGCTGCATGCAGTCGGCAAGTTCCTTTGCGCCGAAGGCGATACTTTCGAGAACGGAACGGACGATGTGCGCCTTTGTCGTTCCCCGCGTGAGCCCCGAAAGCAGCCCGCGCGCGTCGCTGTTCCAATAGGGCGCGCCCAGGCCCGTGAAGGCGGGCACGAACCGCACGCCGCCCGTATCCGGAACGCTTGCCGCGAGCTGTTCGCTCTCCGCGCTCGAAGAGATGAGCCCCAGACCGTCACGCAACCATTGCACGCAGCTGCCCGCATTGAACGCACTGCCTTCAAGCGCATAGGTGATCTTGTCTCCGAGGGAATATCCGATCGTCGAAATGAGCCCGCTGCGGGAAGTCACGCAGCGCGCCCCCGTGTTGAAGAGGAGAAACAGTCCGGTGCCGTAGGTGATCTTCCCGTCGCCCTCCTTGTAGCACGCCTGTCCAAAGAGCGCGGCCTGCTGGTCTCCGGCAACGCCCGCAAGCGGGATTTTTGTACCGCTCAGAACGGTTTCGCCCATCAAGGCCGTGCACGGCTTGACGGCGGGCAAGATCTCCCTCGGAACGCCGAAATAGGCAAGAAGTTCTTCGTCCCAATCGAGGGTATGGATGTTGAAGAGCATGGTGCGGGACGCATTGGTGTAGTCCGTGACGAAATTTCCCGTCAGTTTGAAGATGAGATAGCTATCCACCGTGCCCGCGCAGAGTTTGCCCTCGGTGATGAGCTTTTTCGCCGCAGGAACGTTGCCGAGGAGCCATTTGATCTTGCTCGCCGAAAAATAGGCGTCCACGGGCAGCCCCGTCTTGTCGGCGATCGTTTTCCGCATTTCAGCGGGCACAGCGGCGCAAAATTCGCTGGTGCGGCGGCATTGCCAAACGATGGCGGGAGCGATGGGCTCGCCCGTTTCGCGGTTCCAGAGGACGACCGTCTCCCGTTGGTTGGCAAGGCCTATGCCCAACACGCGGCCCGCGCCCGCATTCGTAACGCAACGGTTGAGCACATAGGCGGCTTTGTAGTAAATTTCATCGGCGTCCTGCTCGACCCAGCCGCTCTGAGGGAAACTCTGCTCCACCTCCTGTTGCGCAGTGAGCACGAACCGCTTTTCTTCCACATCGTAGAGCATGGCGCGGATACTCGTCGTGCCTGCGTCAAGAGCGATCAAATAGTTTTTCATCGGTAAAAACTCCTTTGTTTTATTATAGCATGCCACGCGGCGGATTTCAAGAAAAAGAAGAAAAAAACCGCTTGGGAACTTCCAAACGGCTATATTATGTCACGCATAGTACTATGCTAACGGCAAAAAATCAAATGAATTTCAGAATATTTTCATAAATTTCCGTATCCTCTGCGAGAAATGTATTGAAAATGATCTTCATCTCGGTGTCGCTGTGGTGGAGTTTCCAATTCACCGCCGTGCCGACGGCGATCTCGGCAGCCATGGCGCGCGGGAAGTTGAACACTCCCGTCCCGATGCAACAAAACGCGACCGACTTTAAATTCATTTCGGCTGCTAAGTTCAGGCAGGAAATGTAGCAGGAGCGGAGCTCTCCCCTCTGTTCGCGGGTGGGTTCATGCCCGATCATCGGCCCCACGGTGTGCAGCACATATTTGCTCGGAAGGTTGTAAGCGCGGGTGATCTTCGCCTCCCCCGTCTCCTCGGGCTGCCCCTGCTGCGCCATAATGCGCGCGCAGTCGCGTCTGAGCTGCATTCCCGCGCAGGAGTGGATCACATTGTCGATACACTTGTGTCCTGGGAGGAAACACCCGAGCATGCGGCTGTTGGCGGCGTTGACGATCCCGTCCGCATTTAGGCGGGTGATGTCCCCCTGCCACTGCGAAATGCCGTACTTTATCTCGGAGAACTGCCCGACGTCCACAATGCCGCGCTCCAAGCTCTCCGTCCAAAAGAGGCGGTCCTGAATGTCGAGAATATCCTGCGGAATGGGCAGGCTCAATCGCTCGTTCATATAATTGCGCACGAGGGAGCGTTTCCGCTCGTATGTGGCGCTGAAAGCCGCGATCGTGCCCCGTTCGCGCAGCAAGAATTTGAGGAGAGTATCGCACGCCTCCGTCTGTTCCTCTGCTGAGCGGAAGGGCTCGGGACGGGGAAAGGGGGTGAGGTCGATGAGCGTTTTATATTCGTTGAGAGAAAGTCCCATTTACTTTTTCCTTACAAGATTGTTTTTTCCGCCCGCAAGCAAAATTGTGCGCTCCTCTTCGGAGAGTTTTCCGATCGTCAGCACAATGTCCTTCGTTCTGCGCTTGCCGACGACCTTTGCAACGATCCGCTCCTCCCCCGCCTTTACGAGTTCGGCGATGTTTTCAAGGCGGAGAATATCGCCCTCTTTGAAGGTGAATTTTTCGTAAACGAGCGGCAGAATGCCCCAGTCGATGAGATGTGCGCGCAGTTTTTCGGGGAATTTTTTTGCAAGCGCCGCGAAAGTTCCGCGCTCTCTGTCCTCGATCGCATACGACCACGCGTACTCTTCGGGGTCGTCGATGAGAACGGCAAGATCCCCTTCTTCGCCGTCTACCGAAAGTTCCAAGCTCTCGGGAAGAGGCGGGAACGCGGGGAGAGGCGTGATCTCTTCATCATATGCAAGCGCGCCCTTTTGCGGCTTTCCGAGATAACTTATCACGCGGCTCAAATAGGGAGCGGGGTCGAATTTGTACTTCTTGACCCGTTTCGGATAGTCGAGCCCGAGCGCGGAGGTGAGGTATCCCCCATTTGCAAGGCTCGCTGCGATCGTCCTCGCGTCGAGGCGGGCATCCCTTTCCCCGCAGAAATTTGCATCTTTCCCCACAAGTCCCGCTTGCGCGTCCAGGAGGTCGTTGAAGTTCACGCCCGCGCCCAAGAGCGCGTTGAGATAGCCTCCCTCCGAGAGCGCCATCGTGACCGACTTCGAGTAAGGGAGCCAGCTGCACGCGCAGGCTCCGATTTTTTTGCCGCGAAGGATCTCCGCAACTTCCGCCATTGTCTCATAGGTGGCCGCTTCATATTCGATCGCCGTCGAGCCGAGGAACACTTTTCCGTCTTTGCGGTATTCTTCCGGGGCGGTTTTAAGAAATTCTTCTACCGTGGAGATCGCTCCGTTCACGCCGATCATGGGTTCAATGTCCGAAAGATCGACGACGACAGCACCGTCGTAGTAAGCGGGCTGGACGGGCGCAAGGGCCCTAAAATCGGTTGCGCGCAGGTGATTTTCAAAGTATTCCTGCGTCTTGCCGTCGGTCATCCATACCGTGGAAACCTGGCCGCAGTCGAGCGTGCTGTCTATGGCGTTGCGGAAGTCCATGGAGAGGCCCGAAACGCCCGCGCCGAACACTTCGAGATATTTCCCCTCGGCAAAATTCCCCCCTTTTTCGAGGGCTTGCGAAATGGCGAGCGCAACGTCGGTCGGGCCCACTCCTTTCCGCAGCTTGCCTTTGAGGAAAACGGCGAGAAGTTCGCGGCGGGGCTCATCGGCAGATCCCTTTGTAAAGAGCCGAAGAAGGTCTCCCCCATTCCCACAAAAACACATCGCGCCGAGCGCGCCGCAGGAAATTCCGTCGGTATCGAGCAAAACGCCGCCGCTCTTTGCGACCTGTTCGCAGGCAAAAGCATTCTCAGAGGCGTCGGGAACGGAAACGCCGCCCCACTTCTCTGCCGCCGAGCGCAGAAAATCGCAGTCGAAGAGCCCCTCGAAGAGATAGGTCGGAACGGGAAATTCCTTCATTCCCAAAAAGTCGAGGGTGCGCAAAACGTCTGTCTGGCGGTAAAATATTGCCGCGTCGGGTTTCAACGCAAGCGTTTCTCCCATGCTCTTGGAATGCGCCGAGAGAATACCGTATGTGACCGTATTTTTTTCGGCCGTTTCCTTTTTATCCGAAGTCATGAACGCCTCGCTCTCTTTCACGAGCCGTCCGTCCATGTAGTAAACGCCCTGTCTGATAACTTTGATCATGCCGTCCTCCGTAAGTAGCCGTTTATGATTATAACAAATTGTAAGGGAAATTTCAAGCGTTCCTTGAAACCTTTCCGCACTTTACGGCAAATTTTTCCAACCCCCAAACGCTTGCATTTTGCCCGAAGATGATTTATACTTGAACTATGGAAAAAAATGATCCGCGCTATCCCTTTAAGTTTACGCCAATGATGCTCATTCTCTTTTTGTTGGGGCTCGCCCTTTGCGCGGCGGGTTTCGGGCTCACGCTGTGGCGGTTCCTCAACTTTCTGAAAGAGGACATCGGCAACATTTACGGCTGGATGCAATATGTCATCCTCTTCTTTGTGAGCGTCTTTCTCGCGGCGCTCATCATTGCGATGCTCATCCGCTCGCAGTACGTCATCACCGACAAACATCTCATCGTGCAGTTCGGGTTTATACGGCAGAAATACGAGCTCAAACAGATCTATTCCGTCCACCTCTTCAAGGGCCTCAACAAACTCGCCGTCTACTTTGACGATTTCAAGACGAAATACACCGTGATCGTCGTCAAAGACGCTTGGTATGAGGATTTTGTGCACGCCCTCCTTCAACGCAACCCGAAGATCGGATTTTCCTTCTCCACGCCCGAGGAAGAGGAAGAATTCAAAAAGAAAAAGTGATCAAAAGGCGTCTTTTTCCGTCTTTTTCCACTTCTTTGCGATGAATTTCATTTTGAGCGAAAGCGGAATGGGCGCGGTGAAGAGCCTCATCATCTTGTTCCAAAAGCCGACGGTAACCGAGCGTCGGTTTTTTTGTACCGCTTCCAAGCTCTTTGCGGCGACCTTTTCGGGCGGGAGCGCCGCAAGTTTCCCCCACAGGCCCTGTTTTTTGATGTATTCTTTGACGTCGTCGCGGGTGGGAATGGCGCCGGGGAGCACGCAGGTGACCTTGGCCCTGCCTATAAGCTCTACGCGGAGCGCCGCATAAAACTGCCAAAGCGCCTTTTTTGTGGCGCTGTAAAGGGCGAAATAGGGCATGGGATAGAGCCCCGAGACGCTGCCGACCGCCAAAAATTGAGTAGAGCCGTCAAGATCGCTCCGCGCCATCACGGCGCGCGTAAAGGAGACAGCGCCCTCGAAATTCACCCGCGTCTGCATCACGAGCTTTTCCTCGGTGTATTTCTCAAACCCCTTCTGCACGTCCGCGCCTGCGACGTAGATGAGCCGCGAAAAGCGCGCGTTCACGCGGTCCGCATAGGCGAAAAAGCGGCTGCGGGAGCGCCCGTCCGCAAGGTCGCAGGGGAAATATTCTATCTGCAATTCGGGGTGTTCCGCGTGCAAGTTCTCCGCGAGTGTTTGGAGGCGCATTTCCTCCCGCCCCGTGAGAAAGAGAGGCTCCCCCCGCTCCGCCAAAAGACGCACGAACGCGCCGCCCAAGCCGCCGCACGCGCCCGTGATGAGGGTATAGTTCATGCCGCGTCTCCGAAGGGAATTTCCGTGACCCCGTCCTCGATGAGATAGCACATCTCCTCGTGCTCGTTGACGCCCGCCTTGATCTGCTGCGGGGTGAGTTTTAAGTATTTGATCGTCGCCTGCGCGAGCACGGTCCCATTGGGGAGCATGATCGCACATTCCGCCGTGAGGAACGCGCCGCCGTCGCGGACGATTTCCCCTCTTCCCAAAAGAAGTTCCCCGTAGGGCACGGGTTTGCGGTATTTTGTTTCGAGCGAGAGAGTCACGCCGTAGGTGAACTCGCCGCCCTCTTTTGCCCAGAGTGCGCGCAGCCCCATTTCGTCGAGCATTGCCGTGATGAGCCCGCCGTGCACCCGCCCGGGGTAGCTCTGGTGCTCTTCGCGGAAACGGAAGAGGGACATCACGCTCCCGTCCTCCATGCTGTAAAAGGGCGCCTGCACCCCGTAGACGTTGTCCAAGCCGCACACCGCGCACATCTTGCTGTTTCTCTGTTTCCAAGCTACTTTCATTGAATTTTCTCCTATGCGGTTATTATAGCACGTTTAAGCGGCGCCGTCAAGTTGCAAACGCATATAGAAAAGCCGCCCGCAGCGCCTATTCATAGGCGCTGCGGGCGGCAAACGTTTTAATTTTGGATATCGAAGGTTTCGTGTTCGAGGAGCGGATAGCAGGCAAGCTCCGTCCCCTCCAAATTCTCGCGGTGCATGTCCACGCCGTGGATGCGGGAGTTGTCGTACGTCTTGTAGTAATAAATTCCACGGTCTACGTTGCAGCAGGAGGCGTAAACGGTGATCTCATACCGCTCGCCGAGCTTGACGCACCCGCGCTGTTGTTCCACAGAATCGAGAATGTGGAAAAATTGGCTCACGCTCTCCTCTTCACTCTCCCCCGAGAGGGAGTGCGCGCGCGTAAAGGCTGCTTTTATAAAGCGGGAGGCAGAGGAAAGGTCCCCGGGGAGCCCCATCGCCCCCATGCCTCGGCTGTAAGGTTTCAGCTCTAAGCCCGCAAAGTTGTTTTTAGGCGGCTCGATGGAGAGCGCCATATAGTCGGCGAGGCGGTTCATCTGCATGGGGAAAGGCGGGTTGTTCGTCATCACCCCAACAGGGTTTTCGTACACTCTGAGCCCCTCCTGAGTGCTCTCTACGACAATGGAGCAAGTTTTATCCGAGATCATAAAGTGCAGGGGCGTGAGGGGCAATTCCTTACTGAACGGAATGTCTGTAAGGTTTAAATTTTCGAGGAGCTTTCTTGCGTCCTCTACCCGTTCGCACTGCGCGAGAATGTAGGGAATGAGTTCAAAGGGCGAAACGTTCGTCTTGCCCTCTTGCACGGGGAAATAGACGGCACTCCCCGGGAAGTTGAGCCCCGCCATGCCGAGCTCCTTCTCGTTCACCGCGTCGTAAAAGAGCGGATAGCCGTCCTGCACATAGGCCATGCCGATGAGCGCAAGATGGGTTTTGAGTTCGCCGGCTTTCCGGAAGACAAGCGGAAAATTGCGCGGCACGACGGTGACTTCCTCGCGGTAGGAATATTCGAGGTCCAAATTTCTGCCGAAGTAATGGTCCTTGGTGGAATAGGTGATCGCGGTACACATAATTCTCTCCTTAGCGTGGGTAGATTTTTTGGTTCTATGCGTGAAATGCAAGACCCATTATAGCACCGCCGCAAAGGAAAATCAAGACGGCAAGGGAAAATTATAGTGAAGGTAGCATTTTGCGTTTGTGCGCGGCCCACGACATAGACAAGCTCACGCCTAAATGCCAAAGTGACTTTTGATTGCTTGATTTTTCTGTGTGTTTATGATATGATGATTGTACGATAAACAGTAATTTAACGGAGAAGTATGAAAACACTTTATTTGATCGGCGGGACAATGGGCGTAGGAAAAACTG
>CANROE010000026.1 GCA_947632195.1 uncultured Clostridia bacterium | reverse complement strand
TGTGGCGGTTCATATCCCACTTGACATAGGAAATTTCGTGGCGGGAGAGAATGTCGCTCATGCGCGCAAAGATGTGAGCGGTCACCTCCTCCCGCGTCATATCGAGGACGTATTGATGGCGGCTCTTACAGCGGGAAACGTCCGCCCGCCCGATCGCCCAATCGGGGTGGGCGCGGTAGAGATCGCTGTCCTCGGAGATCATCTCGGGCTCGAACCAGATACCGAACTTCATTCCGAGCCGTTTGCAGTGCGCGATCACGGGATCGAGCCCGCCCGCGAGTTTTTTCTCGTTGACGAACCAATCGCCGAGCCCCGTATAGTCGTCCTCCCGCTTGCCGAACCAGCCGTCGTCGAGGACGAGGGTGTCGATCCCGAGGGGCGCCGCCTCGTCCGCGAGCGCGCAGAGCTTTTCGCGGTCGAACCCGAAGTAGGTCGCCTCCCAATTATTGACGAGCACGGGGCGGGGCGCATAGACGTATTTTTCGGGCAGAACGTGCCCGCGCAGGAAGTCGGCAAAGGAGCGGGACATCTCGCCGAGCCCCCTATCCGAATAGCAGACGGCGACCTGCGGCGTGACAAAACGCTCCCCCGTATGCAATTTCCACAAAAAATTCAGATCGTCAATGCCGCCGCAGACGCGCACGGAGCCCGTCTGCGACTTCTCCGTTTCGAGCGTCCACGAGCCGCTGTACAGGAGCTCGAACCCGATACATTCGCCGCAGTCCTCGCCCGCGTTTTTGCCGACGAGGGCCAGGAAGGGATTCATCTGGTGGGAAGAGGCGCCGCGCGCCGAGCCGATCTTCACGCTGCCGTGACCGAGCGGAGCGGTTTCGGGGGTGCGCTCCATGTTGTGCCGCCCGTGGAGGCGCAACACGCCGTATTCCCCCGCCGCGAGGTCGAGGCAGAAGGAATAGGCGCGCAGGAGGATGACGGGAGAGTTGCCCCCGTTCACGATCTCCGCATTGCGCACGAGCACGTCCGAATCTTCATACAGGGTATAATTCAAGACGATCTCGACGTCCGACAGCGCGTCTTTCAAAGTGATCGCGAGCGTCTCGCCCCCGCGCGCGGCGGGAAGAACGCCAAGGTCGGGCGCACCGTTGTAAATTTTATGGGAGACGTATTGAAATCTGCTTGCCCGTTCGCCGTTTTCGCGCACGATGAGCACGGAGGGCGAGCGGAAATCCCCCTGCCCGAAACTGCCGTATTCGTTGGCGGCAAGGTCGAGCGAAAACTCGCTGCCGACATCGGGCGGCACGGGCGAAAAGCTCAGTCCGCGCGGCGAGGGGTCGAGATAGGTCAAATCGTCCTCCCCTACTCTTCCGCCGTAGTGAAGGTTGCAAAGATACCCCGCAGAGTGCACCCACAGCACATAGGAAAAAGTTCTGCCGCTCAAATAAAAGGTACGCGTTTTTTGGTGATAAACGATCATGCTAAACCTCGAAATAGGTGATTTTTTGTGTGATCTTTGCGCGCTCCCCGCCGCCGAGCGCACAGACGCCCGCCTTTTGGGGGAAGGAAAGAGCCTCGCCTGCGGCGTCGGGCAGATTTCCCCACGGCTCGATACAGAGCATACGCGCTCCCTCGGGCCGCCACAAAAGAAGGTACGGGAACCCCTCGAACGCTATGCGGGCAAACGGCTTTTCGCCGCAAAAAAGGGTCACTTCGCGCGAAACGGGCGCAAAAATAAGGGTGTTGCCATGCGTCAGGTCCTCCTCGGGGAGAGGAAAATTTTTACCCGTGCCGTAATCTTTGCGCTCTCCCGTGAGCCTTCCCTCGCCGTCATGGAGGAGAGAACAAAAGCGCTCCTCCTGCGCAAAATGCAATCCGTGTTGCGAAAGCGGCGCAAAGAGCGCGTGCGAGAGGTGCCCGCCCCACGAAAAATACATCGTCGTCTTTGCGGGGTTTTCCGTTTCGTAGCTTATGCTCAGGCTGTCGCCCTCCAAGCGGTATGTTACGGTAAAGACAAATTCAAAGGGATACTGCCGCAACGTCTCCTCTGAGGAGCGCAGAACAAGCGAAAGGCTGTTTTTCGTCTGCGATTTGCACCCGAAGAGCATTTTGCGGGCAAATCCGTGGCGGGGCAGGGGGAAGGTACTCCCCCCGCAGAGCATGACGCAATTTCCGCAGACGGGAAAGAGGACGGGAGCATGTCCCGCCCAGCTGCCGTTTTCATTCTGCCAAAGCCGCTCTGTGCCGTGAAAGGTGAGGCTGACGAGTTCTGCACCGAGCGGGTCGATGAGGGCGCAGATCGCGCCGTTTTCGAGCTTAAAACGCACGACGGTAGACGATCTCTCCGTCGACGATCGTCATGAGCACATCGAAATCGGGGCCCAGCACGGTGAAATCGGCGCGCTTGCCCAAGGCAATGCTGCCGAGCTCTTCCTCCATGCCGAGCGCCTTTGCGGGATTGTACGAGGCGCAGTCCGCCGCCTCGCAGAGGGTGAGCCCCACCCTTTCCACCATGTTCTTCACGGCGAGGTTCATTTGAAGGACGCTCCCCGCGAGCGTGCCGTCCACAAGCCGCGCTTCGCCGCCCTTCACATACACTTTTTGGCCGCCGAGTTCGCTCTCGCCGTCGCCGAGCCCCTTTGCGCGGATAGCGTCGGTGATGAGAATGAGCCGTTTTGCCGTTTTGCACTTTACGAGAAGTTGCATAGCGGGCACGCTCACATGGATGGTATCGGCGATGAGTTCGCAGTCGAGCCCGTCCAAAAGGAGGGCGCTGCCCACCGTGCCGATCTCGCGGTGATGGAGGGGAGACTGCGCGTTAAAGGTGTGCGTAACGTGTTTTGCCCCCGCCTCAACGGCGCGCAGAACGTCCGCATACTTCGCGCCCGTATGCCCGACGGAGACGAGGACCCCCTCTTTTACAAGGTGGGAAATGAGCGCCTCCGCCCCCGCCTCCTCGGGCGCGAGGGTGACGATCCTGATATTTCCCCCGCTCGCCTCTTGGTAAGCCTCGAATTGCGGAACGCTCGGCGCGGCGACGTATTCAAGGGGCTGGGCGCCCTTGTGCGCCGCAGAAATGAACGGACCTTCGAGATGAACGCCCAAAAGACGCGCGCCTGTCAAGTATTTTTGCTTGACACTTTCGCCCTTTTTTTCGCCTTTTTCTTCGGCTGTCAAGGTAAATACCTTGACAGCAGAGAGCGCTTTCAAAATATTTTCGGGCGACTGCGTCATCGTCGTCGCGAGAAAGGAAGTCGTGCCCTCCTTCACGAGGGTGCGGGAGATGACGGAGAGCGCCTCGGGGGTGCCGTCCATCGCGTCAGCGCCGCCCGCGCCGTGAATGTGCTCGTCGACAAAACCGGGGAGCACGACGGCGTTTTCGGGCAGCACGATCCGCTCCCCTTCGGCGGCAAATCCGGCGATCCGCCGGTCAAAACATAGGTCGCTTTTTACGATCCCCGTTCCGTGAAGAAAGACGGGGACATTTTCAAAATATTTCATCTTTTTTAAAGCAGAGAAGCTGCGGCTTCGTCGCACACGAGGGTGCAGTCGGGGTGGCGCTGCAAGATGCTGGCGGGGAGCTGTTCGGTGACTTCGCCCTCCACGAGCCCCAATACCGCCTTCGCCTTGTTGGCGCCGCTCGCGAGAATGAGGATCTTTTTTGCGTTCATGATGTTTTTCGGGCCCATCGTATAAGCTCTGCGGGGGACGTCCTCCGGCCGCGCGAAGAGGCGGGAATTATCCCGTATCGTGCTCTCCGCGAGGTCGACGACGTGCGTCTCCGTCTCGAACGGGGTCCCCGGTTCGTTGAAAGCGATGTGCCCGTTGGAGCCGATCCCGAGCACCTGGATGTCCTGCCTCATATCTTCGAGCAGGGCGTTATAGCGGGCGCACTCCCGCGCGGCGTCCCGCGCTTTGCCGTTTTCGATGTTGGTGTTTTTGGGGTCGATGTCGATGTAGCGGAAGAGCTTTTCGTGCATGAAACGCACATAGCTTTGATCGCTCGTGATGTCGAGCCCCTCGTATTCGTCGAGGTTGACCGTCCTGATCTCGCGGTACGAGGTGCCGTTCTCCCTGTGGTCGCGCGCCATCCGCTCGTAGAGCCCGAGCGGGGTGGTGCCCGTCGCCAGCCCGAGCACGGCGGAAGGGTTGCGGGTGACGACCTCTTTCATGACCTCGAACGCCGTCGAGCTCATCTCATCATATCCCTTTGTAATGATCACATTCATCCTTTTTTCTCCTTTTATCTGACGGAGGGGAGGCTCGCGGCGGCGATGCTCTGTCCTACCCGTCTGCTGTTTTCGTCCGGAAGGACGATATTGAGTGAAGTAAGCGCGGGAAACTGCGTTTCGAGCACCTGTCTGCATGCTTTCAGCACGAGGGCGCCCCCTCTCCCGCTCATGACCCTGCCGAGGAGCAGGACGTGTTTTATGTCGTAAAAACGGGCGTACAGCGGCAACGCATAGCCGAGATATACGCCGATGTCCTCAAAGACACGCTCCGCGAGCGGGTCGCCCCCCTCCGCGAGGGTCTGCATGACTTTGAGTTTCTCCGCAGGCGTGAGCCCTTCTTCAAATTGATACCCGCCCGCAACGGCGAGCTTGATGACGGCGTCCTGCGAAAAATATTTGCAGCCGACGCCGCTGTCGCCGCTCCATTCGTCGCGCATGACCTCGGGATCGAGATCGACGGGAACAAACGCGAGCTCGGAGAGCCAGCCGTTGATCCCCCCTTCCCCGTTGATATAGCCCGCCGCCTCGCTCGTGCCCATGGCGATCCCCAGCACCTTGCCCTCGCCGAGCTCCATGCTCCCCGCAAGGGCGGTGACGTCGCCGTCGTTTGCGACCGTGACGGGCGCGCCGATCTCCTTTGCGACGTTCAAATACATATTCTTGACATAGTCCCCATACTTTTTCCTGTCCACTTGGAGGAAGAGGGAGGCGGTCATGATCTTGTTGTCGAGATAGATCCCCGCCGAAGAGACGCCGATCGCGTCCACACGGGGCATTTTGCTCGCCGCAGTTCTCATGGCGGCGAGGATCCCCTCGTAGTGGTAGCGGGGGTCGCTCTGCGTTTTGGGGTGCCAGACGACCTCTTCGGAATAGACGGCCTTGCCGTCGATCACCGCGCTCACCTTGCGGTCGCTCCCGCCTGCGTCGAATCCGATACGGCAACCTTCGAGGTGTCCGCCCACCCGCAGGGAGACGGTCTGCCGCACGGGCGCTTCCGCGAGTTCTTCCACGACAAACGGCTGTTCGTAGACATCCTGCATAAAGCCGAAGTCGAACGCCCGCGCGCCTTTCTCCGAATAGCGCTCGCGCAGAAATTCAAAGATCTTCCTGCTACCGTAAACGCCGAGCCTGTGCCCGCCGTACACCCAGAGCAAAGTCTTTGCGAGCCGCTCCGCAAGAAAACAGTTGCGCGCGTCGTCCACGCCGTCGCGAAATCCCTCATAGGCGTAAACTTCCCGCCTGTCGCCGTGCGAAACGCTCAAAACGATCTGTGCGCGCTGTTCCTGTGGCAGGGCGGCGGTTTCGCGCTCGAACTGCTCCAAAAAACCGATAAACGGGCGGAAATGAGGGTCCAAAACGGGTATGATCATAGTTTTCCTCCGAAAATAATGGTGTTTCCCGCCTTTGCGGCGGGGAGAGAAAATCACCCGAAGGCGCGCTTCGGGTGTCTTTTTTCAGTGAACGAGGACGAGCGAGCCCCCTTTGAGACGGGACTCCTCGGCGCAGATCGCCATGAGATGGCTCTCGACGGAGCGTTCGAGAGAGGTCTCTCCCTCCCGCCCGCACAGCACTTCATAGAGGGTATCCACAAGTCCCTGATCGCCCCCGCCGTGGCCGCTGCCGATCTCCCCGAGCGCGGAAATGCGGAAGTCCTCCCGCTCCCCGCCGAACGGCTTATAGGAGACAACGTCCTCCTCTTCGTTTAAGACGATCTCGCCGAGGGTGCCGAAGAACCGCATGATGCGCCCGATCCCCGCCGTGAACGCCGTCATGGTGAGGGTGGCTTTCACCCCGTTTTCAAAGACGATCTCGGTGAGCTGGTGGTCTACGACGTCGTTGTCGCAGCGGTACGCGCACCTGCCGTAGGGTCCCTCGCGGATCGCCCGCTCCAACTTTTCCTCGGTGAGCGGATAATCGGAAGTGATCTGGATCTGCGGCCAGACTGCGGGCAGCTGCCCGTTCTTCTTCCATTGATCGACATAGATCCGCTCGGCGCTGTAAGGGCAAGTGCCGATATACCGGCACTCCGTGCACCGCGCCGCCGCGCCTTCGGGCGCGTTTTCGGGTCGGAACCACACGAGATCTCCCACCGAAGAGACGCTCTTTGCGCGGGAGCCCGCATAATATTGCAACAGGTCGAGGTCGTGGCAGCACTTGGCAAGGATCATGGGCGCGGTCTCTTCGCGGGAGCGCCAATTCCCCCGAACAAAACTGTGCGCCTGGTGCCAATACGCCACCTGTTCGAGCGCCTGTATGGCAACGAGCTTGCCGATCTTTCCCTCTTTCAGAAGCTGCGCCGTCTTGACGAAGGCGGGCGCATACCGCAGGACATGGCACACAACGACCTTTCCGCCGTACTCTTTCTGCGCCGCAAGGAGCGATTCGAGCTCCTCCCGCTTGTCCGAGATGGGCTTTTCAAGCAACAGATCGTACCCCAGCGACAGCGCTTTGATCCCCTGCCGCACATGGTCGGCGTCCATCGTCGCGATGACGAGAAGATCCGCCCGCCGCTTTTCAAAAAAGGTCTCTTCGTCCGCGAAACGCGACTGCTCGGGGACGGAGAATTGCCTGCCGTAGTGAGCAAGCCGTTCCGCGTCCCGTTCGCAGAGTGCGACGATCGTGAAGTTTTTCTCTCGGAAGAGAAGTTTACCGTATGTCTCGGCCCCGCGGTTGCCGCAGCCGAGAATGGCGACCGTAAATTTCATATTCAGCTCCTTGCAAAGTTGGGATGCGTTTCGAGCACGTTGACAAAGACGCGGGTGATGACCTGCGGACGGGTGATCGCCGCGCCGATGATGACATGGTCGATCCCCGAATCGAGCACGCTGCGCAGAGCGGCAAAGGAGTTGATCCCCCCCTCCGCGACAACGGTGGCGTTTTTCACGTCGTTGAGAAGCTGCGCGCAGAATTCGGGATCGGGAATGACGAACCCCGCCGTATCATCCGTGTAGCTGCGCAGCGTGGTGGACACATAGTCGAACCCCAGTTTGTCCGCCGCGATCGCGTCCTCATAGTTGGCGCAATCTGCCATGATCGCCTTCTCCGAATGCTCGCGGATATAGCGATAGAGTGTTTCGACCGTAGCCCCCTCCGGACGGGGACGGAGGGTCGCGTCGAGCGCGATGACGTCGCACGACGAACGGATGAGCGCCCTTACCTCTTTGAGCGTGGGCGTTATGTAGACGGGTGAATCGGCATACTGCTTTTTAATGAGGCCGATGATGGGGAGCGTTCCCCCCGTGATGCGGTGAATGGCGTTGATGTCGCGCACGGTGTTGGCGCGAATGCCGACCGCACCCCCCTGCTTGGCGGCAAGCGCCATTTTTGGAATGGTGTTTCCGCCGTAGAGCGGCTCGTCTTTGAGCGCCTGGCAGGAAACTACCAGACCTTTCGGAATGACGTTTTTCATGGCAAATCTTCCTTGTCGTTTCATTCAGCCGTGATTTTTCCGAGGAAAAACGGCCCTTTATTTGAGTTTTTCCGCGTCCTCAAACCCTTTGCGGAATGCCGCCCATGTGCGGGTGAGGTCGCTGTATGTCTCCCCGCGAAATTCGCCCGTCCCGCCGGGGACGTCGGCAAACCTGAAACGGTTGGAGACGGCGTCTCCCACATAGTCGTTACAGTTGAACCAGATGAGCCCCTTGATCTGACGTACATAGGGCGCGGGGGTTGCGGCGTTGAGTTCGTCGAACATCTCCTTGACCCACTTTTCCTGTAAGTCGCGGTTTCTGCCGAGCTCGCCCGTCGTCGCGCCGCCCGAACCGCAGGCGAATTCGCCGATGATCATCCCCCACGTTTCAAAGTAGTTCTTGTTCTTCTCGTAAAGACTGCCGTAGCGGTCCTTGAACGATTTGAAACGGGAGCGGTCGTTGTTCCCCTCATAGTTGGTGCCGCCGAGCAGCTGGACGTATTCAGAGCCCGGGAAGTAGCACAGATCTTCCCCCCAACCCGAATAGGGACAGCTGTCCGCGATGGGGTTCCACACCCAGATGATGTTGTCGCACCCCTCGCCGATCAGAATGCGGTAAAAACGTTTCCACGTCTCCGTAAAAATGTCGGGGTCGAGCAGGGTCATCATGCCCGAGTAGCTCGTCCAGTCGGTGTTCATCTCGTTGTTGAGACGGAGCATGACGGGCTTGCCGTATGCCTTGATGTCGCGGGCGAGACGGACAAAATATTCATCGTAGCCGCCCCGCAAAATGTCGAACATGGGGGTGAGCTCTTGATCGACGAGATTGTTGTTCGTCGTAAATTGGAAGGTGAATTCGAGCACGGGCCTTTCGCCGTCCCCGTTGCCGTCCGCAAGCGTCTTGCTCATGGCGACGGGGTAGTAGTGCGGCGTGCGCCCCTTCTCTCCCAAAGCTCCCTTGCCGAGGTGGGTATAGGTCATGTAGACGTCGTACTTCTTTCCGCCCCATACCTCTTCTTCGATGAACTTTTGCATGGCGAGACTGTCGGAGAGGAAGGCGTCGTACCGCCCGCTGCCGGGGACGAGACTGTCCTCCTCGCCCGGCATGGAGTAGGAGAATACCCCCCAGCTCTTCTTTTCCTGCGCCATGAAACGACGGAAAAATCCGCGCGTTTCTTCGTTCCAATGGGGATCCTCCAAGGGAGCGCCCGCCGAAAAATAGTTGCGGCGCTTGCCCTCGGGCGCGAAGAGGGTGTAACTTCTCATGATCGCGTCCATGAGCGCGGCGTTGTTTTCGGGGGACTTCAAGACGAACAACCCGAAACGGATCTCTTCGCCGAGCTTACGGATCAGCCCGATGTTGTAATAGGGACGTGCGATCTTCCCTGCGTCGTCGATGCGGATATCGAAACGGTATACTTCATACCCCGCCCGCATTGCGCGGTTGCCCTCTTTGATCGTGGGATAGCTGCGGACGCCGTCCGACGTGCCGTCCTCCCCGACGGGGAGCATGGTAAAGCCGAGCGTTTCCGCATTCAGCAAGGTGAGCCGCTGGTTGGCGTAATACTGCGGGGAGACGAGGTGGCGGAGCGCCCACTCGTTGACGTAAATGTGCCAACAGTCCTCGCCGCGATCGGCATAGGGGTTGCTCTCCTCCGCAGACGCAGTCAGCACGCAGCCGCCGAAGGTGTAGCGGGTGCGGTATGCCGCAAGGGAATAGTCGACAGAGACCTCTTCTTCCGTCGGAAGGGTGAACGCCATGCCTGCGGAAAGGTCGACAAACCGCTTTGCGCTCTTGCCGAAAAGTTCGAGCTTGACGTCGCTCCCCTCGCATTTCTCCGTATAGGCGCCGTCCGAAAAACATCTTGCGCCGAGAAGATCCTCCGCAGAGGCAATGCCGTTTTCGGCGTCGGCGCCGACGCGCGCCCGTCCGAAGAGTTCCGCGAGCGCGGCGCGGGTGATCTTTTCCATATTATTGCTCCTCTCTCGGTGCTTCTCTTACGCTCCGAGCTTTGCCGCGTTCGCAAAGCCTTCTTTGAACGCAGCCCAGGTATCTGTGAGGTCGTCATATTTCTCTTTTCTGTTGAAGATGTCAAACTCGGGAGTCATGGCGAATCTCAGACGGTTGGTGATCTGCGAGCCCGAATAGTCGTTGCAGTTGAACCAGATGAGCCCCTTGATCTGCTGCGCGTAGGGCGCGGGATCCTCGGCGTTGAGTTCCTCAAACATGCCCTTGACGTATTCCGCCTGCGCCGCGCGGTTCCTGCCGAGCTCGCCCGTTGCGTTGCCGCCCGAGCCGCAAGCGAATTCGCCGATGATCATGCTCCACTTTGAAAAGTAATTCTTGTTCTTGTCATACAGGCGGCTGTAATGCTCCTTGAAAGAGGTGTACTGCGTCATGGCGTCGCCCGTGTAGTTGTTGAACTCATAGCTCGTGCCGCCGAGCAGCTGCACGCAATCAAAGCCCGGGAAGTAGCACAGATCTTCCCCCCAACCCGAATAGGGAGCGGACTCCGCAATGGGGTTCCAGACCCAGATGACATTGTCGACGCCGTTTTCGATGAAGATGTTATACAGCCTTCTCCATGTGCTCGTGAAAATATCGGGGTCGAGCAGGTTCATGATGCCCGAATAACTCGTCCAGTCGGTGTTCATCTCGTTGTTGAGACGAAACATGATGGGCTGTTCGTACTTCTTGATGTCCTCCGCGAGGCGCTTGAAATAGTCGTCGAACTTGCCGCGCATGATGTCGAACATGGGAGAGATCTCCTGGTCGACGAGGTTGTTGTTGGTCGTGTACTGGTAGGTGAATTCAAGGGCGGGTTTGCCGTTGAACCCGTTGCCGCCCGCAAGCGCCCTGCTCATGTCCACGGGATAGTAGTGGGGCGTACGGTTGGGGTTATCTGCGGCACCGGTGCCGAGGTGGGTGTAGGTCATGTACACGTCGTACTTCTTGCCGCCCCAGATCTCGTTCTCGATATAATTCTGAATGCCGAGGCTCGCTTTCAGATAAGAATCATAGCTGCCCTCGCCGGGATGCAAGTTGCCCACATCGCCAGGCATGGAGTAGGAGAATACCCCCCAGCTCTTCGTCTTTTGGGTGGAGAACTGCTCGAAGAACGCCTTGGTTTCCGCGTTCCAATGAGGATCGGGAACGGGGTCCTTGTTCTCGAAATAGTTGCGGGGTTTGCCCTTTGCGGTCAGCACGCGCCAGCTTTTGAGGATCTCGTCTCTGACTGCCGCCTTGTTTTCCTTGGATTTGAGCACGAAGAATGCCGCCTTTTTGATCGCGTCTTTTTCGTGGATGATCCCGATATTGTAGAAGGGATACTCCGTTTCGCCCGGATCGTTGATCTCGATGTCGAAACGGTACACCTCAAAGCCGGGACGGAAGGTAAGGTCGCCCTGCTTGACGGTGGGATAGGCGCGCGTGCCGTCCGACGTGCCGTTTGCGCCGACGGGAGTGATGTCAAACCCGAGACTGTCCTCGTTGAGCAGCGTAAGGTTCTGGTTTTCGTAGTATTTCATGTTCACGAGATGGCGGATCGCCCACTCGTTGATGTAGACGTACCAGCCGTCCGCAAGCGCGGTATAGGGGTTCTGTTCCTCCGCGCTGAACGTGAGTACGGAATTGTCGAATTTATACTGCGTGCGGTAATTGGCGATGGTATAGTCTGCCTCTACCTCGGTGGAGGGCAGGGTGAACGCCATGCCCGCTGCGACGTTGATCATCATCGCGTTGCTGTCGTTATACAGCTCGACTTTCACGTCCTGGCGGCTGCCGACGGAGCTCAGCTTATCATAATATTTCCCATTGATAAAGAATCTGCCCCCCTTGACGTCCTCCGCGCTGTTGAAACCGGACGTAGCGTCCACAAACGTCGTCGGCTTATAGAGACTGTTGAAAACAAAATCAAGCGAGTCGCGGTCTTTTTGGATCTCATTCCCGACGGGCTGCCCCTCCGTTGTGACATTTTGGTTGGGGTTGTTGTTATTGGGGTTATTTTCATCGGGGTTGGGGGGAGGCGTTTCGTTGCAACCCGTAATACAGCACATGCCGAGCATGCAGACGCCCATGATTGTCGCTAAAATCTTTTTCATAATATACTCCTTATCATTTTTCGTTAAGAAACAGCAACCGTTTTCAGTTGCGAGTAGATCCCGTACGACGGAGCCGCCGCATCGCCCGTCTCCTGCACATAGTAGAAGAGAACTTGCGCGGTGTTGCCCGTGCGGGAAACCTCGATCACGTCGCACTCGTATTCAAACATCCAGCCGTTGTAAGCGAGGCAAGGCACCTTCGCCTTCTTTGCCGAAAGCTGGGCTTCGGTGAGCGCGATCTCCCCTGCCGCAACTTCCTTGACGAGCATTGCGCAATCTTCCGCCGTGTTGGTTGTAGCAATGTTCGTCTTGACCGCAAAGTGGGCAAGGCCTTCGTACGTCCATGTGTTCAGCGTATAGCCGCGCGCGAGATATCCCTGCGCAAGCCTGTTCGTGGCGCCACTCATCGTCTTCTTCTCGTTGTCGTACTCCATTTCATCGAGCCCGATGTTGCGCTTGCGCAGGAATTTGATCTTGCCGCCGATGTCCGTAAGATTCTTGTGTTCGCCGTCCCACGGCTTTTGCCCGTTCTGCGTTTCGACCGTGGACGCCCCCGCGCCGAGATAACAGCAGGGAATTTCGGGAAGGATCTCCTTCATCGCCGCAGCGTAGGGCGCGAAGAAGGTGATCGTGATCCAATGCCCCTTCATGCCCGGATATTGCTCCATGACCGCTTTGAGCTTTTCGATGGGCTTTAAGTCGAGCGCCTTTTGGGAGGCGCTGTCGAGCTTTAACTCCACGATGAGAATGACGTCCGTCTTTTCAAGCGCCGCGCACATATCTTCGAGCGTAGCGAAACTCTCTTCGTAGCGCGCGCTGTAATTGGTGAGTTTGATTTTTTTCAGACCCTCCAACGTTTGGTTGACAACATATTTGCTCGGCATGCCCGATACGCGGGTAATATCGTTATCGTGGCAGCTGATGAGGTGGCCGTCCGAGGTGACCTGAATGTCGATCTCCACATGGGTTGCGCCCTCGTTATAGGACGCCATGATGCCCGTTAAAGACTGCTCGTTGGCGTATTTCGTGATCCCCCGATGCGCGGCGATGTACTGCGCCCGCGCAAAGCCCTTCTCCTTGAAATAACCGAGCGACTGCGTGAGCACTTCGCCGTCCGACGAAAGAATGCCGTAGCAGCCCGCCGCGATCGCCAGCGCGCCCTCCTCCTTGCTCTCCACCTGCGCCCAGCAGACCTTGCTCATCGCGGAGACGTACTCGGCGACGACGGGGAGATTTTCCTGTACGTCATAGAGCAGGATATTGCACCCCGCCTTGTTGGCGGCGGCAATGTTCTCCCATTGCGCGTAACGGTCGGAAGAGAGCTCTTCGGACGTGAGATCGTAAACGGTGTTGACGAGATACCCTTTTTCGTCGGCATAGAGCTGTCCGAGAACGGTGACATCGTCGGAGATCGCCATGACGTCCGACACCGTGTAGGTTTTGTCCAGCCAATCGAGGAAGGGCTGCACCGTGTCTTTGCCGAGACGGACGACGAGAATGGATTTATCCTTGATTTTGAGTTTAAAGAGATCTTTGAGCGAACGCTCTTTGCCGAGATCGACTTTCATCGCGGCGTCCGGCGTGACGACGGCGGAGGCGTATCCCTTGCCCGTGAGCTGGGCCTCCTCCGTGGGTTCGAGCACGAGGGTAGGCTCGATCATGAGCCCGCTGCCCTGCGTCGCGACGTTGATATAGGTGCTGTAAGTCTCGGGCGCCGCATACGCGGGGACGGTGATCCCCGCCGTGAGGCAGACCGCAAGAATGAGCGTTGAAAGAACGAGAAGTATTTTTTTCATATCTGCCTCCTTATCACGCCGTCTTGCCCACAAAAAGGGTGAAACTTGCGCTGTATCCGTCGCACTCGACGGTGATCGTGCACACGCCTCTGGCAACTGCCTTGACGCGCGCGATCAGACCCTGTGACTCCACCGTGCCGATACTCTCGTCCGAAGAGCTCCATTTGGGAACGCCCGTAAGAGGAGTGTCCGACATCGCCCTGACCGTTGCAACGCCGTTCTTGACGAGCACGAGCCGCCCGTTTTTCAGGCTGCCCGTCGGCCCGTCCGGAAGATACACCGAGAGAGCAGACCGCTTGACCGTGACCGTGCAGGTGGCGGTGAGATCGTCGCAGGCGGCGGTAACGGTCGCCGTGCCCTCCTTCAAGCCCTTGACGGTCGCCTTTGCGCCGTCTGCCGTGACCGAGACGACCGACTTGTCCGAGACCGTCCATGAGATCGTCTTTTCTCCCTGAAAAGAGACGGTGAGCTGACCCTCTCCGCCGTCCATCAGCGTGAGCGACGTCCGATCGAGCGTCAGCCCCGGATCGGGCGGGTCGATGGGCACTTCGCCGCAGGCGCAGAGCATACAGCAGAGCGCCGTGAGAAGGCAAATCAACAGTAAAAATTTTTTCTTCATAATTCCCTCGCCTTTGTATGCATGACATGAACGGGAATGCCCCGATCATTCCGCACGGTTTCAAAAGTATTTTGCGTCCAGCGGACCGCAATGCGGTTGCCGAGATCGTCCTCAAATTCCGCCGTCCCCTCGCCGCTCACAAGGAAGGTGAGTTCCTCGTAGCCGTCGAGACGGTTGCCGACATCCGAACAGAGCGCGCCGCCCTTCAAGTTGAGCGGGACCGCTCTCCCCTCCCGCAAAAAGACGGGACAGTGCTCCTCGCAGAGCGCGACCTCATAGGTGCGGCCGCCCGCGTAGCGCTCGCCTGTAAACAGGTCGTACCAGACCCCTGCGGGAAGATAGACGGTGCGGCACTCGGTATAGTCCTCCAATACGGGAGCAACGAGAAGTGCGCTCCCGAGCATGAACTCGTCCTCGACGCCGAAGCATCTTTCGTCCTCGGGAAATTCGAGCATGAGATGCCGCATGGGAGGAATGCCCGTTTCGTGCGCCTCTTGCATGAGCGCGTATTGATAGGGCAACAAATTGTAGTGTAAAAAGAACTGCTTGCGGAAAAGCCCCAAGAGCTCCCCGCTCTTGTGGAAGGCGGCGATGTTCCAGGGGCTGCGGTCGTTGATCTGCCACGCGCCCGTAAAATCGCACCTGCCGTTCGAGACGGGGTCGCTGTGCCACTGCATGACGGGCACGAACGCCGCCGTCTGCACCGCGCGCAGATAGAGTTCCGCGCTCGGAAGATAGCCCGAGAAACCCGCGATGTCGAACCCCCAGCAGGAAAAGCCCGAGAGCCCCGCCGAGAGCCCCGCTTTGAGCACGGAGCGGAATTCGCTCCATGTGGACTCCTGGTCGCCCGCCCACAAAACCGTAAACGAGGGGCTCTTCTGCCCGCCCGCGCGGGAGAATACGATGCCTTGCTCCCCGATAAATTCCGCAAAACCGGCGGTGTAATCTTCGCAATAGCGGTTCTGCCCCTCGCGGCCCGTTGTGCCGTCATGGAACTTGACCGTAGGCTCGTGGATAAACTCCCCGCCGTCCGTCTTGAATCCGTCGATCCCGAGTTCTTTGAGATAGCGGAAACGGTTGAACCAATGCTCTCTGCCCACAGGGTCGGTGAAGTCGGGCACCATGCTCCCGATACACCAGGTGTGCGGGATCTCATAGGGCGTGCCGTCCGCATTGAGGACGCATTCGCCGTGCGCTTTGACGTATTCGTTGTCCGATAGACACTGCGGAACGTTCCACCCCGATTCGATGTTCACGCCCTGCGCATAGATGGGCACCAGCCACAAGAGCAGGTGCAGCCCGTCCGCATGCAGACCGTCGATGAGCGCCTTCGGGTCTTGCCAAGGATCGCCGAACGTCATCTCCTCCAAAGAGGCGTATTCGTTACCCTCTTTGTGCGGAACGACGCTGCCGTTCCAGAGATAATGGGTCGTAAGATCGCTCCACGGCTCCACCACCATGACATTGTGGGGGAAATTGTGCTGCCGCGTGAGCATGCGCTGCTCTTCGAGCTCCTCCTGCGTGTGCCAGCGGTTGGCGCTCATCCATGCGCCGAGCGCCCATTTCGGGAACAGGCGCGGCATGCCCGTAAGGGTGCGGAACTGCGTTATAATTTGCTTCGGCGTGCCCTCGAAGAGGTACACCTCCGCCCGTTCGCCGCAGCTCCCCTCCCGGAACGAAAGCGTGATCTCTCCCTCCGTGCTCAGGTCGAAGTCCACCTCGACATAGGTATCCGCATACAGCCCGAAACCGTCGGGCGTGAGCAAAAAGGGCATGGAACAATAGGTGTATTCCCCTTGATAGAAACACTTCTCGCGCACGCAGGCGCGGACGTATTTCCCCTTTTGGTCCACCGAGTCGAACTTCTCGCCGAAACCGTATGCGGCGCGGTAAGGCCGCCGCAGCGTGAGCGCGTATCCTTCCGCCGTTTTTTGCAGTTGTTGGGTGATTTTTTGCATATCAGTCTTTGGTTTTGAGTACAAACTCCATTTCAAACGTGCGGTTCCAGGGGGAACTCACGTCTACGTCCTCCACTTTTTCGGCGATCTTCGGGAAGTTCTCCCGCATATAGCGCAGAAGTTCTCCCTTCGCCGCCTGCACGCACTTGCCGCGCTCGCCGTCGAGCACGAATACCGTGCAGCCGTTCTCCGGAACGGGGTTGATGTCCGTCCAGGTGCGCGTGTGGGAACAGTAGCCCACATCGTCGAAATAGCGGTGCAGCAAAAAGTCGCGGTTGCCCCGCTCGTCCCTGCCGCAGAGATAGAGACAGCTCTCGCAGATGACCGTGCCGAGGGTATTGCTCGAAGTGTTCCAGCCCGCATAGGCGTGGATCCGAAACGCCAGGTCCTCCTCGTAGAGCAGCTTGAAAAGTTCGATATCGTTCTGCGTGGGGTGGGCGACATCCGCCACCGCCACGAGCTTGCCCTCCGAAAGGGCGTACTTGATCTGGTCGATGTACTCGGGCAGACTGCGCTCGATCTGATAGGCGGCGTTCATCTGCTCTTCGCTCGCAAGATACATCATCTCCGAACCGATGTTGACGGCGAGCATGATATCGCACTCTGGCAAACTGTAAACCCGCCTGCACCCCGCAGCCAAGATCTGGTTTTTGACGGTGGCGTCGATGGAACGGTCCTCAAAAGACGGGGTGACGAACGGGCCCTTCGCCGAGGCGTAATAGACATAAATTTTGGGCACGATCCCGTTGAGCTCGTTGACCGCGCGGCAGAGCATGGTCATGCCCGTGTCGTCGGCGGCGGGATAGACGGGAACTTTGAGAAGGAGCCCCAGCTCCCTGATCCGCGTTCTGACCTTTTGCTGGTCGAGCGACGTAAACCCGTAGGGCGCGCTGTCGTCCTGCGGGACGATGAACGAATCGATCACGCCCGCCTTGACGAGCTCCAACGTGCAAAACAGCACTTCGAGATTGACCGCCCGCCGCGCCGTGTAATCTTCCAGCGCCGCCTTGGGGATCTTCTCCTTCACGCGGGGGAAATCTTTTTCTTCCTCCTCGCTCAAAAGCCCCAGCTGCTGCTTGTGGGTGTATCTGCCGTAAAGATGGATCTCCGCGCCGCACTCCGCATAATAGTCCGGTTCTTCGTCCGAAAGGGAATAGAACGGACAGCGCATGATCGTCTGAAAGGCATAGATCTTACAGGACGGCCTGCGCGCTTTGAGCGCTTTGAGGAGCCCCAATCTGGCGGAGAGCGCCTCTGCCGTCTCACTGTGGAGACGGGACGGGATCAGCCCGCCGTAGACGAGCGTATCGAGAGAGAGAATGACGGCGTCCGCCCCTTCCCCCTCTCTCAGCACCCACTCCGCGAGTTTGTCGCGGTCGGCGGGGCGTTTTTTCAACCCCATATACGCCATCGGCGGTTCGATGAGCTCGAAATCCGCCTTGGGCATGATGCGCGGAAAGGTGTAATTGCAGGGCCGCTCGTCGAGCGGCAGGAGCAAAATACGGTGCATAACTTATCCTTTGACGGAACCGATTTGAAGGCCGCCCTTGATGTACTTGACGACGTAAGGATACATGAGCAGAATGGGAATGATGCTCGCGACCATCGCCGCAGCCTCCACGTTCTGTCCGTTCGCCATGAGCCAAGGATCGTTCTTGTTGAGCGTCGTGTTCTGCAACATCAAATAGAGGTAGTACGCAAGAGGTTGCGCAAGTTTGCCGTCCGCAGATTCGGAAATGAAGATCATTGCCGAACCGTACCCGTTCCAGCAGCCGACGATCGTGAAGAAACAGCAGCTGCCGATGATGGGCAGGGACATGGGAACGACAATGAGGAAGAAAAGTTGCAGATCGCTCGCGCCGTCGAGCTTTGCCGCCTCCTCAATGTCGGCGGGGATCCCCTCGAAGAACGTCTTGAAATAGAGCAGGTGGGTGACGTTTGAAATGGAAATGAGCACCACCGACCAGATCGTATCAAGCAGGCCGAACATGTACATCAACAGATAGATGGGTACGATGCCCGCCGAGAAGAGCATGGTGATGATGAAGTACATCATGATGCCGCTCTTGAAGGGGAAATCGCGCTTGGAGAGCGGATACGCCGCCATTGCCTCCACAAGGTTCGAGCCGATGGTAACGACGACGGTGAGAAGAACGGAGTTCCCGAACGCCCGCCAGAAGTCGAGCGCGCCTGCCCCTACCAACACATACTTGAACGCGTTTAGCGTGGGCGAAACGGGGAATACAACCACTTTCAGATTGCTGTTGCCGTCGTTAAAGGCGAGCGAGAAATAGTTGAGCAAAGGAAAGACAATGAGGATAACGCCCAAAAACAATATCGTGAGATTGAGAATGTTGAGGAAGATGTCCAGCTTGCTCTCTTTGATCTTGTTCGGATTCCTTTTGAAAATGCGCAGCCCATGCGGACGCTTTGCGGGAGCCGCAGTTGGTCCGGCGGCAGTTCCGAGTTCTTGTTCGATCATCTTTTCGGTCATTTTTACTGCCTCCTCTTACCAAAGTCCGCGCTTCATGGTCTTTGTCGTGATCGTGTTACCGATGAGCATGAGCGCCAATGCGATCGCGCCGTTGAATACGCCGAGCGCCGTTGCAAACGGCACGCTCGTACGGTTGACGACGGAGATTTCGTAGATGTAGGTATCGAGCACGATCTGGGAATCGGTCAAAACGCCCGCATTTACCTGCATCATCGTGTAAATTTGTTCAAAGCCCGTCGCCATCATGCCGCTGATGTTCAGAACAAGCATGAGCGCAATGGTGGGCATAATGGACGGAAGGGTGAGATACCACATCTTCTGTAATCTGTTCGCGCCTTCCAGCGTCGCAGATTCATAGTACGTCTTATCGATGGAGACGATCGCGGAATAGAAGAGGATACACCCCCACCCGGCGCCCTTCCACGCCGAGAAAAAGACGGCAAGCGGTTTGAACCACGCGTCCTGCGCCATGATGTGACCCGTGATCTGCCCCAGCGCCCCCGTATCCGGGTGCAAGATGCCCGACCAGATACCGATGACGATCGCCCACGAAAGGAAATTGGGAATGGTGAGTATGATCAGGATCACCTTGCTCAGCGTCTGGTTTTTGAGCTCCGACAGCTGCACCGCGATGATGATGGAGAGCGGGAAACATACGAGTAGCCTGATCACGTTGATGATGAGGGTATTGCCCACGGCTCTCCAAAAGGAATTATCCACGAAAATGTTGCCGAAATTCGCAAAGGTCCAGCTGCCGTGCGTCAGATTGTAAAGCACGTCGCCCTTGGTAAGGTTGAATTCCGGGCCCTTGAAGGCAAACAAAATGCCGAGCATCGGGATATATGAAAAAATCAGTGTAAAAGCCGCAGCAGGAATGAGGAAAAAGAGAATTTTTCGATATTTCTTGATGCGCTTCCACTGACTCTTCCAAAACCCGGGCTCCTCATAGATCGGTTTCACCGCTCCCGCGTCGCCTGCTATGCCGCCTGCGGGGAAAGCGGTTTCCCCCGCCGCTTGCACAGCGGGGGATTCGCTTGTTCGATTGACATATTCTTCCATAGCTTCACCTTAATTCTCTGTCCCGTTCCTGCGGGAGACCGTTACGTTACCTGGGTTGGCGGTTGACTTTTACTTCGTTGTACCACTTCGTCATCTCTTCGGAAATGGTGTCCGACCAATAGTAGTACGTCTCTTTTCCGTTGACGGTATCCTTCGTCACCTTCTTCGTCTTTGCACCTTCGCGGGCGTTGTTGAGCGCCTTGATGCAGTCGTCTGCGTCGATCGCGCTCGCGATGCCGTTTTTCAGCAAGGTGCGGGAAAGAATGGACACGGGCGCCCACCACTTCATCGGGGGACACATCCACATCGGGTTGGGAATTCTGCCCTCGCCCTCGGGATCGGCCACCTGCCATGCGTCGAACCCCGTCTCTCTCAAATGATAAAGGGAAGTTGCGGAGATCGCGTTCGTGCCGTTGCAATACTGAGAGTTATCGGCGATGTGCGCGATGTAGCGGGGAGTGAGCTGGCACCAATAACCGCCGCCCTTTACCGTGATCTTCTCCTCGTTCATGTTGTTTTCGTCAAGAACGTTGCCGGCTGCGGGGTCTTTGTTGGTGTACTTGGTGTACTCGTACTCGTAGGGACGGACAAAGATGATCTTTTCCTTCAAGTTTTCGTACTTGGCGTACTCGGCGTCCTTTTCCTTGGTGTAATCTTCCGCCTTGGGCGCTTCTGCCGAGAGGCCGACGGGGTTTTCCGTCCAGCCGTAGCCGCCGTTATCCTTGCCTGCCTTGCCGAGATCACCCGGTTGGATCTTGTTCCAATGGTCGCCCTCGACGCCGGCGTAGAAGTCGCCGAACGCTTCCATCTTCTTGGTGAGGAAGTCGATGATATAGAGGGCGCGGTCTGCCATGTAGGCAGGAATGACGGTGTAATAGGAAACGCCGCCCGGGTCGCCTTCGAGGCGCGCGACCTCTTGATCTCTCGAACCGTCTGTTCCGTCGCCGCGGACCTTGGTCACCCATTTCACCGCGTTATCGCGGACGGTCTCGTAATCGTTTTTGATCCCCATTTTGCTCGCGATCTGCCCGCCGTTCGCCTTATCCTGGTCGACAATGGCGTTGATGAGGGGGGTCACGTTCCAATAGGAGATGTAGGTGCAGGAGTTGAGTTCCATTGCAAACTTCTGGTTTGCGGCGGACTGGCTCTCGTTCTGCCATGCCTCGGAGAGGATACTCTCCTTGCGGAGCTTGTTCATGTACTTGACGTAGTTGTCCACGTTGGGGCTGTAAACGTACTGCTGGATCTTGCCGTTGTCGTCCACATAGAACTGCCAAGGCACATCGAACGCGCTCTTGATCTGGGAAATTTCGCAGGAGTTGCTGCCGGGGATCCCCAGAGCGTGGTATTGTTCGTTGTTGCTGCCGAACTGTTTTTGCAGCTCTTCGAGCGCCCACGTTACTTCGGAGAGCTGATCGGGAACATCCTTGTTGTACTTTTGCTTAAAGCCGATCTTTGCAAGGTGATCCATGTTCCACACGAGCGCGCTGTCCGTCATGCAGACAAAGCCGAAGTCGGGAATGCCGTAGATGTGCTTGTTGCCTTCGAGGTCGGTATAGGTAACGGAGTCCCAGCCGAAGTCCATGAGGTCGATGAGCTGGTAGAGCGTTCTGCCCTGCGAGGTCTTTTGCAACAATTCGGTGAGGTCGAGGAAGGTACCGTCCTCCAAATAGGGGTGATACTGCGCCTCGGTGAGTTTCATAATGTCGAATTCCGCACGGGTGGTGAGGAAGTTGTTTACTTCGTTATCGGCATTGGCGCCCATTTCCTGGTAGGTCATTTTATAGCCGGTTTTCTGCTGAATGATCTTGGCGCCGTCGTCGGCGCCGAACGCGCCCAAACCCGTCTCCGGATAGAGGCCTTTCAGCTCGACGGGCTGAGAAAGATCCACATCCCAATTTATCTCAGCGGTGTATGCCTCTCCGCAACCCGCAAAATAGGACGCTACCGAAAGGAGCATGACAGACGCGGCTGCAAGAGAAAGAATTTTTTTCATGATTTTCCTCCTTATAATGATTGTTTTGAGGGACAAATGCGGCTTGTTTCTCCTATGGTCTCTCCCGCTTTTTAGGGGGGGGTAAGCGGGAGAGAGGTCATAGGAGAAAAACCGTATGAGTGTAAGTAATGTTGGTTCGTGTTGAAGTCCGATGTCATGTCGAGCCTGTCGAGACATCTCTACCGTGAGATTTCTCCACTTCGGTCGAAATGACAGATTGGATCATAAGGTGAGATTTCTCCACTTCGGTCGAAATGACAGTTGGATCATAAGGTGAGATTTCTCCACTTCGGT
>CANROE010000025.1 GCA_947632195.1 uncultured Clostridia bacterium | reverse complement strand
AGCAAGGACAATAGAATAAGCGGTCTGACGAACCGCCAAACCGCTTATTCATAGAATCCCTATCGAAGCCACCCTTCGGGGTCCTTTTTGTGTAAAGACCTGCCCCCGTTTACGGGGGCGGGTGGCGCCGCAGGCGTTAGGTGGGGGTACCGTTCCCAATCGTGTCATGTCGACCGAAGTGGAGACATCTCTACCTTATTTTACCCCCACTCTCGGGTGTGTGCAAACGCGCGTAAGCGCGTCATTCCGAGCCGTCAGGGAAATTACGAAGTCCGATACGTCAAGTCTCCGAGGGAATCTTGTTGCGTTCAAGCATATTGAAAACCGCTCCAAATGTGCCGAATTGCCCTCCGCTCCTTCCCCCTCCCCCGAAAAAGGTTGACTGTCTCCCGCGTTCGTGCTATAATAGGCGCGAAAATCAGCATAGAGGAGCAAAGCATGAACGAACGTTACGAACTCAATAAAAATTTGGCGCAAATGCTCAAAGGCGGGGTCATCATGGACGTCACCACGCCCGAGCAGGCGAAGATCGCAGAAGAGGCGGGGGCATGCGCCGTCATGGCGCTCGAACGCATTCCCGCCGACATCCGCGCGGCGGGCGGGGTCTCCCGCATGTCCGACCCCAAGATGATCAAGGGGATCCAGAATGCGGTGTCCATTCCCGTCATGGCCAAGTGCCGTATCGGCCACATTGCCGAGGCGCAAATTTTGGAGGCGATCGAGATTGACTACATCGACGAGAGCGAGGTCCTCTCTCCCGCCGACGATAAATACCACATTGACAAAACGCAGTTCAAGGTCCCCTTTGTCTGCGGCGCGCGGGACCTCGGCGAGGCTCTGCGGCGCATTGCAGAGGGCGCGTCCATGATCCGCACCAAGGGAGAACCGGGCACGGGCGACGTGGTGCAGGCAGTCCGTCACATGCGCATGATGATGAGCGAGATCAGAAAAGTCGTCTCCATGCGCGAGGACGAGCTCTACGAAGAGGCTAAGCAGCTGTGTGTACCCTATGAACTTGTCAAGTATGTGCACGATAACGGCAAACTTCCCGTCGTCAACTTTGCGGCCGGCGGGGTGGCGACGCCCGCAGACGCAGCGCTCATGATGCAGCTGGGTGCGGAGGGGGTATTTGTCGGCAGCGGCATTTTCAAGTCGGGGAACCCCGCCAAGCGCGCCCGCGCCATTGTGCAGGCGGTCACCAACTACAACGACCCCAAAATTCTGGCGGAACTTTCGGAGGATCTGGGCGAGGCGATGGTCGGCATCAACGAGCAGGAGATCGCCCTCCTTATGGCGGAGCGGGGCAAATGATCGGCGTTTTTGCTCTTCAAGGAGCCTTTCTCGAACATGAGCAAATGCTGTCAAAGCTCGGCGCGCCCTATAAGGAGATCAGGCGCCGGGAGCATTTCACCAACGGGCTGGACGGGCTCATTCTCCCGGGCGGGGAATCCACCGTGCAGGGGAAACTCTTGCGCGAAGAGGGACTTTTGGAACCCGTCAAGGAGGCGATCGCGGGCGGACTTCCCGTATTTGGCACCTGTGCGGGTCTCATTCTGCTTGCGAAACGTCTTTCCAACGATGAGAACGTCTGGCTGGGCACGCTCGACGTGACGGTCAAGCGCAACGCCTACGGCCGCCAGCTCGGCTCTTTCAAGGCGGACATTCCCTTTGAGGGTGTGGGAAACGTTCCCGCCGTCTTTATTCGCGCACCCAATGTGGAGGAGCTCGGCCCCGAGGCGCACGCGCTTTCCGAATACGGCGGAAAGATCGTCGCGGTACGGCAGGGGCATATGCTTGCGGTTGCATTTCACCCCGAACTTACGGCCGATGTGCGCGTACATGAATATTTTCTCCGCGAGCTCGTCTCGTGAATTTTTAAAACTTCTTTTATGACCTGCCCCCTTTTAAGGGGGCGGGTGGCGCCGAAGGCGTCAGGTGGGGGTTGTCTCGGCGCCCTTGTAGGGGTAGCCGAGTGGAGCACGAAACGCCATTCTAAATCACGTCATTTCGAGCGAAGTCGAGAAATCTCCACCTCTCTTGCCCTCCCCCGCAAAGCGGGGGAGGGGTAGGGGAGGGGGCACCTTATTATAATCAAACCTTATGAACGCAGTCAACTACGACGATCTCATGCTCCGAACGCTCGCCGAAAGCGCGGACAAAACGCTGCTGTTGCACAGCTGTTGCGCGCCCTGTTCGAGTTACTGTCTCGAACAGGTCTCTTCCGTACTCAAAACCACGGTCTTTTACTATAACCCCAATTTAGACAGCGAGGAGGAGTACGAGAAGCGCAAAAAGGAGCAGATCCGTTTCTTGCGCGAGACGGGTTGGGCGGACTTTCTCGACTGCGACTATCAAAAGGCCGATTACGAGGCGATCGCGGCGGGCTATGAAAGTGAACCTGAGGGCGGCGCGCGCTGTGCGCGGTGTTTCCGCCTGCGGCTCGAACGCACGGCGCAAGAGGCAAAGGCGCGCGGGTACGATCTCTTCGGCACGACGCTCACCGTCTCGCCTTTGAAGAACGCAAAGCTCATCAACGAGATCGGTTTCGGGCTTGCGGAAGAGTACGGGGTGGCGTATCTGCCGAGCGATTTCAAAAAGCGGGGCGGCTATCTGCGCTCCGTCGAGCTTGCAAGAGAGCACGCTCTCTACCGTCAGAACTATTGCGGCTGTATCTTTTCCAAGCGATAAACAAAAAAGCGCAAAAATGCGCCTAAACGCTGTTCCCCGCGCTTATCGCGCGGGGAACAGCGTTTACTCCACCGGTTTTGCCGTCAGCAAACTGTTGGAAAAGTCCTCTTTTGGCAATTCTCCGCCGTTTCGGAGCACGTCCATAAAGCGTTCTGCAAGTCTTATGCCCTCGCGCACCGCGTAGGAAAAGAGTTCATCGGCGGAATTCCCGCGCCCCTCCGAGAGCGTGGCAAAGTGTTCGCCGGCGATGTAGGCGGGTTCGGGGTTTTCGCGCGGGTAGAGGCGGGAGAGATAGCGTTTGAGGTGAAGAAAATTTTCCGTCCGTTCCCAGCCCCGTTGAGCGGAATAGCACCTGCCGTGGAAGAACGCGAGGTATCGGGCGAAGTTTTTGATCCCTCTGTCAAAGCGTGCCTTGGTCACCTCTTCGCGTTCGAGCCCCCGTCCGAGGTAGGCATACAGCCGTGCGGCCGTGCCGTGCGAAATAATTTTTTTCGGAGAGAAGGCAAAGGCAAACTTTTCCGCCTCGCGCTCTTTTTTTTCGCGCAAGAACCACACGTCCCAGTCGTTCTCCATCTGTTGATGTTCGCGTTTTTGGCATCGGAATTCTTCGAGATAATTGTACACGAAGGGATGAAAGGAGGTATCTGCGGCGTAGTGGGTGATGTAGCCGAGCACATAGGCAAGCGCCTGTGCGTTCTCCTCTTCGGTGAGGCGGGGCGCTCCCTCCTCGCCGCGCAGGGCGTTTAAAAAGAGGGAGAAAACGTCGTACACGCGGAAACGGTGCATAAATCTGCCGAGATTAAATTCGCTTTTGTTTCCGATCCGGTAAAAGAAAAAGACGTCGGGCCCCTGGCAGCCGAGGAAATATTCGTCGGGGAAGCGTTCTATGGCAGCGTTCGCTTCGGGCGGGAGGGCGGTTTTCACCTCTTCCGCAATGAGTTGATGGGTGATGGACGATGGCAATTTTAGACCTCTTGTTTTCGTTTATTATGTTTCTTTTAGGGGAAATCATGCTTGGGTGTTTCGCGTTCCGAAGAGGGCAGTCCCGAGGCGGACCATATTCGATCCGTGCTCGATACACAGCTCCCAATCGCCGCTCATACCCATCGAAAGATATTCGATGCCTTGAAAATCTCCGCGCGCCTGTTCAAACAGCGTGCGCATTTGTTTGCAGAGGGGCACGAGCATTTCCCCGTCGTCCGTCGGCGGCAGCATTGCCATAAACCCCTTCACGCGCAGCGCGGGCATGCGAGAGAGCCGTTTGAGCGCCATCATGCCCTCGGAGAGGGGGTAACCGCCCTTGCTCGCCTCCTGGCCGACGTTGATCTCTATGAGAACGTCGCTTGAAATGCCTGCCTTTTCGGAGAGCCGCGCGATCTCATCTGCGAGTTCGTCACGGTCGACGGATTGGACGAGGAAGGTCTTTCCGATGAGATATTTCACCTTGTTGCGCTGCAAGCGTCCGATAAAGTGCCGCCGCGCGCCCTGCACGAGGTCGTATTTCGCGCAAAATTCCTGCACTTTGTTTTCGCCGATGTCCCCGACGCCCGCCGCGATCGCGCGGTTGATCTCTTCCGCCGTGCGGGTCTTGGTCGCGGCAACGAGGGTGACTTTTTCGCCGAACGCGTTTCCTTTTCCGACCTTTTGCAAGATATTTTCAAAGTCATTCGTCATAGAGCAGCACCTCGTTCTTGCAGAGGAGGGTCTGAAATTCGGGCAGGTCTTTTGCCGCGTTGTAGAATGCCGCCTGCACGAGCAATTTTCTGCCTGTGAGCTCTTCGAGGAAGGGGAAGGGCACTTCAAGCTGTCCCACGCGGTAGCGAATGAGTTTTTCCTCGTCCTCTTCGGAGAGGTCGAACCACAGATGTCTCTTTAAAAGCGCAAGATCGACTGCGGGCGTGTAAAATTCCACGAAGTAGTCTTTTTTGGTATTGGAGGGCTTTTTCACCCTTTTTTCATTGCCAAGGTAGGTGATATACACCACGGCGGCGTTTTCATCGCGCGCAGCGGCGAGGAATTCGCTCTTCTGCGCGTCCCGTTTTTTATAGTCCTTGTCCGTCCGCACGAGATGAAAGACGAGGTGAAAGAGATAGAGCGGAAAAATGCCGATGAGCAGGTAGAGAAAGAGGTCCTTTCCCGTGCCCGCCCAAACTCCGAGGAGAGCGAGCATGGCGGCGGTAAGAACGATGAGGATGATATAAAATAGCTTTCCGAGCTTTCTTGTGGCGGTAGGTTTTTCTTTTTTCATTTTCTTTATTTTACCGCAAACGGCGGCAAAAAGCAAGCGCCGCGCGGGGGCTTTTCCATTTTGCTTGACAAATGAAAGGATTTATTATACAATCGGTTTATGATCATTCTGGGACTCGACCCCGGGCTCGGCACGATGGGCTACGGTGTTGTGGAAAAAGACGCAAACGGGAACTGCACCGCAGTGGACTACGGGGTAGTCAAAACGCCCGCAAACGAAAATCTTGCCGTGCGGCTGTGTATTCTCGAAGACGGCGTCAATAAAATTTTCGATAAATTCAAGCCGGAAGAGGCGGCGATGGAGGAATTGTTTTTCTCCAAGAACATCACAACGGGGATCGCGGTCGCGCAGGCGCGCGGGGTAATGCTTCTCACCTGCAACAAGCGCTGCGGCAGGATCTTTGAATACACGCCCAACCAGATCAAGCAGGCGCTTACGGGGTATGGTGCGGCGGACAAGGGTCAGATGCAGCGGGTGGTGGCAAGTCATTTGCGGCTCTCTTCCATTCCCCGTCCCGACGACGCGGCGGACGCTCTGGCGGTCGCGCTCTGTCACGCCTTTACGAGCCGTTTCGCCTCTCTCTTCGGAATCCGATAGCGCACCTCTTTTTTGCCCTCCCCCAACTTGTTGCGGGAGGGGTAGGGGCGGGGGCACCTTATTTTCCCCCTCTTCGGGAGGGGATTCAAGGGGTGGCGCCTCCTTCCAAAGTGTCATTTAGACCAAGCGGTAGGCGCTCCTTCCCAAGTGTCATTTCGACCAAGCCGCGATAGCGGCGCGTGGAGAAATCTCACCTTATTCCCCCCTCCCACAAAAGCGGGACCAAGCAGGTAGCCTCCGAGAGTTCCCAAACGAAGCAGGAAATCATTATGATAGGATATTTAAGAGGAAAAGTAAAATACTTAGCGCCCGACTACGTTCTTTTGGACGTCAACGGCGTGGGGTACGAAGTGGTGTGCTCGGGCGCGGCGTTTTCGCGTCTTTCGGGCGTAAAGGCGGGCGAGGACGGCGAAGTGTACACCTATCTCAAAGTGAGCGAGGACGACGTCACCCTCTTCGGCTTTGCGGACGTGCACGAAAAGCAGCTCTTTTTGCGTCTCACTTCGGTGCAAGGTGTGGGGGCAAAGAGCGCCATCGCCATTCTCTCGTCGATGAAACCGAACGAAGTTTCCGAGGCGATCGCAACAGCCGACAGCAAGCGGCTCTCGGCCGTGAAGGGCGTCGGCAAAAAGACGGCGGAGCGCATCATTTTGGAGTTGCACGGCAAAATTTCGGCGGACGAACTGCTCGGGCAGGAGAACGTCGGCGGGAGGGTCTCCTCCCTTCCCAAGGAGGCGGACGACGACGCGGTGTCCGCGCTCATGGGCTTAGGCTTTACCAAGCAGGAGAGCGCGCGTGCCGTGGAGCGTGCAAAAGCGGCGGGCGCGAAAACGGCGGAGGAGATCATCGCCCTCGCCCTTCGCGGCATGTGACCGTCTCGGGAGCAAATGAAATAAAAGAGGAACGCAATGTTTAACGACGATTACGACGAATTCGGCGACGAGCGGCTGCTCACGAGCACCAAGAGCGCCTACGACGCGGAAGAAAACGCCCTGCGGCCCAAGACAATGGAAGAATATGTCGGGCAGGACAAGATCAAAGAGAATCTCTCGGTGTACATGGCGGCGGCCAAGGCGCGGGGGGAGGCGCTCGATCACGTTCTTTTGTACGGCCCTCCCGGGCTCGGCAAGACGACGCTTGCGCACATCATCGCGGGCACCATGGGTTCGCAGATCAAGCTGACGAGCGGTCCCGCCATCGAGCGGCAGGGGGATCTCGCCGCTATTTTATCCAATCTCAACGAGGGGGACGTGCTGTTCATCGACGAGATCCACCGTCTCAACCACACGGTGGAGGAGACCCTCTATTCCGCCATGGAAGATTTCGCGCTCGACATCATCGTGGGCAAGGGGCCCATGGCGCGCAACATCCGTCTGCCGTTAAAGCGGTTCACCCTCATCGGGGCGACCACCCGCGCGGGCATGCTCTCCTCTCCTTTGCGCGACCGTTTCGGCATTTTGTGCCGTCTCGATATGTACACTCCCTCCGAGCTACAAAAAATCGTCACCCGTTCGGCGCGCACGCTGGGGATCTCGGTGGAGGAGAAGGGCAGCTATGAAATCGCCCGCCGTTCGCGGGGCACCCCGCGTATCGCCAACCGTCTTTTAAAGCGGGTGCGCGATTTTTCGGCGGTCTCGGGCAGCACGACGGTCACGGAAGCGACGGCGAAGGCGGCGCTTTCCCGTCTTGAAATCGACGAGCTGGGGCTGGACGAAACGGACAGAAATTTGCTGCGTGCGCTCATTGAAAAATTCAACGGCGGTCCTGCGGGGCTGGATACGCTTGCCGCAACGATCAACGAGGATGTAAACACCATTGAGGACGTATACGAACCCTATCTTCTGCAACTCGGATTCATCGCGCGCACGCCGCGCGGCCGTGTCTGTCTGAAAGGCGGTTACGAGCACATGGGCATTTCCATTCCCGAATCTGTCCGCAAGCAGCTCTCGGTATTCGATTAAAATTTTAATACCACCCGCCTCGCCCTTTCATGCTTGCGCGTACCCTTGCTGTCCCCCGCGTAGCGGGGGAAAGTGGCACGCAGTGCCGAAAGGGGGGGACACCTTATTCCCCCACATTGTTTCACCCCCTCATCGGAGGGGGGCTAAGGGGGTGGGCAAACCGCGCGTAAGCGCGTCATTCCGAGCCGCAATGGCAATAACGAAGTTCGATATGGCAATTCCCCGAGGGAATCTTGTTACGTTCAAGTGCGTTAAAAACCAAAGCCAAACGTACCAAGATGCCTTCGCGGACATTCTTTTGCGGACTGCGTAAACACAATTCGGCTCAGCATGACGCATTACCCTCCCCACATTGAAAACCATGAAAACATCCGACTTTTATTACGAACTCCCCGAGGAGCTCATCGCACAAACGCCTGCGGAGCCGCGCGACTCGTCGCGGCTTTTGGTGTACCATAGAGAGACCAAGCAAATCGAACACCGCATTTTTCGCGACGTTGCCGACTATCTCAAAGCGGGCGACGTCCTCGTCGTCAACCGCACAAAGGTGCTCCCCGCGCGGCTGTACGCCCACACGCAAAACGGCGGCGCGGTGGAAGTGTTGCTCTTAAAGCGTCTGCGGCTCGATGAATGGGAAGTGCTCGTCCGTCCGGGCAAAAAGTGCAAGCCGGGGACAAAGCTCACCGTCAACGAGGAGCTCTCCTTGGAGGTGCTCTCCGTCACCGAGACGGGGGAACGCGTCGTAAAATTTCATTACGACGGCGCCTTCGAGGACGTCCTCTCCCGTGCGGGAACAATGCCCCTTCCTCCCTACATTCACGAAAAACTTACCGACCAAACGCGCTACCAAACGGTGTATTGCAAGGAGAACGGCTCTGCGGCGGCGCCCACGGCGGGGTTGCATTTTACCGAGGAGCTCCTCGAAAAGTTGCGCCGCATGGGAGTGGAGATCGTGGAAGTGCTGCTCCATGTGGGGCTGGGTACCTTCCGTCCCGTCAAGGTGGAGAATGTCGAAAACCATGTCATGCACAGCGAATATTACGAAGTGAGCGAGGAGGCGGCGGAAAAAATCAACCGTGCAAAGGGGGAGGGGCGGCGCATTATCGCGGTCGGCACGACCTCGGTGCGCACGCTCGAAACGGTCGCCCGCGAGGACGGCACGGTCGCGGCGGGCAAGGGCGAGACGCAGATCTTTTTATACCCGCCCTACAAAATGAAGTGCGTCGACGCACTCATCACCAACTTTCACCTGCCAGAAAGCACGCTTTTGATGCTCGTCAGCTGTCTCTGTTCCCGCGAGGAAGTGCTGCACATCTACGAGGTGGCGGTGAAGGAGAGATATAGATTTTTCAGTTTCGGAGACGCGTGCCTCTTTTTATAAGCGGCGCATCTCTTTGTCGCGCTGCGACCCGTTCCTGTCATTTCGAGCGGAGCGGTCGCAGGCCGCGCAGTCGAGAAATCTCACCTTCTGCGCGCAGCTTTCGACCTGTCATTTCGACCAAGCCGCGATAGCGGCGCGTGGAGAAATCTCACCTTCTTCCAAAATCTACATTTTATGCGCATAATATATTGACATATTTCATATAATATGTTAGAATGTTGTCAGAAAGAATAAAAGGAGAGAAAAAATGGCGAAAGTATCTACTAACATCACGATTGATGCGGAAGTAAAGAAACAAGCGCAAGAATTGTTTGCCGATTTGGGCATGGATTTGTCTACCGCGATCAATATTTATCTTAAAAAGGCGTTGGCGGAGCAGGGCATTCCTTTTGAGATTACGCGTAGCGTTCCGAATAAGGATACCTTATCGGCGATGGAAGAGGTCAAAAGAATGGAAGAGCATCCTGAAAAATACACGGGATATCAAGACATCGTTTCATTGCGAAAGGCGCTCGGCGTATGAAATACGAAATACTTTTTACAACGAAGTTCAAAAAAGATCTTCAACTTGTGCAAAAACAAGGGAGAAACCTCGATAAGTTATTTAGCGTTGTTGAATTGCTCTCGAACGATGAAAAACTTGACGTAAAGTACAGAGATCACGCATTATCGGGAAATTACGATGGTTTCCGCGAGTGCCACATTGAACCGGATTGGCTGCTCATCTATCGCAAGAACAGCGACCGAATTATCTTGTATTTGTTACGGACGGGTTCTCATTCCGATTTGTTTTGATCCTGTTTCCGCCCGTGCGTTCCATGCTACGCTGCGGCCCATTCCTGTCATTTCGAGCGGAGCGGCATTAGACCGCGCAGTCGAGAAATCTCACTTTCTGCGCGTAGTTTTTGACCCGTCATTTCGAGCGGAGCGGTCGCAGACCGCGCAGTCGAGAAATCTTACTTTCTGCGCGTAGCTTTTGACCCGTCATTTCGAGCGGAGCGGCATTAGGCCGCGCAGTCGAGAAATCTTACTTTCTGCGCGTAGCTTTTGACCTGTCATTTCGACCAAGCCGCGATAGCGGCGCGTGGAGAAATCCCACCTTATTCTTAAAAAAACCGCAGCGGCCGATTCGGCCGCTGCGGACAATGCAGTGAGATCAATGCTTATAAAATTCCCCGCAGGTATTCAAGCAGAACGTCACTCTGTTTTTTGGCCCCTTCGAGGGACGGGTGTCCGTCCGCGCCCTTTTGGTCGGTGGGGAGTTGCAGGTAGGTAATGGTCTCGTCTCCCTTTTCGGCGATCGCCTGTTTGATCCCGTTTTCGACGGCGGCGTTCACGCCCATCATGCCGTACACGCACACGATCTTTGCGGACGGGTTTTTGGAGCGGATGAGTTCGAGCAGCGCGATATAGTCTGCGGCGAACGCGTCCTGCGTATAGGAGGGATCGCCGCTCATATAAAATCCGTCGTTCGTGCCGAGCGCCAGCACCACTGCGTCGTGGGTCTGTTCGGGGTATTGGTACTTGCCGGCGGTGGTGGAGGAGAGCCTCTCATACATCTCCATCATGCTGATGGTGAGCCAGCCTTTTACTTTTTTAACGCAAATGCCCTCGGTGGCAACGATGGAATAATCTGCGTCGAGCGCTTGTGCGGTGAGGTAGGCATATCCTTTCGCCACGTCCGAATTGTCCACCGTACAGCCAACTCCCTTGGTATCGCCGAACACGCCTGCGCCGACGCTGATGGAATCTCCCACAAATTCGATGCGCGGTCTGTCTTTTTTCTCGGCGCGGAGGAATTTCCCGTCCGTTTTGAGTTTTTTCACTTTCACCACGCCGTTTTGGGAGCTGATGGCCTTCACGAGGCGGACGGTATGCACGCCTTCGGGAAGATCTTTTGCCAGCACATAGCTGCGGTTGCCCGCGAGCTTTTTCAAAGTTCCCTCGCTGTCGCCGTCCACGAACACGCGGTAATACAAAAGGTCGGTCATGGGCACGAGTTCCGCCTCAAAACGGGTCCCGAAGAAGGTGGCCTCAAACCCCGTGCCGCCGTTGTCGAGGCAGAGATTGTTTTGTTGGACATATGTTCTCCCGAACAGTCTGAGCGCGTCCGTCGCAAAGGTATTGATCTCCTCGGCGGACACCACTTCGAGCCCCTCTATTTTTTCGGGCTCCGTGGGTTTTTCGGGTTCGGGGTCCTTGTTTTGCTCCGTCCCGCTTTCGATGGGGGGATCGGGCTCCGTTTCATTGCACCCTACAAAGAGCAGGGAGCAGGAGAGCAGCATAGCGAGCATTACGGCGAAAAGTTTTTTCATTTGTACCTCCTCAGCTCAAAAGAGAGCGGATATGTTCTGTGAGCGTCGTCGCTGTCTTGATGTGCGCCTGCGCGTTGGGGTGGGACGCCGCGCCCGCCGCATTGGAAATCATTTGGATCTGTGTGATGTTTTCGTCTCCCGTGTCCGCGATCGCGGCGGTGATGATCTGTTTCGTCTGCGCCGTAGAGGAGGCGGGCATCATGCCGTAAATGCACACGATGTGCGCATTCGGCCGCTTTTCGCGGATGAGCCGCAACATGTCGGCATAGTCCTTTTGGAAGAGTTCGGAATTGTAGTTGGGGAACTGCGTGGAGGTCGCGTGCCACATGTCGTTCTCGCCGAGGGCGAGTACCACAACGTCTGCCTCAAAGGAAGAGAAGTCATATTCGCCCGAGGTATGAAAGCCGTTCTTCAAATATTTATCGTACATGTTGGTGGAACCGTCTTTCACGCAGATCCCGTTGAGGGCGACGATGGAGTAGTCGGCATTCAGGTTTTGTGCCGTGAGGTAGGCGTAGGAGGCAGTCGCAAGGGAGTTTTCGAGGGTATGTTTTCCCTCGCCCGATTTTCCCGTCGCGCCGTATGCCTCGGTAATGGAATCGCCTATAAATTCGATCTTCAAATCGGATTTTGCGGGCGGTTTGAGGAACCGTCCGTCGGTGGAGAGGGGGTTGTCGCTCTCGATCTCGATACAGTTCTTCTGATCGGCGACCATGGGGCTTGCGGCCTTCACCGCCCGCACGGTATGTACGCCGAGGTCGAGCTTTTCCGCAAGTTTTATGCTCTTTTTCCGTTCGGTGGGCAGGGGGATCCCCTCCGTGCTTCCGTCGAGAAAGACAACGAACATGCTCGTCGTGCTGCGGAGTTTGAGGGTAAGCTCCGTCCCGTAGAAGGCGACCTCGAACCCCGTACAGACGTTATCGAGTTGCAGCCGAGTTGATTTGAAGTAAGTCCTGCCGAGGAGATTCACGCCGTCCGTTTCAAAGGCGTTCACCTTTTCGGCGGAAGTCTCGCCGAGCACATAGACGTCGGCGGTGTCTGTCACCGTCTCTCCGGACGCGGGAGTATAGCTCGCGGTGAGCGTTGTTTTTCCCTCGCTCTGCGCCGTGAGTTTCCCGTCCGCCGCGCGCGCGACGATATTGTCGGAAAGGGAGTAGGTGATCTCGCCCTCGCACACCGTTCCGTTGCATTTGAGTTCCGCATCGAGCGTTTGCGTTTGCCCTTCGCCCTCTGCGGCGAGGAGATACCGTTCGGCAAGCGTGAGCGTATACACTTTCTTCTCTTCGGAGGGCTGGGCGGGCTGCTGGGGTTGTGGCTCTTCGGGTTTGGAAGGTCCTGCGGGCTCCGAGGGTCCCGAGGGCTGCTGGACCTCCGGCTGTTCGGTCTCTCCGCAGCCGGCGGCAAAGGGCAGCACGAGCATTCCTGCGGCGAGCACGAGTGCGAAGAATCTCTTTTTAAACATCTTGCGGCTCCTTGGTTTTTGTTTTATTGTAACGCAGAAAGTGAAAAATGTCAACCGAAAAGGAAAAAAATTTTCATCATTTTCCAAAAAATCGCTTGACAATTTCAAAAAATTATCTAATATAAATTGAGAAAAGAAAATTTTTTCAACGATACAGGTATGGAACGCAGTTATTTTTCATTTGAAGTCATCAAAACGGATCCCGAAACGGGCGCGCGCGCGGGGATCTTCCACACGCCGCACGGCGACATCGAGACGCCCGTCTACATGCCCGTCGGCACGCAGGCGACGGTAAAGGGGGTCTTGCCCGAGACCCTCAAAGAGGTCGGTTCGCAGATCATTCTCTCCAACACATATCATCTCTATATGCGCCCGGGCGACGGGCTCATCGCGCGTGCGGGGGGATTGCACAAATTCATGAATTGGGACAGGCCCATTCTCACCGACAGCGGCGGGTTTCAGGTCTTTTCCCTTGCGGCGCTGAACAAGATCACGGACGACGGGGTCACTTTTTCCTCCCATGTGGACGGGAGCTATCACACGTTCACGCCCGAAAAGGCGATGGAGATCCAGCACAATCTGGGCTCGGACATCATGATGGCGTTCGACCAGTGCAGCGAATACGGCTATACGCACGAGCAGGCAAAGCAGGCGATGGAGCGCACGGCAAAGTGGCTCGAACGCTGCTATAACGCCCACAACGAGCCGAAGCAAGCTCTTTTCCCCATCGTGCAGGGAAATTTTTACGAGGACCTCAGGGAGGAGAGCTTAAACCGCTGTCTGCCCTTTGTAAAGCACGGGATCGCCATCGGCGGGCTGTCGGTGGGGGAGCCCAAGCCGCGCATGTACGAACTTCTGGACTTTTTACAGCCGAAATTGCCGACGAATGTCCCCCGTTATCTCATGGGGGTGGGCTCGCCCGACTGCCTCGTGGAGGGGGTCATGCGGGGGATCGACATGTTCGACTGCGTGCTTGCGACCCGCGTCGCGCGCAATGGCACGGCGCTCACGTCGCGGGGGAAGGTGGTGGTGCGCAACGGCATGTATAAGGAGGACTTCACCTCCCTCGATCCCGAATGCGACTGTTACTGCTGCAAGCACTACACCAAGGCGTATTTGCGCCACATGGTGAACGTGGGGGAGATGACGGGCGCCATGCTCCTTTCCCTGCACAATATCGCATATTTGCATACACTTATGCGAGGGCTGAGGGAGAGCATTCTCGGGGGATATGTGCGGGAATTCGCACGCGAATTCTACAAAAAACAGCAAGATCTGAACGGTTGAGCGGAGAGCGGGGGAGAAATTTTTTGTACAAAACGCAAAAAGAACCCGAAAACGCTTGCCAAAAACGCAAAAACAAAGTATCATGGGTACAAGAGAAAAAAGGAGACGGTAAAAATGAATTTCTGGAAATTATTGGCGGATTCCGCAGAGAATTCGGGCGGTTGGCAGCAATACATGGTGTATATCCTGCTCGGCGTTATTTTGGTGCTTTTGGTCGTCTGGCTGCTCTTCTCGGGCAGAAAGAACAAGCAGCGCCAGAAGGAATACATGGAACAGCTCGACGCCATTGCCCCCGGCAACAAAGTCAAGACGGCGGGCGGGATCTGCGGCGTCGTCGTGGAAGTGTGCGACGACAACACGGTCATCATCGAGACGGGCAGCGAGAACTCGGGCAAGTCTTTCATCAAGATGGACAAAGAGCTCATCGCGCAGACGGACGCCAAGGGCCCGACGCAGATCGCGCGCGAGCAGATCGAGGCGGCGAGAAAGGCGGAAAAAGAGGCCAAGGACAGCGGCAAGAAGGCGGAGCCCGAAAAGGAAGAGGCCACCCCTGCAAAGGAAGAGGCGCCCGCCGAACCCGCCGCACCTGCCGAGCCCTCCGAGCCCGAGACAAAGGAATAAACAAATAATGCTGAAATAATGCTGAAAGACCTTCCCCACGCGGGAAGGTTTTTGCTATATTATGACCTGCCCCCATTTATGGGGGCGGGTGGCGAACGTAGTGAGACAGGTGGGGGTATAAAATGTCATGTCGACCGAAGTGGAGACATCTCTACCATGTCATGTCGACCGAAGTGGAGACATCTCACCTTATCATTCTCCTAAATTGTCATTTGAGCCCTCCCAAATTGTCATGTTGACCTTTTCTGATTTGTCATGTCGAGCGGAACGAAGTGAAGTCGAGACATCTCACCTTATTTTCACCCGGGAGTGACCAGTGACCAAGCAACAGCATAGCGCCGTCATTCCGTCATAAACTTTGATTCTCCCGCATAGTTTAAAGCAAAAAGCATACGGGGGTTTGTATGGAATCGTTCAAAAAAGCGGTCAAGGAATGCGGGCTGGCGGCGGTTTTATCGACGGTTTTTTCCTTGTTTGCAGTGTCGCTGTTTGCGGTATTCGTGCGCGCCTACGCTCCGTCGGACACGACGATCGCCGTCGTCGACCGCGTCATTCTCTCCTTCGGGGTATTTTTGTTCGCGCTCCTGTTCGTGCACCGTGAGCGTGCGCTCTTCAAGGGCGCGGCGGCGGGGCTGCTTTCGCTGTTGATCACAACGTTGGTATTCGGCTGTATCGGCGGTTTCCATTTCACGCCGATGTTTCTCATCGAGCTCCTTCTCTGCGTTGTATTCGGCGGTTTGGGCGCGCTTTTGGGGGTAAAATTGAGGAAAGAGTAGAAAAAACAGTTGCTATTTTCCGCGCAGAGATGTATAATAGAGAAAAAACATCGGGAGATTTATTATGATCAAGACGATTGCAAAGCCTGCGGAAAGAAAAACAGAGGGTTGCGGCGAATGCAGAAGCACCTGTCAGTCCGCGTGCAAGACGAGCTGCACTGTCGGGAACCAATCCTGCGAGCGCGTCACGAGAGAGCAGAAGATCGAAAAGAAGTAATTCAAAATTCGGGATTCGTTCGGGGAGCAGCGGCAACGTTGCTCCCTCAATTCCGTTAAAGACAAATTTATGCTGCATATTTTTACATATCACGATCATTTTTATCTTTACGACACGGGCAGCGGCGCCCTTCACGAGTGCGACGAAAAGACGGCGCGCCATTTCAAGGGCGAACCCGTGGAGATGACGGACGAGGAGATCGCCCAGATCGCGCAGCTGGAAGGGGAGGGTCTCCTCAACAAGGAGGAGGTCAAGGCCTATCCCATGAAGAGCCGCGAGATCAAGGCGCTCTGCCTGCATGTCTCGCACGACTGCAACCTGCGTTGCAGATACTGTTTCGCGGATGAGGGGGCCTATCACTCCGCGCGCGAGACAATGCCCTTTGAAACGGCGAAAGCCGCGATCGATTTTCTTCTGCAGGAGAGCGGGAACAGAAGGGTGCTCGAAGTGGATTTCTTCGGCGGCGAGCCGCTCATGAACCTCGGCGTCGTCAAACAGACGGTCTATTATGCAAAGGAAGAGGCGGCCAAGCTCGGCAAACGTTTTCTCTTCACGACCACCACGAACGGACTTCTTCTCGACGACGACGCGATCGCCTTTTTCGATGCGGAAATGGAGAACGTCGTTCTCTCCCTCGACGGCAGGCCGGAGGTGCACGACGCCGTCAGAAAGACGGTCTCGGGCAAGGGGAGCTATGCGGCGGTCATCGAAAAAATCAAAAAATTCGTGCGTTCGCGGGGGGACAAGCACTACTATGTGCGCGGCACCTTCACCGCAAAAAATCTCGATTTTTCCAAAGACGTCCTCTTCCTCGCCGACCAGGGTTTCGACTCCATCTCGATGGAGCCCGTCGTCACGGACATCCCCGATTTACAGATCAGGGAAGAACATCTTGCAACGGTCGAGCGGGAATACGAGCGGCTCTGCGACGAATATCTCGCCCGCGAGGAGAAGGGGGAGGGGTTCAATTTCTTCCACTTCAATATCGACCTCGAAGGGGGGCCCTGCCTCTCCAAGCGGGTCTCTGCGTGCGGCGCGGGGAACGAATATCTTTCGGTCGTGCCGAACGGCGACATTTATCCCTGCCATCAGTTTGCGGGCGATAAAAAGTGGCTCATGGGGAATGTGTTCGAGGGAAAGCTGAACGGTGAGATCCGCGAGCTGTTCGCGTCGAGCTGTCTGTTCACCCGCAAAAAGTGCGGCGACTGTTTTGCGAAGTTCATCTGCTCGGGCGGCTGCAACGCAAACAACTATCACTATTGCGGCGACATCAACACCCCTTACGAGATGACCTGCGCGATGATGAAAAAGCGGATCGAGTGCGCCATGCACATCGTTGCCGCGCGCAAATCAAGAGAAAATTAGCAAAAATTCAAAAATGCGGCTCATTTCGGCTTGACTGAGGCAAATAAATCTTATATAATGGATAACGACGAATTTTCCGAAAGCAATTTTTACGGAAGATTTCTTAGAACAGGAGGCAACAATGGGAAGAATAAAATCGGCGATCGTTCTCACCCTGATCACGTTGATCATCGCCGTTTTATGCGTAGTGTGCTTTGTTCCGTTCCCTTGGGGTTCGGACGGGATCCACTACTTTAATCCGATTATCAACTGGGCGGACCGGACCTCGGACTTCGGCGGGTATCAATACGGCGAAGAGGCGGGTTATCTCGGCGGTTCTTATTCCGTCGTTTTCTATCCCGAAGGGGTGGTTTCCGCTAAGGAATACCGGGACAACAGCGAAACGGAGAGCGAGAAAGAATATGTCGCCTACTCGAACGGCGCAATCTATCTCGACAAGGAGGAAGTCTGCGGCGGCGGCACAGAGCCCACCGAGGAATTCAAAACGGCATTTGCGGCACAGCTCGACTGTCTGAAAGAACGTTTCTCCCGTCTGCATGCGGAGGGCGTCAGCCTCGAAGTGAGGGACGGTTACACCGTCCGTGCGACCCTTCCCTCCTCTATGGATGCGTCGGTCGCGGCATTTCTGTACTTCTCCTACATGGGTGACGTCACCGTTCTCTATGGGACAAGCTCAGACGCTGCAAGCGCCTCACAGGTGATCCCCGAGACGGGGAAGGACGCAAAACCCGCGAGCGAGTACATCAAGGGCGCGTCCATGCGCAGCAACATGGGCACGGCGTTTGTTGAGATCGACTTTACCGATGCAGGGCTCGATCTCTTGTCGAGCGCAACTTCCGGCGCTGCGGACAGCACGGGCTACCTGTTCTTGCAGGTGGGCGGCGAAACGGTCGTCAATCTCTCCGTTTCCGAGCAGATCCACGACAATCTGTATATCAGCGGCAGCTACACGAACGATTCCGCCAAGATCGTGGCATACACCATCGACACGGCGCTCTCTTCCGAGGCGGAGCTCCCCGCTTTGAGCATGGGCGAACTTCACCATGTGGACGGCAATTTCGAGGGACTTACGCTGGGTTCGTTCACATTGAACGCGCTTAACATATTCTATATTGCATTCGGCATTCTGTTTGTCGCCATGGCGGTGTTCTTCCTGATCCGCTACGGGCGGTTGGGCTTTGCGAACATTCTCAGCTATCTGCTCTTCCTGCCCCTCATGGTGCTCATCTATTGGGCGGTGCCGATCACGGTCGGCGCGGGTTCAATCGCCGCGTTTGCGATTTCGTCCGTGCTCCTCTGCGTGAGCAATGCGGTCGCGTACGAGGCGGCGCGGAAGGAATACGCCGTCGGCAAGACGATCACGTCCTCGGTCAAGACGGGCTATAAAAAGACGTTCTGGCACATCTTCGACCTGCACATCGTCCTCGTCATCGTGGCGCTCCTTGTGTATCTTATCGCGATCACCGAACTTTCGCTGTTCGGTTTGGCGCTCACCTTCGGTGTTGCGCTTTCGGGGATCTGTTCTCTCCTCGTCAACCGTTTCCTTTGGTTTGTGACGATGGGACTTTCCAAGAACCCCGGTAAATTCTGTCATTACAAGAGAGAGGAGGTGGAGGACGATGACTAAGCGTTTTCTTCCCGGAAAGTGGCTCCCCGTATGGATCGCCTTGTCTGCGGTGCTCATCGTAGCCGGCGTTGTGCTGTTCTCGCTCTTCGGTTTCAATTATGTTTCCCCCGAGAAAAAGACGGTCGAGATCAGCTACGACGCAGTTGTCTTTATTGAGGAAAAAGAGGATAAACTCGCCGAGGAATGCGAAAAGGTATTTGCGCAAAGCGGTCTGGACTACACCGGCAAGCGGACGGACAGCGAGCTTGACATGAGCTATATTTCCGAGACGGGCAACTATCTTCTCGTGTACACCTTTTCTTCCGATGTGAAGGATGACGTGCTGGTGAAGGCGGCGGACGATCTGCAAAAGGCGATCGACGCCGACGCCAACCTCAACCTCAACGGCACGATCAGCGTATCTGCGCACACCTTAGCCGGCGAGCAGTTCCACGAAGGAAGTTGGAGAGCGGCGATCGCGCTCGGCGTAGCGGCCATTGTTGCGCTCGTGTATGTCGGTTTCCGTTTCGGTTGGGCGGATGCGATCACGGGGCTCATTGCTTGCGTAAACGACGTGCTCCTCACCCTTTCGCTGTTTGCGCTCGTGCGCATTCCCGTCTATGCCTATGGACCCGTTTTGTTTGCGGGGATCGCGGCGGTGTTCTCGGTGATCTGTTGGCTCGTGCAGTGCATGAAGATGCGTGAAAACTTCAAAGATCCCGCATTTGCCTCTCTCACGGCGCAAGAGGCGGTCGGTCTCTCCGTTGCGGGCTCGTGGAAGTTCGCGTGCTGTTTCTTGATCCCCGTCGCGGTGGTCTTTGCCGTACTCGGCGCCGTCGCGTCGAGCGGACTCCGTCTGTTCCTGCTGCCCGTTCTTCTGCCCCTTGCGGTGAGCGTTTACTCGTCGTTCCTTCTCGCCCCTGCGGTGCTTGTGCCCTTTAAGAGCAAGTTCGACAAGATGAAATCATCGCGCAAAAAGTACGTCGGCAAGAAGAAGGCGGAAGCGCAGGAGTGATTTGAAAATTCATAAAAAGACGAAACGGCGGGAAAATTTTCCGCCGTTTTTGTTATCGTTCCGCTCTTCGGCGAAGGGGAGCGGCATAAGGAAACCGTTATGAAAAAAATCGTCCCCGAATACAATTTTTCCCCCGAAGAGCGGCAGAGCGTAAGCGCGCTTGCGCGCGCCCTCGATCTCACCGAAACGACGGCGGGCATTCTCTTTTCGCGCGGGCAAAGGGACGAGGAGAGCATGCGGAGGTTTTTACACCCGTCGTACAAAAATTTCCTGTCTCCGTTTCTCATGCAGGGGATGAAGGAGGCGGCGGAGCTCTTGACCGAGGCGCGGGACGAAGGCTGGCGGGTGGCGGTATTCGGCGACTACGACGCCGACGGGATCGGCGCCTGCGCGATCCTGTACCGCGCGCTCAGGGAGTTCGGCGTGGAGCCCTACCTCTATATCCCCGAGCGGGAGGAGGGGTACGGGATGAGCCTTTCGGCCATCGACGCGATCTTCGATGAATTTTTGCCCGATCTCATCGTTACGGTAGATTGCGGTATTTCCAATTATAAAGAAGTCGAATATATCAAAGAGCAGGGCGCCTACGTCATTGTCACCGATCATCACGAGCTCCCCGAAATTCTGCCCGATTGTATCTGCGTGAACCCCAAGTTCAAAGACGGTTATCCCTACGATAATCTCTGCGGCGCGGGGGTGGCGTTCAAACTTGCGACGGCGCTCCTCGGCGAGCGGGCCTACGAGCTTGTGGACTTCTGCGCCCTCTCCACGGTGGCGGACAGCGTTCCGCTCACGGGGGAGAACCGCGACATCGTGTACGAAGGGTTGCGGCGGATGCGCAGGGAACTTCGTCCCGTCTTTTCTGCGCTCCTCGGCAAGAGCGTGGAGCTCACGGCGCAGACGCTTGCGTTCAGCCTTGCGCCCCGCGTGAATGCGGCGGGCAGAATGGGGGACGCGCGCGCCGCGCTCAGGCTCTTTACCGCAGAGGACGAGGAGGAGATCTTCGAGCTCGCGGCGAAATTGCAGGCGTACAATCTCGAACGCCAGCAGTTGTGCGATGAATTGTACGACAAAGCGCGTTCGCAGATCATGGCGCAGGGCGCATATGAAAATATTGTCATGCTTGTGGGCGAGAATTGGCATGCGGGGCTCATCGGCATTGTAGCGGCGCGGCTTGCGGAGGAATTCGCCCGTCCCGTGATCCTCTTCGTGCGGAAGGGGAAAATGCTTCGGGGCAGCGCGCGCAGCATTGAGAGCGTCAACATCTTTGAGGCGCTCAGAAGTGCCTCTTCGCTCATCGAGGAATTCGGCGGCCATGCGCAGGCGGCGGGCGTCAATGTCAGAGAGGAAAATATCGCGGCGCTCAAAGCCGCGCTGGACGAATACCTCGGCTCCCGCTATTCCCGCGAAGAGTTCGTTCCGACGATCGCGGTCAGCGAGGAGATCAAGGGGGGCTTTTCCCACAAACTTGCCGAGGAACTCGAACTTTTGGAACCGTACGGCGTGGGAAACCGCCGTCCGCTCTTCGTCACGACGCTCGGGCAGACCAACGCCTTCCCCATCAAACCGCTCTCTCCCCATCTGTCGCTCACGGGCGAGGGGATGGAGTTCATGTATTTCGGCGGGTATGCCGATTTGAAACTCCTCAGGAGCGACGCCAAAAAGCAGGTGGTATTCGAGTGCAATCTCTCCACTTATCGCGGCAGAGAAAGTTTAAAGGGATTTATCCGCTCGGTGGTATATGACGCGGACGGTCCGGACGGCGGCGATGAGGGGTTTGAAAATCTCGTGCGCTCGCTTGCGGGCAGAAAGGCGGCATGCGCCTTTCTCGGCGGCGCCGCGCTCAACGAATTGATCGCGGAAAAGGACGCAAAAAGCGCTTACGGGCTCTGCGTTGTCGCGCAGGAGCGGGAAACGCTCGGCGCCTTTCCCGCGCTCGGCGGGATCCCGCGCGATCTTTTCCGCCTCTCTTCGGGGAGCGTCAGAAACGTGGTGCTCCTCGACCCCGATCCCGACTGCGATCTGTCCGCTTACCGCGACGTCGTCTTTTTGGAACGTCCCGCCGCCATACCGCAGAGAACGGGAAAAGCCAACCTGTATGCAAATTCGGAGGATTGCGGCTACCGCAGGCTGCGGCAGATCGACACGGGCCGCGCGGCGATGGTGGAGGCATTCCGTCTGCTGCGTTCCCGCGAGGGAATGGCCGTCGGGGAGACTTATCTGCAAACGGCGCGCATGCTGCGTCCGGAAGAGCCGGACGGTCTCGTATTTGCGCTTGCGGTATTTTGCGAGCTTGATCTGATCTGTTTTGAGGAAGGGCGGCTGAAAATCGTAAAGGACAAGCGGGCGGAACTCACCGACTCGGCGATCTACGCCGCTGCGGCCGCACTTGCGCAGCCTGCCGAATAGCGTCGGGGGGGGGGCAAGAAAGGAACCGTACAAGGTCAAAGGGGCAATTTATGGAACCCATTTTAATGAAGATATACGAATATTACACGGGCGAAGGGCGGGACATGCTCCTGCATGCATACGATTTTGCCAAAGAGGCGCACCGCAACCAAAAGCGCGCCTCGGGCGAACCGTACTTTATCCACCCGTGCGCAGTCGCCGAAATTCTCGTCGATTTGGGACTCGACACCGCCACCGTTGCGGGGGCGCTCCTTCATGATGTCATCGAGGATACGCCCAACACCGATGAGGACATCCGCCGTGAATTCGGCGAGGAAGTCCTGTCCCTCGTCTCGGGGGTGACCAAGCTCGACAAGATCGTTTTCAAGTCGCAGGAAGAGGAGGAGGCGGAAAACTTTCGCAAGATCTTTGTGGCGATGGCGAAGGACATCCGCGTCATCATCATCAAACTTGCGGACAGGCTCCACAATATGCGCTCGCTCAACTATCTCTCCGCCGAGCGGCAAAAGAAGATGGCGCAGGAGACGCTCGACATCTACGCTCCCATCGCGGGACGGCTGGGTATCAGCCAGATCAAGTGCGAGCTGGAAGATCTCTGCCTCAAATATCTCGATCCGGGCGCGTTTGAATTTCTTGTCGAAAACATTCACCAAAAGCTCGAAGAGCGCACCCGATTTGTGGATTTTGTCGTCGAGGAGATCAACGAGATCCTCACCGAATCGAATATACGGGGCGAAGTATTCGGCCGTCCCAAGCACTTCTATTCCATCTATAAAAAGATGAAGACGAAGAACAAGACGCTCGACCAGATCTACGATCTGACGGCGGTACGCGTCATCGTCGGCACGGTGGACGAGTGCTATGAGGTGCTCGGCAAGATCCACAAGAAGTGGAAACCCATTCCGGGGCGGATCAAGGACTATATCGCAACCCCCAAGCCCAACTTATACCAATCTCTCCACACGACGGTCGTCACCAATTTCGGCCAACCGTTCGAGATCCAGATCCGCACGGAGGAAATGCACCGCACGGCGGAGTACGGTATCGCGGCGCATTGGAAGTACAAGGAGAACCGCACGGAGGAGAGCTCTCTCGACCAGCGCATCGCATGGATCCGCGAGGCAATGGAGTGGCAGGGGGACCTCAAAGACAGCAAAGAATTCCTCGACACGGTCAAGGGGGAGATGTTCAGCACCGAGCTTTTGGTGTTCACCCCGCAGGGCAAAGTCATCTCGCTGCCCGCCGAGGCGACCCCCGTCGATTTCGCCTATGCCATTCACTCGGAGGTGGGCAACCACTGCACGGGCGCAAAGGTCAACGGCAAGATCGTGCCGCTCAGCTCCACCCTCGAACTCGGCGACGTCGTGGAGATCATCACCTCGCCGGGGTCCAAGGGGCCCTCGCGCGACTGGCTGAAATTCATCAAGTCCTCCTCCGCCAAGGCGAAGATCAAGGCGTTCTACAAAAAGAACATGAAGGAGGAGAACATCCGTCTCGGCAGGAGCATGCTCGAAGAGGCGGC
>CANROE010000024.1 GCA_947632195.1 uncultured Clostridia bacterium | reverse complement strand
TGGCAAGAATAAGTAGGCAAAAAAAGACAGCCGCTTGAAGCGGCTGCCGGAGATAGTGATGCGATGCCAAATTTCGGCACCCGTTTACGGGTCAGCCGGCATCATCCCCTTTTAGGGGTTGTGCAAACCACCAGTTTACTGGTGGTTTTGATTAAAAAAGTATAAAAAAACAGGCCGCAAATCATTTAATAAAACTTGACATTCCCGTGCACTGCGCGGTATAATATAAGAAAGCGAAAGCAAAAAAAGAGATAGGAGAAGAACATGAAAAAAATCGTTGCGTTGTTTTTATCGGTCGTTTGCCTGTCGGCGTTAGTCTGCATTCCCGCCGCCTGCAAAGAGAAAGAGCCGTCCAACAACACGGATAACTCTGTCGATACCTTCGACGGAGCATTTTCCGCGCAGTCTTATGACACAGACAAAGCCGCAGTGGAGGGTTTCCTCTCCACGGAGATCTCGGGCGATGCCGTTAAGGCGGAGCTTGTCGATTTCAAGGAGAAGAGCAAGCTGGGCTCAAACGAGCTCAACGCTCTGGACAAAGAGTTCCTCGACGAAGGGGACGAGATCGTTTCGGGCAAGAGCGTAGAAGTCACCTATAAGCGGGAAAAGAAGACGGCGGTCGCCTCGCTTGCCGAGGAAGAGGAGCCCGATCTCGTATTCACCGTCTACATCATCGAGATCTCGCCCAAGGGCGTCACGGTGCATGAATTCCGTTACTATGTGCCGCGCGCAAAGGACGGCGACGTGCTCACGAAGAGCTACTATGAAGATCTGCTCGACTCTGCGAAGTACGTCAACTGCACGCAGGTGTACACGAACGTTGTCAAAATGACGATGCCCGATGAGGAGAGTGAGACGCCCAAGACCAAAACGACGCAGATGAGCTCGAATTACACGATCAAGATCGCCGACAACGCGGCTTCGCTCGAGATGGTGCTGCCCGATTATTCGGCGCTCGGACCTTCCGTCCAGCTTCCCACCCAAAAACTTTGGGGCTATTTTGAAAACGGCGACAAGTTCAGCGTTTGGGCAAGCGCGGATGGCGTGACCTACACGAAAGCGGTCACCAACCCCTTCGCGAGTTACGGGATCAAGGATATGGAGTCCTTTGCCGTGATGTGTCTGCCCAAGCTCGATTACAGCTATTACGAAAAGACGGACTACGGTTTCAAGATCCAGGACGATTTCATCACCGAATATGTGACGCAGGCGCTCAACGAAGTGACGAGCGGCGCGACGGTAAAGGCGGAGCTGCGCGTCTATGTCAGCGGCGGCAAAGTGGTGAAGTTGGAGGCGACAAGTTCCGTGACGATGAATGTGCTGGGATTTAATATCGGCTCCTCTTCCGAGGAAAAGCTCGAATTCAAGGATTTCGGAACGACGGTCGTGACAAAGCCCGAAGGGATCGAATAAACCCGAAAGAGAGACATTTTCCTGTAAATTTCGTAAAACAGCGCCGCGCGGGCTATGCCCGCGCGGCGCTGTTTTACTGTCTGTTTTGCTCGGCGAAACCGAGGCTGATGAGGATCGCGCGGTTGACGCGCGACATGGTGGCGGGCGGCAGCTCGCCGATACGGGACATCAACCGTTTTTTATCGATCGTACGGATCTGTTCGAGCAAGATCACCGAATCTTTGGCAAGCCCGAACGCCTGCGGCAGTTCGATGTGGGTGGGTAGCCGCGCCTTGTGGATCTTGCTCGTGACGGCAGCGGCGATCACGGTAGGGGAGTATTTGTTGCCCGTATCGTTCTGCACCACAAGCACGGGGCGCACGCCGCCCTGTTCGCTCCCCACCACGGGGGAGAGATCGGCATAGTAGAGTTCTCCGCGTTTTACATTCATACGGCACCTTCTTTTGTGGGCATTCCCCTCGTTACTATTTTATGTAGCGAAAAGAAGGTTTGCCCACCGCTGACTATTTTTGCCCCCTTGCCCGCTTTTTATACAGTGCGAAACCTTCTTTGTCTTTTTCCCGAAAGGGCGTTTATTTAATTGTTTTTTTTTCGCAAAAATGGTATAATCAAACTGCGTTCTTTTTTCCCGCGCCTCTGTCGCGGAAGGAGGAACAGATCATGTTTTCGCGCGAGGTAGCTTTATGTTGAAAATTGTCGTAGACGCTATGGGGGGAGACAACGCTCCCAAAGAGATCGTAAAAGGCGCGCTCGAAGCGCTTGAAAAGCGCAACGGGTTCAAAGTTATCTTTACGGGCGACGAAACGGCGGTAAAAGCCGAACTCAAAAATTATAAATACGACTTATCCCGTGTGGAGGTAGTGCATTGCACCGAAACGATCACCAACGACGATATTCCCACCCACGCCATCCGCGCCAAAAAGGACAGTTCCCTCGTTGTCGGGCTCCGCATGCTCAAAGAGGACGAAGAGGTCGGCGGATTCGTCTCCGCCGGCTCCACGGGCGCGGTGCTCACGGGCGGGATCATGCTCATCGGCAGGATCAAGGGGGTCATGCGTCCCGCGCTCTGTCCCGGCATTCCCAATGTGCGGGGCACGCGCACCCTTCTCTGCGACTGCGGCGCGAACGCCGAGTGCAAGCCTCCCTATCTGCAACAGTTCGCCGTCATGGCAACGGCGTACGGCAAGGCCGCGTTCGGCATGAAAAACCCCACCGTGGGGCTGCTCAACAACGGCACCGAGGCGCACAAGGGGGATCCTCTGCACCAGGAGGCATACGCCCTTTTGCAGGAGACGAACGGGATCAACTTTGTCGGAAACGTCGAGGGACGGGACATCATGTTCGGCGACGTGGACGTCGTCGTCTCGGACGGTTTTTCGGGGAACATCGCCCTCAAATCGGTGGAGGGCTGCGGAAAGACGGTCTCCGCCGTCCTCAAACAGGAATTCAAGAAGAATTTTTCGAGCAAGCTCGCATATGTGTGCGCGCGCAAGCAGATCAACAAACTGCGCGATATGCTCGACTATGCAAAGCTGGGCGGCTCCGTCTTTTTGGGGCTGAAAAAGGTGGTCGTAAAGTCTCACGGCAATTCCAAGGCAAACGCCTTCGGCCCCTCGGTATTGCAGGCGGTGGACGCATGTACGGGCAACCTTGTCGGCGAGATCGAGAGCATGCTGCACGCGTCGGGATTCGGAGAGACCCATGAATAGCGGAGAAACTTTTTCAAAGCGGCTGATCGAGGAGGCGGAGGGCGCCATCGGTTACACGTTCAAGGATAAAGCGCTTTTAAAGAGCAGTTTCACGCACAAGTCATATTCCAACGCCAACGGCGGCGAAAACAACGAGCGGCTCGAATTTTTGGGGGACGCAGTGCTCGAAATCATCGTCTCGGAATGGCTGTACGCCTCCCGCCCGCAGGCGGAAGAGGGGGAGCTCACGGCGCTCAGGCAGCAATACGTCTCCAAAACGGCGCTCAAAAACCTGTGCAAAAAGGCGGGATTCATGCGCTTTTTGCGGTTCACGGGCGGAAGGCAGAACCTCGGCTCCAAGACGGTGGAAAGCCTTCCCGAGGCCATTCTCGGCGCGATCTATCTCGACGGCGGAATGGAAGAGGCAAAGAAATTCGTCGGCAGGTTCGTCTCATCTGCGGACGCCGAAAACTATAAATCGCTCTTGCAGGAATATGTGCAAAAGCGCACCAAGCAAACTCCCCGTTACAGCGTACGGGAAGAAAACGGAAAATATCTCGCCACCGTGCAGGCAATGGACGCGGAGGGCGAGGGGGAAGGCGAAAGCAAGCAGGCGGCGGAATTTGCCGCAGCCGAAAAACTCTATCGCAAATTAACGGAGCGTTCATGAATTTCAAAGAGATACAACTCGCGGGGTTTAAGTCCTTTGCGGACAAGACTTCCATCAAATTCGACGACGGCGTCACCTGTATCGTCGGTCCCAACGGCTGCGGCAAGAGCAACGTGGCGGACGCGGTGCGCTGGGTGCTCGGCGAGCAGTCGGCAAAGACGCTGCGCGGTTCGAGCATGCAGGACGTCATTTTCAACGGCACGCAGGAGCGCCGCGCCCTTTCCTATTGCGAAGTGACGCTCATCTTCGACAATACCCAAAAGCTCTTCGACATTGAGTACGACGAGGTCGCCATGACCCGCCGTCTCTACCGCTCGGGCGAGAGCGAATATCTCCTCAATAAGCAGCCCTGCCGCCTCAAAGACATCGTCGCCCTTCTGCACGGGGTCGGAATCGGCAAGGAGGGTTACTCCATCATCGGGCAGGGCAAGGTCGAACAGATCATGAACGCCAAGCCCGAGGACCGCCGCGCCATCTTCGAGGAGGCGACGGGGGTGATGAAGTTCAAGACGCAGAAGGGGGAGATCGAGCGCAAGCTCGAAAACGCGGGGGACAACCTCACCGTCTTTATCCAGCGCATGGACGAGGCGGAAAAGCAGTTAAAGCCCCTTGAAAAGCAGGCGGAGACCGCCAAAAAGTACCGCGAATACTCGGCCGACCTCAAATATGAGGAAGTGAACACCTATCTCGCCCGTTGCGAGAACTTCGAGCACGAGACGGCAAAGCACCGCACCCGCATTGCGGAGGCGTCGGCGCGGCTCTCCTCGGTGGAGGGGGAGCTCTTTGACGTGGACGAAAAGGAACGTTCCGCGCGGGAGAACGCCGCCTCGCAGGACGAAGAGCTGCGCGACCTCAACGAAAAGCTGCGCGTGTTCGAGGTGGGATTGGAGCACAAGAGCGGCGAGGCGCGGGTGCTCGGCGAGCGGATCGCCGCCTATAAGCGGCGGCTTTCGGCGGCGTCCGAGGACGTGGAATATTCCCTGCGCCGCACCAAGGAGATCGACTCTCTCACCGCAGGCAGCGCAAAAAAGAGGGCGGAGAGCGAAAAGCGGGCAAAGGAGATCGAGCAAAAGACGCAGGAACTCACCCGCAAATTGCAGGAGACGGACGCCCGCCTCTTGCACTTCCGCAGGCTCTCGGACGAGCAGCGCGCCAGCGAAATTTCCTCGGTGGAAAACCTTGCGGATGTGCGCGCGAGCGTGGGCAGCCTGTCCGCGCAAAAGACAGCTGCGAGCGAGCGGATCGGCGAAGTGCGCGCCGCGATCGAAAAGGCGGAGGGCAGAAAGGCGGACTATGTCTCCCAGCTTGACGTCTGCAAAGAACAAAAGGCGGCGTGCGAACAATTCCTCGACGGCAAGGCAAAGCAGGAGGAGGAATTGGAGGAGAGCCTCCGCGACATCGTCCGTTCGGGGCAAAAGCTCTCGCAGGACCTCATCGACTGCAACACGACCATCGCCAACCTCAGTAACAATCTTGAACTGTATAAAAATCTCAAAAACCGTTTCGACGGCTATAAAGACAGCGTGCGCAATCTACAACTCACGGCGAAGCGGGATGCGGAGCTCGGCAAGAAGATCAAGGGCGCCATCGCTGACATCGTCACGACCGAGCAAAAGTACGAAGTCGCGCTTGAAACGGCGTTCGGCGGGGCGATGCAGAACCTCGTCACGGCGACGGCGGACGACGCGCGTTTCCTCATCGAATATCTCAAAAAGACGGGCGGCGGCATTGTCACCTTCCTGCCCGTTGCGGCCATGCGCCCGCATATGAACAGCGGCGAAATTATGCGCGCTCTCCACGAAAAAGGGGCGCTCGGGCTTGCCGACGAACTCGTGCATTACGATACATATTACGAGAACGTCATCAAAAACCTGCTCGGGAACACTCTCGTGTGCGACACCATCGGAAACGCCACTTCCATCGCCAAAAAATATCCCCGTTCCTTCCGCATCGTCACTTTGGACGGCGACATCATCGCCACGAGCGGCGCCATGACGGGCGGCAGCAAGCGGAGCGGGAGCGGCAATCTTTTGGCGGGCGAGCGGCACATCAAGGAGTGCGAAGAGGGGATCGCCAAAAAGACGGTCCTTGCAAAGAAGATCAGAGAGGCGATCGAGGAGAATGAACGCGCCCGCGAGGACACGGAGGCGGAGATCGCCCGTTTCCGCGTCAAGGTGCAGGAGGAGACGGCGTCCTTTGCGGCGCTTTCCCAGCGCGAACTCGCCCTTTCCGACCTCATTTCGGACGCCGAGCGCGACTTGACCGAATATAACGGCCTCTTGGAGCGGCTTGAAAAGCGGGTGGGGGACCTTGAAAGCGAGGTGCTCTCCTCCTCCGAGAGCGAGGGCATTCTGAACAAGATCCGTTCGGAAGCGGCGGCGGAGGCGGCGGCGCGGGACGCGCAGTCGCAGGACCTCGAAACGGAGCGCAAAGCCCTGCTCGAAGAGCTCCAAACCCTCCGTGTGGAGGGGGCGACCCTCCTTTCCGCGCGCGAGGCGGAGGAGGAGAACGAAAAACGGCTCGCCGAGGAGAAACTCGCCCTTCTCAAAAAGGTGGACGACACCCACGCCGAGATCGCGCAGACCGAACTTCTCATCAAGCAGTTAAAGAGGGACGAGGAAAAAGTCGCCCTCACCGAAGAGGAGCAGCAGGCAGTCTCGTCCATTCGCGCGGGCATTTCGCGGGTGGAGGAGGAGAAGAAGGAGACGGCGGCAAAGCAGGCTGCGCTTTCAGACAAAAAACGCGCCCTCCTCGCGGAGCAGCAGATTTTAAGCGACAAAAAACACGAGAGCGAGCTCGAAATTTCCAAGGCGGAAGTCAGTCTCGAAAACATGAAACAGCGCATCGATGAGGCCTACGGCTTGACGTACGAAACGGCACAGGAGCTGCGGGACGTCAACTACGACTTCTCCACGTCTGCGGCGAACATCAACAGTTTGCGGCACAAGATCGCTGCGCTCGGCCCCGTCAACCAGAACGCCGAGGAGGACTACGACAATTTACTCGCCCGCTACACCGAAATGCAGACCCAGCGTCAGGACCTTGAAAAGGGGATCGCCGACCTCAACACCGTGCTCACGGACCTTCGCAACGCCATGCAAAAGCAGTTCGACGAGGGGTTCAACGAGATCAACAAGAACTTTACGCAGATCTTCAAAGAGCTCTTCGGCGGCGGCAGGGCGGAGATGGAGCTCGACTATACCGACTGCGACGATCCTCTGAACGCGGGCGTGGAGATCATTGCCTGCCCGCCGGGGAAAAAGCTGACGAAAATTTCTCTGCTGTCGGGCGGCGAGCGGGCGTTCACGGCGATCGCCATTCTGTTTGCCATTTTGAAGTCCCGTCCCATGCCCTTCTGCATTCTGGACGAGATCGAGGCGGCGCTCGACGAGGCGAACGTGGACCGTTTTGCAAATTATTTGAAGAAGTTCTCCAAGGAGACGCAGTTCATTGTCATCACCCACCGCAAGCCGACCATGACGCAGGCAGACACGCTGTTCGGCGTGACGATGGAGGAGAAGGGCGTTTCAAAGATCGTCTCGGTGAAGCTATCCGAAGTCGAGTCCCGTCTCGGCGGCGACACCGTCGTCGCATAAAGCGGCCCGCATACAACAAACCGAGACATTCCTAATTGTCATTTCATCCGCGCATTCTCAATCTGTCATTTCGAGCGCGCATTCCTTTATTGTCATTTCGAGCGGAACGAAGTGGAGTCGAGAAATCTCACCTTATACTCCTAACTGTCATTTTCGCCGCGCATTTTCAATCTGTCATTTCGACCAAGCCGCTATGCGGCGCGTGGAGAAATCTCTACTATTTAGCTGCCCCCCAACTTGTTTGGGGGGAAGTGGCGAACACAGTGAGCCGAAAGGGGGGCTCCTTGCTGTCCCTATTAGGTGGAACAGCGCATTCTCAATCTGTCATTTCGACCGTGCGCATTCTCAATATGTCATTTCGAGCGGAACGAAGTGGAGTCGAGAAATCTCACGTTATACTCCTAACTGTCATTTTGATCCGCCCGCACGTTCTATTATGTCGAAGGACGGCACGAGTGAAGCGAAGTTAGCATGTGCGGACACCCTTCAACAAGTTCAGGGTGACGTGATTTAGGAATGATGTTGCGCATATGACCTGCCCCCATTTATGGGGGCGGGTGGCGAGCAAAGCGAGACAGGTGGGGGCTCCTTGCTGTCCCTTTTAGGGAAAGTACCCGCGTAGCGGGGGAAAGGGTTACTGTCAGGTTCTCGAAAGCCCTTCAAAGTTTCCTCACGGAAAAAGATTTTGCGCAAGCAAAAGATTTTCCGTGGATAACGCCGAGAGCCGTAGCGCGAATTCACTTCGCATTCCGAATACTGCGCGTTGGAAAACCACGCTTTTCCATAAGCGCACTCAATTTGGCAATTACTTTTGCCTTAGTGTTTGTCAACGCGAACGAGAGGACAAAAAAGTTAAGGCATAAAAGCGAGTTTCCTCACGGAAAAAGATTTTGCGTAGCAAAAGATTTTCCGTGAACAATGCCGAGAGCCGTAGCGCGAATTCACTTCGCGCGTTAAACGGCGAACGACCACAGCAATCACGGCATTTCTTTTTACTACGACTGCCGCTTCACGTTTGGAGCGGAGCCCGTGGAGCGACAAACGCATTCGAGCCCGCGCGACGCGCGGGCGAGACAAGCGGCAAGAAAAAGAAATGCGTGAATATAAGGGAAAATTTTATGAGTTTTTTCGGTAAGATCAAAGACGCATTAAAAAAGACGAAAGAGGGCGTTTCCGCGAAACTCCGCCAGCTCTTTCTCAAAAACAAGCTCGGGGACGCGTTCTACGACGAGCTTGAAGAGATACTCATCTCTTCGGACGTCGGCGTGGCGACCGCAGAAGAGGTCGTCGAGCAGGTCAAAGAGGAGGCGATCGGGAACAAGATCAAGGACGAGCAGTTCGTCACCGATCTTCTCAAAGACATTTTGGAGGACACCCTCAACGAGGCGCCCGTGCCCGAGATAAACTACCCCTGCGTGATGATGTTCGTGGGGGTGAACGGTGTGGGCAAGACGACGACCATCGGCAAGGTCGCAAATTGGTTTGTCCGACAAAAGAAGACGGTCACCGTGGCGGCTGCGGACACCTTCCGCGCGGCGGCGATCGACCAGCTCAACGTTTGGGCGGACAGAGCCAAGGTCAAGATCGTCAAGCACGAGGAGGGGAGCGACCCCTCTGCGGTCGTATTCGACGCAGTCTCGTCGGTAAAGGCAAGGGGGACGGACGTCCTTCTCATCGACACGGCGGGGCGGCTCCACGTCAAGGAAAATCTGATGAAAGAGCTCGAAAAAATGGACCGTGTGGTAAAGCGGGAGTTCCCCGAGGCGACGTTTTATAAATTTTTGGTACTCGACGCCACCACGGGGCAGAATGCGGTCAATCAGGCGCGCGTATTCGACGAGGCGGTGGAGCTCGATGGAATTGTGCTCACCAAACTCGACGGCACGGCAAAGGGCGGCTTTGTGTTTTCCCTCTGCGGCGAACTCAAAATTCCCGTTATATTCGCGGGCGTAGGCGAAAAGATCGACGATCTGGAACTTTTCGACGCCGAGCAATTCGTCGAGGGCTTTTTCTGACCCTTTCCGCTCGCTGTCCCCCGCAACGCTGTTTGATTTGTCATTTCGCTCGCAGCTAAATATGTCATTTCGCCCCGCTGTTCTTCTTCTGTCATTTCGAGCGGAGCCGCAGGCGAAGTCGAGAAATCTCACAATATTAAAACTAAGGTAGAGATGTCTCCACTACGGCTTACGCCTTCGGTCGACATGACATTTGGAAACAGTGTTTCTAAAATATGTCATTTCGCCCCACTGTTCTTCTTCTGTCATTTCGAGCGGAGCCGCAGGCGAAGTCGAGAAATCTCACCTATTAGGGCTTTTCCTTGCCCTCCCCCGCGCATTCGCGCGGGGGAGGGGTAGGGGAGGGGGTTCCTTATTTCCCCTAACCAAGGGAGCGGGGCGACCGCGTGGAGAAATCCCACCTATTAGGGCTTTTCCTTGCCCTCCCCCGCGCATTCGCGCGGGGGAGGGGTAGGGGAGGGGGCTCCTTATTTCCCCTAACCAAGGGAGCGGGGCGACCGCGTGGAGAAATCTCACCTATTAGGGCTTTTCCTTGCCCTCCCCCGCGCATTCGCGCGGGGGAGGGGTAGGGGAGGGGGCTCCTTATTTCCCCTAACCAAGGGAACGGTGCGCATTTCGCGGCCAAAAACAAGAAAATCAAACACGGAGGAAAAAGTATGAAAGCAACAAAATGGGCAAAGAGAATTTTACCCGTGCTTTTGGCAATCACGGTTGGTTGCGCAGCGTTTGGCGGTTGTCGCAATAATGCCCCTCTTTCCGGCGCAGAGGAAGAGCCTCCTTTTGTCCGTCCCGACGACGATAAAGACCCTGTCGTTCCGCCCGTAACCGACCCCGACGCGGACGAGCCGAAAGACGATAATAGCGATCCTGTCGTTCCTCCTGTAACCGACCCCGAAACGGACGAGCCGAAAGACGACGATAGCGATCCCGTCGTCCCGCCCGCAACCGACCCCGACGCGGACGAGGAGCAACGGAAAGAATTGACCAAAGAGCAGGAAGACCAACTGATCGTCAACAAGATATTAGAGGCAACCCTTGAAAAAGTGCGACTTGCAGTTGGGAATGGTTCAAAAATAAACAAAGTGTTGGCTATTGACTGTAAAACCGAAGAAAACAAAAATTACATTTACCTGCTCGTTGACGACACCAACAACCTGGTTGGAGATTGTTACGATTTAATAAGAATTTCTACCGAACTTGCCCCTGAAAGAGCAAATTTTCTTAATTCTAGTGTTATACCGATAGGAAAACTTGCAAAGAACATTTTGAGAATAGATAAAAATCAAATTGACGACAGTGAACGGACGCAAAAAATTTACAATAAATTGAGAGCAGACGGCGTGTTGGAACAAACCTCCACCCCTCTTGCAATGGCTATAACGGAAATAGGCGGCGGCGTGGATGAGCTTTTGCAAAGCAGTTATAGCCGTTTAAGGTTATATACTGTCAGCCAAGATGAGTTAGAATATACCTATTGCGCAGTCAAAGATGATTCGGGGACAAAAGATTATGTCACCGATTACTTACTGAACGGTACGCTCAATAAGCATTATCGAGAATATGAAAGCTTTTACTATAAATTCAGCGAGAATGCGATCAAGGATTTTGACAACGGTTTAACTGTGCGGGAAATCTGACCCCCACTAAGCTGTCCCCCGCAACGCGGGGGAAAGTGGCGAACGAAGTGAGCCGAAAGGGGGGACGGGTATCCAAAAATACAAAAATTCATATAAAAAAGGAGAATGATCATGAAACTTTTCAAAGACTACAAATGGGGGATCGACCTGTTGGGCGCGCTGCTTGTCGCGCTGCTGCTCTTACCGAACATCGTCTATTGGTGCATTCCCGATTTCACGGGGCTCGACGGCAACAAGGCCCTCTCCGTCATCGGCTATGTGTTTGAAGCGCTCGGCCTTGCCGCAACGCTCGCCATCGTCCGCAAAGAGCCGCAACGCTTTTCCTTTTTCTCGCTTGCGGGGCTGCTCACATGGCTGTTTTTGCTGCTCGACTATATCGCATGGGTCTTTTTCTTCTGCGACTTTTACAACATCGCCGTGGTGCTCTTCCTCGCGGTCGCGCCCTGCGTGGCGCTCCTCGCGTTCCAGGCGGAGCGGAAGAATTACATCGCCATGGCGCCGACGGGCGTGTTCGCGCTTGTCCACCTTATTGCCGTGCTCATCGTTTGGCTCTGATTTCCGAAAAAATATCGTGCCTGTCAAGGTAAAATACTTGACAGGCACTCTTTTTTTTGCTAAAATAGGGCTCAGGTGTCAAGGTAAAACACTTGACAGGCGGAGGAAACTATATGCCGTTCGCAACCGTAACGGGGGCTGCGGAGCCGCCCAAAGGCAAAGACCTCAAATATCTGCAACTCTGGGATCAGTACGGCGCACTCCTCACCGAGAACCAGCGGGAGATCTGCGAAATGTACTACATGCTCGACCTCTCGCTCAGCGAGATCGCCGAGCAAAAACAGGTTAGTCGCCAGAGCGTTTCCGAGGTCCTGAAAAAGAGCAGGGATCTGCTCGACTTCTACGAAGAAAAGCTGCACCATAACGCGCAGGACAGGGAGTATTCCCTGCAAGTTTCCCTCATGATGACGGAGACGATCGCCGCGCTCGAAAAGTTCAAGCAGCTTCATCCCGAATTCGCGCGGGACATGGACGAGATCATAAACATGGTCGTGGTCGGCGAGAAGATCGGCCCCGACGAGGAGAATTGAATGGCGCTCTTTGCCTCGCTCTCGGAGCGGCTCAACCACATATTCAGCAAGCTCACAAAGCGCGGAAAACTCACCGAGCTTGAAATCCGCACGGCGATGCGCGAGGTGCGCATTGCCCTCCTCGAAGCGGACGTGAATATCCGCGTTGCAAAGGACTTTATCGCAACCGTCTCCGAAAAAGCGGTGGGGCAGCAGGTGCTCGAATCTCTCAACCCCGCGCAGCAGGTCATCAAAATCGTCAACGAAGAGCTCATTGCGCTCATGGGCGCGGGAAACGCCAAACTCGAAGTGAGTCCCAAGCCGCCGACCGTCATCATGATGTGCGGCCTGCAAGGCGCGGGCAAGACGACGATGTGCGCAAAACTTGCGGTGCTCCTCAAAAAACAGGGCAAAAACCCCCTTCTCGTCGCATGCGATATTTACCGTCCCGCAGCGATCGACCAGCTCAAAGTGGTGGGCGGAAAGGCGGGAGCCGAAGTCTTTGAAAAGGGGACGCAAGCTCCCCCCAAGACCGCAAAACAGGCGGTGGAATATGCAAACCGTATGGGATTCGATACCGTCATTCTCGATACGGCGGGGCGCCTCCACATCGACGAAAAGCTCATGCTTGAACTCGAAGAGATCAAAAAAGAGGTAACCGTACACGAAATATTGCTCACTGTGGACGCCATGACGGGGCAGGACGCTGTGAACGTTGCCGAAACATTCAACAGCCGCCTTTCCATTACGGGCGTCATTTTGACCAAACTCGACGGCGATACGAGGGGCGGGGCATGTCTCTCCATCAAGGCGGTGACGGGCAAACCCATCAAGTTCATCGGCGTGGGGGAGAAGATCACCGATTTGGAGCCCTTCTATCCCGACCGTATGGCGAGCCGTATCCTCGGCATGGGAGATGTGCTGTCCCTCATCGAAAAGGCGCAGGAGGCCGTTTCCGAGCAGCAGGCGAAGGAATTAGAGCGCAAAATGCGTGAAAATTCCTTTACACTCACCGATTATCTATCCCAATTTGAAATGCTCAAAAAGATGGGCGGCGCAAATGCGCTCATGAGCATGCTCCCCGGCGCGGGAAGGCTGAAAGTGAAAGAGGGGGACATCGACGAAAAACGGATCGAGCGGATCAAGGCGATGATCCTCTCCATGACCCCCAAAGAGCGGGACAATCCGCAGATCATCAACTATTCCCGCAAGCAGCGCATTGCAAGCGGCTCCGGCACGACCATTCAGGAGGTCAACCAGCTCCTGAAACAGTTCGAGCAGACGAAGGAGCTGATGAAACGCATGAAGGGCGGCAAGGGGAAGATGAGAATGCCGTTTTGACATATTCACGAAAAATCTTTTGCTGCGCAAAATCTTTTTCCGTGAGGAAAGGGACGTGGGCGGTTTAACTTGCTTGTCCTCTCATTCGTTTCATCGGACAATAAGCCGTAAGAGTGCGGCAAATTGTGGGCGCTGCCGCAGGGGAACCCTGCTCCGCGCAGTAGATTATATTCACGAAAAATCTTTTGCTGGCGCAAAATCTTTTTCCGTGAGGAAAGGAGCGTGGGCGGTTTAACTTAGTTGTCCTCGCGGTCGCGTTGTCAGACAATAAGTTGCAAGTATGCAACAAATGTTGTCGCGCAGCGCAAAATGGCGATTTTGCTCGCGCAAATAATTTGGGACGCCATCAAAACCATTCCCAAATGTCATGTCGAGCCACCGAGGAACGAGGTGTGTCGAGACATCTCATCCGCATTATAACAAGGCGAGATTTCTCCACGCGGTCGCTCCGCTCCCTTGGTCGAAATGACATATTAGGGACAGCGCGTGGGGCGAAATGACAATAAAAAGAATATCCCGCTCGAAATGACAGATTGAGAAAGCAGGGTGGAACGCCAAAAATAAGAAAAAACCAAAAACAATAAACATATATCGGAGGTATATACCATGGTAAAAATGAGACTTGTGAGAATGGGCGACAAAAAGTCACCCGTCTACCGCATCGTCGTCGTGGACGCAAGAAAAGCCGCGACAGGCGAGTACATCGATAAGGTCGGCTTTTACGATCCCAAGTCCAACCCCGTCACCTTGACCGTGGACGCGGAAAAGGCAAAAGATTGGATCGCAAAAGGCGTTCAGCCCACCGAAACGGTGAAATCGCTCCTTGTGCAGACGGGCGTGCTCGAAAAACCCACCAAGCTCTCTCCTTCCAAAACCAAGGGAAAGAAAAAGAAGAAGTAATATATTCACGAAAAATCTTTTGCTGCGCAAAATCTTTTTCCGTGAGGAAAGAAGCGTGGGCGGTTTAACTTAGTTGTCCTCGCGTTCGCGTTGTCGGACAATAAGCCGTAAGAGTGCGGCAAATTGTGGGCGCTGCCGCAGGGGAACCCTGCTCCGCGCAGGGGACTATATTCACGAAAAATCTTTTGCTTGCGCAAAATCTTTTTCCGCGAGGAAAGGAGCGTGGGCGGTTTAACTTAGTTGTCCTCGCGTTCGCGTTGTCGGACAATAAGCCGCAGGTATGCGGCAAATTGTGGGCGCTGCCGCAGGGGACTATATTCACGAAAAATCTTTTGCTGGCGCAAAATCTTTTTCCGTGAGGAAAGGGGCATGGGCGGTTTAACTTAGTTGTCCTCGCGTTCGCGTTGTCGGACAATAAGCCGCAGGTATGCGGCAAATTGTGGGCGCTGCCGCAGGGGAACCCTGCTCCGCGCAGTAGATTATATTCACGAAAAATCTTTTGCTTGCGCAAAATCTTTTTCCGTGAGGAAAGGAGCGTGGGCGGTTTAACTTAGTTGTCCTCGCGTTCGCGTTGTCGGACAATAAGCCGCAGGTATGCGGCAAATTGTGGGCGCTGCCGCAGGGGAACCCTGCTCCGCGCAGGGGACTATATTCACGAAAAATCTTTTGCTGCGCAAAATCTTTTTCCGCGAGGAAAGGAGCATGGGCGGTTTAACTTAGTTGTCCTCTCGTTCGCGTTGTCGGACAATAAGGCAAAAGGGTTTGCCGAATTGGGTCGCCCTACTTCGCCTGCGGCTCGTGCCGCGCTTAGGGAAACAGAACAGCGCGCGGGGCGGCGGAAGTGAATTCCGCCTAAGGCACATATTTTGGAATCCTTGGCGCCCCTGAAAGGGGAGCTGTCACCGAAGGTGACTGAGGGGTTGTAACCCTTTCGGCATTTGCTCCGCTCATGCCACTGTCTCATGCGGGTAGGGGCCCGCATTCGGTCACCGTTCGCGCTACAAATGCGCTACTTCGCCTGCGGCTCGTGCCGCCTAAGGAATCAGACAGTAGAAAAGCGGGGCACTCCTGTCGCATTGCACCAACAGTTATCAACTGTTGGCAAGAAAGCAATGCTCCACCCTTTCAGGGACAGCGAGATAATGTGAGATTTCTCCACGCGGTCGCTCCGCTCCCTTGGTCGAAATGACATATTAGGAACAGCGCGCGGGGCGAAATGACAAAATCGGGACAGCAAGGAGCCCCCTTTCCCCCTCGTTTCACTCGGGTACTTCCCCCCAAACAAGTTGGGGGCAGCAAGGGGAAAATAAAACCCATTCTAAAATGTCATGTCGAGCAACCGAGGAACGAGGTGTGTCGAGACATCTCTACCTTAGTTTTTTATAATGTGAGATTTCTCCGCGCGCCGCATAGCGGCTTGGTCGAAATGACGATCAAAGTGGAGAAACGGCAATCAATAAGGAGTTATTTTTATGTTGGATCTGATCAAATATATCGTGGAAACGTTCGCAGAGGATAAAGAGCACATCTCTTACGAAGTGGAAGAGACGGACGACGCCATCAACGTCACCGTGCTCCTCTCCGATTCGGATATGGGCAAGGTCATCGGCAAACAGGGCAAGATCGCCAAGGCGCTCCGCACCCTCGTCCGCTGCAAGACCCCTCGCGACAGCAAAAAATACAACATCGAAATCAAAGAACGGGAAGAATAAACCTTCTCCCGAGAGGCCGCCGCGCGGAATTTTTTGCGCGCGGCGGCTTTCTCATGCCCTTTTTTTCTTCCCCAAAAAGCGGCGGAAGAGCGTCTTTACGTCCATCAGTTTGAGGGCGGAGAAGAGCAAAATTTCCATCGCGCCGATCAATAAAATGGTAAGCGCGAGCGCGGGCAGATAGCTCAGATACACGACGAGGAATTTCCGCACGAAGTACCCCGCGCCGATCACGGGCAGCACCGCCGCCGTCAGTTTCAAAAAGTATTTCCACGAGCCGAGCGTGCCCGTCTTTTTTTTGAGGAGCACAAGCGCACATGTCGCCGAGATCATATAATCGCACCCCATGCCGATGCAAAGTGCGCCGCTCCCCAAGTATTTGGGCAAAAACCACACGCACAGGAGCATCGCTGCCGCCCCGCCGAGGAAGAAGAGCAGGGTGTGTTTTTCGCAACCCATGGAGTTGAGTATGGAAGTCGTGATCATGGTGAGGCTCATGGGCAGCAGTATGACGGCACAGCTCGAAATGAGCCGTCCGCTCTGGTCGCTCGCATAGAGCATGGCGCCTACGTCCCCCCCGCACACCACGAAAAAGGGAATAAGCAGCCCCGCGATGAGCAGCGTCGCGTTCAGCGCCCGCTCCACGAGCCCCGAGAGCTTTTCTTTTTGACCCTTGTAAAAGCATTCGGAGAGCTCGGGCACGAGCACCAGGGCGATGGAGCCGATGAGGGTGGAGGGGATCATAAGGACGGGCATCACCATGCCGTACACCACGCCGTACTCGCTCATCGCTTTGGACGAGGACACCCCCGCCGCCATCAGCCGCATGGGGAAGAGCACCGAGATGAAGGAGTTCACAAGAGAGGAGGAGGTACGCATTGCCGTCACGGGCAGAGAGGACTTGATGAGCGGCAGAAATTCTCCCCTGGGCGAGCGCAATTTCCCGCCCCGTATGAAGAAATAGACGAGCGCGATCGCAAAGGAGCAGAGATAGGAGATGAGCACCGCGAGCGCCGCAAGGTTGACGTCGGCGACGTCCGTCTGCAACAGAAGGAGCAAAAATACGCCCACGGCGATCATGACGATCTCCTCGATGAGCTCGACGAGGGAGTAGGCTAAAAAGCGCTTGTTCCCCCAAAAACAGCCGCGCAAAATGGCGTAGACGGAGGTAAAGGACAGCCCGATGATGAGAATATAGAAGAGGTCGGCGCAGCGGGAATCGGTGAATACCCGCGAAAACGGTTCCTTAAAGAGGAACAAAAGTATGGTGACGGGCACGCTCACGGCGAGGGTGAGGATGATCGCCGCGCTCGTCGCAGCCTGCTCTCCTCGTTTGCTCCCCCGCGCACGGTGCTTGCTGATGATCCGCGAGAGGGTGATTGGAAGGCCGCTCGAAGTCGCCGTCAAAAAGACGGCAAACACGGTGAGGGAGACTTGATATACCCCGAGCCCCTCGGGCCCCAAAATGCGGGAGAGAATAATGCGGTAGAGAAAGCCGAGACAGTGTTCGAGGGCGGAGAAGATCGTCACCACTGCGGCCGTGCGGTACAAGTTTTGCATACGATATTTTATTTGCGCGCGCACTTTTTTATGAACACAGCGCATATAATATCGGCATGAAACTTGAATTGGAGCAGAAAACTTACTACCGCTTGAAAAAAGGGCAGAGCCTTGCGGACGTGGCGAAAGTCTATGGCGTACCGCCGAGAGTGCTCGCCGCGCTCAACGGGCTGAAAGAGGAGCCGCAGGAGGGGAGAGTGTTGGAGATCCCCGCCGAGCGGAGAAATTTGTACACCGTGCGCGGGGGAGAGAGCAAGGCCATGCTCTGCGGCTCGGACAAAAATTTCGAGGAGCGGAATAAAACCAAATTGCTCTACATCGGGCAGACAGTTTGGCTGTAATTTTGAATTTTGAAATTTTGAACGCGGCGCGCCCGCAGCCAAACGGCTGCGGGCGCGCCGCAAGCGGTTTTTTCTTGTTCCGCCTGCGGGAGCGCAGCTCCCGCAGGCGGAACAAGGCAGATAATAAGGGCTTAGACGGGACAAGGGGTCTTATGAAATTTTTTCGCCGAAATCTTGCTTTTTTCCCATAAATATGCTAAACTGTATGCGTCGTACAATTATATATTTTTGCGTAGATACAACAGGCATCGTGGTATCCTTTTTATCTGCGCAATAATATTGTACGACAAACCAATTACGGGATACTTGTATGCGGGCATTCCGTAATGGAATGTCCTTATTTTTGCCCGTAAAAAACTCGAAGGAGAAGTTATATGAAGAAACGCAAATTTTTGGTGGTGCTCTTGGCGATGGTGGCGACGCTGTGCATGGCGTTTGGCCTTGCGGGGTGCGATGAAAAGCCCGACGAAACGGGCAAGAACCCGCCTATCACCGACCCGAGCGGCGGCGACCAGGACAACCAAGGCGGCACAACGCCTTCCGCAAAGGAATACACGATAACATACAACGCCAACGGCGGTAGTTTTGCGGACGGGAAGGATACATATACTCAGACCGTAAAAGAAGGGACGAAACTGACCGCCCCCACTTCGCCCACGCGTAGCAATTATACGTTTGCGGGTTGGGCAAAGAGCAAGAATGGCTCTACCATGTGGAAGTTTGATGAAGATACGCTGTCCGAAACCACTACGCTTTATGCGCAGTGGACGCAGGAGTCGGCAATTATTTTGAGCGTGGAAGGTGCAAGCATCGAGGACAGAGAAATTTTTATGCTTGTCGATCATACGACGGGCGAAGTTTCCCTTTCAAGCAAAGTCTTGTGCAGTGACGACAGTATTTGGAGGCTATACAGCGACCCCGAAGGGCAACGCGAGATCCCTACCAAAATGGTGACAAATCTCAAAAACGGCGACAATAAATATTATATCGTCGTCAATTCGCAAAATCAGGCGCGGGTGAACTTGTATGAACTCATTGTTCATCGCAGTTACCTTGTAAATGTCGCTTATTATAATGGCGATAGTTTACTTGAAACAGCAGAAATTTACACGGGCGAGAAATTTACAGCAAGTTATAAGCCCGATATTACGGGCTATACCTTCAACGGGTGGAAAACAAAAGACGGAATAAATTTCGCTTCCGATGTGCTTTGGGGACCGCTTGCACTCTATGCGGATAAAACGGCGAAAACTTACAAGGTAACATTTGACGTGAACGGCGGCGACGAGCTCACTGAAACGGAAAAGATGGTCGTTTACGACAGCGAATATTCCTTCCCCGTTCCCAAACTCACGGGCTATTCTTTCACCGGTTGGTATTTGGGAAGTACGCAAGTGACGGATACCAATGGCAAGTGCCTTGCAGTGTGGAAATTTACCAAAGAACAAAAATTTACCGCAAATTGGGAAGCAAATAAATATAAAGTAACCCTCACTGTGACTGAAAAAGGAGCGGGAACCGTGACGGGCGGCGGCGAACATGTGTATGACAGTCAGGTTACGATAACCGCAAGTACGAATAATGGGTTTACCTGGCTCGGCTGGTATAAGGGAGAAGAAAAGATTTCTTCCGACTTTTCGTATCAATTCAAAATGGAGTTTTCCGTAACTTATACCGCAAAATGGATCAAATGTCCGGTGAAGGTCACGAAAGACGTTTCGACGGGCGGCACGGTCAGTGGCGTAGAAAAGACGATCGCAGGAAAGGAAACAACGATTACCGCAAAGACGAATGACGGTTACACCTGGCTCGGTTGGTACCAAGGAGAAACGGAACTCACGCGGGAGTTTACCTATCAGTTTATCATGCCCGATTCTGTTGCAGGTGCGGTGACTTATACAGCAAAATGGATCAAATGCCCCATAACGGTGCAGTCAAGCGATACAACAATTGGAACGGTAAGCAGGTTGCCGAGCACGACGGTTATCGGACAAAAAATCACGATAGAAGCAACCTCATCCGTTCGGTTGGGGTGCGAATGGCTTGGTTGGTATAACGGAGAGAATAAACTTACGGAAGCATTTACCTTTACGTTTGGTCTTGAGCAAGAAACGCTGAACTTAATAGCAAAATATCAGGTAAAAGCAGAAATGCAAAATTTTAATTTCACCTCTACTGAAACCACTTGTACAATAACGGGAGTAAAAAGCAAGGAGTTTACTGAACTTATGGTTCCGAAGTGTGTTACTGCAATTCAATCAAGCGCATTCAAGGGTTGTAGCGGGTTACAAAGTGTCATTTGGAATGCGGAAAATTGCATTGAGGCACGATCAATTTTTGAAGATTGCACAAATTTGAGCAGCGTGGCCTTCGGGGAAAATGTTAAAACAATCCCTGCCTCTGCGTTCAGTGGTTGTAGCGGGTTGACTTCGATTACCATTCCCGACAGCGTGACCGAGATTGGATATGATGCGTTCAGTGGTTGTAGCGGGTTGACTTCGATCGATATTCCAAACAGCGTGACCTCAATCGGGAATTCTGCGTTTATGAAGTGTGTAGGGTTGACTTCAATAACCATTCCCGCCAGTGTGAACTTTATCGCTGGGATGCTATTTTATGATTGTACCAGTTTAGAAAAAATAAGAGTGGCTCCTGGCAATAAAACCTATCATTCGGAAAACAATTGTTTGATCGAAACAAAGAGTAAAACATTGATTGCAGGTTGCAAAACAAGCAAAATTCCCGATAACGGGAGTGTGAATTCGATTAGATATGATGCGTTCAGTGGTTGTAGCGGGTTAACTTCGATCAACATTCCAAACAGCGTGACCTCGATTGGAGAGAGGGCGTTCAATAGGCATGGGGACACAGCAAAAGAACTAAAAAATTTATTAAAACAGACATTGAGCAGAGCTTGAAAGACTTCGGAACAAAACGCCGAGGTCTTTTTTGTTATATAAAACGAGAGCATGAGCAGAGTTTATAAAGACGTTAAACGGTCTCTCCCTCCCCAATAATTCAAAAAATTTTTAATAAGCTCTTGCAAATTCATTCCTACTGTGATATAATACTTATGGTTCGATAGTTTTTTTGATCACAATAACCACTTTCTTTGGTTATTTACCTCCATTGGAAGGAAATCCCGTTGTCCTTTGACGGCGGGGTTTTCTCTACTTCCAAACGAAATGGTTCAGAGGTCGTCCCCCAAGATTTTTCAAAAAATTTCTAATAAACTCTTGCAATTTCTTTTCTGCTGTGATATTATGTCTATTGTTCTTGTTAAGTATTTTTTTCATAAGGAAATCCCGTTGTCTTTTGACGGCGGGGTTTTCTCTACTTCCAAACGAAATGGTTCAGCGGTCATCCCCCAAGATTTTTCAAAAACTTCTAATAAGCTCTTGCAATTTCTTTTCAACTGTGATATTATGGTTTCTACTAAATTAAACTTGACATATTCAAATAAAAAATTGACGAAAAAATTCAAATTCTCCGAGAAATTGGGTTTTTTTTGGAAGAGAAAGAGGTATTATCATTTGAAATGATGTGATATAATGTCCGTACAGGAAGAACGACCATGAAGAAATTCTATAAAGTGGTAGCAAAGTGCGGTCATGTCGGACGACACTACTACTATGAAGGAGTCTTTTATACCATTGCCGAAAATGGAAGTGATGCTGCCCGCATCGTTCGACGTGCGGGGAGGGTGAAGCACGACCATAAGGATGCAATTCTTTCTGTGGAAGTGATCACCGAAGATGAGTTCCGCGCGGGGGAGCGCGAGGTCAGGAGAAACCCGTACTTTAACTGTCAAAACAAGCAAGAGCAGGATTTGATTTTGGCAGAAATAGCGAGCAAGATTAAACCCGAACCGTATGATGACGACGATGACGGCGACAATCGGGAAGAGGAGCGCGCGCAAATTCTTCGGTACAAGCGGGAACGCATGGAAATCGAGATAATGAGTTACGAGAAGCTAAGGAAAATTTATTAAGCCGAGTGGGGAAGTCCATTCGGCTTTTTTAGTGCTTGCGGTCTAACCGTATCGATTTCGACACGTGCGACAGTATCCATATTGTTTTTTTATTACTTTTTCATTTTTACTTTACTTTATGCTTAATTTTTGCTATTATAAACCTCGTTGGAATGTTATGATAACAGATAAAACGATAAAAAAAATCAACCATTATATTGTGTTAATCGCGGGAAAAAGGCTGTGGGCATTGGATAAACTCTTTGAAATGACCAAGAAGCCATTGTATGTTGTTGCGTGTTCATACTTAAATGATAGAAGCAAAGCAGAAGATGTTTTGAGCGATTCATATTTGAAAGTTGTGAGAAGTGCCCATACTTTTGATAAAAAACTAAATGGGTATAATTGGCTCTACGAGATAGTAAAAAATACTGCTCTTAATCAGAACAAAAAGGATCAAGCGCAAGTTTATCAGTCTTTGAAAGAAATCGATCAGCCAAATTATGAAATAATAGAAGAACTTTGCAATGGGATATTAGTAGAAAGCGCACAAAAATCTTTATCTGAACAAGAGAAGAAAATGATTTATGATTACTACTTTGCGGGAAAGTCATTGCGTGAGATAGCCGAAAGTATGAACAAACCCAAAACAACCATTTACGATTCTTTACAAAGCATACTTTCTAAAATGCGAAAATCAATGGATGATACCGAACGATAAGTCGAGAAAGTGGTATATAGATTAGGGGAGAGCAAAGATGAAAGAAAAATATTCTGATTACATTGAAAATAGGATGCTCGAAAATATACAAGTATCTGATGATGTGTTAAACGAGGCGAGAGAAGAACTGAAAAAAGGGCGCAAGCGCAAATTGCGAATGTCTCTAAAAATTTTAATCCCCGTTACATCATGTTTACTTCTATGTGCAATATTACTTCCTGTGTTGAGTTTCATGTTGCCACAGATCAACAAAAATATCAAAGAGGAAAACTCGTATGCCGTGTCCGAACTTGACCAAAAAACCATTTCGTCAGTTGAAGTCTATAATCAACAGGAATTCAAGGACTTGTTTTTTGCAAATCTCGAAGCGACAACTTGGCTATATAGCTATAATGAGGAAGCTCTTTTATTGCAGGAAGTTTTTTATTATGACGAGATAGACTGTAATCTTTATATAATTCTCTCTAATAATACGAAAATCGAGGAATTAAATGAATTTTACTCTTTATCAAATTCCAAATTTTTATGTGACATAGAGATTTTTTACTCGGTGGATGAAGCTACTTGTCTTGCAAGATTTATCTATGGGAATGAGTATTACTGTTTAGAGGTAAATTCTCCTATTGAAAAAAATCTTGACAAAATTCTTGAATTTATTTTGACCTAAAAAATTATATCCTCATTATTCATTATATTATGCACCTTTCTAAAAAGAAAGGTGTTTTTTTTATCTTTTCTCCGAACGAAAAGATTTTTCAAATTGTATATTATATGAGATTTGAAGAAAAGGAGGAGAAAAGATGTTTTTTAGTGGTTTCACTTAGTGCCAAGGCAAAAAAGAACTTATCACAAACCTTTCAAGACAAATTTATTAGAGGAAAAACTATGTTCAAAGAAAAGAAAAGTTATAAAATTGTATCTATTATCCTCGCGCTGCTACTTCTTTTATCAACGATTGCTCTTTTCGGAATCAACAAACCTCAGCGCAATGTTACAGCGGAACCCGAATTTGCCAATGAAACTTTTGACGTAAATGGGTCGCTTTATGGTTCAGGAAACAGTCTGTATAATCCAGAAACTTATATAAGAAGTAGATATAACGTAAGCAGTTTGACCTCGGAAAATCACGAAATCCCTTCGTGGTCTTATATGAGCCAATCCGCATTGAACCAAGTTTACAATGACAGAAATAATGCTCATGTCAACGGGACATGTGGCGTAGTTGCATGTACAGGTGTTGCATTTTATTACAGCACGGTAAAGGGATACACAAATATCCCGAGCGATAAAGACACGCTATTCGGGAGACTTATTTCCGAGTGTTATCATATTACGGGGGACGAGGGGACTTATTCTAGTTCATATAAAATAGTTGTTCCGTGGCTTTTTGAACAATATGGATACTCGATTAGAGCCTCTCGCGCTACCGTTATGTGGAAGTATACAAAAATGCGGGAACAAGTAGATGCGCACATCCCTACCATTTTCTGTACTTCTGGAACTGAATTATATGGGTCTCACGCAATGGTGGTTGTGGGATATAAGAAGTACACTTTTACATACGATGGTAATAAGACAAAGACGGAAACTTATTACATGCTCGATGAAGGATGGGGTCGGAATAGAGCCGCATATGTATTAGAAGGTGACATGCCAGGCTCTTGGGAAATTACCATTTTTGAAAGGTAACTCTTTTTTAGTCATAAAGCACGCCCTTTTATAGGGTGTGCTTTATGACCGAACTTATGACCGAACTTTTGAATTTAGGAGATTTATATGAAAAGGAAAAGAGTATTTTTAGGAGTGCTTGTAATGCTGACTATTGTTTCATCTATCGTGTGTGGTTGTACACCGAAAGCCAAAACTATATGGTGTGACGGGCTTGGCGGAAATAAATTTCAAATCCAATTTTCCGTTGCGAATAGCAGTTATAACGGGGATTGGGCGAGCTTTTCCGTCAAAAACGAGGAAGCCTTTACGGAATATCTGAAATCAAATTCGGATTATCAAGGTATGGCGCAGATGTCCGATGCCGAGGAGGAGGTCTACCTCTTTCAGTATAACGGGCAAAATTATTTTTGCCGAAAGGCGGGAAGCGACGGAAGGTACACCTTGTCTGCCTGCCGGTTTGAGGACAATGCGGAGAACGTCTGCTTTGCTTTCCC
>CANROE010000023.1 GCA_947632195.1 uncultured Clostridia bacterium | reverse complement strand
GTGCGGGTGAGGGTACTCTTGGTCCCCTGGCGCTGGTTGGAAAGATAGGTAACGACCGCCTGATGGATGAGGGGTTCGTTGTATTCCACGCCGAACACTGCGTCGGAAAGCTCCAACTCGCCGACCTCGGCGCCTTTCATATTATAAACTTTCACGTTTGCCATTTCAGTTCTCCTTCTGCTTCACGCTGTTGGAAATCGTGACGACGCTCCCTTTGGGGCCGGGGATCGCGCCCTTGATGAGGATCGCGTTCCGCTCCGCGTCTACCCGCACGACTTCGAGGTTCTGGACGGTGACGTTCTCAACGCCCCAATGTCCCGCGAGGTGCTTGTGCTTGAACACGCGCGAGGGATCGCTGATCGAACCCATGGAACCCGGCTCTCTGTGTACGGGGCCTACGCCGTGGGTCTCTTTGAGACGGTGCTGGTTCCATTTCTTGATGACGCCCGTAAAGCCGTGGCCCTTGCTCACGCCCGCGACGTCTACCTTGTCGCCCGCCGAAAAAACGTCCGCCTTCACGAAGTCGCCCACCTGGTAGCCGTCCACCTTGTCAAGACGCACTTCTTTCAACACCTTGCAGGGTTTTACGCCCGCTTTCTTGAACTGCCCGAGTTCGGGCTTATTGAGCGCTTTCTCGCTCGTTTCGCCGAAGCCGAGTTTGAGCGCCGTGTAGCCGTCGCTCTCCGCCGTCTTTACCTGAACGACGGGGCAGGGACCTGCTTCCACTACGGTGACGGGGATCATTTTCCCGTCCGGCGCAAAGATCTGCGTCATGCCCGCTTTGCGCCCGATGATTGCTTTATTCATGGATAAAGTTCACTCCTTAAAATTTTATTTGTGAAAACCGCTTTTTGCAGTTTTTCAACTTCCGCTTTGTCTGGCTCTTTTAGCCGAGTTTTACTTTGATGTCCACGCCTGCGGGAAGATGGATGGAATCCAAGAGCTTCGCGTTGGGGGAATAGATGTCGATGATACGTTTGTGCGTCCTCATTTCGAACTGTTCGCGCGAATCCTTATCTTTATGGGGACTCCTGAGGATGGTGACGATCTCGCGTTCCGTGGGAAGCGGAATGGGACCTGAGATCTTCGCTCCGCCCTTTTGCATGGTTTCGACGATGCGGCCCGCCGCTTGGTCCACGAGTTCGTGGTCGTACGCCGAAAGTTTGATCCTGATTTTTTGGCCTGCCATTGTTCCTTACTCCTTTTTTATACTAACTTGGTTTTGCTTACGTCAACTTTACCGTGCGTATCGAGGTCTTCGGCAGTAAAAAACACCTTTTGTTTTTGCGGTGTTTTCACGCAAAAGCCTCGGTTAGTCGCAGAAGTCGTGCTTCCACACTTGTCAACGGAAATTATCTGCCGAGGGGCTTTCCTGCCTCGATTTTTCAGTAACTTCCCGTCTCAACCCTATACGCCACAATAACGCAGCTTGATTATAATACCATAATGTCAAGCCGCTTGTCAACGATTTTTATGCGCAAATTCCGACTTTTTCCATCGAATCGGCGCTATTTTTGCCAAAAAACAAAAAAAGAGGAAGAGACTTCTCTCCCTCTTCGGTTTTACAGTCTGCCTGCGGCGGCAAGGATGATGATATAGACGATCGTCAGCGCCGCAAGGGTTGCGAGCATGGGGATGACCATCTTCTTCATCACGGTAAAGAACGTGCGCGCCTGTTCTTTGAGCGGCGTCTTTTGCCGCGGCGTTTTTTCTTTCCGCGTGCCGCTCATATCGGCAACGGTGGAGCCGTCGTCATAGTAGATGACCTTCACCTTCCTCTCTTTCGGCTGTTCCGCAGGTGCGCTTTTTTCTGCGGAGGGCTGCTCCGCGTTTTTTTTCTTTTTGGCGGACATCAATTTTCCTCGTCTTGCAAGGACACCGCTTTCACGGGTCCTTTGACCTCTCCCTGCGGGTAGCAGTGGCAGGCGGCGAAGTGCCCGGGTTCGTACTCCTTGTACACGGGCGCGATGTGGCTGCAAATCTCCTTTGCCATGGGGCAACGGGTATGGAACTTGCACCCCTTGGGCGGGTTCGCTGGGGAAGGAATGTCCCCTTTGAGCACGATACGGTTCATCTTCACGTCGGGGTTGGGATTGGGTACCGCCGAGAAGAGCGCCTGCGTGTAGGGGTGCAGGGGGTTCTCGAAAATGCTCTTCTTGTCGCCGAACTCCACCATGGAGCCGAGATACATCACGCCGATGTGGTCGGAGATGTGCTTGACGACGGAAAGATCGTGCGAGATGAACACATAGGTGAAACCCATGGTCGTCTGCAACTGTTTCAAAAGGTTGATGATCTGCGCCTGGATGGAGACGTCGAGCGCGGAGACGGGCTCGTCGCAGATGACAAGCTTGGGCTGCACGGTGAGCGCGCGGGCGATACAGATCCTCTGGCGCTGGCCGCCCGAGAATTCATGCGGATAGCGTTCGTAATAGTAGTCGCGCAAGCCGCACTGCTCCATGATTTTGAGGACGTAATCCTTGACCTCGGAGGGCGGCACGATCTTGTGCACCTTTACGGGTTCGGACAGGATCCCCCCCACCGTACTGCGCGGAGGCAGGGACGAATAGGGGTCCTGGAAGATGATCTGCATCTGGGTGCGCAGCGGGCGCATTTTGGAGGGCTTGTACTTTGCGATCTCCTGCCCCGCGAAAAAGATCTGCCCGTCGGTGGGCTCATGGAGTTTGAGAATGGTCCTGCCGAGCGTCGTTTTGCCGCAGCCCGATTCGCCCACGATGCCAAGCGTCTCCCCCGCTTTCAGTTTGAAGGAGACATCGTCCACTGCGCGGAGAGACACGAGAACTTTTCCCGACATCGACTTTTTGATGGGGAAATATTTTTTGAGGTGCCTGACTTCGAGAAGAACATCGGGATCGGGCGGGAGGTCCATATCCGCTCTTGCCTGAGCGTCCCGCGCCTCCTGCTCCTTCTGCGCTTCGGCGAGATCGTCGAAAGTTGCAAACTCGCCCTGTTGCGCCTGCGCCTGTTCCTCTTTGAGTTCCTCTTTTTCGAGCGCCTCTTCGTAAGATTGCGTCTTTTTAATACTCATCTACGTTCTCCTTGGCGTTCTCCTCGGCGCCGTACAGATGGCAAGCGACCCAATGGGTGGGGCTCACTTGCACCATTTCGGGATAGTCGCCGTAGCACTTTTGGTTGCAGCCCGAACACCGCTCGCGGAAGTAGCAATAGTTGGGCATATTGACGGGGTTGGGCACGTTGCCCGGGATATTGAAGAGCGATTCCGACTTGGAATCCATTGTGGGCTTGCTCTTTTGGAGGCCGATCGTATAGGGGTGCTTGGGATCGTGGAAAATCTCGCTCGCCGTGCCCTGTTCGATGATTCTGCCCGCATACATCACGACGACAAAGTCCGCCATTTCGGCAATGACGCCGAGGTCGTGGGTGATGAGCAGAATGGAGCCGTTGATACGGTCTTTGAGCCCCCGCAGAAGGTCGAGGATCTGCGCCTGTATCGTAACGTCGAGCGCGGTCGTCGGCTCGTCGGCGATGATGAGGCGGGGATTTCCTTCGAGCGCCATGGCGATCATCACGCGCTGGCGCATACCGCCCGAGAGCTCGTGCGGGTAGGACTTATACACCCGCTCGGGCATTGCGATCCCCACGAGATTGAGCATCTCGATGGAGCGCCTCTTTGCCTCCTCCGCCGTTGCGCCGGGCACATGGAGAAGGGTCACTTCGTCGAGCTGGTTCCCGATCGTAAACACGGGGTTGAGGGAGGTCATGGGTTCCTGGAAGATCATCGCGATCTGCCGTCCGCGGAGACGGAACATCTCTTTGATGGGCATTTTGGCGATGTCGAACACCTTCTCCTCCATTTCGTATAGCTTGGTGCCGTATTCATCCCTCTTCTGTCTGCGCTCGGTGACGGGGTTCCCCTCTTTGTCGAGTTTCGCGACAAGGAGCGGCTTGAAGAGTTTCTTCCCCTTCTCGTCCCTCTTCTGTCTGCGCTCGGTAAGCGGCTCACCGTCCTCGCCGAGCACGGGCTCATACACGGGTTTGAAGAGTTTCTTCCCCTTTCCGTCCGTGCGCTGTTTGCGTTCGGTAATGGGCTCGCCGTTTTCATCGAGCTTGGGTTCCAGAATGGGCTTGAATACCTTCTTGCCCTTTTCGTCCCTCTTCTGTCTGCGCTCGGTGACGGGCTCTCCGTTTTCGTCGAGCTTGGGCTCCAAAACGGGCTTGAATACCTTCTTGCCCTTTTCGTCTTTTTTCTGTCTGCGCTCCATGACGGGTTTCCCGTTTTCATCGAGCTTGGGCTCGTACACGGGGCGGGTCATCTTTCTGCCCTTGCTGTCGCTTCTCTGTTTGAATTCTCTGACGGGCTCCCCGTTTTCGTCGTAGGTGGGCTTGCCGTTCTTGCCGAGCACGGGATAGAGAATGGGATTGCCGCTTTCGTCCGTCCACCAAACAGGCTCGGTGCCCGCCTTTTTCATGACGGGCTCATAGACGGGGTTGCCGTCCTCGTCGTCGTCCCAAACGGGCTCGACGCCCTTTTTCACATACACGGGCTCATAGACGGGGTTGCCGTTCTCGTCGTCGTCCCAAACGGGCTCGACGCCCACTTTTTCATAGACGGGCTCGAAGACAGGCTGGCCGTTTTCATCCTCCGCCCAATCGGGCTCGGTGCCCGTCTTTTTCATGACGGGAACGTACACGGGCTCGCCGTTTTCGTCGTCGTCCCAAACGGGCTCCTTTCCTTTTTTTACATACACGGGGTCGTAAATGGGCTCGCCGAGCTCATTGTCCTCCCAAATGGGAATGGGTTTCCCGTCCTCGCCGAGCTTGAAGTCGAAGGACTTGAAACGGATACCGCCCTCTACGATCTGCCCCTGCGGCCCCTGCAAGAGGCGCATAATGGACATGCTCGTGACCGACTTTCCGCAGCCCGACTCGCCCACGATGCCGACGGTCGCGCCCTGCGGTACGTTGAACGTGACGCCGTTCACCGCTTTCACCACTCCTTGGTCGGTGAAAAAGTAGGAGTGCAGATCTTCGACTTCGAGGATGTTCGAGGGGTCCTTCATTTCGGTGACGAACTCGGATTCCTCCGCCTTGCGGTTCTTGTATTTTTCAAGTTCCCGCATCACCTTATTGTTTTCTTTGGCGATGGCGCGGACTTCCTTCCCCGAGAGGTAATGTTTCTCCTCTTTTACGGGGACTTCGGTCTCGTCATCCGTCTTTTTCTTGAACAAATTCATGTTATCTCCTCATCTTGGGATCGAGCGCGTCCCTCAGGCCGTCGCCCACAAAGTTGAACCCGAGCACCGCAATGATGATGCAAATTCCGGGCGGGCCCCAGATGTTGAAGTAGTTTTCGAGAATTGCCGAGTCCTCCGCCGCGTTGACCATGGAGCCCCACGAGGCGTAGGGAGCCTGCACGCCGAGCCCGAGATAGGAAAGGGACGCTTCGTACAGGATCATACTGCCGAGCGAGAGGGTCATGGAGACGATGAGCTGGGGCATGACGTTGGGCACGAGGTGCTTGAAAATTTTGCGCGCCGTGGAGTACCCCATCGCCTCCGCCGCCACCATATATTCCTGCTCGCGCAGGAACAAAATTTGTCCGCGCACGAGCCGTGCTGTTCCCGACCATGAGAACACGGTGAGGAAGATCATTAGGTAGTATATTCGGTCGGAGCCTTTGACGCCGATCGCGTCGAGCACCGAGCCTAAGATGAGCAGAATGGGAAGTCCGGGAAGGCACATCAAAATGTCGCAGATACGCATGATGACGTTATCCACCTTCCCGCCGAAGTAGCCCGCGATACCGCCGAAGATGACGCCGATGATCATGATGGCGAACACGGCGATAAAGCTGATGAGGATGGATTTCTGTCCGCCGTACATGAGCCGCACGAACACGTCGAGCCCCGTCTGGTCGGTACCGAGCCAGTGAGACGCGCTCGGGTAGGAGCGGTTGTTGAGCAGGGAGTGCACTTCTACCACCTGGTAGAAAGTATCTTTGAATGCCTTATCCGCTGTGTCAACGACGTTCCCGTTTGCATCGACATATTCGCCATTCTCATTCGTGCGGGGAACTTCCACAAGCCTTACGTTTTCGTAGCTTGTCGGCCCGTTATAGTCGGTCTCCGTCTCGCCCCAGCCGCCGTGTTCGTTGGGAATGGCGGACATGATGAGCGGTCCCACCCACGAGAAGAGGATGAGGGAGAGGATCATGACGAGCCCGATGATGGAGAGTTTGCTGCGGAAGAACCGCCTTGCCACCATCCGCCCGGGGGACATGAGCCGCACGTTTTTGTCGAGCGGTTTTTCGCCGTCCTCCGCGCCCGCGCCGTTTTCGGGAAGTCCTTCGGGAACTTGCGCCTCGGCCGTCAAATTTTCATTGAAATCTTCGTTCATTCCGAAGCCTCCTTTAAGAAAGTTTGACCCGAGGGTCTACGACCACATACATGAGGTCGGAAAGCAGCACGCCGATGACGGAGAGGAGCGCTAAGAACATGTTATAGGTCATGATGACGGGAATGTCGCCCGATTGGGTGGCATTGAGCGCCCAGTTCCCGATGCCGGGAAGGCCGAATACATTCTCGGTGATCATTGCGCCCGAGAAGAGGGAGGGCAGCACGCCCGCCATCATCGTGACGATGGGGATCATCGTATTGCGGAAGGCGTGTTTGTAGATGACCTTCGTCTCTTTGAGCCCCTTCGCCCGCGCCGTACGGATGTAGTCGGAGTTGAGAACTTCGAGCATATTCGTCCGCATATAGCGCATGGTGCCGCCTATCCCTAAGATGACCGTAGAGACGATCGGCAGGGTGATATGGCGGAGATAGTCCCCGATCTTCTCGAAGAAGTTCATATTCAGCGCGGGATTTTCAAGTCCCGTGGGATAGAACCAGTTCAAGGGCGAAGTTGCAAACGCCTTTTGCAGCACTCTTCCGAGGAAGAAACTCGGGAGCGAAATACCGACCATGACGAGCACGGTGACGACGTAGTCGCGGACGGAGTACTGGTGGGTCGCGGCGGTCACGCCGAGGGGGATCGCGATCATATATTCAAAGATGATGGCGATGAAGGCGACCGCAAAGGAGACGCCCATATGGTTGGCGATCTCGTCGACGACGTCGCCGCCCGTGACGAAACTCTGCCCGAAGTCGAGACGGCACAGCGACCAAAGCCACGAACCGTAGCCCTGCAAAATGCCTAAAAAGCTCGAATCGGACAATCCGTAGCGCTTATACATCGCCTCGACCGTCTCCTGCGGGATCGTTGCGCCCCCTTGGTTCATCTCCGTCAAACGCCGCATGACGAAGTCAACGGGCATACATCTGACGAGGATGTAGATGATCAGGGAAACGCCGATCAGAATGATGATCGAAAGTCCCAATCGTTTGAGAATGTATTTGAGCATAATTTACTCCATAGTCCTGCCGAGGGTCTCGGCAGGACTTTTCGGTGATTTGTTAAAAATTTCAGATAAAAACGGCGTCTTAATCGGTAAATTCGATCTCCCAGATCTTCGCAAGGGGCGAAGTGTAGGGGTTGATCTTCACGTTGCCGTTTTCGTCGTGAGGCATGGATTCTTCCTTGATGACGTTGACGTTGTAGGCATAGAGCGTCTTTCTCTGATAGAGAGGAAGTTCCACGGCGAGGTCGAGCACATACCCCATCGCCTCCTTGTAGATGGCGGCACGCTCGCTTTGGTTGTTGGTCTCGCGTGCGTCGTCGATCTTTTCGGAGAGCTTATTGAGGATGGTGCGCTCCTCCGCATACTCGCTCTGCGCGGTATCCTTGATGGCGTCGTACCCCCACGCCTTCACGCTGGTTGCGGTGGAGTTCTTATGATAAACCTGATACATATCGGGGTCGATCGTGGAGCCCCACGCCGCCGCCCATACGGCAAGGGAGCCGGTAGCGAGCTTGGTGAGCGCGTTTGCGTCGGGTTTGATGGTGACGTCCCAACCGCACTTGTTGAGGAGGTCCATAGCGTTCTTGAACACGAGGTATGCGGGGTGATCGTACATGTTCGCGCCCGCGATCGTGAATTCCACGGTAAGATCGCTCTGGCTATACTGCGCCCGCGCCATATACTGCTTGATGAGCGCTTCGGCGGCGGAGTCGGTGGTGTAATGGGTATAGTCGTGCGACTCCCCGTTCATCGCATTATCCGTTTCCATGTTTGCGGTGGGGTTCGCGCCGTCGTAGTTCGCGCCGTTCGCTCTCGGATAAGCCCAGCTCACGGCGGACATCGGCCAGTTGACGTTGACTGCGGTACCCGTCTGATAGTATTGAAGGGCAAGGGAGACGTTCATTGCCGCCATGATGGCTTTACGGAGTTCGAGCTGTTTGACTTTGGAGGCGTTTACGCCGATATAGCCGTAGCCGAGCTGCCAGCTGTCCACCTGCCCGATCCCCTTGTTTTTGAGGGATTCGATCTTCTGTGCGTTCTCCTTGGTGAACTGCGGGCTGACGAAGTGCACCTGTCCGCTTTCGAGGGAGGAAAGCGCGTTGGAGATGGGCGTCTCCATATAGCGCATGTGCTCGATCTTGGGCACAAATTTGCCGCCGTCCTCTTCCACGCCGTTCAGCGAGAAGTTGGGGTTTCTCTTATAGTAGACGATATCGTTGTTGAAGAACCCTTCGGCAGTGGGTTTGTCGCTGTCGTTTTTATCGGTCGCAATGTAAGGGCCTGCGCCGACGGGGATCTTGTTCTTGCTCTCGCCCCAGCTGTTTGCGCCCTGCAAAACGTCCGTCTGGAACTCGAAGTCTGCCCATGCCACGCCGAACTTGTCGTGTTCGATGTCCATTTCATACTCGGAACTCGAATAATAATGATAAGGCGCGACGGTAAAGCCGAAGTTCCACTTCGCCTTGGGGTCGATCTTGTTGATGGTGATACGGAGAACGTCGTACTCGCCCGCATTCTTGGGCGTGCCGTCCGTGTTGTGCTCCTGCGCGATCTGATATTTGGTACCGTTTATCGTTTCTTCTGTCTGGTTGGTGTTGTGTCCCAAAGAGACAATGCCAGAGACGTTCTTGTATTTCAGCTCATTGCCGCCGAGGTCGTTGTGCAGGATGACGTCTTTCGCCTTTGCGACGAATTCATCGTACATCTCGGTACCCGTTCTCCATGCGGTGAGGATCTGGTCGAACTTGCCGGGGACCATGCTGTTATAGACATAAGCGATTGCTGCGTCCTCATCTTTTGTGTTTGCGGGATTATATTCGAGCGTGGCCTTTTCGATCTTGCTCTTATCGTACTGTTTGGTATCGGGATCGCGCTGATACTCGATGGTGACAAATCCCTCGGTGTACATGAAGGAGACGATCTCATCGAACCCGGTTTGGACGGGCTCGGTTCCCTGATAGTAGATCTTGGCGGACTTATAGGGTTCTTCGGTGTAAGAGCTGCGGGCGCCCTTGTAGTCGCTTTTGAGCTCTTCGCGGAACTTTTCGAGGGCGTCGTTGTAGTCGGCCAAAAGCTGCTCCCTGCCCTTCTCCTGGTCTCCCTGTGCGCCGATCGCTTCGAGATAGCTTGCGCCGCAGACATGTTCTTTGATTGCAGCTTGCATCTCCGCAGGGGTCGCTCTGTGTTTCCCCGTAGGATTGTCCATCTCCGCTACATCATTGTAGAGGTTGATGAGCTCCTGTCTGCGGTTGGTCGCATACGTTCTTGCCGTCCGGCTGACTTCCTCGTCACCGGTATCGTCGCTCGTCTCTTTCTGCGTTCTGTACGCCTGCAAGCCGACAATGTCCGTCGAATACATGGTGGTGGAACCGGTGTATGCGGGATCGAGATAGACGTAGAGGTTGAACATGACGTCGTTCATCGTGAGCGGCACGCCGTCCCAAAATTGAAGTCCGTTTTTGAGAACGTAGTAATAGACGGTGGTATCGGTCGACGCGTCATATCTTTCCTCATAGTCGAGTACGACGGTGGGTTCGTCTTTCCCGTAGGCAAGGTTGCCGTTTTCGTCGGTGGAAAGCATGGAGATCTGGGTATTTCCGACGACGTCCATATCCGTGCCCGCTGTGGAATAGAACGGGTTATACAGCTCGTTCAGATCTTCCGTCATAATGACGAGCGCTTCTTTGTCTGCGGGAATGGTGCCGCAACCCGCAAAAACGGCAAGACTGCCGGCGCTGAGCACTGTCCCGACGGAGAGAGCGATTGCACGCAGAGCAATTTTTCTTTTCATTTTTTCTGTCTCCTTTTCTTGATTTCACTATATAAAATTTATATCAACCGATCTTGATCTCGCCCGTGGCGGGGTCCACAACGGACGCCGTTACGATCCCCTTTTGGAGGGTAATATTGGCAAGAGAAATGCCGCAAGTTGCAAAGTTGCCCGTCAAAAGCCCGACGTCGTACACATGCGGCGGATCGCTCCATGTATCCTCGTACGGGTCGTAGCTCCCTCTCGGGACATAGATGTTGTCCCCGATGACGAATGTTCCCGAAACCGCAACATTTGTCATCACGGCGCTGTTGCTCATCTCGCCCGCGAACAGTCCGAACATGGATTCGGGTCTCCGCGAGGCGGCCTCGAAACTGAACGTGATATTTTCAAAGGTAACGTTCTCGAATACCGCCGTCGACGTGATCCTGCCGAACAGTCCGCAGTACTGGTCATCGGTAGAGGTCTGGTGTACCACGACGCCCGAAATTTTGTGCCCGTTCCCGCGGAAAGTGCCGGAGAAATCACCGCTGCTGAGCGCTGCGGGCCATTCGTCCGTCTCCTCAAATGCAAGGTCGGCGCGCAGATCGAGGCTCCGTCCCGCGCTCGCGTTCGCTTGCAGCTGTTCTTTGGTAAAGACGCGGTACCAAAGTCCCTTGTCCCACGTTGCATAGAACCGTGCGATGTTGCCCGTGGCGGTCGCCGTCTCTGTGTCCCATGTCCCCTTGTTTTCAAACGCGCTCAAAGCGTTCGTCCCGCTTGTGCATTCCTCGGGGGTCGCATAGGCGGAAAGGAAGGTCTTGTTGATCGGCTGGGAGAGTTTCCCATAGCCGAGCACGCCCGTCGTGTCGTCCCATTCGGGCAGCGGCAGCGTCGAGTCATCGACGCGCGTGGGATCGTAGCGGTAGCTCGTCACGGAGTGCCACACAAGGCCGGCGTCGTCGAAATTGACGCTCCCGCAGGTCGGGACTTTTCCCGTTTCGTCCGCCTCGCCGACTGCCGCCGTGCATTTTTCGGGCTTTTCGCCGAAATATGCCTCGCCGCAGACTGCGCACTTCCACTCCTGCTCCTGTCCTTCGACCTCATAGCCGAAGTTGGGCACCCATGCCGCATAGAGGGTGAAGGCGTATTCTCCCTCTGTGTACTCGAAATCGTCGCGGGCGAGCAAAGTATTAAAGTCCCACTTTTCGGAATAGGTATAGCCTTGCGGATTTCCGTACTCCGAATAGTAGGTCTTTTGCACGTTGCCGTCGTCGTCATACACGGGATTTCCGCCCGCGTCGAGCTGGTCGCGCTCCTCGGTGCAGATGTTCCCCTCTTCGTCGAGGGGATTTCCGCTCCCGTCCACACGGGGGTTGCGCACCGCATACCACCCCGCGAGGAAGTAGCCGCTGCGCTCCACGTTGAACACATTGTTCGTGCCGCGACGGGTGTCGTCGGGGGCATAGAGCCGCACGCCGTTCTTTACCTGCTCGTAAAGATAGGTATCCACGACTTTCGTGTCGTTCTTGCCCGCAGTCTTGCCGCCGTTCGCGTCGTAGCAAACGGAGAACGTGTACCCGTCTTTGGCGTAGTCCGCATAGGGTCCCCTATCCGAACTGCACGCGCCGAAGATGAGCGTGCCCGCGCAGAGGGCGGCAAGTCCGATAATGATCTTGGTTCTCTTTTTCATATTATTCTTCGTCCGGTTTTTGTTCGGTCTTTTCGGTGCTATCGGATGTCTTTTCCGCGTCCGTCTCGGAAGTCTCCGCCTTAGGCGCCTCTTCCGTCTCGGGCTCCTCGGTTTCCGCCTCTTCGGGCACTTCTTCCGATTCCTCGGCGTCCGTCTCTTCGGGCGTTTCGGGATCGCTCCCGTTCTTCTTTTTCTTCAACAGGAGGACCGTAACGACTGCGGCGATCGCAGCGACGCCGACGACCGCGAGCACGATATACAGCCACAGGAGGGAAGGCTGTTTCTGATCCCCGGGATCTTCGGGAGCGGGCTCCTGCGAATGCAGGAAGATGATGCGGTTTTCCGCAGCAGTGAGCGTATTGAGGTTGGCGTTATAGACGCAGGCCTGCTGATCGGGGTTGAGCGCGTCATAGAGACTTCTGATATATACCACCATCTCCTCGTCGTCGAGGGAAACGGGGTTGGGCAGCGCGTCGATGAGCTCGATGATGCGTTGCGCCTCGTCGCTCGTAGCGGTAGGGCCGTCCATCGTCACATCGAAATATTGTCCGTAGATAAAGCTGTCATATCCCGTGCCGTTGATGGGACGGACCATGACGAGAGTCTTTGCCTCGTGCGTCGCCCTGCCGGCCGCCGTTCCGATCTCCGCCACAAAGTTTGCGCCGTAGAGAACGCTCGTTGCGTCGGCGTTCCACATTTGGAAATCGACGACTTTAAGGCCGTAGCGGGTGTTGTTGACCGAATAATAACCGAAGTTATTGACGAGATAGAGCGGGATCCCGTTCTCGTCGAGCGCGTCCTGCATGACGGAATCGTACTGTTCTTCGAGAATGGGCGCCTCGATGCTCGTAAATGCAACGGACACAAGTTTATTGCAGCCGTAGAATGCTTTGTCGCCGATCGCGCCGACGCGGCGGGTGAGTTCCACAGACAGCAGCTCTGCGCCGTAGAACGCCTGTGCGCCGATGCGTACGACGTTCTCCGCGATCTTGAAACTCTTTCCGCTCTTTGCCATCGGGTAGGTGGTGAGCACGAGCCCGTTTGTGCAGGAGCCGTAGAGCACACCGTCGATGACTTTTACGCTGTCGCTGACGTTGAATGTCGTCGCCCCGTTTTCATCCGTGAAGTTGCCGAGCTCGCAGCCCGAGAAGGGATTTTCGCCGAGTTGGGTGAGCGACGTGCCGAATTTCACCTCTTTGATCGCGGAATCCGCAAAGGCGAAGTCCCCGAGATACATCGCGCCCGACAGATCGGCGGCGGCAAGGGCTGTTCCCGCAAAGGCGCCCGCGCCGACATAGTAGGCAGCGCCCAAATTGGTGACCGAAGTGAGCTTATCGCAACCGGAGAATGCTCCGTCGCCGATCACTGCCCCTTCGGCAAGTGTGATTTCGCTGACCGCAGTCCCTTCCAGAGCATAAGCGCCGACTGTTTCGACCTTGGAGAGGTCGATTCCCGCAAGCGCGGTGCAACCGGCGAACGTTTCGCCCGGAAGAAGGGTAAGCGATTCGGGAAGTGTCACCGTCGTGAGTGCGGTGTTCAAGGCGAACGCCCCCGCGCCGAGCGGCAGGTCTGCTTCCGTATCGAGCCCCGAGAGATTGACCTCTGTCATCGCCGCCGAGAAAGGCATGACGCGCACGAGCGCAAAGCCCACGTCGGAGAATTCGAGGTATTCGGGCTGCTCGCCGTAGAAGGCGTACGCGCCGATCTGCTTAGCCTTGGAAAGATCGATATCGGTGAGGCAATGGCAGTTGCTGAACGCATAGTCGCCGATGACCGCCCCGTCGCCGAGCGTAACTGTGGTAAGCTGCGCACCGATGGTAGAGCCGTTGTATCTGTAAGTACCCGACCCCGCTCCCTGGAAGGCATAACTTCCGATCACGACGTTATCGCCGATCGTGACCTCGCTGAGCTTGGAGATGAAAGGATCGATATAGGTGGGTCTCTCCATTCCGTTATACAGGATCTGGTTGCCGGAGGCGAGGAACACGTCGTACAGCGTAGCGGTATCTGCCGCAGAGAAAGCCCCTTCGCCGATCACGGAGCCGTCTCCGACATTGACCGACTTCATATTGTCGTTCGCAAAGAACGCCCCCTCGCCGACTTGGACCTCCTTGCCGACCTCCGCCTTCGTGAGCGCACGGGTTTGCGCAAAGGCGTAAGCGCCCAGCTGCGAACCGTCGGGAATGGTCGCTTGGGTGATGTTCGTTCTCGAAAACGCGCGTTCGCCTACGGTAGCTGCGGAATCGAGGGTGGGCAGCGTCGTGATGGCAGTGCGGTAGAATGCGTAATCCCCAACATTTTTGAGGGTGTCGAAAGTCGCGCTGTTCAACGAGAGGCACTGCGAGAATGCGTAATCTCCCACCACCGTGGTTTTGGGCAAACGAACAAACGTGAGCCCTGCGGCGGACGAGAACGCGCCCGTGCCGACTTCGGTGATCTGTTCGTTTTCAAATCTGGTCGTTGTGGGCACTGCAAGCACGATCTTTTGCGTCCCCTTTTGCAGGAGATATTTGTGGTCCGAACCCACATCGAAGTAGGGGTTGCCCTCGGCCACATCAAACGTCGCGATCTTGGTCCCTCTGAGGGCGTACTCGCCGATGACCTCGACATCCGCGCCGATCTTCAAAGTGGTGAGGTTCGCGCAACCGTTGAACAATTCGGCGGGAAGGACGGAGGCGTTGAGTTCCATTGTTTTCACTGCGCTGCCGCTGAAAGCCCGCGCACCGACCTTGACTTTGCTTGCCGCAATGGTGACGTTTTCAAGGCTTGCGCTGTCCTCGAATGCCCCCGCACCGATGGATTGGGTACTTGCGGGGAGCCGCACGCTGATGAGGTAGGTGTTGCGGAAAGCTCCGTCGCCGATCGCAACGATCGAGCGGAAGTCGAAGTTCGCAAGTTTCACGCAACCGTCGAACGCGTATTGGTTGATGAATTGCAGATTGTTTTCGTTATTATTGAATTTGACCTCCGCCAAAGAGCTGCAACCGACGAACGCACCCGTCTGGATCTTCGTCAGGGTGGAGGGCAAAGTGATCGAGCGGAGCGCGGTAAGATTGGCAAACGCATACATTCCGATCGTCTTTACCCCTTCGGGGATCACGACCTTGGTGATGGTGTTGTCGCCGATATACCACTGCTTGCTGTAATAGGGGTCCTCTTTGCTGATCTCATCGCCCGCAGACAGATCCTTGGGAACGAGGTCGTAGTTGGAGAATGCAAACTGCTGGATCTCGGTGATCCCGAGGTCCTCGGGGATCACGACTTTGCCGCCCAACCCCTTATAGCCGAGAAGATAGGGCCCGTTGGTCTCATAGGCCTGCTTCACGGTAATATAAATGGTACGGGTCGTGGTCGTCTCTTTGTATTCGTTCGTCGTGGGATCGAGCATATACAGGCGGACGGAGACGGTCGCCGAGCGCTCGGAGTTGAGCGGGTTGCCGTTGACGTCCACGTTCCTTGCCGTGATCGTGCCCTCGGGGGTCACTGCCACGACGTTGGGGTTACTGCTCGTGAACTCTACCTTATAATAACTGTCGTCGTAATACCCTCTCAGGTCATATTGGATGGTCACCGACTCGGAGGGGAGCATTTTGAGCGAATAGGTGGAGGTGTTCTGGAACACGACGGTCTGTCCCGCCTCGGTCGCGCCGAGATCGCGATCATCGCTCGAAAGGAAGTAATAGACTCTCTCGACCTCATACCCCGTCAAACGGAAGTTCTCCGCAACGGGACGGTCAAAGTTCTTGAATCCCTCCTCTTCGGAGCCGCGGACGTGGACTTTCACGCTGTCGGTTGCGCTGCTGTTGCGGTTGCTCGTGGCGGTCAATATCGTGTCGCCCGCCTTTAAGCCGATGAGCTTTCCGTTGACGACGCGCGCAATGCTCTCATCTTGCACTTTATAGTTGATGCTCTCCGCCCATGCCTTATCCTGCGAGGGAGTGATCACGGGTTTGAGGTTATACAGTTCGTTGGGCGAGATGTTGATGGTCTCTTCGGTGAAGTCGATATTCCCGATGTCGTCGGGGATGGTGAGCTCGAAGGTGGAGATGTTCTGCGCGCAGTCCATGACCTGCACCATAAAGCTGTTCTTATTATAGGAAGAGTCCTTGATGCGTTGGAGCTGATCGGTGAGCTCGATCTGTACGACGCTCGTGGCGTTGCGTTCGCCGCTGACGGGCACGATGTAGCGGTCGAACCCGTACAGGGTATAACGCGAAGAAGCTCCGGACGCGCTGTACCCGATATATCCGGGGACGATCCCGCGCACATAGTGGTTGTCATATACGCTGATATTGGCAAACAGTCTGTTTTTATCCGTGTCTCTGTCGTATTCGTAGGTGTACTCCACGCCCGTCACGATGGGAGCGGTGAAGTCCGTATAGAACGGGAACTCGAAGGTATTGTTGGCGACCGTTCCGTCCTCGTAATCGATATAACCCGTCAGTTTGAATACATATTCGGTGTTGTTTTTGAGGTCGTAGTCCGCCACGCTGAAATCCACGTCGAAACTGCTGCCGTAGATCGCGCCGCCGTAGTTATACGACTTGGAAATATTCAGCTGTTCCTTCTCGAAGATGACCTCGCCCGTCGTGGAATCGGTGATGGTCGCGACCATTCTCTTCGCGCCGCGCAGAAGGCCGAGCTGTACGCTGTTGATGGCATTCACGCCGCCGTCCTCCCCCGTTTGGTTGGTGAAGGCGATGTGGTCTCTGTCCGCCGCGATCTTGCTCGTGGAATTGGGATCCTGCAAGAAGGGATAGGACCCGAGATAGACGATGTAATCGTCGTACAGCCCGCCGATGGGACGGGTCGCGTAGGCGTCGGGCAACGTCTTTTCGAGCGTCTCTTTGCTGTCGTCGAGTTCGTCCGCGTTGGTGGCGAAGTAGTCGAGGTCGAAGAGCGGAGGCTGCGCCCACGAACCGTAAAAGGCAAGGAAGGGCGCGTTCAAGTCGTAAGAGGTGCCGTTCTGATCTTTGAGGGTGACGAACCCCTCCACATACATGCCGTTTTCAAAGGAGGCGTCGAGGTATGCTTTGTTCTCTTCCGAGAGGGTGACGACTAGGGTGACGGTGCCCGTCTTTCCCGCGCCGACTTTGACGGTATTGTCGGTATGGGTGCAGTCCTGCGTCTCTGCGACCTGGATCCCCGCCCCTTCGAGCAGATACCCTTTCTCACTCACGGTGGTATCGCCCTTGTAGGTGAGTTCGGTGCTCACGCCCTCCGTCATGACGATGGCGCTTACGTCGAACGTCAGCTCTTTGCTGCCGTAGTTGACGATGTTGAACTTCATCGTGTAAACGCCCGCTTTCAGAGGATCGTCGCCAAGTTCGATCTTGGCTTTATCCATGATGTCGCCCGTCTTTCTGTCAAAGGTCTGCAAATATGCGGGCGAGTTGGTGGCTTTTTCGAGGTTGGCAAGTCCCGACCCCTGTTTTCTGACGGAGAAGGGAAGGCCGTTCGTATTGAGCGCAATGTCCGTGGTGGACATCATGATCTGGTTGACCGTCGCGGTGATCTGCACGGGGGTAAATCCTGTGAAGGTCTCCTTCACATATTGGCGGACGAGCGCCGTGACGCCCGCCTGGTTGGGGGACGCCATCGAAGTACCGGACATTCTTTCGTAGCTCTGGCCGGGGATGGCGGAATAGATGTCGCCGCCGTGCGCCGTGATCTCGGGCTTTATGCTCAGATCGGGCGAAGGTCCCCAGGACGAGAAGTCGGACATGAAGGGACCCGCTTTCTGGCTGCGGCTGATGACGATCTTTCTCTGTCCCTCGGGCGCGTCGAGCAGCAGCTGGCCGTCGTCCTGGGAGAGGGAGCAGACGGGATAGTCGCCGAGGTGGCCGACGTTCATCGAGATGGTACCCGAGACGTTGTTGTAGATGATGCAGCCGACCGCGCCGTGATCGCGCGCCAGGCTTGCCTTTTCTTCAAAGTTGGTCTGACCTCTCTTGATAAGGGCGATCTTGCCGTTGAGTTCGCCGTTGGGTTCGCCGAGTTCGTTCTCGAAATCGACGAAGTTCTGCGCGCTGCCGATACCGTCGATGATGACGTACTCGAATTCATGGGTCTCCTCCGCTGCGGAGACGACCCCCTGCCTTACCCCTTCCGCGAGAATTTCGTTGACGAAATCCTTGGGCTTTGCCGCGCTGTCGGAGGCCTCGGTGAAGTAGATGATCGTATTGTCGAGTTTGAGATAGGGCGTCTTTACGCCGCTGATGGAGGCGACGGAGAGCGCCGCGTCGTAGGTGGAGGGAGAGCCGACGGTGGAAGAGTCGGGGTTGCTCGTGAGCCCGAGGTTACCGTTCTTTTCCGAACCGAAGGTCGCGTTATAGTTGTTGGAGCCGGCAGCGACAAGGCTGATGCCCTGCTCCTTGATCCTGTCATACACCGCATAACGGATGTCCTCATCCGTCTCTCTCGTGAAACCTGCCGCCGAACCGAGGGACATGTTGATGACGTCCACGCCGAGCGTGACGCAGTCTTCGAGCGCAGCGATGATCCAGGAAGTTTTCGCGCCGTCCTGTTTTTCGGAGAACACTTTCATGACGGCGAGCTGCGCGTTGGGCGCAACGCCGCGAATTACTTCGTCATAGCCCACCATCACGCCCGCGACGTGGGTGCCGTGATCGCTGTTGATGGGCGCGACGTCGTCGTCCTTGTCTGCATAGTCGTAGGCATAGGGAACTTTGCGGCTGATAAAGACGTTCGCCGCCGTGAGCCCGGGGGTCGTCTTGGCAGCTTCGAGCTGACCTACCACCCCGCTCAGAGAGCTCATCGTGATGACGTCCTTTTCGGGTGCCGCCGTGAATTTATCCATGGCGAATGCAGTATGCGTATAGTCAAGTCCGGTATCGAGCACGGCGATGACCGTGCCCTCGCCGTCGTAATCGGAATCGGAGCTGTTGAAAATACCCGTCTCCTCGTCCACGTTGACGGTGTTCTCCACGACCTGCGTCTCGCAGGGGGCATACACATCGCCGACCATGACGGCGGCCTTGCCCTTTACGGCGTTGCAAAGGGTGCTGAATGCGCTCGCCTTGATGGTGACTTCCACGCCGCCGAGAAGGGTATCGTAGCGGTCGCCCACCTCGTACTTGACGCCGGCGTTGCCGAGCTTTCTCAAAAGCTCGTTGCTCTTCTTTTCGATGGATGCGGAAACTGCCCTGCCCTCGCGGGACACGGCAAATTCCCCGACGGTCATATCGGGATCTTCGAGCGCATTATATTTGTCGAGGACGGTTTGCTCGTCGAGGCTCAGAATGACGGAGATCTCCTGATCCGCAACGACCGTCTCGGGGAGTTTCTCCACGACGGAGCTGTCGAAGTATTGGGAAATATCGAAGTCGATCTTCCCCGTCATATCCGTTACCGTCCCCTCCTCGGCTCCATTGGCAACCGCAATGTTTTCCGGCTGTTGCAGAGAGGGCAACACTGCCGAAACCACCATCGTGCCGGAGAGTATCATAGCGGACATGCCGAGAAGTAGTTTCCTTTTGGACTTCATGCTGTAATTACCTCCGCGAATATCTTTCTTTGAACGTTATGCTGTTCTATTATAACCGATGAGAAATTTTTTTGCAAGCATTTCTACGGGGCAAAAATACACGCTTTCCTTTTATAAAAAGAAAATATGCAAAAATCGTGAGAATTTTGTGAAATTATTCACGTTTATTCATTAAACATGGTATAAGTAATTCTTATATTTTCACCGATTATTCGTATATATTCCAAAATAATGAAACTTTTCCTTCAATAATTTTTGTAAAACTCAGTTTACCATTCTGATTGCGCGGCAAAAAAGAAAGTTTCAAACACTTTCTGCAAGCGGCAAACACAAAAACGCGTTCCCGCCTGTGTTTTAAAAATTTTTCCAAAAAAGTTTCGGCGCGAAAAATGAAATATTTGTGAAATTTTTTGCAACCTTTCATACCACAACATATGGTGGACGGAAAATTTGCGACCGCAACAAAATGGTCAAAAAGAGCGCGCATTCCCCTTTTTGCGCCCAAAAATGCGCACCCGTTTGAAAAAAAGCGGGGTTTCCGCGCTTGCGGAAACCCCCGAAAAAATTTGTTTTGGCGATTTTTACTTGTTCATTCCCTCTTGGACGGCGACTGCGACTGCAACGGTCGCGCCGACCATGGGGTTGTTGCCCATGCCGATGAGCCCCATCATCTCGACGTGCGCGGGCACAGAGGAGGACCCTGCGAACTGCGCGTCGGAGTGCATTCTGCCCATCGTGTCTGTCATGCCGTAGGAGGAAGGGCCCGCCGCCATATTGTCGGGGTGAAGGGTCCTGCCCGTGCCGCCGCCCGAGGCGACGGAGAAATAATTCACGCCGTTTTCATTGCACCATTTCTTGTAGGTGCCCGCAACGGGGTGCTGGAAACGCGTAGGGTTGGTGGAGTTGCCCGTGATGGACACGCCCACTTTTTCGAGTTTCATGATGGCAACGCCTTCGGGCACGTTATCCGCGCCGTAGCACTTGACTTTCGCGCGGGGGCCGTCCGAATAGGGCACCTCCTTGGTGACGGTGACCGTCTCGGTATAGGGATCGAACACGGTCTCGCAATAGGTGAATCCATTGATACGGGAGATGATGAACGCGGCGTCCTTGCCGAGGCCGTTCAAGATGACGCGGAGCGGGTTTTTGCGGACCTTGTTCGCGTTCATGGCGATGGAGATAGCGCCCTCTGCCGCCGCAAAGGACTCATGTCCCGCAAGGAAACAGAAACAATCGGTCTCTTCGGAGAGGAGCATTTTGCCGAGGTTGCCGTGACCGAGGCCCACTTTTCTGTTCTCGGCAACGGAGCCGGGGATACAGAACGATTGCAGGCCGATGCCGATGGCGGCAGCCGCGTCGGCGGCTTTCTTGCAGCCTTTCTTGATGGCGATCGCCGCGCCGACGGTGTACGCCCAAACGGCGTTTTCAAAGCAGATGGGCTGGGTGCCGCGCACGAGCTTATCGCAGTCCACGCCCTTGGAGAGGCAAATTTCCTTGCATTCTTCCACAGAGGAGATGCCATACTCTTTCAAAGTAGCGTTTATTTTTTCGATCCTTCTTTCATAACCTTCAAACAGAGCCATGGTTCGCCTCCTTATTCCTTACGAGGGTCGATGTACTTCACCGCACCCTGTTCTTTCTCGAATCTGCCGTAGTGGCCCATTGCCTTCTTCCAGGCTTCGTTGGGTTCGGAGCCCTTCTTGATGAAGTCGGTCATTTTGCCCAGGGAGACAAATTCATAGCCGATGACCTGGTTGTCCGCATCGAGGGCGAGGCGGGTGACATAGCCCTCCGCCATTTCGAGGTAGCGGACGCCCTTTGCGGCGGTACCGTACATGGTGCCGACCTGCGAGCGGAGCCCCTTGCCGAGGTCTTCGAGGCCTGCGCCGACGACGAGCCCATCGTCCGAGAATGCGGACTGCGTTCTGCCATAGACGATCTGCAAAAAGAGTTCGCGCATGGCGGTATTGATGGCGTCGCACACGAGGTCGGTATTGAGGGCTTCGAGGATGGTCTTATGGGGCAGGATCTCCGCCGCCATCGCAGCGGAATGGGTCATGCCCGAGCAGCCGATGGTCTCGACGAGCGCCTCTTGGATGACGCCCTGTTTCACGTTGAGGGTGAGCTTACATGCGCCCTGCTGCGGCGCGCACCAACCGATGCCGTGCGTGAAGCCGCTGATGTCGGTGATCTGCTTGGCTGCGATCCACTTTCCCTCTTCGGGAATGGGAGCGGGGTCATGTTTGGGGCCCTTCGCAACGCAGCACATCTCTTCCACTTCGCGAGAATATTGCATTGTGATTTTCCTCCATATATTATCCCCCCGTGGGGATTTTATTTCAGAGACATTTTACCACATCTTGGCAGGAATTACAAGTGCTTACGGCAAAAAAGTTTACGATTTGAAAATTGACAGATTTAAGGTGGTGCGGAAAAAGCTGGGCGCAAGCGCGTCATTCCGAGCCGCAAGGGTTTTACGACGTCCGACGTGGTAATTCTCCGAGGGAATCTTATTTCATTGGTGGGCGACCTGCCCCCTTTTAAGGGGGCGGGTGGCGCCGCAAGCGCCAGGTGGGGGTCCGTTCCTCAAAATTGTCATTTCGAGCGCAGTCGAGAAATCTCTACCTCATCCATTCCTCAAAATCGTCATTTCGAGCGTAGTCGAGAAATCTCTACCTCATCCGTTCCTCAAAATTGTCATTTCGAGCGCAGTCGAGAAATCTCTACCTAATTACCCCTCCTCAGAAGGGGGACCAAGGGGGTGGGCGACCTGCCCCCTTTTAAGGGGGCGGGTGGCGCCGCAAGCGCCAGGTGGGGGTCCGTTCCTCAAATTTGTCATTTCGAGCGTAGCCGAGAAATCTCTACCCCATCCGTTCCTCAAAATCGTCATTTCGAGCGTAGTCGAGAAATCTCTACCTCATCCGTTCCTCAAAATGTCATTTCGAGCGTAGCCGAGAAATCTCTACCGCATTACCCCCCCTCGCGAAAAAATCTTTTGCGCAAGCAAAAGATTTTTCATGAACTTAAACCTCTATATGTTCAAAATTTTCGCGAGTCGAGCGCCGATAAAAGATGGCTTTTCTTCCGATGACGGCGACGACCTCCGCGCCGAGCAGATCGGCGATGTTTGCGGCGAGATTTTCGCCGTCCTCGCCTGCGGCGGGGAGCAGGTTGACCTTGATGAGCTCATGGGCGTCGAGGGCGTCTGAAAGGCCGTTTAAGAGGTTTTCCGAGATCCCCTCTTTCCCGACCTGTGCAATGGGTTTTAGGGTGCTTGCAAGCGATTTTAAGTGTGCTCTTTGCTTGGATGTAAACATAAAAATTTCTCCTGTAATTGATAACTTTGCGGGCGGGGCACGCATTCCTACGGTACGAACTCGAATTCCGTCTCGCCGACGACGACGGTATCCCCCTCTTTGCAGCCCATGTCGGCGAGCTGTTTAAACACGCCGCGCAGTTTGAGGACGCGCTGGAAGTACATCATCGAGTCGGGGTTATTGAGCACGACGTTGCGGCAGAGCATTTCGATGAGCCCGCCCGTCAGCACATATGCGCCGTTCTCGTCCACAAAGATCTCACAGGTAAGTCCCTCGTCCGTTTCGAGCGCGAAGTCCTCGTCTGCGGGAATGCGCTCCTGCGGGGGCAGCGTTTCAAGAAGTTCGCAGCAGGCGCGCACAAGCGTTTCGGTCCCCTCTCCGGTCAGCGCGGTGATGGGGACAATGCGGTATTTCTCTCCGAACTTTTCGCAAAATGCTTTCAGGTTCACGTCTGCGCCGTAGCAGTCGCACTTATTGGCGGCGACGATCATAGGCGCTTCGGCGAGTTTTTGCGAATAGGCGGCAAGTTCGGCGTTGATCTTGACGAAATCGTCGAGCGGATCCCGTCCCTCGATCCCCGAAATATCGACGACGTGCACGATCATGCGGGTACGTTCGATGTGCCGCAAGAAGTCATGTCCGAGGCCTGCGCCATGGCTTGCGCCCTCGATGAGCCCGGGGATGTCCGCGACGACAAAGCTCTCGTCGTAGTATTTGGCAACGCCCAGGTTGGGGGAAAGGGTGGTGAAGTGGTAGTCGGCGATTTTGGGTCTTGCGGCGGAAATTTTGGAAAGGAGGGTACTTTTGCCGACGTTGGGGAAGCCGACGAGCCCGACGTCCGCGATGACTTTCATTTCGAGGATGAGGACGTGGGGTTTGGTGGCGACCCCTTTCTGCGCGAAATTGGGGGCATGGCGGCGTGCGGTGGTAAAGCGGACGTTTCCCTTTCCGCCTCTGCCGCCGGAGAGGAGAAGGATTTTTTCGCCGTCCTCGAAGGCGTCGCAGATGATTTTGCCCGAATCGCAGTCGCGCACGAGGGTCCCGCAGGGAACTTTGATGACGACGTCCTCGCCGCGTTTGCCGGTGCATTGGTTAGAGCCGCCGCGTTCGCCGTTTTCGGCGAAGAATTTGGAGGTGTAGCGGAAGGCGAGGAGGTCTGTGGTATTGCGGTCGGCGACGAGGTAGACAGAGCCTCCGTCGCCGCCGTCGCCTCCGTCGGGGCCGCAAGCGGGCTTGCCTTTATAGGCTTTAAAGGAATTCATGCCGTCGCCGCCGTCGCCGGCCTTCACGGTGATTTTAACTTTATCGATAAACGGTCTGTTGTCCATGGGATTAGTATAGCAGACTTTTGCAAATTTTGCAAGTGAAAAGCTCTCCCGATCGAAAGAGGGCGCAAAGGAAGGGGCAAAAACGACGTTTAGGGGAGTATGGCGTGTGTGATGAGGGAAGAGCCATGGTCGCGGCCATTTTTGCCGCTGCGCGGGCAAAAACGCGGCGTCGCGTGCGGGAAAGGAGGTGGGTGACCTGCCCCCACTTGTGGGGGCGGGTGGCGAACGAAGTGAGACAGGTGGGGGTAAAAATGCGGAGCCCCCTTTCGGCTCACTACGTTCGCCACTGTCTCATGCGGGTAGAGACCCGCATTCGGTCACCGTTCGCGCTACAAATGCGCTCACTCCTGTCGCATTGCGCCAACGGTTATCAACTGTTGGCAGAATGCAATGCTCCACCCCCGCTTGCGCGGGGGACAGCAAACCCCCACCACCGCCTGACGGCGGAGCTATCTCGCACGGGTAGAGCCCCGTGCTCGGTCACCGCTCGCGCGACAAATGCGCTCGCTTATGTCGCATTGCGCCAACGGTTATCAACTATTGGCAGAATGCAATGCTCCACCCGTCAAAGGGGGGCAGCTCTCTTATCTCTCCGTGGGAGGGGGGGAAGGGGAGCACCCTATTTCTTGCCCACCCCTTGAGGGGTGGGTGTCACGAGCAACGCGAGTGACGGAAGAGGTGTCGTTCCTAATTGTCTTTTCACCTGCGCATTCTTTTTGTTGTCATTTCGACCGTAGCGAGCAAAGCGAGCGAAGTGGAGAAATCTCACATTCTAAAAACTAAAAATGAGATGTCTCGACTTGTTATAATGCGAATGAGATGTCTCCACTTCGGTCGACATGACAATTTTAGAACGATGTTTCAATTTTGTCATTTCGCCCCGTGTTTCTT
>CANROE010000022.1 GCA_947632195.1 uncultured Clostridia bacterium | reverse complement strand
GTTCCTAATTATGTCATTTCGCCCCGCCCGCCCGTTCTATTTTGTCGAAGGGCGGCACGAGCCGCAGGCGAAGTACCAAGCCGCTTTGCGGCGCGTGGAGAAATCTCACATTATGAAAACTAAGGATGAGATGTCTCGACTACGCTCGACATGACAATTTAAGAACGACGTTCCTAATTATGTCATTTCGCCCCGCCCGCCCGTTCTATTTTGTCGAAGGGCGGCACGAGCCGCAGGCGAAGTACCGTAGCGAGCACCGCGAGCAAAGTGGAGAAATCTCTACTATTTAGCTGTCCCCCGCGCGTTTCGCGCGGGGGAGGGGTGGGGGAGGGGGCACCTTATCTCTTGTCTGCCTCTTGATGGGGAGCTTTCATAGCGGACAAGTTTTACACACCCGACCGAACAAACCGCTTGACCGAATAGAAAGGTAAAGCCCGGAGTCCTTACGGATTCTGGGCTTTTTTAGGATAATGATTTTTTATTCAACTTCCAAATCTTCCGAAGTAAACATCGGATCGTCCAGAAATTCCAAGAGCGTCATATCAAAACCATAGGCAATCATGATGACGGTACTCAACGTTACCGTCTTATTCCGACCGTTCATAATACATTGCATGCTGCCGTGTTGGATTCCAGAATTTTGTTCTAACCGATATTGCGACATTCCCTTCTCTATCAGCAATCTGTTTATTCGTTTTGCAACGGCTTCGCTTACAGTCAAAATGGCTCTCCTTATGTAGTTCTACCTACATAATATTCTAAGTCATCGCTCTTAACGGAATACGAAGGTGTACCTACATATCGTTTGCTTATTTTTGCCGTTTGGTTTATAATAGGTAGGCATACCTACATATCGGAGAACCGTGATGAAAACGGCATTTATCGGACATAGACAGATATTCGCCAAAACCCTACCGCTGAGGTTGATTAACGCAATCAAAGCTGAGATAAAAAACGGCTGTTTTTTGTTTACGATGGGAACGCACGGCGAGTTTGACAGGCTCGCTTTAAAGTCCTGCCGTAAACTGCGGTACGAATATCCCGAATTACAAATCGAAGTTGTCCTAACCAGCCTGCATACCATTCAGAAAGGTGCCAAATGGGATAGCAAACCATATTCCGACGTAAGCACCGTTCTGTATGACATTGAGGAGACGCATTATAAGCAGCGAATTACTTTGAGCAACAGGAAGATGATAGACACTTGCGACGCGCTTATTTGCTATGTAGACGAAAAGGCTTATCGTAGCGGGGCGAAAACCGCGATGCGTTATGCCAAGCGCAAAGGCTTACGGATCATCAACCTATACGATGAAAAGGATAAGCCGTTTTTCGGAATGACCGACGAGGAAATCTCCGTGAAATGGAATGAAATTTGCAGCCCCTCGCAAAAAAGGTAATATAAATACAAATCCCGTAGTCCTCACAGATCCCGGGTTTGTTTTTAACTGGTTTTTTCACAAAGCCATACGTTGTGGAAAATTGCAAGCGGTGTGGAAAATTTTTTCAAAAAAGCCGCCTGCGGACTTTCGTCCGCAGGCGGCGCCTTTTTCCACAATGTTTTCAACAATACGGTTTATGCTTTTCCCGCGCTTCCCAGCACGTCCACGATCTTGTGTTTCACCATTTCCTTCATATTCGCTCTTGCGTCGCCGAGGTATTGGCGGGGATCGAAGTGGGAAGGATTTTCCGCAAGGTGCTTTCTGACCGCAGCGGTGAAGGCGACGCGCAAATCGGAGTCGATATTGATCTTGCAGACGGCGAGTTTTGCGGCCTTTCTCAGTTCGCTTTCGGGAATTCCGATCGCGTTGGGCATGGAGCCGCCGAATTCATTGACGATGGCGACCTGTTCCTGCGGTACGCTCGACGCGCCGTGGAGGACGATGGGGAACCCGGGCAGTCTTCTGCCGATCTCTTCCAAAATGTCGATGCGGAGTTTGGGGTCCTGTCCCGGTTTGAATTTATAGGCGCCGTGGGAGGTGCCGATGGCAATCGCGAGGGAGTCGATCCCCGTTCTCGCGGTAAATTCCTGCACCTCGTCGGGGGAGGTGAACATGGCGTCGTGGGCCTCCACATGCACGTCGTCCTCGATGCCCGCGAGTTTGCCGAGCTCGGCCTCCACCACCACGCCGTGGTCGTGCGCGTATTCCACGACCTGCCGCGTAAGGGCGATGTTCTCCTCCCAAGGTTTGGAGGAGGCGTCGATCATGACGGAGGTAAAGTTATTTTCAATGCAGCTCTTGCAGATCTCGAAGTCTGCGCCGTGGTCGAGGTGAAGGGCAATGGGAATGTCCGTCTCTTCCGCCGCAGCGTACACGAGGTGGCGAAGGTAAGTGGGGTTGGCGTACTTTCTCGCGCCGGCCGAAACCTGCAAAATGACGGGGGAGCGGCATTCGTTGGCCGCTTCCACGATGGCCTGGATCATCTCCATATTGTTTACGTTGAACGCGCCGACGGCATAGCCGCCCGCATACGCTTTTTGAAACATTTCCTTGGTTGTAACTAATGGCATAAATTCCCTCCGGATGAATTTTTTTCAATTATACCCCTTTTCCCCGAAAAAAGCAAGAGGGTTTTCGGAAATCATAGGGAAAATTTCAAAAAAGACAAAACGGATAAAGAAACCGTTCATTCGCCAACATCGGCGCTTTTTTGCGGCGGAGAAGTGATAAAATCAAATTTACCTCGCGTCTCTTGCGCGGGGAAGGAGGAGAACATTGTGAAAACTGTCCGTAAAACTTTTATCACACTCTTTGTCACTGCCTTTTCGGTGACGTTTGCGCTGCTGCTCACTGTGCTTGTCGCGGCGGCTTGCAGCGAAAAGGTGACCCTTCGCTTTGAAACGGGCGACGGCACCTACCTCGCCTCTATCGAGGGCGCCGCAGGCGGTACATACGAAAAACCGCAAGACCCCGAAAAGGAAGGATTTTTCTTCGACGGCTGGTATTCCGACCCGTCCTTTTCGGGTGACAGCCTTGTGCTGCCCGACTGTTTGCCTTCGGAGAGCACAACTTACTATGCCAAATACATCCGCTGTCCCGTTCTGACCCTCGACGCGGAGGGAGGCGCACTCGCGGAGACGGAGCACCGTATCCGCCCGGGTACCGATCTTTTGGGGTATCTTTCCGATTACGTCCCGCAAAAGGAGGGACTTCTCTTCGGCGGTTGGGAGCTCGGCGGCACGCTGCTTTCGGACGGCGCGCTCATGACGGAGGAGGATATGAGCCTCACCGCCCGCTATAAGGCGGAATTTTCGGTAGACGTCTATCTGCAATCGGCGGACGATCCGAAGGAATACGAGCTGAGCGACGAGCTCAGCTATACGGGCGCCGATTGGCTGGGGGAAAAATATACGGCCAAGACGCCCTCGCTCGATCATTTTCTCTATGACGCGGACAATTCGGCCGCAACGGCGACGCTGCACGCGGGGGAAAACCGGCTTGAATTGCGTTTTTCGCGGGAGGCTATGAATTTGCACTATTCCACTCAAATTCCGGGCGGGGAATGGCGGGAAGGCACGGTTGCCTCCCGCTACGGCGCGCACATCGCGCTTCAAGAACTTCCCTGTCCCGAGGGCTACACCTTCTTCGGCTGGTCGGACGGCGTCGGGGAGTACGCGGGCGGGGCGCTCTATACGCTGGAACATGACGCCGAGCTCGTGGGCGGCTGGGGAAAACTTTCCCGCAATGTGCGCGGCGAGGGGACGCTTGCCGTGGAAGTGGGGGAGGGCGAAATTCTCCGCGCAGATTACCTTCTCGGCGACGAGCGGGTCACGGGGCAGTTTTTCCAAAAAGACGGGACGTTTGTCGCGGGCAAATATCGCGGCAGATTGGCTGTCGGCGGCTTTTTGCCCGACGATTCGGGGGAATATATCGGTTCCAGCCTTGCGAAAAATGCCGCAGGGGCGGAATTCGGCGTCCTCACGCTCGATTTTTATCAAGGGGCCGCAACTTATGTTCTTCCGCAGTCGGAGATGAGCGGAAACTATTATTACGATTATGACGAGGCGGCGGGGGCATACACGGGCGATTATGTATTTTCCTCGGGAAATACGTCGTTTCGGTTCCGTCTGGGGGAGAGTACGTTCCTGCGGCAGGGCGGCGAGAAAAATTCCTATACCGTATATGATCTGAACGCAGGCGGTTTTCTGACCGACACCCTTTCGCTCGACGGCTACGGCGGCGGGATCTGGAAGAAGGGGGAGATCGCTGCGGCGGGCAATTATCGCGGCGGAGGGATCGGCGGCGAGTGGGAGTTCACCCCTTCGGACGGCGCGCCGTTCACCGTTTTGCTCGGCGAACGGGTGTGGTCCGACGGCTCGGATTTTGCGGGCGAGAATGCCTTTTTGTACCGTGATCCCTTGCTTGCGGGAGAATACGTCTCTTCGCAGGGCGTGCTCACGTTGGACGGATACGGTCTGAAAGCCGTCTACCGCACGGAGAGCGGAGAAGTCTCGGGGCCCTTCGTACGCAACGGAAACATCGTGTGTTTGCAGGCGGAAACGCCGCTGAAATTCACGCTCATGGGGAGCGGTTTTGCGGAAACGGGTGCGGAAAACGGCTCTTATTCGGGGGCGCGCGGAACGCTCACGCTCGACGGCGCGGGCGGCGCGGCGCTTTCACAGGGCAGTGTGCTGCTCGCGGACGGCAGCTACCGCCGCGAGGGGGAAGATTGGCTCTTTGAAGGGCAAGAAGGTTTTCGGTTCCGCCTCGAAGGGGAGCGCTATCTCCTTTTCGACGAGACGAAATTCGGTGAATTTCACGCCTATTACGGGCCCGCGCTGACCCTTGACGGCTATGGCGGGGGGATCTACCGCCCGCGTTTTTCCGAGGACCCGGGAGAAGTGATCCAAATCGCGGTGCAGGTACTTTACTGCGGCGAGGAACTCATCGTCCTCTCCGCGCAAGAGGGCACGCTCTCCTTTACGCGCGAGGGGAATGAGATCCTCGAACTTCCCACGCTGACCTCGGGGGTATATCCCGTCATCGAGAACGGAAGTTATACGGGGCAGGAGCTCGTTTTGGACGGAAGAAGCGCGGCGATCCTGCGCGGCGAGGAGGAAAAACACGGAACGTATGCGCAAAACGGCGCGGAGATCGTCTGTGAATTTGGCGGAGAGCAGCTGTATTTCCGCTATGATCGCACGCGGGAGACGCAGGGCTGCCTTCTTCGCGGCAAGGCGGGCGTGTTTACGGACGGCGCCGGCACGGTCGAGCTGGACGGCTACGGCACGGCCCACTACCGTGCGGAAGAAGAATTCACCGCCGCCTATTGCATGCGCGGCACGGTCGCGGAACTCGAACACGGCGGAGAGGTATGGCGCTTTGCCCTCAGCGGGGACGGGTATTCTCTTGCGCGCTATCGGGTCTACCGCGCGCCTAACGGGGAGAGCCAACTGCTGCTGCAAAACGGCGGAAACCTTGCCCTTTACCGCGCGGATAAGGATTATGCGGGCATGTATTCGGAGGCGCAGATCTTCCTGTATGCGGGCACAGGGGAATTTTCTTACCGTCTCTACGGAGAGGAGTTCCGTATCTACCGCAGGGAGCAGGAAAAGACTTACCGTGTGGAGAGCGGCGAACAGCTCGCGCTCGACGGCTGCGGCCTCGGCGTCTACACTACGCAGGACGGCACGGAGTATCGGGGCAGCGTAACGGTCACGGACGTGGGGCTCGTCATGTTTTCCTGCGAAGAACTTCCCGTGCTGTCGGGCATGGTCGGGTTCAGGTTCGGGGCGAACGGGACGCTCGTCAAGCTCGGGAAAGAATTCGGGCTGTACGCGGCTGCGGGGAAGGGCGGAGCGCTCTTCCTGCAAGGCGACGGCGTGGCTTACTTCCGCAAGGACGATATTTGGCGGGTAGGCGCCTATGAGGAAATTTCGGAGGACGAGTATTCCTTTACGCTGTACGGAGAAAGTTTCCGTTTCCGTGTGGCGGAGACGGAAGCGGGCAGCGTGTATTCGGTCTACAATTCCACCCTTGCGCAGTATGCGGGAGAGTACCTGACGAAGGAGGGGACGCTCGTGGTGGACGGCTACGGCGCGCACCTCGGAGAGAGAGATCTCGCCTTCGTCTGCGGCGGAGAGAACGGCTTTGTCGCCTTCGAGGAGGGGACGGAAAGCTACTTTGCGGTGCGGTTCGGGGAAGAGACCCTGCTCAATTCCGCACAATATCGGTATGCCGTATAAAATTTTCACCGAAACATAACAGATAGGCATTGCAATTTCTCACGAAATTTGTTATAATCTATCCGTACAGATCGATTTCGGAGAAAAACATGGAAGGAAAGACGGTATATTCTGCGATCCAGCCGAGCGGAAATCTCACCATCGGGAACTATGTGGGTTCCATCAGAAATTGGCTCACCATGCAGGATGAGTACGATTGCTATTATGCCATGGCGAACATGCACGCCATCACGGTGCGGCAGGAGCCGTCCGAGCTGAGAAGAAGGACGCTCGAACTTGCGGCGCTCTATATCGCCTGCGGTATCGACCCCGAAAAATGCACCCTCTATGTGCAGTCGCAGGTCCCGCAGCATGCGGAGCTTGCGTGGGTGCTCAACACCGTCACCTATGTGGGCGAGATGGAGCGCATGACGCAATTCAAGGATAAATCGCAAAAACATGCCGACAATATCAACATGGGGCTCATGGATTATCCCGTGCTGATGGCGGCGGACATCCTCCTCTATCAAGCGGACTTTGTCCCCGTCGGGCAGGACCAGACCCAGCATGTGGAGATCACGCGGGACATCGCCATCCGGTTCAACAACCGTTTCGGCGAAACGTTCACCGTGCCCAAGGCGCTCATTTTAAAGCAAGGCGCAAAGATCGCGTCCTTGCAGGAGCCCACAAAAAAGATGAGCAAGTCGGACGAAAACCCCAACGCCTCCGTCTATCTCACCGACGATAAGGATACGATCCTCCGCAAATTCAAGCGGGCCGTCACGGACAGCGGGAACGAGATCCGTTTTGCGCCCGAGGAAAAGGCGGGCGTCTCCAACCTTCTCACCATCTACGCCGCGTTTACGGGCAAGACGATGGAAGAGGCGGAAAGGGAGTTTTCGGGCAAGGGCTACGGCGAATTCAAGCTCGCCGTGGGGGAGGCGGTCGCGGACAAGCTCGCCCCCGTGCAGGCGGAGCAGGCGCGCATTCTCAAAGACAAGGCGTATTTGAGCGGCGTGCTCTCTTCGGGGGCGGAACGGGCGTTTAAGACCGCCCGCAAGACCCTTTCCAAAGTCTACCGCAAAGTGGGCTTTTATCAGGGGGAATAATGTTCGGTTACGTTCGCTACGATCTGCCCAATCTGTTCGTCAAGGACATGATGCTCTACAAGGCGCTCTATTGCGGGCTGTGCAAGGGCATCGGCGCCTCCTGCGGGCAGATGGCGCGGCTCGGGCTCTCTTATGATATGACCTTTCTCTCCGCTCTCCTTCACAACATGACGGGGACGGACGTCGTCATCGAGCGGCAGAACTGTTTCGAGCATGCGATCAAAAAGCGGCCCATTGCCAAGCCCGACGCGCTCACCGAGGAGCTCGGCGCCTTGAACACGTTGCTCGTGTACGAGAAACTGACGGACGACTACGAGGACGGCGAACGGGCGCGCGGGCACAGGCTGTGGTTCAAAAAAGGTTACAAACGCGCAAAAAAGTCCTATCCCGCGCTCACGCAGCTCGTGGAGGCGTTCATGGCGGAACAGGCAAAGGCGGAAAAGGAGGGGAGCTCCGTGGACCGCGCCGCCGATCCCACGGCGCGCATGATGGTAAAACTTTCCCGTCACTTTTTGGGCGACGGGGCGTGCGAGAGCTCGGACGAGCTGTTTTACGCGCTCGGGAAATGGGTATATCTCATTGACGCGCTCGACGATTACGACAAGGACAAGAAGAAGGGAAATTTCAACCCGTTTGTAAAAGAGTACGGCGCGGAGAGCAAAGCGGCGCTCATAAAGGAGCACGGCGAAGACGTGAATTTTCTCTTCGACACGCTGTTTTACGAACTGCGGGAAGGACTTGCGGGCTGTAAATTCCACTTCAACCGCGACCTCACGGACAACGTCATTCTGCGCGGGATCCCCCTCGAAACGATGCGCGTTCTGCGGGGAGACCCTCCCGAAAAGATGACGGTGAAAATTTAAGCGAAAACCCCAACAAAAGGAACGGATATGACGAATTACGAAATTTTACAGGTGAGCGAAAGCGCCACGGACGAAGAGATCAAGGAATCGTACCGCAATCTCAAAGCGAAATACAACGAGGAGCGTTGGCTGGACGGCGAGGCAGGCAACAATGCCGCCCGTATGCTCGAAAAGATCGACGCGGCGTATGAGGAGATCATGCGCGAGCGCAGGGAAAAGCGGCGCTCGGACGACGGCAAGTCCGCCTTCGACGAAGTCGCCGAACTCATCCGCGCAGGCAAGATCGCCGAAGCGCAGGAAAAACTCGATTCCTTCAACGAGCGCACGGCGGAGTGGCATTATCTCCAATCGGTGGTATTCTATAAAAAGAATTGGATCAACGAGAGCAAAAAGCAGCTCGAAATTGCCATACAGCTCGACGGCAGCAACCAAAAGTATCGCGAGGCGTATGAAAAATTGCGCGCCCGCGCGGACTACCGGCAGCAGACGGGCGGGGCGGAAAACACCAATCCCAACCCCACGGCGGACGAACAGATGGGCGGGAATTGGTGCGCCAACTGCGCGAGTTTCTGCTATACCTTCCTCTGTGTGAACTGTCTGTTCAACCTCTGTTGTAACTGCCGCTAAGGGCAAACGGTCATGAAAAAGCCGACGAAATCGTTCGAGATCGCGCTGTCCGCCATCGCGGCGGCGTTTGCGGCGGGCTTTCTCATGCTCGGCACGCTCAACCCGTTTTTGCTTGCAACGGGGTATCTTGTCGCGACGTTTGCGCTCATGGTGCCCCTTTCCAAAAATTTCGTCTGGGGCAGCGCGCTCTCCTATCTGGCGGCGGGACTCATCGCTCTTCCGCTCGGGCTGTGGAAGATCGTTCCCTACGCCGTGTTCTTCGGGCTGCACCCGATCGTAAACTACTTACAAAAGAGGTATGTAAAGCGCACCCCGTTCAAGGTTTTGTGCCTTGCCGCAAAGGCGGTGTGGTTCGATCTTGCGATGTGGCTCTCCTTTTTTGTACTTACTTCGATGGCGGGAATGGAGTTTCCCGCATACATCGCGCGTTATCTCTATTACATCATCTTCATTGGCGGCACGCTGTTTTTCATCGCGTACGATATTATGATATTCTTCTGCCAGCGCTCGGCGGATATTGCCGTACGCCGCATACGGAGGTGAGGATATGGAAAAAAACGACATCATCATCGGCAGCGCGGAAGCGCTCGGCACGAACGGAGAGGGGATCGTCCGCAAAGACGGCGTCACTTTATTCGTGCCTTTTTTATTGCCGGGGGAGCGTGCGTCCATCAAGATCCTCAACCGCAAGGGGAACATCGCCTATGGCAAGGCGATGGAAATTTTCACTCCGGCGGAGGAGCGGGTCCGTCCCGAGTGTCCCGTATTCGGCCGCTGCGGCGGGTGCAGATTGCAGCACATCAAATACCGCTACCAGCTCGGGTTCAAGCAGAGCCTTGTGCGCGACGCGCTCAAAAAGATCGGCGGTATAACGTGCACGGTCTCCCGTCCCGAGCGGAGCGACAAAGAGTACGGCTACCGCAACAAATTGCAACTTCCCATCGGCCGGCAGAACGGCAAGAACGTCGTCGGGTTTTATGCCGAGCGTTCGCACCGCATCGTGCCGACGACCGTCTGCCCCATCCATCCCGACTGGTCGGAAAAGCTGATCGCAGCCGTTTACAAGTTCATGGAGACGTGCGGGCTGGACGGCTATGACGAGGTAGCGGGCACGGGCGCGCTCCGCCACATTGTCGTGCGGGAGCTCAAACGAAAATTCATCGTCACCCTCGTCACGACGGAGCGGGAGCTCCCGGGCGTGGATTATTTTCTCTTCTTGCTCGACAACATCTTCCCCGAGTACAGTTTTTATCTCAACTACAACCCCGAAAAGACCAATGTGATCTTCGGCAAAGAATTCACCTTGCTCAAAGGCAGGGGATTTTACGAATGCGCAGAGGGCGGGATCTCCTTCGAGGCGGGCGCGAACACCTTCGTGCAGGTCAATGAAGGGGTGAAAAACAAACTCTACGAGCGCGCCGTATCCCTTGCGGAGGAGGGGGATAGGGTGATCGACTGCTACGCGGGCGGGGGACTTCTCACCGCCATGTTCGCCCAAAAGTGCCAAAGGGCGTATGGGATCGAGATCGTGCCCGAGGCGACCGCATGCGCGAACGTGCTTGCGGCGGGCAACGGGCTCAAAGAGAAGATGACGAACATCAACGGCGCAGTAGAGGACGTCTTGCCAAAACTATTGAAAGAAGAGCCCCTTGCTACCGTCGTGCTCGACCCGCCCCGCTCGGGCGCGGACAGGCGCGTGATCGACGCGCTGCTGGAAAGCGACGTGAAAAAGATCATCTACATCAGCTGCAATCCCGCGACGCTGGCGCGGGACGTAGGGCTTTTGACGGGCAACTTGCAGCCCAACGAGCGCGGGGAGCTCGTCAAGGCCGACCCCCCCGAGCTTTGTTACAAAGTGGAGCTCGTCCAGCCCTTCGACATGTTCCCCCAAACCAAATGGGTCGAGACGCTTGTACTGCTCGCCCGTAAATAAATCAAATAAGGAGAATACGGTATGCCTTTTATCGACAGTAAAGTAACGGTCAAAATGACGGAAGAGCAAAAGGAGCGCGTCAAAGCGCGGCTCGGGAAGGCGGTCTCCCTTCTCCACAAGGGGGAGAGCTATCTCATGGTCGGCTTTGCGGATGGGTACGACCTCTATTTTGCGGGTAAAAAACTTGAAAAAGGGGCGTATGTCGAAGTCAGTCTCTTCGGCAAGGCGTCCCCCTCGGACTATGACAAAATGACGGGGTCGATCTGCGCCATTCTTTCCGAGGAGCTCGGGATCCCGGGGAGCGCGGTCTACGTCACCTATCACGGCATTTCCGATTGGGGCTGGAACGGCTCGAATTTTTGAGTAAGACTTTCAAAACGCTTGCTTTCCGTTGGGGGAAATGATAAAATATGGAAAGCAACTTCGGAGCGGAAATATGGAAGAAACGATCATCGGTGAAATTGCAAAGGCGGAAGAAGAGGGCGCAAAGCGCAAATCGGAGAGCGAGGAGCGCGCCCGTATTTTGCTCGCCGAGGCAGAGAGACAGTCGTCCGAAATTGTCAAAGCGGCGGAGACGGAATGCGCGATCTTGCGCGCAAACGGTCTGAGGGCGGCGGAGACGGAGGCGCAGGGCGCCTATGAGCGCGCCCTGTCCTTGGCAGAGCGAGAGGCGAGGGAGTACGCGGACGCACTTCTCGGGCATACCGACGTATATGTCGCGGAGATCGTAGGGAGGATCGTCAAGTGATCGAGCGGATGAGAAAATTAAATCTCATCGCCCTTTCCTATGAGCGGGACCGCCTTCTCGACGTGCTCGAACGCACAGGTGCCGCCGAGGTGAAACTGCATGCGGAGACGGAGGGGACGCAACCCCTGCCCGAGGAGGGCGGGGAGCTTTCCGCGCGCCTTTCTTTGTGGGAGGACGCGCTCGTCCTGCTCGTTTCCGAGTCCGAAAAATACGCTAAAGCGCACGGGATCAAGGATTTTTCTCTTCCCAAAGAGGATACGGTCAGCTATCGGGAATTTCTCGCCGCGCGGGAGCGTCTTTCCGAGGGCGACGGGCTCGTAAAAGAGATCAACGCCTTGGCGGACGGCAAAAGCGGCGCGATCGCCGAGCAGACGCGTCTGTCCCGCGCTCTTTCCGCCGCGCGGCCGTATGAAAAAGCGCGGGCGTTTTCCTCCTACCGGAACACCCGCTGCACGGTCACGAAATTGGGGCTGCTGCCCCTGCCCGCGTGGGCGGGCTGCCGAAAACAGCTCGACGAACTTCCCCTCGCCGCCTATGAGGCGGAGGAGGGCGAGAGCGTCTTGCTCGCGGTCACCGTACACAAGAGCGCGCTTTCTTCGCTCGAACAAATTTTGGGGGGCGCGGGCTTTGCCGCTTGCCCTTACACTGGGGAGCAGACGGGGGCGGAACTTCTCGCCTCTCTCGAAGAGGAACTCGCTGCGGCAAAGGCGAAACAGGAAGAGGCGGAAAAGGCGCTCTTTTCCCTTGCGCCCGCCGTCAAGGAGCTGAGACTGTACTGCGACGCGCTCGGGTTCGAGCTCGAAAAGGCGGAACAGGCGGCAAAACTCAGATGCACGGAGCGCACCTTCCTCTTGGAGGCGTTCGTTCCCGCCGTCAAAGAAAACGAGGTAAAAGCGGCGCTCGACGAGAGCGGGATTACGGTATTCTATGAATTTTCCGACCCCGCCGAGGACGAATTTATCCCCACGCTTGCAAAGAACAACAAGGTCGTCGAAAATTTCGAGGCGATCACGAATATGTATTCCCCGCCGAGCGCGCGGGAATTCGACCCCAACACGATCATGTCCCTCTTTTACAGTATCTTTTTGGGGTTCATCATGGCGGACGTCGGCTACGGCCTTCTGATGATGCTCGGCGGCGGTTTTCTCTATTTTAAGAACCGTGCCAAAAAGGGCGGTATCAAGTCGCTCGCGGGCGTGTTTGCGATCGGCGGCGTCTTTGCCGTCATCTGGGGCTTTTTGTTCAATTCCGTTTTGGGAATGCAATTTTTGCCCTTCACCGTCATGCCCGACGCGCAGAGCGAGATGTATAATCTGGTCGGCATCTCCATTCCGGGGGTTCTCGTGATTTCCCTGCTCATCGGCGTGATACAACTCGCGGCGGGGTATCTGTGCAAATGCGCGCAGCTTTGGCGGCGGGGGAAACTGCTCGACGGCATTTTAGACGGCGGGATATGGGCGCTCTTTTCGGTAGGCGCGGAGCTTGCGATCGTCGGGCTTGTGGAAGAATTTCATCTTTCTTTCCTCGCGGCGGCGGGCGGTATCTTGGCGGGCGCCATGCTCGTCGTTGCCGTATTCACGGCGGGGCGGCACGAAAAATTGCTCGGAAAATTTACGAAAGGGTTCGGCTCGCTTTACGGTCTGATCAACTATTTCACAGACGTATTGAGTTATATCCGTCTTTACGGGCTGATGCTGACGGGCGCGGTCATCGCGCAGATCATCTCGCAGTATTCGGTAAGTTTTCTCACCTCGGGGTCTGCGCTCGTCGTTGTCGGGGCGGTCCTTATGGTCGTGGGGCATGTGTTCAATCTTGCAATCAGCCTGCTCGGTGCGTACATCCACACGGCGCGTCTGCAATACGTGGAATTTTTCGGCAGGTTCTACGAGGGCGAAGGCGAACTCTTCGTTCCTCTCGGTTCCGCGCGGAAATATGTGCGCGTGGTTTAATTTCGGAAAATCAAGTGTAAACTTTTGGAGGTAAAAAAATGTTCACAACAGGTTACGTTGTCGCAGTCATCGGGATTGCGCTCTGCGTGATCCTCTGCGGCGTCGGCTCGGGACTCGGTCTTTATAAGACGTCGAGCGCGGCGGCGGGGGTCTTGGGCGAAAAACCTGATAAATTCGGCAAGCTCGTCGTTTTAATGCTTCTGCCCGCCACGCAGGGTATTTACGGCTTTCTCGTCGCCATTCTCGCCTCGAACAAGCTGGGCATGGACATGGCTACCGCGCAGGGCTGGGCGATTTTTGCGGCCTGCCTGCCGATGGCGATCTCGGGTTTCGTTTCCGCGTTCTTTCAGGCAAAGGCTTCCGTCAACTGCATTTACGCGGCGGCAAAACAGGACAGCTTGGGCTTCAAGATCGCAATGGGTCCCGCAATGATCGAGTTTTACGCGCTTTTGGGACTCGTCGTCTCGTTGCTCGTCATTCTGGCGCTTTGATATGGGAAAGGAAGACATCATCGCGCGCATTCTCTCGGACGCGGAGCAGGAGGCTTTGCAGGTCATGGAGGAGGCGCAAAAGAGCGCAGACAGCGCGATCGCTGCGGCAAAAACAAAGGTCGGGGCGCTCAAAGCGGAGACGGAGGAAGAAATTTCCGCGCGTGCGAAACGCATTTCCGAGGGAAAGGCGGCGACGGCGCGGCTCGATTCCTCCAAACTTTTGCTTGCCGAAAAACGGCGGGTGATCGACGAGATTTATTCCCGTGCGCTCGCGCAGCTACTGTCTTTGGGCGAACACGAGAGCCTCATGCTCGTTGGGCGGCTCCTCAAAGAGAATGCGGAGGAGGGAGACGAAGTGGTTTTCGCCTCCGATTACCCCTATGCCGCAAAGGCGGCGCGCCTTCCCGTGATCGCCGAAAAAAAGCTCACGGTCGGCAAACCGCAGGGCACGGGCGGCGGGTTTTTGCTCTTGGGAAAGGTGTGCGATAAAGATGTGACTTTCCGCGCCCTTCTTGCGCTCGACCGCGCCGAACACGAACCCGCGCTTGCCGCACAGTTGTTCAGATAATGCTTGCAACCGTCTATACAAACGGCGTGATCGCCGTCAAAGAGAAGTCCCTCTTGGGCGAAAAACTGCTCCGTTTTGCCGAAATGAGCGCGGAGGAGGTCTTTCGCGCCCTCACGGAGAGCGGTTTCGGCGGCGGTTCGGAGGCGAAGAGCGCTTCGGACGGCGAACTCATGTGCCGTGCGGAGGAAGGCGCGCTCGACGCGTTTATCCGCGAATACGCTCCTTCGCGGGCGATTACGGAGTACTTTTTCGCCCCGCGCGACTTCCACAATTTGAAGGCGCTCGTCAAGGCGAAACTTTTGGGGACGGACGCCGCCCCCATGCTCGCGCCCGAGGGGCTGAAAACGGTCGAAGAGCTCAGAGAAATCGTGGAGACCGACCCGCGTTTCCCGTGGGAACAGCTGGCGGAGGAGACGGGCGCGGAGATCGGCGCGGCATTCGACAAGGCGCTGTATGCGCACTTGTTTTTGAAATGCAAGGGATCGGCGGTGCTCAAAAAACTGCTCGTCGGCAAGGTGGACAGGCTGAACATTTTAACGGCGCTGCGCTCTTCGGACGAGGAATTCGCCAAGAGCTGTTATCTTGCGGGCGGAAAGCTCAAAGAGGCGCAGCTGGGCGAAGTGTTCAAGGGGGAGGGAACGTTAAAAGGCTCTCCCTATGCGGACTTTTACAAGAGCGCAAGGGCGGCGAAGGAGGCGGGCAGACCGCTCACCGAGGCAGAGCGCGCGCTCGATACGTTTGAGGCGGAGTACTTCGCCGCGCACAAGTACGAGCTTGCGGGCAAAGAGCCGTTTCTTTATTATGTATTCCGCCGCAGGGCGGAGATCGCGGACGTGCGGATCCTGCTCGTCTGCCTGAATGCGGGGCTACCCGAACAAGAGATCAAAAAGAGACTGAGAGCAGTATGGTAGGGAAAATCGCGATCGTCGGAAACGGCGACAGCATCATGGTGTTCAAGGCGGCCGGGGTAGCGACCTTTCCCGCCGAGGACGAAAAAAAAGCGCGGGACGTCTTGCGCAAAGCGGCGCAGGAGTATCAGGTGATCTTCGTCACCGAGGAACTGTCCCGCAAATTGGGCGATTTCTTGAAACGGTTCGATGAAACGCCCTATCCCGTCGTGCTCACCATTCCCTCCGAGCGGGGGTCTGCGGGCTACGGCGACGAGATGCTGCGTTCCGCCATGGAGCGCGCGCTCGGCGTGGATATTCTATTCCAGAAATAGTTGGTTTCCGCACAAAGGACGGTGCGGGAAAACAGATACGGAGCAAGATATGGTTGGAAAAACAGTAAAAGTGACCGGACCGCTGATCGTGGCGGAAAATATGGCCGATTGCAAGATGTACGACGTCGTCCGCGTTTCCAAGCTCGGGCTGATCGGCGAGATCATCGAGCTGAGAGGGGACAAAGCGTCCATACAGGTGTATGAAGAGACGTCCGGTCTCGGTCCCGGCGAGGACGTCTGGTCCACGGGCGAGCCGCTCTCGGCGGAGCTTGCGCCGGGGCTCATCACGGGCATTTTCGACGGCATTCAGCGCCCGCTCACGACCCTCTATTGGAACTACGGCGACCGGATCTCGCGCGGCGTCTCCGTCAACAAACTCGACCGCGAGAAAAAGTGGCACTTCACCCCCCGCAAAAAGGCGGGAGATTTGGTGGAGGCGGGCGATATTTTGGGTGTGGTGCAGGAGACGGAGATCGTCGAGCACCGCATTCTCGTGCCCTTCGGCGTCAAGGGGAGACTGCTCTCCGTGCAAGAGGGGGATTTCACGATCGAAGCGCCCATTGCCGAGATCGAAACGGAGACGGGAAAGCGCCCCGTCTGCATGCTCCAAAAGTGGCCCGTCCGTAAGGGCAGACCTTATAAAGAGAAACTCAACCCCGACAAGCCCATGGTAACGGGCCAGCGGGTCATCGATACTTTGTTCCCCATCGCAAAGGGCGGCGTTGCGGCGGTGCCGGGGCCCTTCGGCAGCGGAAAGACTGTCGTGCAGCACCAGCTTGCCAAGTGGGCGGACGCAGACATCATCGTCTATGTCGGCTGCGGCGAACGCGGGAACGAAATGACGGACGTTTTAAACGAATTCCCCGAACTCAAAGACCCCAAGACGGGAGAGCCTTTGATGAAACGCACCGTGCTCATCGCGAACACGTCGGATATGCCCGTCGCGGCGCGCGAAGCGTCCATCTACACGGGGATCACGATCGCTGAGTACTTCCGCGATATGGGTTACAGCGTCGCGATCATGGCAGATTCTACCTCCCGTTGGGCGGAGGCGCTCCGCGAAATGAGCGGACGTCTCGAAGAAATGCCGGGCGACGAGGGCTATCCCGCCTATCTTGCGAGCCGTCTTGCGGAGTTCTACGAACGCGCGGGCATCGTGAGACTTCTCGGCAGTGAAAACCGCGTGGGCTCTGTCTCCGCGATCGGCGCGGTCTCGCCCCCGGGCGGCGATCTTTCCGAGCCCGTCTCGCAGGCGACGCTGCGCATCGTCAAAGTGTTCTGGGGGCTGTCCGCGTCCCTTGCCTATAAGCGGCACTTCCCCGCCATCGATTGGCTCATCAGCTATTCCCTCTATGCGGACAAGATGAAGGATTGGTACAACGAGCAAGTGGGCAAAGACTTTCTCAAATACCGTCAGTTTGCCATGACGATCTTGCAGGAGGAGGCCGCGCTCGACGAGATCGTCCGTCTCGTGGGCATGGACGCCCTCTCTTCGCGCGACCGTCTCGTCATGGAGACGGCAAAGACGGTGCGCGAGGACTATCTGCACCAGAACGCCTTCCATGAGGTGGATACCTACACCTCCATGCAAAAACAGCTCCTCATGCTCAGGCTCATCTTCGAGTTTTACCGTCTTTCGGAGGAAGCGCTCGCACAGTATGTTGCGCTCGACGACATTCTCGCCTGTTCTTTCAAGGAGAAGATCGGGCGGGCGAAGTACATTCCCGAGGAAAATCTCGCCGAGTTCGAGGAGATCCTGCGCACGATGAACGCGGAGATCAAGGCGCTCGAACAGGGAGGAAACGAAGATGTATAAGGAATACAAGACCATCCGCGAAGTTGTGGGGCCTCTCATGCTCGTCGAGGGCGTGGAGGGGGTCAAATACAACGAACTTGTGGACATCGTCTGCGGGAACGGGGAGACCCGTCGCGGCAAGGTGCTCGAAGTCAACCGCGACAAGGCGGTGGTGCAGCTCTTTGAAAATTCTCAGGGGCTGCAAATTGCAACGAGCAAGGCGCGCTTTTTGGGACACAGCCAGGAGCTTGCCGTCTCGCGCGACATGCTCGGTCGGGTATTCGACGGCATGGGCAATCCCCGCGACGGCGGCGCGCCCGTCATTCCCGAAAAGATGGCGGACATCAACGGCGAACCCATCAACCCCGCCGCGCGCGACTATCCCAACGAATTCATTCAGACGGGCGTGTCTGCGATCGACGGGCTGAACACCTTGGTGCGCGGGCAGAAACTTCCCGTATTCTCGATGAGCGGCCTTCCGCACGCCGAGCTTGCGGCGCAGATCGCGCGTCAGGCAAAGGTGCGCGGGGGAGACAGCAAGTTTGCCGTCGTGTTCGCGGCGATCGGCATTACGTTTGAGGAAGCGCAGTACTTTGTGGAGGACTTCAAGCGCACGGGCGCGATCGAACGCACGGTGCTGTTCACCAATCTTGCGAACGATCCTGCGGTCGAGCGTATCGCAACGCCGCGCATGGCGCTCACCTGCGCCGAATATCTCGCGTTTGAATGCGGCATGCATGTGCTCGTCATCATGACGGACATCACAAACTATGCCGAGGCGCTCCGCGAAGTATCGGCGGCGCGGCGGGAGGTCCCCGGACGGCGCGGCTATCCCGGCTATCTCTACACCGACCTCGCCTCCCTGTATGAAAGAGCGGGCAGGATCAGAGGAAAAGAGGGGAGCATTACGCAGATCCCCATTCTCACCATGCCCGAGGACGACAAGACGCACCCCATTCCCGACCTCACGGGGTACATCACCGAGGGGCAGATCATTCTCTCCCGTGACCTTTATAAGAAGGGGCTGAACCCGCCCATCGACGTACTTCCGTCCCTCTCCCGTTTGAAGGACAAGGGGATCGGCAAAAACAAGACGCGTGAGGACCATGCGGACACCATGAACCAGCTGTTTGCGGCGTATGCGCGCGGCAAGGAGAGCAAGGAGCTCTCGGCGATTTTGGGCGAGGCGGCTCTGTCGGATGTAGACAAACTGTACGCAAAGTTTGCCGAGGAGTTTGAAAAGGAGTACGTCAACCAAGGGTTTGAAACCGACCGCACCATCGAGGAAACGCTCGACATCGGCTGGAAACTTTTGAAGATCTTACCCAAAACCGAGCTCAAACGTATCCGCGAGGAATATCTCGACAAATATTTGCCCGAATAACTCCGACCTGCCCCCGCATGCGGTGGCGGGTGGCGAAAGAAGTACTTCACTCTCGCCCTCCCCTGCGGGGAACGTGCGTCATTCCGAGCCGTAACGGAAATTACGAAGTTCGACATGGACAGTCTTCGAGGGAATCTTGCTACGTCCAAGTACGGTTAAAACCAAACCCAAACGTACCAAGATGCTTTCGCGGACTTGCTAAAACGAACTGCATAAAAACAGTACGGCTCAGCATGACGCATATGAAAAGGCTCGGCTGCCCCTTGAGGGGGAGCTGTCACGAAGTGACTGAGGGGGTGTTCTTTGCTCACCCAATCAGCCCCTCAGTTTCACATTTATAAATCACTATGGCAAGACTCAACGTCAATCCAACCCGAATGGAGCTGAAAAAGCTCAAAGCGCGGCTTTCCACGGCCGTGCGCGGGCACAAGCTCTTAAAAGACAAGTCGGACGAAATGATCCGGCGGTTTACGCTCATCATACGGGAAAATAAGCGCCTCAGAGACGAGGTGGAAAAATCGCTCTCGCAAACGCTGCGGCAATTTTCGGCGGCGCGTTCTCTCACGCCCGAATATGCGGTGGAGGCGGCGTTTTCCATGCCTGCGGCAACGGTCACGGCGGAGTGCGGGGTGGAGAGCGTCATGGGGGTAGACGTTCCCAAAATCGAGCTGACTTCTTCCGAGCGGACGGACAGCCTTCCCTACGCCTATCCCGAGATCACGAGTGAAGCGGATGAGAGTGTGAGGCAGATCTCGGAGCTTTTGCCGTTGCTTGTCAAGTTGGCAGCGGTGGAGAAGTCGGTGCGGTTGCTCGCCGACGAGATCGAGCGCAACAAGCGGCGGGTCAACGCGCTTGAATACGTCATGATCCCGCAGCTTGAAGAGACGATCAAATACATCCGCGACAAGCTCGACGAAAACGAGCGCGCCGCCATCATCCGTCTCATGAAAGTAAAGAACAAGGCGTAAATTGTTTCGTTGGTTTCTTTCCTCTCTGCGCTTGTCCTGCCTTATACTGCCTGCGCATAAGCGCGTCATTCCGAGCCGTAGGCGAAGTACCGTAGCGAATGATTCCTCTTTTGTCATTTCGACCGTAGCCGCAGGCGGAGTGGAGAAATCTCACCTTATTATAATGCGGTAGAGATTTCTACTTCGTCGCTACGCTCCTCGTGCCGCGCTTAGAGAATCAGAACCGCGCGCGGGGCGACAAACTCGAAATGACATTTTTGGGAATGGCATTCCGTTTCCCCTTGCTGTCCCTTTTAGGGACAGTGGCGAGCGCAGCGAGCCGAAAGGGGGCACCTCAATTCAAAAAAATTCAAAAAAGGAGAAAAATAAAATGTTAAACGAAAAGATCGCAGCAATGCTCAACGACCAGATCAACAAAGAACTCTACTCGGCGTATCTCTATCTCGACTTCGCCAACTACTATGCCGACGAAGGCTTAGACGGATTCGCGCATTGGTACGAGGTACAGGCGCAGGAGGAGCGCGACCATGCGATGATGCTCCGCCGTTACCTCATCAACAACGGCCACCGCGTCGTATTTGAGGCGGTCGCAAAGCCCGACAAGACCTTCAAGGCGCACCTTGATCCGTTGAAAGCGGGTTACGAGCACGAGCAGTATGTCACCTCTCTCATCACGGAGATCTACCACGAGGCTGCGGGGCAGAAGGACTACCGCACCATGCAGTTCCTCGATTGGTTCATCAAAGAGCAGGGCGAAGAGGAGACGAATGCAGACGACATGATCAAGAAATACAAGCTCTTCGGGCAGGATGCGAAGGGGCTTTACGCGCTCAACCAAGAGCTTGCCGCCCGCGTCTATACGCCCTCCGCGACGGGTCCCGCCATGTAAACGACATCATGTAGCAAACAAAAAGCAAAGCATACGCCGCGCGCGGGCATTTTGCCCGCGCGCGGCGTTTTGTCATTTCGTCCGAACATTCTTAATTGTCAATTTTGAGTTGCGTTTCCAATATGTCATTTCGAGCGCAGTCGAGAAATCTCGCCTTATTATAATGCGGTAGAGATGTTTCGACTTCGCTCAACATGACGTGATTTGGGAATGGTGTTCGATTTCCCTTTGCTGTCCTTAAATTAGTCATTTTGCCCGCGCGCGGCGCTATAATTTTTGCGGCAGTTTGCGTTACCGCTTGCCTTTTTGTCCATAATGTGGTAAACTATAATCCGCTTTGAAAAAGAGGAGCAATTATGCAGAACATCATTCCCATTACAGAAGATCTCTACTATGTCGGCGGGAGCGACAGGCGGCTCTCGTTGTTTGAAAACGTCTATCCCGTGCCGCGCGGGGTGTCCTACAATTCCTATCTCTTGTTCGACGAAAAGACGGTACTTTTCGACACGGTGGACCCCTCCGTTTCGGACCTCTATCTTGAAAACGTCGCGGCTGCGCTCAGCGGAAGGCAGCTCGACTATCTCGTCGTCCACCACATGGAGCCCGACCACTCGGCGACCTTTTTGCGCCTTGTAAAGAGCTATCCCGAGGTGACGATCGTCACGAGCGCGAAGGCGGCGCAGATGATGAAGAATTTCTTCCCCTTCGACGGCGCGAACGTTCAAATCGTCAAAGAGGGGGACGTCCTCTCCTCGGGCAAGCACAGCTTTACCTTTGTCGCCGCGCCCATGGTGCATTGGCCCGAAGTGCTGTTCTCTTTTGATTCCGCAACGGGCACCCTCTTTTCGGCGGACGCCTTCGGCACGTTCGGTGCTCTGGGCGGCAGTATCTTTGCCGACGAGGTAAATTTCAAAGAGGAATTTCTCTCCGACGCCCGCAGATATTATTTCAACATCGTGGGCAAATACGGCATTCAGGTGCAAAGCGTGCTGAAAAAGGCGGCGGGGCTTGAAATCAAGACGATCTGCCCCCTGCACGGCCCCATCTGGCGGAAGGAGCTCGGCTACTATCTCGGCTTATACGATACTTGGAGCAAGTACGAGCCCGAGGAGAAGGGTGCGGTCGTCTTTTACGGTACCATTCACGGCCACACGGGGAACGCTGCGGAAATTTTGGCGGCGGCCGTTGCGAAGAGCGGCGCACCCGTCAAGGTGTACGACGTCTCGCAGACCGAACTTTCCCAGCTTGTTGCGGAGGCGTTCCGTTATTCTCATCTTGCGTTTGTATCGGCGACGTACAACAACGGTATCTTCCTGCCCATGGAGCAGCTCTTGCACGACCTTGCGGCGCACAATTTCCGGAACAGGAAGTATGCGCTTGTGGAAAACGGCAGCTGGTCGCCGCAGGCGGGCACGCTGATGAAGAGCATGATCGGCGAATGGAAGAACATGGTGCAGATCGGCGAAAAAGTGACGCTCCTCTCCTCTGTGAAAGAGGAGCAGGCGGAGGCGCTGCGCACCCTCGGCGCGCAGCTCGCAGCGGATATTCTCTCCAAGTAACGCCCTATCTTTTCTTCGCCCTCCCCGCGTCTGCGCATTCCCGAAAATGTCATTTCGACCGAAGCCGCAGGCGAAGTGGAGAAATCTCTGCCACGCGTCATTCCGAGCCGATAAAGCAAGAACGAAGTCCAATGTGGCAACTCTCCGAGGGAATCTTGCTCCGTCAAGGCATGGCAGAACTACGTTAAAACGCATTCACCTCGCCCTCCCCGCGAAATGGGCACCGCAAACACTCGCCCTCCCCCAACTTGTTGGGGGAGGGGTAGGGGAGGGGGGCACCGCTTTTCAAAAAGCCATTCCGCCCCGCACCTGCGTCATTCCGAGCCAACGTTTCTCGTTGTCATTTCGACCGAAGCCGCAGGCGAAGTGGAGAAATCTCTGCCACGTGTCATTCCGAGCCAACGTTTCTCGTTGTCATTTCGACCAAGCCGCTTTGCGGCGCGTGGAGAAATCTCTACCTTGTTCAAAAAAATTCAAAAAAAGGAGATAAAAAACATGAAGTATGTATGCAACGTCTGCGGTTACACTTACGACGAAGAGGCGGGCGATCCCGACAACGGCATTGCGCCCGGCACCAAGTGGGAGGACATTCCCGACGACTACACCTGTCCGCTCTGCGGCGTAGGCAAGGAAGATTTCTCCGCCGAATAACCCTGCTTTCCTCCCCGCGCGGGGAGGAATTTTTTTGCTCTTTTTCAAAAATTTGTCATAATTTTACGTTACATGATTGACAGCTTGTCATAAAGATGCTATACTTTGAGAAAGAAAATTAAGAGACTTACCAAAAGGAGCCGAAGAGTATGAAGAAATACGCAAAAAAGATGGGTATTTTGCTTGCGGGCGTTCTGTGCGCCTGTACGGCGGCAGGACTTGCGGCGTGCGGCGAGGAGGAAGTCCCCACCCTGCAAAGCGGGGCCTCCGCCACCCTCGTTACGAGCAAATCGCCCGAGGAGCTCTCGCCCGAGAACGTCGTCTATGCGTTCCTGCAAAAGCAGAGCGAACTTTCAAGCTACAAGATCACCACCGAGGGCAAGGCGGTCGCCGATCTTGCGGGGTACGAGCAGGAGATCCACAACATCACCTATAAAAACGGCGAAGATTTCCTCAACCAGGCGCAGTCCGATTCCTTCCTCGTCAAGATGAAGCACCAAGCCTTCTCCAAGAACGGCAAAGTGGTGTACCGCGACGGGTTCGAGGGAGACGTGCAGGTCTCCACAAAGGAAGATTATAAAAAAGTCTATGGGTTCACGGCGGACGAAGTGACCCTCGGCGGCTACATCATCAATGAAAAGACCCTCCGCTATGCCACGCTCGAAAAGGCGGAGGGCGACACGCTGACGTACTACTTCCGTTTGGCGGGCGATCTCTCCAAGGAGAGCGGCTCTGCGACCGAGTCGGCCACGACGGGGGTACGTCTGCAAACCAAGGCATACGGTTCTCTCGATAATTTGCCCTCTTTCTCGGACGTCGACCTCCGTCTCACCCTCAAAAAGGACTGGACGCCCGTCTCGTACTCTTCCGAATGCTCTTACGATTGCAAAAAAGTATTCGCGATGAACATTGTGCAGACGCTCGCCTGCACCTATTCGGACGTCAACAAGGAAGTGGAGATCCCGAGCGTCGTGCAGTTTAACGAACATCTCGGCACCACGCCGTCGGAAGTCAAACCCTTCACCGCAGAGACGAGCCCTGCCATGCAGCTTACGTCCGCAATCGGCGCGGCGATGGACGAGGACGGAACTCTCGCTCTTTCCGTCACGGCCGCGATCAACGTGTTCGGCGCTTCTCTTCCGCTGAGCGGCGACCTCACTTTAAAGGTCAAGCGCAGTGCGCTGGGCAGCGGCGATATTCTCAACGCCTTCGCCCTGCAATGCGGGTTCGATCTTACTTCCGTGCCCCTTCTTTCGCAGGTGGCAAAGACGCTCTCGTTGCGCTACACGGGGGAGGGCGTGCTCCTTCTTGCGCTCAACGGGGCGGACGGGAACGCGCTCTATACCACAGCGGTCGACCTCGGCGCGCTCCTTCCCGACGTCGGGAAGTTGGAGTTCACGGCGGACGCGTTGCAGGCGCTCGCAGGAGAAGTTTTCGAGCTCGCCAAGACGGACGCAGGCTACCGCGTGACCTTAAAGCCGCTCTTCTTGCAGCAGCTCAACAGCGGTTATCAGTCTCTTTTGGAGAAAGTGGAGGAAAGGCTCGGCGACACGCACGGCTACATTCGCTCCTTCCTCGGTACGGAGTTCACCGCACTCACCGCCGACCTTACGGGAACGGATGAGATCGCAAGTGTCTCTCTTTCCGTCGACGGCACGCCCGAGGGCAACGTCACCATGGGCGAAAAGATCGATTTAAGCCTTGACATCGGCCTTCTGAACAACAGCGGCCTGTTCAGCGGCGCGTTTGGGGGCGAATTACAGCTCCGCCTTGACCCTGCGGCGATCTGGACGGGCGACTATTTTGCGATCGCGCAGGGAAAACTTCATCTCGACCTCACTTCCGCACAGCTGATCTTGCAGCTGCTCGGAGAGCTCGGCGGCATGATCCCCGACCTGCCTTCTTGGCTCAGCGCCGACCTCAACAGCCTCGATCTCTATTATGAAAGCGAAGGCGTCTTGACGCTTGTGCTCAACAATGCGGCGAAAAACCCCGTCTTTGTGACGAGTTTCAATTTGAAAGAGTTGCTTTCCGCAGTGGAGCTGCCCGACCTCGGAACAGACGGAACGGGCGAAAAAAACGGAACAGACGGAACTGATGGAACGCAGGGGTTGCAGGGGCTCAAACTTCCGCCGCTCGTCATCGAATTCAAAGAGAACGGCATTTCGCTCTCCCTCGGCGAGGCCCTCGTAAAGGAGCTTGATGCCGTTTACCAAGCGCTCGTACAGACGGCGGTGGCTTATGTCACGGAAGCTGCGGGCGGCGATATGATGGGACAGCTTGCGGGTGGAATGATCGGGAGCTGGATCGGCGCGCAGATCACGGGCGCGGGAGTCTTTGTCGGCATAACCGACGAAGGCAAACTTACCTTCAACCTCAATGTCGACGGTATTCCCCAAATGAACGGCGATTCCGAAATCGTATCGCTGCTTTCTGTCACGCTCACTCACCAAAGCGAGCTTGACGGCGACGAGAAAAACGCTCTGCTTGCGAATGGCGATACGGTGAAAAAGCTCAACGAGATGAACGCAAAGGCGGCGGAATACGACGCGCAGCTGCAAAAGTTCATCGACGAAATGGATGTATCCGAAACGGGCTATGCTAAGTATGTTGCAGACGTTACCGCCCTGCAAAACAAGATCGCTGCCGAGGAGGCAGGTGTGAAGTCGCTCATGGCGACGAAGTCCTATCTCGCAGAAACGACGTACGGGGATAACAAATACACTGTCCTTCTTCTCACTGCGGAGCTCTATCACGAGCGTGCGGAGCAGTTCAAAGCGAAGGTATCGGCTATCACGGCGGACGCCGCAGAGACCGAATGGGACGAACTCAATGGTCTGTACGAAAAAGACGCCGCCATTTCGGGCATCACCGTTCCCGCGATCAAGGGAAACAACGTTCTCGAAACCGGGGT
>CANROE010000021.1 GCA_947632195.1 uncultured Clostridia bacterium | reverse complement strand
TAACTATAAAAACGGAACGCAAACGGTCAGCCTTGACGAGCTTTCGTGTTCGGATTATAATTGCCTCGGTGCACCAAGTGTGAATAGCTTGAACTTCTTTTTCGTAAAGAGAACGTTCGGGCTATTTTGCTTTATGGAAGAATTTGATTCTTTCGGAGCATAGAAAAAGGCGGGCAGAACTTGATCGTTCTGCCCGCCCGCCGTTTTTTAGGTTTATGACATTCGGCGCAACCTCTCAAATCGTTTTCTACGATTAACCTAAAATTTATATACCGCCATACCTTGCGGTTTTACATATCCCTATATCTTTCAATGGGTATCCCGATACACTTTAATGGGACTCTTCGTTTTGATTTTTATTATTCAGTTGTCGTTGTGCCGTCCATTCGGCGTAATCTTTCTTTCCCTCTTCCGATGAAAGATAATCCCGCATAAAAGGGAGTAAAACCCTTGCCAAAGATTCTAACTGATAGTCGGGAATAAAAGGATAAATGGCTACACGTTTTTTTATATTGTATTTGTATTATTTGGTGTAGGTTTAATTGTATTAGGAACTATTTTATAATTTAAAATACTATTTTGCTTTATGGAAGAGTTTGAAAAACCCCTCAGCCACTCACTGCGTTCGTGACAGCCCCCCCTATAAAGACGCCAAGTGTTTACTCCCCTTCCCTACCTCCCCCCCCCGCTGCGCGAGGGCGGGTATGAGCACCCCATTTTCCCAATTAAGAGGAACCAAATAATAATTAGAATGCGACCGCTTGCGTTTTTTACTCACGCATGGTATAATAATGGTGATAGGAAGTCGGAAATGGAGCAAAATACCATGATAGAACAAGGAACGCTGTTTGAAAGAGCGGATTCCGAACCGCTCGCCGCGCGCTTGCGCCCGCAGACCCTCGAAGAATTTTATGGGCAAAAACACCTCCTCGGCGAGGGCAAGGTGCTGCGCCGGCTCATTGAGAGCGATAAGATCGGCTCAATGATCTTTTGGGGCCCGCCCGGCGTGGGCAAAACCACCCTTGCGCGCATCATCGCCAACCGCACCAAGGCGAACTTTATCGACTTTTCCGCCGTCACAAGCGGGATCAAAGAGATCAAACAGGTGATGGAACAGGCGGAAAAAAACAGGCGTTTCGGAGAAAAGACCATTTTGTTCATCGATGAGATCCATCGCTTTAACAAGGCGCAGCAGGATGCTTTTTTGCCCTTTGTGGAAAAAGGCAGCATCATTCTCATCGGCGCAACGACGGAAAATCCCTCTTTCGAGGTGAACGGGGCTCTTCTCTCCCGCTGTAAAGTCTTTGTGTTGCAGGCGCTCAAAACAGAAGAGCTCACAGAACTTCTGCGCCGCGCGATAACCGACGAGCGCGGTTTCGGCAGGCAGCGCGTGGAGATTTCGGACGATCTCCTCGAAACGATCGCGAACTTTGCCAACGGAGACGCGCGCAGCGCCCTCTCCACCCTCGAAATGGCGGTACTCAACGGCGAATTGGAGGGAGATAAGACCATCGTCACCAAGGAGACGATCGAGCAGTGCACCTCCAAAAAATCTTTGCTGTACGACAAATCGGGAGAGGAACACTACAACTTGATTTCGGCGCTGCACAAATCCATACGCAACTCCGACCCAGACGCCGCCGTCTATTGGCTTGCGCGCATGTTGGAAGCGGGGGAAGATCCCCTCTATATCGCGCGGCGGGTCACGCGGTTTGCGAGCGAAGATGTGGGCCTTGCCGATCCGCGCGCGCTCGAAATCGCCGTCGCCGCCTATCAAGCCTGCCACTTTATCGGCATGCCCGAGTGCTCGGTGCACCTCACCGAGGCGGTGGTGTATCTTTCGATGGCGCCCAAGTCCAACGCGCTCGACGTTGCCTACGCCCTTGCAAAGAAGGACGCTTTGAATATGCTTGCAGAGCCCGTTCCCCTCGTCATCCGCAACGCGCCGACAAAACTCATGAAAGAGCTTAACTACGGAAAGGGTTACCAATACGCGCATGACAGCGAAGACAAGCTGACGAATATGCAATGCCTGCCGGACAGCCTTGCGGGGAAGGAATATTACTTCCCCACCGAGGAAGGGATCGAGAGCCGGATCAAGACCCGCCTTGCGGAGATCAAAGAGTGGAAGAAAAATCATAAATAATACGCCGCCGCGCCCTCCCGAATTCTCTGGGAGGGCGCGGCGGTCCTGCGGAAAATTACAGAAGTTCCAGCCGAATGCCGACTACGCCGAACTTCTGCTGCTCTGCGCGCGAATAGTACGTCTCCATGTCCTTCGGGGAAGCTGCGGGAAGGGTCTCTTCCGTGTAGCCGCATTCAAGAAGAGGGAGCGAGCGGTAGAGCGCCTCGAAATCAGAAAAGATCTCCTTCCCCAACACCCGCGTCAGAATCGTTTGCCTGTTGGCATTGTTCGTAAATAAAATTTCGTCCCCTATCGCGATCTTTCTGCGCTTTTCGTCGTTGAGACGCAATTCGTATTTTTTCCTTCCGCTTGCCATCATTACAAAGGGCTCGGGATCGAGTTTCATATCGTGCCGAATCATTTTGGGCTCCTCCCTCACAATTCGTATTCCTCTATCGTGCCGTTCGGCTGGGAGAAACGGTAAAATTCCTCGTCCGTCATCTGCTTGAAATAGCTGCGGATGATCCTGCATGCGCTGCCGTGGGAGACGATGAAGATGTCTTTTCCCGCATACTTCTCCTTCAATTCCCCGAGAAACGCATAGACGCGCGCTGCGACCTGCAAATTGGATTCGCCGCTTGGGTATTGCAGTGCAAAACTGTAACGGTAGACCTTTCCCTCGGGCGCCTCCACGCTTGTCCCCTCGAACGCGCCGAAGTTGCGCTCTTTCAGCCGCTCCTCAAAGAGGACGGGGACCCCGCTCTCCCCTGCGATCGCAAATGCCGTCTGCCGCGCGCGCAAGAGCGGAGAAGAGATCAACAGATCGAACCGATACCCCTTCGCCCTTTCGGTAAGCGCCTCTGCCTCCTGCTCCCCGCGCGGCGAGAGCGGAATGTCGCTGCTGCCGCAATAGATCTTCTTTTCGCTGCATTCGGTGCTGCAATGCCGCACAACGTAAAGTTTCATCCTTCCTCTCTTGCCGCCGCGCCCGCAGACATTTCCCGCTGCGGGCGCGGCGGCAATCTTTTAAAATTCTTTTTTCACAACTTTTTCGCCGTCCGTTCCGTCCAAAAGCCACACTTTGCCTCCGCCCGAAACCGACTTTTGCGGTTCGCCGTCAATGAATTCGACCGCCGCGTCGTTTTCAAGCCCCCATGCGCGGAGCTTGTTTTTCAGCACGATCGGGTCGAATTCCGCCGCCCGCTCGTCATAGTGTGGGCAGACTGTTCCTTTCAGCCAGCCGAGCCCGCGATACATGGCGTATTCCCCCTCGACGACCGAATCCGAATACATATCGTCGAACCAGCAGATCGCCCCCGCCGAGAGCCCCGCGACGAGCACGCCGCGCTCATATGCCTCTTTTATGAGCGGGAGAAGTCCGCTCTCTTTCCAATGTTCGAGCATGAACACGGTGTTTCCGCCGCCGATAAAGAGAAAGTCCGCTTTCTCGAACTTTCCCCGCATCTTTTCCATGTCCCACTCCCTGTTTACGGTGAGCGCGACGTCCGTCTTTAACCCGTAAATGCCCGTGTATACCTTATGAAAGGTATTGTAGTAGGGCATGCAGTCGTGGCTCGCCGTGGGTATGAACAGCCCGCACGGGCGCCGCGCACCCGCCGCTTTTTTCGCTTCTGCGGCGATATAGCCGTCGATCGTTAAACGCTCGGCGTCCCGTTCGCGCCCCTTCCCCTGTCCGCCGCCGATGGCGAGAATGCGCCTATTCATTTTTCTCCTCTCTCTGTTCGGCCCGCATCTCCGCCTCGTCCGCCGCCGAGATGCCCGCCGTCCTGTCCACGGGCAGAGAAAAGATCACGCCGCCCGCCTCTGTCTTTAATCCGACTTTCTCAGAGAGAGCGTCCATAATGGCGAGTTTGCTCTCCCGCTTGGCGAGCACGAGCAAAATTTCCTGCTCCCGCGCAAGCGTAATGCCGATGAACTGCTCGGCTTTGTCGTTTTCGAGGGCGCGGGCCCGCAGAATGGTGCCGCCCGCCGCACCCGCAGAGCGCGCCGCCTCCAATGCGTCGTCTACCCTGCCCGCCTCCACGGCGGCTACGATGAGATCGTATTTTCTATCCTGGTTCGTCATGATTTTTTTGCCCTCCATCGTCTTATTCGTCGCCGCTTTCAAAAGTCCGCCCGCCGTCATTTCCGAAATTCCCGTCAGCGGCACGGTGAAAGAAATTCCCTTGCCCACAAGATAGAGCGCCATTCGTGTACGCAACACGCGCATGATCGCGTCCTCGTCGCTTTCGGGAATGAGAGAGACGATCACCGATTTGACGCTCTCGCCGATGCCGAGATAGTCGAGAAGCTGGGAGCGCGCGGTGCCCGTGCCCGTAAAGGTGCAGGAGAGCGCGACCGACACATCGTCCAAAATTTCTTTGAGTTTTCCCTCGTCCGAGGGGCTCACGACGCTCATGAGCAGCTTGACACGGTGTGGCCGCTTGGGTGCGGGCTGCTTTACGCCGATGATCTCCCCCACCTTTCCGCCCGCCGATTTCAAGGTGTGAACGATCTGCGCCGCAGTGTTTTTCGTCTCGTGCTTGTCGCTCATGCGTCCACCTCATACAGGAGAATTTTATCTTTCACGGAAAGGAAATTGCGCTTGATACGGCGGGTTTTATGTTTATAGACGATCCCGAGGATCTGAATGGAGATGAGCGGGGTGAGCGCAACGAACGCCACGCAGCCGAAAGCCTGCGTCATGATGAGAGCCGTGCCGCCGTTCAAGGTATAGCAGGCGCCGACCGCAAGCGGAAGGACAAAGGAGGAGACCATTGCACCGCTTGCCACGCCGCCCGAGTCGAACGCGATCCCCGTAAACACGGGCGGGGTAAAAAAGGTGAGAATGAGCGCGAGCGCATACCCCGGCACCAGGATCCACATAATGTTGATCCCCGTAAGAATGCGGAGCATGGCAAGTCCCAACGAGATACAGACGCCCACACAGAGCCCCCGTTTCATGGACTTTGCGCTGATCGCACCCGCCGAAGTGCGCTCCACCTGTTTGTTGAGGACATGCACGGCGGGCTCCGCCGCAACGACGAAATAGCCGATGAGCATTCCCACAGGAATGAGCAGCCACCCGCCCCAAAGGCTTGCGAGCTGTTCGCCGAGGGTTCTGCCGACGGGCATAAAGCCGACGTTCGCCCCCGTCAAGAAGAGGACAAGTCCCACAAAGGTGTAGGCAAACCCGACGAAAATACGCACGAGCTGGCGCTTACGGAAGGAGCGCGTAAAGATCTGAAAACAGAGGAAAAACACGAGAATGGGCGTGATGGCAATGACAACTTCCAACGCATAATCGGCAAATCCGTGCAGATAGAGGAAGAGCACGCCGTATGTATTCGCGGCGGAGTCGATCGCCTCATAGGGATAGTTGAGCCCGCCGATCTTGAACGCGATCCCGAGCACCAGCACGGCGATGATCGGTCCTACGCTCGAAAGCGCGACGAGGCCGAAGGAGTCCGCCTGCCCCTTTCCGTCGCTGCGAATTGAGGCGACGCCCACGCCGAGGGACATGATGAACGGAACGGTCATCGGACCTGTCGTTACGCCGCCCGAGTCAAACGAGACCGCCCAAAAATCGGGCGAGACGAAGATACTCAGCACAAACGCCGTAACGTAAAACAAGATGAGCAATATACTCAAACGGATATGAAATACGATACGGAGCATGGCGATCATGAGGAAGATCCCCACCCCCGCCGCAACGGTGATGATGAGCAGATAATTTCCGAGCACGGTACTGTCCGCAAGACTTTTTACCTGTCGGGCAAGGATCTGCAAATCGGGCTCGGCGATCGTGACAATGATCCCGATGACGAGGGAAACGAGGGCGATGAGCCAGATTTTGCGGGAATGGGTGATGGTGACGCCGATCTTTTCGCCGATTACGAGCATGGACATGTCTGCGCCCAGCGTAAAACAGCCCATTCCGACGATGAGCAGGACTACGCCCACGGTGAACAGCACGAACGTGCCCGAATCAAGGGGCGCAACGGTGAGCGAAAGCGCCACGATGATGAGGGCGATCGGCAAGACGGACGTGAGCGATTCGATGATTTTTTCTTTGAGTGCTACGGTCATGTTACTTCATGTATTTCTGTTCGATCGCCGCGATCTTGTCAATGCGGCGCTGATGTTTTTCGAGATGGGAAAATTCCGTTTCAAGAAAAGTTTTGGCGATGTTGAGCCCCAAATTGACGCCGACGATCCCGCCGCCGAGCGCAAGGACGTTGGCGTCGTTGTGTTCGCGGGTGAGGCGGGCGCAGGTCTCGTCCGTGCAGAGGGCGCAGCGGATCCCGGGCACCTTGTTGGCGGCGATGGAGATACCGATCCCCGTCGTGCATACGAAGATCCCCCTGTCGCACTCCCCTTTCGCAACCGCCTCCGCGCCGAGAAGGGCGAAGTCGGGATAGTCGCACGAACAGTCCGTCGTGGTGCCGAAGTCCACCGCCTCATAGCCGTTTGCGGCAAGGTATTCCATGATCTTGTTTTTGAGGGCAAGTCCCCCGTGATCGCAAGCAAGTGCAACTTTCATAATATCTCTCCTTTTTTACCTGTCTATGAAATTCCCCCAAAGGCGGGGCTTTTTTCTGGTTCAGTTTTCCTCTTCCCGCTCCGCAGGCGGGCAATAGTGTTCGATGATGAGGGGCAAGCATTCGCGGATACGCCGCAGCGTGACGCGATAAACGTCGATGTCCTGCCCGTAGGGGTCGGGGATCTCCCTGCCGCAGAGCTGCGGGAAACTCGTGACGTTGGGATATTGTTCGAGAGCAAGACGGTGCTTCTCCGTCATGCAGACGACGAGATACGCCCCTTTTACCGTCTTTTCGGTGAGCTGTTTGGGCTTAAAAGACTTGCTCACGGGAATCTTCGCCTCGGCAAGCGCCTGTGCGCTGTTGGGCGAAAGAGCGCTCCCCGTTTCGGCGCGAAGGCCCGCAGAGCTCACCGTGTACCCCGTGATCTTGCGGCGGCGGAGCTCCTTTCTGAGCGCCGCTTCCGCCATGGGCGAACGGCAGGTGTTCCCCGTGCAGACAAAGACGATCTTCTTCTTGGGTGCCTGTTTTTTCGGCTCATTCTTCTGTTCCATGTTCCACCCCGAAAGCGCGTTTCATGCGGTTCATGACTCCCGCCATCACGCCCCCCTTTTCCTGCGGTTCGATCGCGATAAGCAGCGTCGCCTGCCGCTCTCCCTGCCGCAGGAGCGCATACAGCCGCCGCGCCATCTCTTCGGGCGTTCCGCCCAGATCGAGCGTTTGATATTCTTGCAGCAAGGCGCAGACCTCGCTCTCGCACAGAAAGCAGGGCGCGCCGCTCTTTTCCTCCTCTTGATAACAGGCGACCGCCTTTTCAAGCTCTCCGCGCGTGAAATACGCCGTCCTGCAACGGGGGGAATAGTGCTTGTACGCCATGCCCGGACTCTTGGGTCTCTCCCCCGACTTTGCACGGTACACATTGCACTGCCCCGTAACCTCGGCGATCATCTCCCGCGTGACCAGCCCTTCGCGCAGAATTTGGGGGATCTCCCCCGTACAGTCCAAAACGGTGCTCTCGATCCCGCCCGAACAGGCGCCCCCGTCCAAAATGAGCCCGATTTTTCCGTTGAAATCGTCAAAAACATGCCTTGCCGTGACGGGCGAGACGTGCTTGGAAAGGTTGGCGCTCGGTGCGGCGACGGGAAGATTTACCGCCTTCAAAAACGCCTGCGCCGCCGGTGAGGAGGGCACGCGGATCGCAAGGGTATCAAGGCCGCAGGAGACGTACCTCGACACCTTCCCCGTAGACGGATACACCATGGTCAAAGGCCCGGGCAGAAATGCTTTGCGGAGCGCCGCCGCATAGTGCGGCTCCCCGTCGATGAGGGGCGTGATGTCATACTCTTTGTGCACATGCACGATGAGCGGATTATCGGCGGGACGGCCTTTGAGCGCGAACACTTTGAGAACGGCCTCATCCGAAAAGGCGTTTGCGCCCAAGCCGTACACCGTTTCGGTGTGAAAGGCGACGACATCCCCCTCTTCGATGTAATGCTTTGCAAGCGCGAGCCCCTCGCGCGAACAAGTCAGGATCTTTGTTTCCATAATTCACCGAAATTCAATCGAAGGGCAGATCGTCGGGCGACGCAGGTTCGGGCAAAGGGATATCCGCGTCCTCCGCTGCCACGAAATCGGGCTTTTTCTTGATGTATTGCGGTTCCTCGTCCGAGACGCCCTGCGCGTCTACGTCGATGAACTTGGTACTCTCGCCGATGAAACGGAGCGGGATACGTCCCGTTGCGCCGTTTCTGTGCTTGGCGATGACGAGCTCGGCCGCCCCTTTTACGACCTTGCCCGAGGCGACATCCTCCTGCGACGCGCCGACGTCGGGACGGTTGATAAATATGACGATGTCCGCGTCCTGCTCGATCGCGCCCGATTCGCGCAGATCGGACAGCTGCGCCTCTTTCGTCTGGATACGGCGGAGCTGGGAAAGCGCAATCACGGGAACATCGAGTTCCTTTGCCATGATTTTAAGGGCACGGGTGATGGAGGCCACCTCCTGCTGGCGGTTGAAGTCCCCGCTTGTCGCCGTCTCGGAGCCCATGAGCTGGATATAGTCGATCATGACAAGGTCGAGCCGCCCCTCTGCGCTTTTCAGCCGCCTGCACTTGGAAAGAATTTCGGCGGGGGTGACGACGGAGGAATCGTCGATGAAAATTTTGCTGCTTTGCAGGCGGTCGCTCGCGACCAAAATGTTTTTCCACTCTTTATGTTCGAGTTTGCCCGCAAGTCCCTTTTCCATACTGACTTCCGCATAGGAAAAGAGGAGACGCTGCAAAATTTCGTTGCAGGGCATTTCAAGGGAAAATACCGCCGCCACGTTGCGCCGTTTGAGGCAGGCGTATTCCACGATATTCATGGCAAGCGACGTCTTGCCCATGCCGGGGCGCGCAGCGATGATGATAAGATTCCCCTTTTGCAGGCCGTGGGTGATCGCGTCGAGGCGTTTGAAACCCGTTTCGAGCCCCCGAAAGGCGTTGGGGTCCTGCTGGATCGCTTCGAGTTTGCCGATCACGGCCTGCACCGCTGCGCCGTCCGCAAGGCCTTTGAGCGCGGAACTCTCCCCGCGCTGAGAAACGCCGTAGACTTGTTTCTCGGCGTATTCGATGGCGTCCCGCTCCTCGGGAGACTTGACGCTGAACTCGGTGATGTTTTTCGCCGCCCGTATGAGCAAGCGGTTGACGGAATCGCGCCGCACGATTTCGAGATACTGACGGTAATTGGCGGAGGAGGGAACGGTCTGCGTGAGCTCGGTAATGTAATCGAGCCCGCCTGCGCGTTCCAATTTCCCTTCGCGGTCGAGATAGTCGGTGAGCGTGACGAAATCCACGGGCTTTCTTCCGCCGTAGACCGCCTTCATGCCCGCCAGGATCTCCCGATGGGACTCCTGGTAAAAGTCCTCCTCTTTGAGCACTTCCAGAACGTCGGACTGAATGCTTTCATCGATGAGAATACAGCCGAGCAGCGCGGTTTCGGCGTCTAAATTGTGCGGCATCTGATAGTTTGGCATAATTTCCTCTTGCGGTAATATTTCTGAAAATTCGGTGCGGTGCGATCAATCCAGCTTTTCAAATTCGTCGAGAGCCTGCCCGAACTCGCGCATGGCGGACAGGAAGGTCTCCTCTTTGGTGAGATCGGCGCCCGCGAGTTTGAGAAGGGAAACAGGATCGGTGGAGCACCCTCCCGAAAGGAATTTGAAATAATTCTCGACGGCGGGACGGCCTTCCTGCAAGATCTTGTTTGCAATGCAGATCGCCGCAGTAATGCCCGTCGAATATTTATAGACGTAAAACGAACGGTAGAAGTGCGGAATGCGCGCCCACTCGATCGCGATGTTGTCGTCATGGACGACCGCGTCGCCGTAATATTTTTCGTTGAGAGACTTGTAGAGCGCGGACAAATTGTCCTTGTTGAGGGGTTCGCCCTGCTCTGCCATCGCGTGCGCCTTCTCCTCGAATTCCGCAAATTGGGTCTGGCGGAAGAGGGTTGTGCGGATCATATCCATAAAGTAGTTGAGCAGATATTTTTTCAGCCGCGTATCCTCGGTGGTTTTGAGCAGATATTTGAGCAAGAGCACCTCGTTGACCGTGCTTGCGACTTCCGCCACAAAAATTTTATAATCCGACTTCACGAACGGTTGGTTGGCGTTGGAGAAATAGGAATGGATGGAATGCCCCATCTCGTGCGCGATCGTGAACACGTCGTGCGTCGTCTTTTGGTAGTTGAGCAGTACGAAGGGATGGTTGCCGAAAATGCCGATGGAATAGGCGCCGCTCCGCTTGCCCTCCGTCTCGCACACGTCGATCCAGCGCTCGTCCCTGCCGCGCCGCAGGAGCGCCCCGTACTCTTCGCCAAGCGGAGAAAGCCCTTTGAGCACGAGCTCGTACGCCTCTTCATAGGTGAGTTTGAGGTCGGCGTTCTCCACGAGCGAGGGATAAATATCGTACATGTACATGGTATCCAGTCCCATGATCTTCTTGCGGAGCGCGATATAGCGGTGCATGACGGGGGTATTGTCGTTTACGACTTTTACGAGATTGTCATATACGCTGCGATCTACGTCCTCTTCAAAGAGCGCCATTTCGAGGCAGGACGCATACCCGCGCACTTTGCGGTAAAACATATCCTTTTTCACGTTCCCGAAATAGGTCGTCGCGAGCGTGTTGATGATCTTGCGGTAGGCGGAATAGTACAGCTCGTACGCCTCTTTGCGCTTTGCGCGGTCCTTTCCGTTGACGATGACAGAATAGAGCCCATGCGAGAGGCGCGTTTTCTTGCCCTCGAATTCGATTTCGGGCAGGTTCAGCTCGGCGTTGTCCAGCATTTCAAAAACGTCGCCCGCGCAGGAGAGCGCCTCGCCCGTCTGTGCCAAAATGCGTTCCTCTTTCTCGGAGAGGACGTGCGCTTTCTGCGCTTTGACACGGGTGAGCATATAGTCGTAATCTTTGAGGCGGGGATCCGCGATGAACGCATCAAGGGCCTCGTCGGGCAGCGCGGTGAGCTCGGGCGTTGCGAAGGCGGTCTCTTCGTCGAGGCGGGTAAAGAAACTCATGACCCGCGCAAGATAGGAGTTGTACTTCGTCTTGCGGACGTCCTCGTCGTGTTTCATAAAGGCGTAGAGATACACCCGCATGGCGTCTACGGTGAGCGCCTCCTCGGCACGGAAGAAGGCGAGCATGCCCTCCGCTGTTCCCAAGGTGCCCTTGTATTGTGCGAAGTTCACCCTGTTTTCGAGAGAGGCAAACGCCTCCTCCCACTTTTGGTCGCTTTCAAAAACGTCCGAAACTTTCCATTTGTACTTTTCCTGTACGTCCTTTCTTTCCATATATTTCTTTCCTTTTTTGAATTATTTTTTGATTTGAGCGCATGCAACCTCATGCGAATTTCTCTTCATGCTGCCCCGCCCGCACTTTCTATCGTCTTTCTTCGCGTCATGCTGAGCCGAAACGTATTTACGCAGTCTCAATAGCAAGTCCGCGAAGGCATCTTGGTGCGTTCGAGTTTGATTAAAACGCAATTGAACGTAGCAAGATTCCCTCGAAGAGTTGCTATGTCGAACTTCGTTATTGATTGTGCGGCTCGGAATGACGCACAGGCAGTGCGGAATGACGTGCGCGGGTTTTGACGTTTCTCACGGAATTTTGTCTTGCGACAAAATTCCGTGAATTAGTTTTTGAAGCTATGGATCGGCGCGGGCAGAATGCCGCCGCGGGAGATAAATTTCTCCGCAGAGCCCGTATGTACGGGCATGACGGGAGCTCTGCCGAGCAGTCCGCCGAAATTCACCGTATCCCCTACCTTCTTGCCGGGCGCGGGAATGATTCGCACCGCCGTCGTCTTGTTGTTTACCATGCCGATCGCCGCCTCGTCCGCAAGGATCGCCGAAATGGTGGACGCGGGCGTGTCGCCGGGAATCGCGATCATGTCGAGCCCCACCGAACAGACGCAGGTCATCGCCTCCAATTTATCGATGGAGATCGCGCCTCTTTCCGCCGCCTCGATCATGCCGATGTCCTCGGAGACGGGAATAAACGCACCCGACAGCCCGCCCACGCGGGAAGAGGCCATAACGCCTCCCTTTTTCACCGCGTCGTTGAGCATGGCAAGCGCCGCCGTGGTGCCGTGTCCGCCCACCACTTCGAGCCCGAGCTCTTCGAGGATATGCGCCACCGAGTCCCCTCTCGCAGGCGTGGGTGCGAGCGAAAGATCAACGACCCCGAAGGGAACGCCGAGCCGCCGCGCCGCCTCTTTGGCGACGAGTTGCCCCGCGCGGGTGATCTTGAACGCCGTACGCTTGATGAGCTCCGCCGCCTCGGTGAGGTCGGCCTCGGGCGCAAAGGAAAGGGCATGCTGCACAACGCCGGGGCCCGAAACGCCCACGTTGATGACGCAATCGGCCTCCCCCACGCCGTGAAAGGCGCCCGCCATAAAGGGGTTATCTTCCGCCGCATTACAAAATGCGACGAATTTGGCGCAGCCCGATCCGTCTTTGGTGAGATTTGCCGTCTCTTTGATGAGTTCGCCCACCCGCTTGACGGCGTCCATGTTGACGCCGGAACGGGAGGAGCCCACATTGACGGAAGAACAGAGTTTCCGCGTGGACGCGAGCGCCTCGGGAATGGTGGAGAGAAATGCGCTCTCATAATCTGCGGTCGCCTTGTGAACAAGCGCGGAATAGCCGCCCAAAAAATCGATCCCGAGCGTATCGGCTGCGCGGTCGAGGGCGAGCGCAACGAGCGCGCTTTTTTCGGGAAACGCTGCCGTGATGAGCGAAACGGGCGTGACGGACACCCGCTTGTTGACAATGGGAATGCCGTATTCGCGCGAAAGCTGATCTGCGGTGAGAACGAGGTCCTTCGCCCTGCTTACGACCCGTTCATATACCGCCTCCGCCGTTTTTTCCGCGCTCTCGCGGATGCGCGGCAAAAGGGAGATCCCCATCGTGACGGTGCGGATGTCGAGATGTTCTTTTTCGATCATATCGATCGTTTCGATGACGTCTGTTGTGTTGAACATAGTCTCTTTGCTTTTTTCCCTTTACACGGTGTGCATTGCGTTGAAAATATCCTCGTGTTGGAGGCGGACCGTCATGCCGATCTTCTTCCCCACCTCCGCAGCTTCGGCGGAAAGAGAGGCAAAGTCTTCCTTACAATCCGTGGCGTCCACGAGCATGACCATGGCAAATTGGTCGCCCATGATCGTCTGTGAAATATCAAGAATGTTGATGTCCTTCGCAGACAGAAAGGTGCTCACTTGCGCGATGATCCCCTTTCTGTCCGTCCCCGTGACCGTAACGACCGCCTTCATTCCTCGTCCTCCGTAAGTTCGTATGCGATGAGCAAATTCCCCTGCGAAACGATCCTTGCTTTTTTGCCTTCCTTGAAGGCGGGAAACTCCTTTTCTCCGTCCACATAGATCTGGCGGATCATCTTTTCGTCCTTCTTTACGTTTTTTACCGAAAAGAGCGCGACATTCACGTCCACGCCGTCCTTCACCGTCCAATCGTCGATCCCCTCGAAGGGAAGTACGGCATATTCTTTGAGCCCGACCGAGATGAATTTCAGCATTTTGCAGTATGCGCGGCTGCGTTTGTAACTGATCCCCATGTAGGGGAAACAAAAGATGATATAAAGTCCCGTAAGGACGCTCGTCCCCACGACATACCATACGCCCGACGGATCTTTATAGGGCAAGAGGATATAGAACGTGAGGCAGGTGACGAGCCCCGCCAGAAAAACTGCGGTGACGATGAGAAACCCCGCAAACAGCCGACGTTTCTGTTTTACTGCATCGAGCAGGTCGAGATCGTGATAAAGCTTTGTCATATTCACTCCGCAATAAAGAGCACGCCCAAAGTATTCTTGCCGCAATGCCCCGTAATGACAGACCCCGCGATCGTCTCGATGACTTCGTCGAAATCGAACAGTTCCTTTACCTTCTGCCGCGCCACTTCCACGATGGACTCCTCCGCCGTGCTGTGCGTGATGAAGGCGCGCGTCCTGTCGTAGGAAGGATACTGCACTTTAAGGTCCGCGATGTAATTTGCGATACATTTCTCCATGGGACCGCGATATTTCTTCCCCGCATAGAGCTGCCCGTCCTGCATTTCGATCAGCGGATGGATCTTCAACAGGTTTGCCCCATACATCGCCATGCGGGAACATCTGCCCCCTTTATAAAGATAGTCGAGACGGTCGGGCACGAAGGAGGTGTTGATCTTGGGCGCAAGCGCGGCGGACTTTTCCGCGATCTCTTTCGCGCTCATTCCCTGTTCGAGAAAATCGCACGCTTTCATCACCATGAGCCCCTGCCCCGAGGAGAGCGCCATGCTGTCCACGACAAAAACCTTTTTCCCGAACCGCTTTGCCGCCTCCACCGCATAGTTGTATGACGACGAGGATTTTACGGAAATGTTGAAATGGACCACCGTGTCCCCTGCGTCCACATACTTTGCGAAAAACTCTTCGTAGTCGCCGATGCTCGGCGCGGCGGTCTTGGGCAGAATGCCCGTCTTGTCCACATAGTCGAAAATGTCCTGCGGGGTGATGTTCACGCCGTCGCGGTATGCTTCGCCCCCCAAAATGACCGAGAGCGGCATGACGCCGATGTCCCTCTTTGCGATCTCCGCCCCGAGATCGCATGTGCTGTCCGTTGTGATCCGAATACTCATATCTATCGTCTCCTGTTCTATTTTTTTCTGTTAAATCAAATCTGCCGCCCAGCGGAAGAAGGCCTCCCACTTCGTCGCCTGCTTGTGCTCCACCGACCACGGCGCGACCACCCCCGCGACGTCCGAAAGTTTCAGACAGCCCAACATGCGGGAATCGGTGCTGTTGGTACGGTGATCCCCGAGGAAGAAGATCTCCCCCGCGCCCACCGTCACCTCAAAGGGCTCCCCTTCGGTATAGGTGTTGCCCTTGGTGTAATTTTCGTCGAGCGGGACGAACTCCGATTCCCCCGCAAGGCGGCGGTAAACCTTTCCGTCCGCGATCCGGATGACGTCCCCTTCGAGCCCGATGAGGCGCTTGATGAGGTTGTCGCCCCCGAGGTAGGGAAAGCGGTTGCGATACTTTGTGACGTCGATGATGATGATGTCCCCGCGCTCGGGAACGGCGGTACGGTCCGCATAGAGGAAATTGCCGTCCATGAGCGTGTCCTCCATCGAGCCGCCGCTCACGTCTACGCCGTACACATCCCGTGCAAAGCGGAAGTTGAGCAGTGCGACCGCGACCAGAAGGCAGAGCAAAACGGTGATCGCCGCGTTCCAAAGGCTCACCTTTTCATCGTTGAGCATATTCGGTCTTGAAATCTGTTTCATATCAAAGCCATTTCAAATTATTGACAAGTACGTCTCCGTCGCTTAAAAAGACGACCGACACCGCCTGCGAAAAATCGGGAAGGGGCACGCCCGTCTCCGATTTGAAGTCGGTATTTTTCAGGATAAAGTTTTTCCATCTGCCGCCTGCGGGGACCTCTGCCGAAAACGCGAATCCCTTTTGTTCGTCGGCGTCCATATAAAATACGATGTTGAGCGTGCTGTCCGAGAAGGCATAGGCGTCCAGCTGGCAACATGCGCCCTCGGCGGGGGTAAAGCGCGGCTCGCTCACGCGGTAGCTGATGACGCCGTTAAAGGTGTTGACGCCCACGATCCCGCCGAATCCCTCCATCAGTTTGACTTCCGAACGCGCGCCGTCGGTAAAGCAATCGGCCACGCAGCCCGCGCGGCGGCGGAAACTCGCCACGCCCGACGCGCCCTCCGAACCCGCGTACAAGATATTGCTTTTGAGCCGCGCGTTCTTGTACGGCTTTTTGATATTTACCTCCTGGATCTTTGAGGTGACGGAAAACCCGTTGGAATAGCGCACAAAGGTATAGACGAGCACTTTCTGACAGCCCTCGTACACTTCGAGCGGGAACAAGATGGAATTGTCCTTCATGTCTTTGAGATTGCCGTACACCCTCGTCCAGTCGCGCGCGCGGAAACTCTCCGCCTTTTCGGAAAAGAAGATACCGCACTCGATGGGATCCCCTTCGGGGTCGTAATTGCCGCACACTTTGAGATTTTCCTCGTCGTCCACCACCGAGAACGAGATGGGCTTGCTGATATAGACCGCCCGCTTGCGGAGATATTTATCGAGGAACATATCCATATCTGCGATGGAATGATCGCCGATGAGCCCGTTGCCGTGCGCGGAATACAGGATCGCCTTTTCCACGGCGGGGTTGATCTGCTGGAAGGTATCGTAGACGCGGTCGTAATTGCATTTTTTATCGTTGATCGCGGAGAGCATGAGCACGGGACAAGCCGCGCGCGGCGCATAGCTCTGTGAATCGAGCCCCGCGATAAAACGGTGCCTCTCCATGTCGAAATTCTTTTTCTCCCCGTCGCTGAATTTTTCCATGTCGCGGTAGGCGAGCCAGCCCGCCGCACAGACGGCGATAAAGCAGGAGAGCGGCGCATAGGGCGTGATCTTCCACAAGACTTCCCCGCCCGTGCGCAGGCCGATCGCACCGAAAGAGGTGACTTCCGGCTTGCTTTTGAGATACTGCGCGGCATAGCGGGCGACCGCCGCCCACTCGTACCAGCTCGTCTCCTTGGCGGAGGCGTCCACATACTCCATGGCCCTGCCCGCCCGTTTGAAATTCGCGTAATCGATGTCGCGGGGATAGATGGTGTGTTTTCCCTCTCCCATCTCGCCGCAGTAGTCTACGCAGAGCACTCCGTAGCCGAGCTTTACAAAATGCGCCACGAATTTTTCATCGCAGGGGAGCCCCGCTTCGTAGAGCACCATCACGGCGGGATAGCTGTCCTCGCCTTTGGGCACATAATATTTGGCGTACACCTTTACTCTGCCGTACACGCTCCTTCTGCCCAAAAAGTAGACCTCGCGAAAGATACAGTCCTCCCGCTCCTGCTCCGAGATGATCTCTTCGCAGAGGGGCAGGGTGTCGTCGAAGTCCTTCCAAAGGGTCACGGGTGTGAGAATCAAATTAGCCAAAATACACCTCTATGAGTGAATTTGCGAACCGTGCTTGTCGGTCGCCTTTTCTACGATAATTTTCTTTTCGATGCGATGTTTGAGCTCTTCCACATGGGAGATGATCCCGATCGCGAAATGTTCGCTCCTCAGCTTTTCAAGGCTGTCCATCACGGTATCCACGAGGGTGGAATCGAGCGTCCCGAACCCTTCGTCGAGGAAGAAGAACTCCATCGGGCGGGAAGATTTTGCGCAGATCTCCGCTGAGAGTGCAAGCGCCAGGGAGAGGGAGACGAGAAACACTTCCCCGCCCGAGAGGGTATGCACCCCTCTGAAAACCCCTCCGTTGAGGTTATCTCCCACGAAGAATCCGCCGTCGTAGCGCAGAAAATACTTGCCCGAAGTGAGCGAAAGAAGGCGCGCGCTCGCGTTCTGCGCCACGTTTTGCAGATATTCTTCGGCAATGAATTCCATAAATTTATTTGCCTCGAACAGCTTTTTCAACCGCTCCGCGATCTCCGTCTCCGATTTTAAGGAAGAAATCTGCTTTTCAAGCTCTGTTTTGCGGGCAAGCGCTTCTCTGCCTGCGGCAAGTTCCCTCTGTTTGAGCACGAGCGCCCCGGAAACCTCGCGGGCCCTGTTCTCTGCCGCCTTTGTCTCCTGCCGCGCCTCATTCAGCGCGTCCTCTGTGGCGTCCCCGAGCTCTTCCTGCCCGAGTTCTCTCGCCCGCGCCCTGAGCGCGGCGTATTCCTCGCGGAACTTTTCGGCCTCCCTTGCGGCGTCCTCGGCGCTCCCGAATTTTTGCGCGAGCGCACCCGCCTCCTCCGCAGAGACAAATCCTCCGCGTTTCAGGGCGGCCTGCAACCGCTCTTGCGCCTCTTTTGCCCGCTCGTCTGCGGCGTTCTTCTTCTCGGCGGCGGCGGCATGGACGGAAGAGAGCTCGGCGCACCGTCTGCGGGCGCTTTCCCGCTCCTCCGCCTTTCTCTTCTTCTCCCGTTTCTTTTCGAGAAGAACGCATTCGATCGCGGCGCTCGGCTCGCTCTCGCCGAATTCGCTCAGCGCCCCGAGCTGTTCGCGCAGGTCGATCCCCTCCGTCTGCAACTGCTGCAAGCGCTGCATATGGTTGAGATAGAGCGTATTCCGCCGTTCGAGGGCAACCCGCGCCTCTTGCAACGCCTTTCGCCTTTCCTCCCGCTCCTCGAATTGCGCGCGCAACTGCGAAAAATCTGTCTTCTCTCCGCAGGAGAGATGGGTATATTTGCGGATCAGGGGCCGGATATCCCCCTCCGTCTCGGGATACTTTTGCCCGATTTCGGTAAGTTCTCCCGCAAATACGGCGTATTCTCCGCGCAAAAGTTCCGCTTTGCCATGTTCCTCCGCAAAAGCGAGAAAATCTCCTTCTCCCTGTGCGGCGATCTCTTTATCCAGCGTTTCGCGCTCTTTTTCATAGGAAAAATCGCGGAAAAGCTCCTTTTCTTCGGCATACTTTCTGCGGGCGTCCGCAAGTTTTCTTTCTAGTTCCGCCCTGCGCTTTGCGGTCGCCTCCGCCTGTTCGGCGCGCGCCTTCCGCTCGGTGAGCGCGTCGATCTCCGCCTGCGCTTTTTCCTCGTCCTCGGGCGGGCAGCGGTCAAACAGCCGATCTGCCGCCTCTTTCTCTTCGGCCGCTCTTTTCAGCGCGGAAACCGCCGCCTGCAAATTTCTCTCCGCAAGCGCCGATTCGCCGGCGGCGCGGCAGACGTCCGCCGCAAAGGAGAGACGCGAAAGTTCATGTTCGAGGAGCGCGATCTCCTTTTCCCGCACGGCAAGCTGCGCAAGGCGCGCGGCAACGCTCTCCTGCTCTTTCCGTTTTTTGTACCGTTCGAGCAGCAGCCGCTCCTTCTCCCGCGCCTCTTCGGACGCGGCATGTGCGGCGCGTTCTTCCTTTCCGAGCGCGTCGAGCTCCTCTTCGAGGCGGGAATTTCCCTCTGCGGAGACCTCTGCATAGGGTTCGAGGCGGGCCCGCGCGATCTCCAACGCGGAAACGCACTCGCGGTAGCGGATATTCGCCCGTTTCACGAGCCGTTCGCCGTACTTTTCGAGGTCGAACAGCCTGGAAACAAGTTTGAGCCGCTCCGAGGGCGCCGCCTTTACAAACTGCGCGAACTCGCCCTGCGGCAGGGAAATACATTTTTCAAAATCTCTCTGTTCGAGCCCGATGACGGTTTTGAGCAGGGCCTCCCCGCTCGTTACCCCTTCTGCGCGGACCATTGTCTCGCCGTCCGGGCGCAGCTCAATGACTTTTAGCGTCTGCGCGGAATTTTTGCGTTTGAGCTCCCGCTCGATGCGGAAAACTTTCCGCCCGCCCTCAAAATAAATTTCAAATTCAAAGTGAACGTACGCCTTGTCGAGGCGGGTATTGATGATATCGGCAAGTCCCGTCCTCACGCGCGGCGTGCCGCCGTAAAGCGCGAGACTGATACAGTCCAAAATGGTGCTCTTGCCCGAACCGGTATCCCCGAAGATCCCGAAAATACCGCTTGAAAGCAATTCCGCAAAATCGATCCGTACGGGCTCCGAAAAGGAGTTGATCCCGCAAAATTCGAGATAGCGCGGTCTCATACCTCTTCCTCCCCGTCCAAAAGGGACAAAAAGGCGCGGGTCAATTCCTGCTTGGGCTCCTCGCCGTAGACGGAACGATAGTACAGGGAGAACAGTTCCCCGCCGCCGAGCGCCGCCCGCTGCTCGATGGGCGCGGCCTCTCCCGCCCGTATCTTGGGAATGATCGTGACGAGCCCTTCGTTGCTGTCGCGCAACGACTTGGTTTCCGCCGAAGTCAAGGGCTCGTTCAGGCGCAGGGTAAGTTCGATATAGCAATTTTCGTATTGCGGCAAAAGCGCCAGCGCAGAAGAGACGCCGTCGCATTCGAGCCGGACGAGTTTTCTCCCCGCATGCAGAGGGATCTTGCGGATCTCCGAAAAGCCCATTCCCGCCGTTTTGAAAACAAGCACGCTCTTTTCCGTGTTTGCCTCATCGAAGGAATATTGCAACACCGAGCCGCTGTACCGCGCGTTCCCGATTTGCTGGGGTCTGTGCAGATGTCCGAGCGCGACATAGCCCTCCTCGGGCAAAAGTCTTAAAGGAACGGCGCGCGCGCCGCCGAGATCGATGTCCCGCTCGCTCTCGCTCACTTTTCCGCCCGCCACAAAGAGGTGGGACAGGAGGATATGCGGCATGTCGCTGCGGTATCCCTCCTCGCCCCGCGCGATCCAGCGCGCCATCTTTTCGGAAAAAGTCTCTTCCGACTTTCCCTCTTTGAAACGCGCCTCGTTGGGATAGGGCAGCGCGTTGATATACACTCTCTCCCCTCTTTCATCTTCGATGACGAGGTAATATTCCCCCGTTTCCACGGCGCGGACGGGGCGTTTTCCTCCCGTGGGAAAGACGCGCGGACGGTTGCCGAAGAGGTAGACCCCCTCTTCCTCGGCAAGGGGCGCGCCTGCGGCAAGACGGACGCCGTCGTCGTGATTGCCACTGACGATCACGACCGCGCGGGTGTCGCCCGCGAGCTTTTTCACCGCACGGAAAAAGAGTTCCTCCGCTTCGGCGGTCGGAAGAAAGGTATCGAAAACGTCTCCCGCGATGAGCACGAGGGAGATGTCCTCTTTTTCACAGATATTTACGATTTCATCCAAAACTTCCTCTTGCTCACCAAGCCGTTCGCGGTCAAAGAGCCGCTTGCCTAAATGAAGATCGGAAGTGTGCAGAATGTTCATGTGATCGCCGAAAAATATTGCAATTCCCAAAAAGTTATGATATACTATTATACAACAGCTCGCCCGAAAAAGCAAGCGTATAATGAGGAAAGAAGATGTCCTTTACCGCCTTTTCCAAAGATTTTAGCGCAAATATGTTCACCTGCGTGGAAAATCAGTTCATCACCAAATATTTGCCGCAGTCCAACGGGGACGCCGTGCGGGTGTATCTGTACGGGCTCTACCTTTGCTCGTGCAAAGTGGAAACGGACGCCGAGGCGCTCGCCAAACTTTTGAAACTCCCCTATTCCCGCTTGCTCGAAATCTTCGATTTCTGGGAGGAATGCGATCTTGTGCATGTGCTCTCCCGCGCGCCGCTCATGGTGGAATACCTCCCCGTGAACGCCGCCGTCGGAAAGCCCAAGCCCCTCCGTCCCGAAAAATACGCCGAATTCAACCGCGAGCTCTTGCGCCGCCTTTCCAAGATCGGAAAAGATCTGAAACCGTACGAGATCCAACATATCCTCGAATTTTTGGAAAGCAATCCCATGGAGCAGCAGGCGTTCTTGCTCGTGACGGAGTACTGCATCAAAAAAGACGGCGAAAAAGTGACGGCAAACCACATCCTCAACAAGGCGAAAAAGCTCTGCGAGGGGCATAAATTTACATACGAGCAGGTGGAGCTCGACCTCGCAGACTACAACAAGCACGAAAAAACGCTCGCAAAGATCTTTTCACTTCTCGGCATTTACCGCAAACCGCAGGAGGCCGACTATGAATTTCTCGAAGGCTGGCTCTCGCGGGGCATGGAAACGGGGGCGATCGTCGCCTGCGCGGAAACGCTCAAAAAAGGCACGCTCGTCAGCCTCGATCTCCTCTTGAACGAACTCGACGAAAAAGAGTGCCGCACCAAAGCGGAGGCGGAAGAATACCTCGCCCGCAGACAGGAGCGCACCGACGTCGTCTATAAAATTGCGCGGAAGTTGGGCGTAAAAGTGCAAAATCCCCGCGCTTACATCGAAACATACGCCGAAAAATGGATGGAGCGGGGGTACGAGGAAGAGAGTTTGCTCCTGCTTGCGGGACAGGCGTTCAAGCTCGGTTACGGCTTTGAAGAGCTCGACGCCTTGCTCGATAATTTGTACAAAGACGGCATTGTGGACAGCGCGGGCGTGAAGGAATACTGCGCGGCGCGGGAAAAACAGCTCCGCCTGCTGCACCAGGTACAATCCGCCTGCGGGATCATGAAAAAGACGGGAAATGCGCTCGACATGGTGGCGACTTGGCAGAGCTGGAATTTCTCGGACGCGATGATCCTCGAAGCGGCGAAACGGAGCGTCGGCGCGGCCGCGCCCCTCTCATACATGAACAAGCTCCTCTCGGAATGGAAACGTACGGGGATCTCCGCCCCTTCCGAAATTCCCGAAAAACCTGCGGGCGCCGCCATAAGACAAGACTACCGGAGCGAGGCCGCCATTGCTGCGGACAAGCGGGCGGAACGGGAGCGCTACTATACCGAATTGCGCCAAAAAGCGCTCGATAGCGCCGACGCGGCCATAGCGGAAGCCAAAAAGGACGAAGAATTCAAGAATGCGGAAAACATGATCAAGCGGACGGAAATCGAACTTGCAAAGGCGGAAGTGTTCTCCCCCGATACCGTCCCCGCCATACTCGAACGCCTTGAAACGCACAAAAAAGCGCGCATAAGCGCGCTTGCCCGATTGCAGATTTCCGAAAAAGACCTCCTCCCGAAATATCACTGCGAAAAATGCTCCGATACGGGATTTTTGCCGAACGGAAAGGCGTGCGACTGCTATCCTTACAGCTAAAAAGCGGTATATTATGTCTGGCATAGTATTGCTATGTGTGACATAGTACTATGCTAACGCACAAAAAGCGGGGTTTTCCCCCGCTTTCTTTCTTTTATTCATATTCCCCGTAGTCGCGACGTTCGGAAGGATTCCCGCGATAAAAGGGCGGCGGTTCGGGCTGAGGCGGAGGCGGCGGATAATCCCCCCACTTCCCCTTCTTTTTATCCTGTTTCCCGGGCGCGGAACGGATCTCGACGAGCACCACGTCTACGCCGATCTTGGTCACGTTTTTGAGTTCGATAAAAAGGTCTGCTTTCCCCCAGCGGAAACCTCTTCCGCCCGGCGCGACGATCCCCTGCACCTTTCCTTCCGGATAGCTGAACACCACGTCGCACACTTTTCCGAGCCGCTTTCCGTCGCAAAGGTTCACAACTTCCTTTTGTTTCAATTCCAAAAAACTTGTTTCCACACCCCCATTTTATGCACGGCGCCGAAAAAAGTTTCTCAAAATCAGGCATAAAAGCGCAAAAGGTTGCGGATACTCTTAGTCCGAAGGCAGTACATAAGGAGGAAAATTTATGCTTCAAAAGGTGGTGATATGCGGCGTGGATACGTCGGGGCTCCCAAAGCTCACAGCGGAAGAGAACGAATTTCTCATGAAAAAGCTCAAAGCGGGCGACGAAAAGGCCCGTGAAAAGTTCATCGTCGGGAACATGCGGCTGGTGCTCTCCCTCGTAAAGCGGTTTTGGGCAAAAAATGCCGGCGCGGACGACGTCTTTCAGGCGGGTTGCGTGGGACTGATCAAGGCGATCGACCATTTCGACCTCAAATTCAACGTAAAATTTTCGACCTATGCCGTTCCGATGATCCTGGGCGAGATCAAGCGGTATCTGCGCGACGGCAATTCGCTCAGGGTCAGCCGTTCCATCCGCGACACCGCCTATCGCATCCTGAAAGTGCGCGAGGGGCTGGAAGAGCGGGACGAAGAGGCGACCATCGAGCGCATTGCGGAAGAAATGCAGGTGCAGGAGCGGGAAGTTGTGTACGCCCTCGACGCGATCTCCGACCCCATATCCATTTATGATCCCGTCTATAACAAATCGGGCGACACGTTGGAACTTCTGGACCAGCTGTGCGACGAAACGCAGAGCGATGAGATCTGGACGGAGCGGGTGGCTCTCCGCGAGGCGATCAGCAGGCTCTCCGAGCGGGAGCGCAAAATTTTGCAGCTCAGATATTATGAGGGCAAAACGCAGACGGAGATCTCCGCAGAGGTCGGCATTTCGCAGGCGCAGGTCTCCCGCCTCGAAAAGAACGCCATCGGCAGCATCCGGAAGGAAATCTCTTAATATCGAAATCGGCGGCAATCTTGCCGCCGATTTTCATGACTTATCTGAAAGAACTTCGGATCCTTGTAAAAGAATTTTATATAGAGTTTGATAGAGCGTTTTTGTTTCTTCGCCGTCGAGATCGATACATTTCGCGATTTTGAAAGGCACCTCCACCGCGCGTTCACGAAGCTCCATGCCTTTTTCGGTAATACTCACATCGAGCAACCGCTCGTCCAGAGAGCTGCGCTCCCGCTTTACAAAACCTTTCTTGTCAAGACTTTTCAGCACGGGGGTGAGCGTTCCGGAATCGAGAAATAGTTTCTCGCCGAGTTCTTTTGCGCTGCATTTCCCTTTCTCCCAAAAAACCATCATGGCGATGTACTGCGTGTAGGTAAGGTCGAGTTCGTCAAGATACGGGCGATACTTTTTCACTACCTCGCGCGCACACGCATAGAGCGGGAAACGAAGTTGATTTTCAAGTTTCAATGCGTCGTATTTGTCCATAATTTACGCCCGATTCGTTTCTTCCTCCGCTTTCTTTGCGGCAAGAACGGCCCTTGCGAGCTGGTCGCCGCAGGAAGTCGGGCGTCTGCCGCAGGTAACTCCCGAAAGTTTTTCGGCGATATCTTCCGCTTTCATACCGTGACAAGAATGGGGATCGCTTTCAAATTTCCGTTACAGCCGCCTGTAAATCTGACATCCGAAACAATGCCGCTGTTTATCTCCATTTCGATAAGCGTAGAGCAGGTATTTTCCGTCTTGTAGGAATAGTGCATTATAAAATCGCCTCCACCTGTTTTTTGACTTCCGACATTTTGGTCGTCGGCTCAAAACGGGCAACGAGATCACCGTTTTTGTCAATTAAAAATTTCGTAAAATTCCACTTTACTTTGCTGTTGTTTTTGTAGTCCTTGTCGTTCTTTTTCGCGGCCATCGAAACAATTTTGCCCATAAAGCCCGAAAATCCCTCAAACTTGCTGTTTTCTTCCAACCATTTATAAAGCGGAATTTGATTTTCGCCGAACACGTCGATTTTTGCAAACTGCGGAAAGGTGATCCCGTATCTGCCCGTGCAGAAGGAGTGAATTTCTTCGTCGCTTCCGGGCGCCTGCTCGCCGAATTGATTGCAGGGGAAATCGAGAATTTCCAAACCGTCCTTTTGATGTTCGTCGTACAGATCCTGCAAGTCGTCGTATTGCGGCGTAAAACCGCACCCCGTCGCCGTGTTGACGATGAGAAGAGTTTTTCCTCGATACTGCGAGAGCGAAACGTCGCTCCCGTCCTGCGCTTTCACAGTAAAATCATAGACATTCATACACGATACCTCCATAATATAAATTTTGTTCAATTTGATTGAGTTAAATTGATTATAGAACATTTTGCGTACCTTTGCAAGCGTTTTCACGAAAAAAATCAGCTGATTTGCAGTATAATCGGCTTGGCTAAACGCCAAACCGATTATTGATAGAATTCCTATGAAAAGCGAGCAGCCTTGCCGCCGATTTGTTATTCTTTTACAAAGAGTTTACACCCTGCGCGGAGAAATTCCTCTATTTTCTCCCGCAGACGCTCCTCGCTCACGTCCAACCGCTTTGCAAGACAGCGGATGCAGAGGAGCTCCCCTCCCGCCAAAAATTTTTTCGAGAGCCCCGCCTCGTTATAGGTGAGGTCCTTTCCGCAGAGACAGGTCATTTGTTTTTCACCCGCAAACGCCAGACGGCGCAGCTGTGCGGCGGAAGTTCTTTGCTCAAAATCCCGTTTACCGCGCGGACGGGCGCGTTCGTGTACGCCTCGGTGCCCGCGAGAACTTTCCCGCTGAATTCAGGCACGCCGATGTCGTCCGCCGCGATCCATAGATTGGCGCCGCCGTCGGAGAGATTGAAAAATCCCACGGCGATGTCCCCGTTCGCAAGCAGACGCGCAAAGATCGTCCAATCCTCGTTCCCCCAATTATGGAAGAGATAGGGACGGTTGCCGCGTTCGTCTTTTTGAATGGACAGGAGCACGGGATCGGTCAAGATCGACTTGGTCGTCTCATCCATCTCGCGGATGTCGCAGCCGATCATGAGCGGAGACGCGAGCATGCACCACGCCGCAAAATGGAGACGGTATTCGTCGTCCGTACAGCCTTTGAGCCCCACATGCCCCTTCCCGCGCATGCCAACGATGAGCATGTCCATATCGTTAAAGCACCCCACGCCGCCATAGGGCAGAATGGCATATTGCTGTTTGATGATGCTCTTTACGGAGTCCCAGGTATCCACGATGTCCCCCGTTGACCGCCACATATCCGCGCCCGTCGTATTGATCCATTCGTGGGTATTGTCTACTCCCCAGCTGCACCCGCTGAAAAGAATATCTCTCCCGCAACCCGCAAGCGCGGCGCCCATGCGGCGGTAGAGCGCTTTGCCGTCTACCGAGACGGGCTTAAAACAGTAGTCGTATTTGAGATAGTCCACCCCCCAACGGGCGAACATGCGGGCGTCGGAATACTCGCGGTTGAGGCTCGCGGGATAGGAGGCGCAGGTCATGCCGCCGCAGCAGGAATACATGCCGAATTTGAGCCCCATTTTATGCAGTTCGTCCGAAACATATTTCATGCCGTGCGGGAATTTTTCGGGATCGGGCACGAGCCTGCCGAGATTGTCCCGCTCTTTTAACGACCAGCAGTCGTCGATCACGACGTATTCGTATCCCGCCTGTTTCAAGCCCGAGGAGACGAGCTTTTCCGCCGAGCAAAGGACGAGTTCTTCGTTGATCTTTTCCGCAAAGGTGTTCCAGGTATTCCAGCCCATGGGGGGGATCTTCTTGATCATAACCGTTTCTCCGATGTTTTTTCTTCATTATAACAAAGCGCAAAAAAAGACGCAAGCAATTCAAACCATTTTGGAAATTTCCCGTTTCAAACGCTCGATGATCTTCTTTTCGAGACGGGAGATGTAGCTCTGCGAAATGCCGAGCCGATCGGCAACGTCCTTTTGGGTCATCTCCTCCTTTCCGCCCAGCCCGAACCGCATATACATGATCCGTCGTTCACGCTCGGGGAGCCGACCGAGCGCCTCGGCAAGCAACTCCTTTTCCACGCCGCTCTCCACGCCGCCGTAAACGACGTCGCTATCCGTCCCCAGAACGTCCGATAAAAGCAATTCGTTTCCCTCGAAATCGGTGTTCAACGGCTCGTCGAAAGAAACTTCGCTTTTGAGTTTCACGGTGCGGCGGAGATACATCAGAATTTCGTTCTCGATGCAGCGGGATGCGTAAGTTGCGAGCTTGATGTTTTTGTCCGTGCGGAAGGAGTTGATCGCCTTGATGAGCCCGATCGTGCCGATGGAGATCAGATCGTCGGGATCGACGCCCGTGTTTTCAAACTTGCGGGAGATATAGACCACGAGCCGGAGATTGTGCTCGATCAATTTTGCTTTGATCTCCTCTTGTTCCTCCCCTTTTTCGAGCTTTTCGAGCATCTGCGCCTCCTCTTCGGCCGAGAGAGGCAACGGCAGCGCTTCGCTCCCGCATAAATAATGGACGACATTCTCGCTCCCCCTGATCTTTTGCAACCATTCTCTGAGCAACAACAAAAGTTTCATAATTTCTCCTCTAACGACGTGTGCAATATGACGGAATATTCTTTGGAATTTACATCCCCGACCGTAAAATATACCTTCTCGTTGATCTTTCCTTCGAGTTCGAGTTTATCACAGACAAATACGGGCGAAACGCGGCTGCCGTTGACGGTGGATATGCGGAGCCTGCCCACGGGAGGCAACCCGCGAAAGAGCGCGAGCGCACCGAGCGCCGAGACTACGCAGACGGGTTTTCCGCGAAAGGAAAGTCTGTTTCCGCTGTCCGCAAGCCCCGTCCAGCGCACCGTCTGTTGCCCGACCGTCATACTGCAAGGGAGAAGATCCCGTTTTCGCTGCCGGTGGCGGTAGAAGGCGCGAGTCGCCTTTGTAACGGCGATGAGCAGGATCCCGCCGCCCGCGAGAACAAGGGCAACGGGCGCCCCGCTGACGAGGTATCCCTCCCCTTCCGCATATGAGACGCCGAAAAAGGAATACACGGCGACAAGCATTCCGCCGAGGACAAAGGTGAGCGCAAAAAAGGCGCAGGCGACAAAGAAACCGACCCGAAAACCGCCCTTTGCCGCGATGAGCGCGAGGATCGCTCCCCCCATAAACTTCACGAGATAGAGGAGCGGAACGGGCAGGGAGATGAGCGGGAACAGCAACGCCTCTCCGCCGCCGATCGCCGCCGCCAAAACGAGCCGCAGCGGGCGGACCTGCGCTCGCACGCACCGAAGGGCGAGATACAAAAGAAGGCCGTCGACCAAAAAATTTTCGGCAAAAGCGATCTCGATATATACGGTCATCTCCCCTTGCCCTCCTTGTAGCAAATGCGCTGCGCCAAAAGAAATTTGTGAGCCTATTATAGCGTGGCAACGAAAGAAAAGAGTGGGTTTTCAAGTCGCACATGGGCGAAATTTGGCTCTCCCTTTCAAGAGCATTCCCGCCCGTCATACGGCGCTCCCGCCGAGCGAGAAAATAAGGTTTAAGATATTTTATAGGAAAAGCCGCCGACGGGGCGAACGCCCCGTCGGCGGCTTTTTCTGCTTCGCTAAATAAAATTCAAAGTGCTAAAATTTCTCTTGCGATCGTCTCAATACTCTTGGATGTCGTTTGAATTTTGACCGTATTTAGCCGATGATACAACGGGAGCCTCGCAGCAGACGGCAGTTTTTTCTACGCCCATTGTCCCGCCGATCAAATAAAGCGTTTTCTTATGTCTCCGCAAATTTATAACTCTATCCAGTCGTTTGCCACCTTCGGCCTGCGGATATACCCATTGATTTGTAACAACATATTCGTTGAGAGCGAGGTCG
>CANROE010000020.1 GCA_947632195.1 uncultured Clostridia bacterium | reverse complement strand
TGTCTCCACTTCGGTCGACATGACAATTTTAGAACGATGTTTCAATTTTGTCATTTCGCCCCGTGTTTCTTCATTTGTCTTTTCGCTCCCGCATTCTTTTTGTTGTCATTTCGAACGTAGCGAGCAAAGCGAGCGAAGTGGAGAAATCTCGCAATAATAGGGCTCCCGAAAAAGATTGCAGAGCAAGATTTTTCGGGAAGAGGAGCCGCCGCACGCAAACCGAGCTTTTCGCAAGAAAAGCGTGAAAAGCGGGCGTGTGGCGACGAGGATGAGATGTCTCGACTACGGCTATCGCCTCCGCTCGACATGACAATTAAAGACGACATTCCCAATATTTCATTTCGCCCCGTGTTTCTTCATTTGACTTTTCGCTCCCGCATTCTCTTTATTGTCATTTCGACCGTAGCGAGCAAAGCGAGCGAAGCGGAGAAATCTCGCAATAAGCTTAGAGAATCAGAACTGCGCGCGGGTCGACATGACAATTTGGGAATGGTATTGCGAAATATGACCTGCTCCACCCTTCAAAGGGGGCAGCTCTCTTCCCTCTCCCTATCGATGTTCTTTGCAAAACCGAAAACCCAAAAAATAAGGAACTTCCCGAGGGTTGCCCCTCGGGAAGTTCCTTGCTATTGGACTATCAATCAACCAGATTGTAGTTAGTTGGGTTACCTACCCCCTCCCCTCGGGGAGAGGGGGCAGGATGAAAGTTACAGTGCGGGTGCGTTTTTGTTTACGCGTTTCCTCTCGTCACAAAGGTAGCGCCCGTGATGCCGACAACTTTCTGCGCAATGTCAAACGAGCAACTCTTGTTCTGCGCAGCCGCCGTCTTAGAGGATGCTGTACCGCCGTTGTCGTAGAGCAACACGTTCTTATCGAGCTGGAATCCAACCGACGTGTTCACGAGTTTCAGCGTCACAAGAGCCGTGCTCTGAGATGCATAGTCTGCGCACACAACAGCAACGGAGATCTTCTCAACTTCGTGCTCGTTGTCAGCCTCGTAGTACCATGTGCGTGCCGTGCCGTCTGCCTTTGTGCCCATCGACAACTGCTGAGTCTTGTCGCCCAAGACGCTGTTTCTGTCCTTCACGAACACATCGTCAACCTTACCACCGGCCTCAGCAATCTTTGCTACGAGGAAGGTGGTGGGACCGGACACTTCGACGTTGACAGGACCGTCATATCCGCCACCCTTGGAGTTGATGACAAGGTTTGCTCTCGTCGCAGTGGGGAATCCGCAGGAGCCGTAGCCGAACCACGTCAACTCCGTGCCGCCGTTATCCGTCCAATGATCTTCGCCTGTGGTGACGAAGGTGCAGCCGGTGAACGTTGCGCTACCGGAGCAGACCTCTACCGCAGCCACGCTGCCATAGAACACGCAGTTGGTAGCTTCGACATGCGTCTCACCGGCGATCCAAAGACCGAGACCTGCCGAGCCCATGAACTGGGAATTCTCAAGCGTGACGGTCGCGCCGTCGACATCGCCGTTGACATAAAGCGGGGTTTTCGTGCCGCCGTCGACCAAGCTGTTCTTGATGGTAACATGTGCGCCGCTCTTTTCGGGAGCTGTCGTCTCGTAGCCGAGAATAACCATACCGGTCATCTCAACGCCGTCGAGAGTCAAGCCGCCGTTTTCCTGGACGTTGACGCTGGCCTCGACGTTACCGCCGCTGATGGTGAGTTCGCCAGTCTTGCCTTCTTCGCCGTTCTTGACGTCGATGGAGGCGCTCGGTTTCAACGTGTTGCCGTTGAGTTCGATCGTCGCGCCGTCTTTAACGGTAAGCTTTTCACTGACAGTGATCCCATCTTGCTCGACCTCTTTGGGGAACACGACCTTACCGCCGTTTGCAAGCGCGTCTTTCAGATCGCTTGTTACGCTCTCCTTAGTGGTCTCCACGACCGGCTGGATCGTCATCTTCTTCTCTACGGGATCCTCTTGACCCTCAACAGTCTCCTCATAGGTGTAGGTCACGTCGATCTGTTCAAGAGTAGCGCCGCCTTCGAGGAAGAGGTTCTCACCCTTCTTGAGAGCTAGGTCGTTGCCAAGATATCTCTTCGCAGTGTCTTCATCGGAGAAGTTGACCGTAGCCTTGTTGGTGCTGTATGCGGTGATCGTAAACAACTTGGTGTTGTCCTTCAACTCAAGCGCGATAGCCGCCGCTGTGGTTTCGGAATAGGTCCAACCATCGGCCTTACTACCGGTCTTCACCATCGTGTTCTTCTCTGCGTCGAACTTATACCCGTCGACCGTCGTACCCTGAGGTTTTCCCTGGGTCTTATCTGCGGCGGGCGTGTTTGCAAAGTACACATCGCCGTCGATGAACTGAGCATTTACAGGGCCGTAGTCGCTGCCGCTGCCGACAACGATCGCGCCCACAGCTGCCTGTGCAACTTCGGTGCCGCCTGCCCAAGTTTGAGCCGAGTCTACCTTAGCGCCGCCGCTGATGAAGGTGCAGCCCGCAAATACAGCCTCGCTTGTGGAGCGGATGAACGCCGCGCCGGTGGAGCCGTAGAACGTGCAGCCGCCTGCATAGATAGAGCTCTGGTCATTGTTGATGAGGAGTGCGTAGATACCGCCGTCCGCCTCTGCATCTCTCGTCTTAACGTCGCTGACGAATGCGGAGTTCACAAGGACGAACTTGCCCGCATTCTTCGTGTTGTTGGTGGCAAGTGCCATACCGACGGAGCTGTAAACAAGGGAGTTGTTCACATGGACCTCGGCGCCATTCTCTGCGAAGATCGCATAGGGGGTGTTCGTCGCCGTTACGGTGAGCTCGGTGCCGTTGAGCGTGAGGCTCGAACCGGCCTGGTCGACCACGATCGCGGTATTGTTATCATTGTGTTTCTTCACATCTAGGATGCCTTGGCCTTCGATCGTGAGGTCGCCCTGCACGCTGAGCCCGCCGTCCAAAGTAACGGTGCTGCCGTCGCCGATATCGAGGGTGACTTTCACGCCTGTCGCGATTGTGAGCTCGTTGGTGAGGTTAAAGCTCAAACCTGCGGGAAGGGAAACTTCGCCGCCCTTTGCCGCCAAACTCTCAACGAGTTTCACAGCGTTCTCTTTTTGTTCGGTCTCGTTCTTACCGAGAGCCGCTTTCTCAACAGGAGGAATCTTAACGTCGAAGTTCGTTCCCTCCGTGCCTGCCGCAGACTTATCGATCTTCACGGTGTTGATGAAGGTAATTGCATCCAACGTCAACTTGGTGTAGTTTGTCTTCCCCGCATCCTGGCTGGAGAACACAACGATCGAAGGATCAGTGTCAGTGCAAGGGCTAAGGGCATCGTTATCAGTGTAGGTGTTGCTGAACGTACCGAACTTGCAGTTGTTGAGGACAACTTCCGCGTTGCCGTAGTTGTTGTTCGGAACGCTGTAATTGGTGTTACCGACAACCAACGCTGCGCTGGTGGTGTTGGGAAGGTTGCTGCCGCTGCCAATGCCGGGGCCCTTCGTGCCTGCCTTGGTGGCAAACGTACAATCGGTGAAGGTTGCCTTACCGCCGCGGATCCAAGCGCCTGCCGCGTTACCGACAAACGTGCTGCCCGTTGCGATGATCTCGGCATTCTTCAACCAGCTGCCCAAACCAACGTCGTTTGCAGCGGTGCTGATGAATGTGCTGTCCTCGATGACGACTTTCACTTTCTCGTTGTTGTCCGTGCTGAGCATCGCGAGAGGTGTGCCCGAAGTCGTGACTTTCGCGTTACGGAACGTCAGCGTGCTGCCGCTCTGCTGCCAGTTATTAAGTGCATTTGCACCGAGGTCTACCGTGATGTCCTCGAAGGTGACGTTTGCAACGCCGCCAAGGTCGACACCCTTCAACTTGGAGAAGTCTACTGTGGAGACATCTGCGCCTTCGCCGACGAATGCGATGTTGCCGCTACCGATACTCAGGTAGACATCCTTCACATGCGTATCCGCGCTATCCTTATCGAAGGTAAGCTTGCCCTTTGAACCTTCCTCACCGTCCGTACCGACAAGGATCGTTACGTCGCCGTCGATATTGAGGTAAGTATCATAGTACTCGGGTCCGGTTTCGGGTTTCGATGCGTCGTAGTTCGGGTTCTTGTTCGAGGTTGCCTTGACGGTGTTGTTCTCGCCCTGGAACACGTTCACTTCGTTCTGATTGAAGAGGTGGGTGTTAGGTGCGCCTGCGGGAACTTCGGTCAACTTCGTAATATCTTCCGCACGGATGAGCTGAGCGTACTTGGTAACGTCGGATTCCTTAATGTTATCCAGATGAGCATTCCAATCGGTGATCTGCTTGCCGCTTGCAAGATGGTACTGTTCTCTGTCGCCTCTGCCGTCTGTCAAGTTACCGTACTCACCATGTGCAGCCTCGCCGCAGATCGTGCAGACTTGACTCAAAACAGCGTTCTTCTCTGCACTCTTAGGTTCGTACTCGTATGTCCAGTAGTTGAGGACGGGTGCAACGAAGTGACCTGCACTCTTGTGCTCTTCCACGTTGTGGCAAGCAATCTCGGTTTCGAGGTACTTCACATTCGTTGCGCTCTCGGGCAACTTGTTGTTGAAGGAAGGATTCTCCTCCCAGCAATTGTAGGTATGGTCGTTATCCACGGAGGAATTGTACACATGGCCGCATACGGTCTTGCCGTCACGACGGACGTTGACGCAAACGTCGGCCACTGCATAGCCCTGCATACACTTCACGGAAGTCCAGCCGTCGTTCCAAATATCAGCGGGGATCGGGTTGTTCAAATCGATCTTGCCTTCCGCAGTGAGATAGAAGTACATACGGACGAACTTGTGTTCGGGATGCACGGCCTGCACATAGTAGTTCACCGTTGCGGAGGTACCGGCCTTTTCGGCAACTTCCATAGCAGCCGTCCAGGTGATATCGGTAGCCTTCGTGGAGGTGCGGAGATCAACATCCTTGCCTACGCCGACAACGTCAGCCCAAGTGGATTCGCCTGCAACGATCTCGTTGTAAATAACTTCGAGTTCACCGGTACAGAAGTAAACGATGTGATCTTGTTCGCCCAATTCGGGATTCTCGTCACCCGTGTAGCAGGTGCCTTCGATGAATTCCCAATCGTTCCAATCTTCGAGCTCTTGGCCGTCGCCGTCCTTGTCGACGTTCACGATGTCTTTGAGCCAGGAGATTGCGTCTTTGTGTTTGAGCACTTCGAGCCAAGCCGCCTGGTTATTGCCGGTGAGCTCACTCACATTGATGAGGTTGTGCTGACCGTCGGTACCGTAAGGCTTACCGCAGGTGTCGCAAAGGTCTTTGTGCTTGCAGTTCGCAACATGGGTATCGAATCCGAAGTCGCCGTACTTAGGCAAGTCGTGGCGGTTATCGGGGTTCTTGTAGGTGCAGGTGTAGGAGTTCTCGATCTTATCGCTCAACGTCACGCCGTCCTGCGTGTAGATGCTCGTCTTGTACGTCTCGCCGTACCACTCGCAACGGAGGGAGACCCAGCAAGATGCTGCGTTGTAACCGTTGACGATCTCATCGCTCAGAGGACGCCATGCGGAGGTGTGTTTGTCGGTCCAGAGATATGTGGGACCTACGCCTTCGTTGTAGCTATTGAATGCTGCTTCGAGTTTCGCCCAGTCGATCGTGCCGGTGAGCGAAACATTCGCTACCTTATCGAGAACGGGATAAGCCTTTGCGTTCTCAGCCTGCCAATCTGCGGGGATGAAGAGCGCGTTCCAGATCTTCTGCAACGTGAAGAGGTTGAGAAGGTCGGCGTCCATCGCCTCCTGTGCAGCTTTCTTTTCAGCCGCAGTCGCCACTGTCGTCACGCCGGTTTCTACCTCTTCGGTCGTCAAGACTTTACCTGCGGGGAGATAATCGCCAAGAGTCTTCTTGTTGTAGAATACATGGATGGGATCGCCGCCGTTGGCGTCGGGACGGGTCTCGATCTCGGAAGTAGGATAGCCGTCTTTGTCTGCCTTGTACTTCTGATAAGACATCTCATGTTCCTGTGCGGCAACATACCCTGCCGTGAAAGGAGTACCGAGCTTATCTTCCCAATCATCGGCAACAGCCTGATGCGAGCCGCTCGGGTAAGTACCGGTATAGGAAGGACTGTGCTGAGGGCAGTTTTCACGGCGGCATGCCGCGATGATGCCGTACTTGTCGGCCTGTGCCTTAAAGTCGGGATCGAGGTCGCCATCCACGAACGTACCGATCACTTTCCAGCCGGACTGGTTGCCGTTCTTACTATTGCCGTCCAAATCATCGACCCAGCACACGATCTTGTGTTCTTTATAGAACTGGGTAAGGACTTTGCTTGCAGCGCCGGTAAGCTCATCGGTCACCTTGCCGTCCTTGCCGAGTGCATAGCCGCCGCACTGAGGATCGTCCGAAAGGAGAAGCTGACCGCCCTCTTTTGCGTAGTAGTGGCCTGCGAGAGGGATCTCGGTAGCAATGTGGTCGTTCGTCTTATTGGCGGCCTGGCCGGTCAAAGTTACGGTGTTGTTATAGAGATCGCCGCTCTGGATATAGAATGCGTTGTAATCGGAATACCCGTGATCGCTTGCGAGTTCCTTCGCCATCTCGAGAACTTCCGCCTTCACATCGCTCAACAAAGCGCCTTGCGCGTCGTACAGCGCAGCTCTTGCTGCCGCATAATCGGCAGTGCTGATGCCGTGCGTCGGGTCGCTCGCTTCAAGGCCATCCATAAGGTAGGTATCGATGAGGTTGTTGAGATAGCCTTTATTAAGGAGCCAGTTGAGTTGTTTATCTTCCTTCACGGCCTGGCTGTCGCTCGTTCCGACGAGGTTCGACCATTCTGCCTTGAGGTCATCCGTCTCGATCTTCGAGCCGTATGTACCGTTGTAAGTAGCGCCGCGGCGCTGTGTGGGAACAGCCATCTCGAACAGTGCGGTATCGGTGAGAGGTTTATAGGAAGCCTCGGGGAGCTGTTTCAACTTGGTATCAACGATGTTGGATCCGTTGAAGAACGTAAGGTCACCAAGCTTACCCGTCTCAGGCGTAACCTTATCCGCATTATAGCCGCCGTTGGTGTCCCAAGTTGCGGTATTGCCGCAAACGGAGCAAACGTACACATAATAGCCGGGTTCATCGCAGACTTCCGCATTCAGAAGTTTCACAACGTCAAACTTATGTCCGAGCACAACGTCGGTATCGTTGGTCGACACCATGTCGCCCCAATGTTTCTTGACCGTGAACTCTTCGAGCACATTCTTCTCGGTGAAGAGGACGGAAAGTTTGCTGGCGTCGCTATCCTTAAACAATTCGGGACGTGCCGCAGCCAATCTCTGCTGGATGATTCCAAGCTCATCAAAGTAATCATAATACGTCTCGGGATCCAGAGGATCGACCTTGCTCCAATCGGTTTTGAGATCGGTGCGGTAGTCGTTGAGATAGCCGTACTTGACCAACCAAACGAGCATTGCGTTGCCGTCATTGTCGCTGCTTTCGGGATCGAACACTTTCTCCCAAGATTTACGGAGATCGGTCTTGTTCGTTCTCTCTTCCGGCGTGTCAAACTTGGCAAGAACGGTATCCAACTGGCCTGTCACGTTGAAAGGACCGTGGCCGGTTACATAATGATGGTCGTGGTTCCCGGGTTCCTTATCGGTGCCGGTTCCATCCGTAGGTTCGGGATTCAGAGTATTAGCGCCGTCGCCGCACTTCTCGCAGAAGTAAACGTGACGTTCGTACGTTACGCAGCTGCCGATGACGGTCTCAACATAATCATTGAAACTGTGGCCGGTAACGGGGTTCACGAATGCGGGCGCGGGTTTGGTTGCCGTGCCGGTTGCGGCTGCAGGTACAGTGCTGTAAACCACGTTCTTGTTGCAATAAAGCGTAGCAAGATCGAAGTCCCCGTTTCCGAGCTTGTTAAGGATCGCGGTGAGTTCGGCGTCCGTTACATCCGTCGGAGATGCCTTCCCATCCAAATGAGCGGGGGTAAGGCTGCCCCAAACTTCGTCGTCGCCCGCGTCGCGGACAAGATAGCCGTGCTTGATGAGCCATTTGAGCTGATCGATCTGCGCGGTCTCATACTGATCCTGATCTTTCTTGAAGACTTCGTTGTATTCCTTCGTAAGGTCGCAAAGGTCGTCGGGCTTAGTATTCGCCCTGTCGTCGGGTGTCACCAGATCGGTCACTGCTTTGATCGCAGCGTCTATATTCGCCTGATCGGTGTTGTCGTCGTTGAGATCTTTCAGGATATAGGTCCCGGCTTTCGCGTCTTCGACCTTGAAGTAAGTCGTAGTAGCCGCACCGGAGGCGCCTTCCACGAGTTTTGCAAAACCGTTACCAGTCTTATCATGGAAACATTCTGTGCAAACAAGGATATAGGTGCGTTCGGTTACGCAGCTGAATGTGTTGGTGTAAACCACGACATAGCTATGGCCCTTTGCAGGCGATTTCGCCGTTGCCACGTCGTAAGCCTTCTGCTCCATTGCAGTAAGAGCCGTACCCGTGAGACCCTTCGCGTTCAGAACTTCCGTCTTGCCGCTTCCATCGGGCAAGGTTTCAAGATACTTTCTCGTGTAACGGTATCTCGCGAGATAGGTACTAAGCTGAGTCTTCAATGTTTCGCTGACTCCGGTAAGCGTATCCCCTTCCTTGAACGATGTCGTCGGCCAGCTCGCGTTGTCCAGGAAATCTGCCCCTTCATCGAACATGAAGTAGTAGCCGCAATGTTCGCAGTAGAAGTAAGGCTCGCAACCGTCCATGGTGCAGGTTGCATTGACCTTTTTGCTCTTGATCGTAAAGGTATGGCCGTTGGGCTCGCCGAACGTATAAGCGTAGCGAACGCCGCACTCCATGCACTCTACAACAATTAAAGAAGGATCTACGCAGTTGGGATCGGACCAATAAACGATGTTGAGGTTGTCCTCGAGCAGTTCATTGAGTTCCTGTTCCTGCTTTACGGTAAGGCCCGTAAGAGACGAGATCTGTTCGTCTGTATTATGATTATCGTTCCAAACGTCGATCTTCTCTTGATCGGTCATAGCGCGCTTCGCACCCGTCGTTTCGTCGGCCACGAAGTAATAGTTATGATGTTCGGTTCCCTTGTCTTCGGAACCCTTCACAACATAAGCGCCGCCGCAGGTCGTGCAGTGGTAAACGAGATCTTTATGAACAGAAGTGCAATGACCTTCCGTACCCGTAACGGTACCGTCCGCACCCTTGCCGTTTTCCAAAACATAGTTATGCTGATAGGTGGGCTGGCCGATTTCCGTCCATTCGCCTGTCCACTCGCCGCAAACTGCGCAATGACCTTCTACGCGCGCGCCGGAGATACAGGTTGCGGCGTAGTAGTGTGCTGCATTTGCGGGTTCAAGACCGGATTTGAACTCGGTGACGTGACCGGTGGGATTGACCGTGACTTCGCTGCCCTTCGTTTCTGAGCAGAAGGAGCAGGTCCATACATAGGTGTTCTCTGCGGTACAGCTGAGCTCGGTGCCGGCTTTGAGTTTGAGCACCCAGTTATGTACATGGGCTTCCGCATCTTCGCCGCCTACAAAGAGGGCGTAAAGATCGTTTGCGGTCTTGTCGCCGGTTTTGCTGAGATAGTCGGTGTAGAGCGCATTGACCTGCTTGTAGAGGGAACTGATAACTTCGCCGAGGGTGCTGCCGGTCTTGCCTTCTTCATCGTCAGCGAGCTGAATGTCGCCGAGGTCGAAGTCGAAGTTAAGATCGCCGAACCCTTCTTCCAACGCGGCAAGCTTATCTTGCACGGTCTTCAGATCAGCCTCTACGTCTGCCATCTTGGTCTTGAGCTCTGTCAACTGCTGATTGAGAGCGGGGATGGTAAAGTCCTCATCCTGAAGTGCATTGACAAACTCTTGAACAAGACCGTTGAGTTTTGTCGTAAGAGTGGTTTGCAACCCCGTGAGTTGTTCAACGAGGGCAGCATTCTTACTGTCGGTATTCTGCTTTGCAGCCTCAATAGCGGCGGAAACTTCGGTGAATTTCCCGCTGATGCTATTTTGAAGGGCGGTGAGGGCTGCCGTCAAATCGTTCTTGACGTCCTCAAGGGTGAGCCCATCTTCCTCCTTCACAAGGCCGCATACGGAACACGCTCCATTCGCACCGAATGTATGAGCGCCGGTAGCAAGAGTACCTGTTACGGTAACCTCGGCACCACATTCGGGGCATTCGTAAGTCAGAGTTCCCGCCTGGCCGCAGGTTTCTTTCGTGACGGAAACAAGTTTGCCGTCTGTCAAATTATCATGTCCGCACTCTTTGGGATCGGTCCCGCAGGAAGCAAACAAAATGGCAGACGTGCAAAGCACGAAGAAAGCCACAACGGCAATCAGGGCTCTGAAAAGCTTACTGGTTGATTGTCTTTCCATAATGATTCTCCTTTCCTTAATTTTTCTTACCTAATAATTGCACATAAAGGGTGCTCTACGGCAATATCGGACTACATTTTATCACGATTTGCGCGGGCGGTCAAGTAATTTATAACCAAAAATAAAAGCATTTTTATAAAAAAACGACAGAAATACCCGAAGTCGGCAGAAAAACATCACCGCTTCGGGGTGTGCGTTTCCGCTTTTTTGTAAAAAATCAACCGTTTTTGCGCTTATCGTATGAAATTGTCAGCCCTCAGCGTATAGTAACCCGCTAAGTGTACATGAGTATTATAACAAAGCAAATGTGCCCTGTCAAGAGTTTTAAGAAATTTTTTCATGATATTTTTTGAGAATTTGTGCCTTTTTTGGTTTTTTCCGCTATTTTTGTCACTTTCTTTCAATCCAAATTATCATTTTGCGGTTCTTCCACACTTTTCCTGTTTGCCCACCCGTTGATGGGTGGGTGACCTGCCCCCTTTCAAGGGGGCGGAACGAGGTGAGACAGGTGGGGGTTACTTCCTAAATTGTCATGTCGCCCGCGCGCAGTTCCCTATATGTCATTTCGACCGTAGCGAGCAACGCAAGCGAAGTGGAGAAATCTCACAACATTATATTGTAGCAAAGATTTCTCGACAAGCTCGAAATGACATTTTGGAAATACGCGGGTCGAATTGACATAAAAGGCGTTTTGTTTCCCCTTGCTGTCCCCCGCGCAGCGGGGGAAAGTACCCGAGCAACGCGAGGGGGAAAGGGGGGACAATATCCCAAACACAAATTGTCATTTCGCCCCTATGGGTGCAAGCGACAAAACGGAAATCTCTACCTCTTGCATTATACGCGCGCGTGCGCGTATATATTATAGGTAATGGCTTATAGGTAATGGCATACGTCATAGGCGATGATCGAAGGGAGCCGATCAACGATCGCCCCGCATGGGAGCGATGCTGCCCCGCCGAACCATTCGTGCGGAAGGGCAACACAGCGCGCCGCTACGCCCTTTTCATATTATTTCGATAATTATCTAAATATTAACGGTATTATTTAGAAATTCATCTAAATAATGCTTTTTATCTGCGTTTTGCGCCATTTTTCGCCCCGAAAAGGGGCTTAGACAAAATCCCGCTCTCGACCGTCTCTCTTTCCTTCTCTACTTTCATTCCCTCCTCGACAAGCACGGTGAGCAGCGCCCGCGCCTCGGTGAGGCTTTCTCCGAACAGGTACGTCGCGAGCGTGCCGGGCACGGTATTGAGCTCGTTGAAGTAAATTTCGCCGTCTTCCGAGAGCAGAATATCTGCCCGCACGATCCCCCGCATGTTGAGACGCGCATAGAGACATGTGAGCATATGCGCGATCCGCTCCGCCGTTTCCTCGGGCAGCCGCGCGGGCAGTTCGTGGCGGCGCTCCCTCGTGCCCTCGTACTTCTCCCCGAACGTGAGAATGGGCGAGCCCGAAAAAACTTCCTCGATGGGCGAGAGCACAATGCGCCCCTCCGTGCGGTAAGCCGCGATGTTTAAGTCCCGCTTACCCGCAAGGTACTTTTCGACGAGCGCGGCGCCGTCGAGTTGAAAGGAGAGGGCGAGCGCCTTTTTGAGCTCCTCTTCATTGTGCGCCACCGAGATCCCCACGCTGGAACCCAGCCTCGGCGGTTTTACGATGACGGGATAGCCGAGCTCCTCCGCCTGTTCCCGCCAATCGCCCGACGCCTCCTCGCGCAGCGTGAACGAGGGGAGGACGGGAATGTCCATGCCCTTCAAGAAAATTTTTGCAAGCGTTTTATCGAGAAAGAGCGCCGAGACGGTCATGTCGGGCGAAGCGGATGGAATGCGGTAATGAGCGAGCAGCGCGGAGAGCACGCCGCCCTCGCCCGCGCCGCCGTGACAGCAGTTGAGCGCGCAGTCCACGGGAATGCGCTTTTTGGGTCTGTTTGCGGGCGCGATCCCCCCGCGCACGAGCGCGATCTCTTTGAGCCCTTTGAATCCGCTCTCCTGCGCGCGGCGGAATTCGTCTATCCCGAAAAAATCGGCGAGCAGAAAGCCGCCTTCGGGGCGAAGGTAAACGGGCAGCACGCGATAGCGCTCCCGCAGCAGGTTGGCGCAGTACATGCCCGTGATCACGGAAATTTCTCGTTCGTTGGACTTCCCGCCGAAAAATAAGGCAACTGTTTTCATATTTCTTCTCCTTGATATTTTTTTGCCGCCCGCCTTTTTTCCGCGAAAAAAGGCGGGCGGCCGCAGTCCCAACCGTCAACCGCATAAAAAAACACCGAAACGGTTCTCTTCGGTGTCCTTTACGCAGTCGGCGTCAAATCAAATTACAAATAAATCAAATTACGATAGATCAACTTACAGATAGATGTCGGGCAGATCGTTCAAAAAGAGCACGCTGTCCCCCTCTCCAAGCTCTTCGGACAAGATCTCCTGCGCCTTTTGCAGAGTGGGCACAATGCGGAGCCGCCCCTCCTCGCCGCCCGCCGCGAGATACCCTTGCCGCACGGGCAGCACGAGCGTTTCGCCCACAAGAATGACCTCCTGCCCCACGAGCGCCGCACCGAGTTCCTTGTTCTTCTCCTCTTCGAGCGCGCCAAGCTCCACCAGCCCGGGCGTAACGACAAACTGTTTCCCCGGGAAGAGCCTGAGCGCCTCAACGGCGTTCTTCGCGCCCTCGATGTTAGAATTGTAGCTGTCGTCGAGAATGTTCCGCCCGTTCGCCTTGATGAGTTGCAATCTGTGCGGCACAGGCTGTAAGCTCTCCGCCGCCGCAGCGATCTCCTCCGCCGTCATGCCGAGAAGATAGCAGAGCGCACCGGCAAGCGCAACGTCCTCTGCGGCGTGTCTGCCCAAGAGGCAGGTCGAAATGTGCACGCGGCTTTCGCGTATGCGCAGATCGAACTGCGTCCCCTCGGCAGTCAGCTCCACATTCTCCGCCGCAAAGTCGATCCCCTCGCGCAGGACGTTCTCCGCGCCCTCTGCGGGAAGGTCCGCCGCGCTCTTCCCGAGCACAACGTGCTTTGCGCGGGCGGCGAGCTCCCCTTTTTCTTTTTTGATCGCCCCGAGGGAGCCGAACGTCTCGATGTGCTGGGGGCACACCCCCGTAATGATGCCGTAGGCGGGCTGTACGAGCTCGCACAATTCGGCGATGTCGCCCGTGTGCCGCGCCCCCATCTCGGCGAGAAAGATGTCGCAGGCGAGCCCCTGTTCTTTCACCGTCCTTGCAATGCCCATGGGAGTGTTGTAGGAGGCGGGGGTCGCGATCACCGAAAACTTTCGGGAGAGCATCGCGCTCGCATAGTGCTTGACGCTCGTCTTGCCGAAACTGCCCGTAATGCCCACTTTCACGCACTTGCTCTCCGAAAGCACCCTCTTCGCGCGTTTCACAAAGCGGCGGTTGTGGGGAATTTCATAAAGGCACATGACAAAGTTCGCCCCGCAGAGGGTGAACGGCAACAGCATGGGCAAAATCGCGAATGGTACGAAACGCAACAGATAGAACCACGTCTCATTCACCGCAAGGGAGGCATAGGCAAGCCCGAAACCGAGCCCCACGCAGAGCGCAAACGTCAAAAGGTAGTGCGCGACGGTAAGCCGTATCACCCGCGCCGAAGGCTTTATCCGCACCTTGAGGGCATATTTCTTTTCCGACCACATATAGAGAACGAGAATGCCTGCAAAGGGGGCAATGGAGATGAAGTTTGCCCACACATAGCCCAAAAAGGAGAAGCAGACGTTAAAGAGCGCCACAAGAAGCGCAAGGGAGAGAGAGAGCAGCGAGAGCCGTTTGCGCTGGATATTCCCCTTTTTGAAATACCATTTGAGAAAGGTGCGCGCCGAATATCCGCTCTGCTGCAAAAGGGCGCAAAGCCGCACGGAGGTATCTGTAAGAAGATACCCCGTAATCGCCGCTCCGAAAAAGATTCCTAAGAGAAGATGGTCATTCATCGAAAAACTCCTCTGCCGCCAGATTGAAGGCGAGCGGGTCGTCGAGATGGGCAAAGTGCCCGCAGCCGCGCATGATGACGCGCTTGCTCCCCGCCACGCAGGATTGATAAATTTTCGCCGAGGAGGGCGGGGTCGCCGTGTCCTTCTCGCCGTTGATAAAGAGGACGGGGCGGGAAATTTGCTTTGCCTCCTCCCGCAGGTCCTCGTTCACGATCTTTTTGTAGCTCTCCCGCATGAGGGGGGAGAGGGTGCGGTATTCGGGGCTCCCGAAGTGCGTTGTTGCATATACGGGTGCGATTTTCCGCACAAATTTATAGGCGTACACATGCGCATAATAGCCCATCGTCCTCTTCGGCACGATCCCCGCGCAGCCGCAGAGCACGGTGCGGTCAAAAAGGCCCCGCGCAAGGCACTTTACGGCCACTCTGCCCCCGAAGGAATGTGCGATGACGAGGGGGAAGGAGATCCCCTCTTCCTTCAAAAATTGTTCCGTCCAGGCGGCGTAGTCCCCCACCGACCAAGCGGCGGGAATGGGATCGCTCTTCCCAAACCCGGGAAAGTCAAACGCCGTCACGCGGTAAAAGCGGGAAAAATAATCGATCTGCGGATAAAAGCTCTCCTTTGTCGAAAGGTAACCGTGCAGAAAGACGAGGTCGCGCCCCTCCCCTCTGCGGAGAACGGAGACGTTCAATCAAAGCTCCTTTTTCATCACGATGGCGTCCTCGCCGTTTGCATAGTAGCGGGAGCGCGCATACAGCCCCTGAAAGCCGTAATTGAGATAGAACATGAGCGCGGGGGTATTGGAGACGCGCACTTCGAGAAAGATTTTTTTGACGCCGCGCTTTTTCGCCTCGCCGACGAGATCGTCGAGCACTCTTTGCGCCCGTCCGCAGCGGCGGTACATCTCCGCAGTCGCGATGAGTTCGAGCTCCCCCTCTCCCTCCGTATAACTTATGCCGCCGTAGGCGGTGATCACGCCGTCCTCTTCGAGCAGGACGCCGATAAATCTTCCCGAGAGGAAGGACTCCGCAAGCATGCGGACGTTCCACGCGTCGTCCGAAAAGCACTCTTTTTCGAGCTGCGCGATCTCATTCAAGTCCTCAAATGTCCAAAATCTGCCGTTCATCTGCGGTTCTCCTCGGCGGAAGATTTTCTCATATAAAAGGCGTGAAGTTCGTTTGCGGGCGCTCTCTCCCCCGCTTTTTTCAAGACGGCGGCACAAAGCCCCGCCGAGGGGTCAACCCTTTTGCAGTCGAAGGGGATCTTCTCTGCGGAGAGCGGGAGAAACCCCTCCGAAACAAGTTCTTGCACCTTATCTTGCGGCAAGATGGCGGGCGGCAGGATCACCTTTCCCCCCTCAAAGCCGCAGGCGTACAGCTCTCCCCGTCCCGCGTCGACGAGGGCGAGCGTCTTACATTTCTCCTCATTGTATGCAATACAGTCAAAGGAGGTGACGGCGAGCGCGGGCACGCCGCAGGCAAAGCACAGCCCTTTCACGGCGGAAATGCCGATACGGATGCCCGTAAAGGAGCCGGGGCCCACCGTGACGGCAAAAAAGTCGCATTCGCGGGCGGACATATGCGCGCGGGAGAAGGTCTCCTCGATTTTGTCCATGAGTACGACCGAATGTTTCATGGCGCAATCGTCGAGGAAGAGTTTTTCCGCCTGTCCCTCGTTATATGCAACGACGGACAGATATTTTCCGCTGGTATCTATCGCTAAAAATTTCAAAATTCGATCTCCCGCAGGCCGTCTCCCATGCCCGAAATGCGCACCCGTTTGCAGTTTTCGGGCAAAAGGCCCGCAATGTTCTCGCTCCATTCCACGAGGCAGACGCCGCCCGATACAAAGTAGTCCGAAAACCCGAGCTCCTCCGCCTGCCGTTCGGAGAGGATACGGTAGCAGTCGAAATGAAAGAGCTTGTCCCCGTATGTATTCACATAGGCATAAGTGGGGCTCGTGACTTCGTCCGAAATGCCCAGCCCCTTTGCGATCCCCTTTGCAAGGACCGTCTTTCCCGCGCCCATGTTGCCGTCCAAAAGGACGGTATCCCCCGCTTTGAGGGTCTTGGCGTAGTTTTCCGCCCAGAGAAGGGTCTCTTCGGGCGAATGAGAAACAAAAATTGCCATACCGATATTATAGCGGATATACCGCCGATTTGCAAGAAATTTATTTGGAATTTTTCTCGCGGGCGGGTTTTTTTGCGAGTTTCTCGGCCGTCGCCTTGATGAGCCGCGACAGCGGCTTATAGATGAGAAAGACGATGAGGCTCACCGCAACGCTCTTGATGAGGTTGAAATAGATGACGAAGGGCCAGAGCTGGGCGAAATATTCGCCGCCGTCGAACCCGAACAGCGTTCCGTAGAGGGGGAAATTGATATAGCGGTTGACGAGGAGGCTCACGCCGATCTGCAACAGGCAGGCGGCGACGAGGGAGAGGGTCACCCACCACTTCCCCTTTTTGAAACGGTATAAAACCGACGGGAGAATGATGTAGGAGAGGGACATGAGAAAGTTTGCGACTTCCCCCACGCCCGCAGTCGCGGATTTGGTCAGACAAAGCAGCTCTTTGATGCCGATGGAGACGATCGCCTCGACGGGTCCGAAGATGAAGCCTTCGATCATGAAAAAGACGTTGGCAAAGTCGAGTTTCAAGAAGTCCGCCGCAGGAAAGATGGGGAATTCAAGAAAGGTGACGACGAATGCGAGCGCCGTAAAGAGGGCCATATAGGCAATATGGGTCGCGGAAAAGTGCCGTTTCAACATGCGTTTTGTTTCTTCTTTCATCGTATGACTCCTTTTACATGCGGCGCGCGCCCCCGCAATGCGGGGGCGCGCGCCGAAAAATTTCTTTTCTCATCCGGACTATGACCGTCGGTGCGGGAATTTCACCCGCTCGGGGGCACGCTGTGCCCTTCGCAGACTTTACTGCCGGTGGAGAATTTCACTCCGCCCCAAAGATATTCCATTTTCTTTGCTTATTCTTGCTGTCCCCCGCGAAACGGGGGGTGGAGCATTGCTTTCTTGCCAACAGTTGATAACTGTTGGCGCAATGCGACATGAGTGCCCCGCTTTTCTACTGTCTGATTCCTTAGGCGGCACGAGCCGCAGGCGAAGTAGCGCATTATCCGCGCGAACGGTGACCGCCCCGCGCGCTGTTCTTTTCTCTAAGCGCGGCACGAGCCGTAGGCGAAGTAATGCGGGTCTCTACCCGCATGAGACAGTGGCACGCAGTGCCGAAAGGGGGTACCTTATTTCTTGGCTGCCCCTTGAGGGGGAGCTGTCACCGCAGGTGACTGAGGGGGTGTCGTCCCTAATTGTCATTCGCCCCGTGTTTCTTCATTTGTCATTTCGCCCCCGCATTCTTTTTATTGTCATTTCGACCGCAGCGAGCAAAGCGAGCGAAGTGGAGAAATCTCACAATAATAGGGCTCCCGAAAAAGATTGCAGAGCAAGATTTTTCGGGAAGAGGAGCCACCGCACGCAAACCGAGCTCTTCGCAAGGAAAGCGTATAATGCGGGCGCGTGGCGACGAGGTAGAGATGTCTCGCCTCCACTCGACATGACAATTTTAGAACAATGTTTCAAATTTGCCATTCCACCCCGTGTTTCTTCATTTGTCTTTTCGCCCCCGCATTCTTTTTACTGTCATTTCGACCGTAGCGAGCAAAGCGAGCGAAGTGGAGAAATCTCACATTATTTCGCAAACGCTATAAACGAGCCCACGCAACTCCGCGCAAATTCTTCACTCCTGCGTCTTGGGCTCGGGGTAGTGGCAAACGGTGCACTCCCGTTTCTCGTTGGGGAACTGCTGTTCGTCGATCAAGCCTTTCTGGCGGTTTCCTTCCTGTCCCGAGAAGTCGGGACCCGTATTTTCGACGTTCATCAAAAAGTAGGTCTCTTTTCCTTCCTCGTCGCTGCCGAAAAAGATGATCTCTCTTACCGTCAGACTGTCTCCGACCGCCTGCAAGCGGAAATAGGAATAGAGTTTGGCGCGCAAGCCGGCGTTGGGGAAGGACATCTTGGTCCAGCCCCCCTCCTCGGCCGAAATTTCGACATAGCCTGCGAACGTCCCCTCGGGGTTGGGGGAATAGGCGACTCTCAGCGCCGCCCCCTCCTTCTTATTCAGGCACGCCCACACTTCTTTGATGTACACCTCTCCCGTCTTGTCGGCGGGCGTCGTGACCCGCAACATCGGCATGGTGGCGTCTAAGTAGGCGGGGTATTCAAAACCCGTGACGTTGTCAAAGGTATGCGTATTTTCGATGAGGATCTGATGGCAGACGGTGCATTCCTGCCAATGTTTCTCCTCATCGGTGAGCCAGTCGCTGAAAACGTGGCTGTGCGGCGGTTCGGGTTCGGGATCGGGTTCGGAGGGCTTACAGCCCGCAAACCCGAACGACACAAAGAGCGTTACGGCAAGCGTGCCCGCGACGGCAAAAAATCTGCGTTTCATACTTCGTCTCCTGCATTACTTGCATACAGTATAACATGATTCCGCGAAAATATCAACCTTTTCAAAGGGGTTGTAAAAATTTCCTCGGGGAAGCGCCGCCGCAGACAGCAGTCTGCGGCGGCGCTGAAACTTACAAGTTCTTTTTCAAGAACTCTCTCATCTGTTCCTTGGGCAAATACCCGAGGTTGTGATCTTTGACTTCTCCGTTTTCAAACACAAACACATCGGGAATGGAAAAGACGTTGAGCGACGCCGCCAAATCTCCGTTTTGATCGACATCCACTTTCGCAAAGGTCGTATCGGGGAATTCTTCGCTCAATTCCTCCATCACGGGCGAAAGCATCCTGCACGGCCCGCACCAGGTCGCGAAAAAGTCGCACACTGTCTTTTTGCCCGTTGCCACAAGCTCGTCGAGCTCCTGTCCTGTCATTTCTTTGACCATATTTCACCTCTTATCCTTGATATATTGTGCAAGACGGTCGAATTTCACCCGCTCGGAGGAAGAACTGCGCATATCCTTGACTTCCGCCGCGCCTTCTTCAAGTTCACTCTCTCCGATGACGGCGACGAACGCCGCGCCGAGCTTGTCGGCATATTTGAACTGCGCTTTCACCGAACGTTCCATGAGGTCCGTCTCGCAGGAAATTCCCTCTTTTCTCAGCTCCTGCGCAAGCAGGAAGGCCTTTTCGCGGCTCTTTTCGTCCATGCCCGCGAGGTAGCACAAAACGCCCTCGGGCGAAGGAATCTGCGCTCCCTCCGCGTCGAGCACCATCAAGAGCCGCTCGATCCCCGCGCCGAACCCGACCGCAGGGGTGGGTTTTGCGCCGAGCTGGGACAAGAGCCCGTCATATCTTCCCCCGCCGAGCACGGTCCCCTGCGCGCCCGCCGCCGACGAGGTAAATTCAAACACCGTGCGGCTGTAATAGTCGAGCCCGCGCACGATGGAGGGATCGATGTTGTAGGAGATCCCCGCGCCCGTCAGCAGTTCCCGCACTCTGTCAAAGTGCGCTCTGCACTCGTCGCAGAGAAAATCGAGCATGCGCGGCGCGCCCGCCGTGAACTTTTTACAGCCCTCTTCCTTGCAGTCGATCATGCGCATGGGATTTTTTTCAAAGCGGGCGTTGCAGTCGGGGCACATTTCGGAGAGGTGGGGACGGAAGTAGTCGCGGAGCGCCTCCTGATACTTTGCGCGGCAGGCGGGGCAGCCGATGGAATTGAGATTCAGCTGCACATGTCTGAGCCCCAGATTTTTGAGAAAGCCGTCGGCGAGGGCAATGACTTCGGCGTCCGCCGAGGGAGAAGATGCGCCGTAGAGTTCGGCACCGAATTGGTGGAATTCGCGCAGCCGTCCCGCCTGCGGGCGTTCGTAGCGGTAGGCGGAGAAGAGGTAGTATGCCTTAAAGGGCATCGCGCCCCCTTGCAACCCGTTTTCGACGAAGGCGCGCGCAACGCCTGCCGTTCCCTCGGGGCGGAGGGTGATGGAGCGTCCGCCCTTGTCGAGAAAGGTGTACATCTCCTTGCCGACGACGTCCGTCGTCTCCCCCACGCCGCGCTGAAAGAGCTCGGTGTGTTCAAAAACGGGGGTACGGATCTCCGAAAACCCATAACCGTGTGCGGTTTTGCGGGCCGTCTCTTCGATGTATTGCCACTTATAAACGTCGCCCGGGAGCACGTCTTTGGTTCCCTTCGGAATGTTGATCATGATCTTCTCCTTTTATAGCCGTCCGAGCGCTTCGAGCGCCTCTTCGTCGCCCGTTTCGGCGGCCAGCGCGTAATATTCTCTCGCTTGATCCAAGTCTTTTTCGGTCCCGATCCCGTGTTCATAACAGCGGCCGAGCGCACATTGCGCCCAAGGGTTGTCCAATTCGGCAGACCGCAGATAGAACCCGACGGCGAGCGTTTGGTTTTGTTCCGTGCCCGTCCCCTCCTCGCAGCATTTGCCGAGGAAATAGAGCGCCATGGCGTCCCCCTGCGCGGCAGCCTTTTGCAGCCAAAAGACCGCCTTGCCGAAGTCCTGTTCCACAAAGCCGATAGACTCTCCTGCGGCGTTTTTCTCCCCGTAACCCTGATAATAGAGCATGCCGAGGTCAAACTGCGCACAAAAACATCCTTTTTCGGCCGCCTCGTTGAGAAGTTCTCTCCCTTTTTCGGGGAACTCCGCCGTACCCTCGCCCCGCGAATAGCAACAGCTCAACGCATACAGCGCGTCGGGGTTGCCCTGCGCGGCGGCTTTTTGAAACCAAGTAAATGCCGAACGGTAGTAGTTTTGCGCCCCGTCCGAGAGCGGGTTGCGATCGCCGATGTGATAGGGCGCGCGCAGATTCGGGCTGCCGGAGGGCAGGGCGCGCAATTCGTCCATGAGTTCGTCCCCCTGTGCGCGGTAAGTGCACGCGGCGAGATACTGAGCGTCCGCGTTTCCCGCCTCGGCGCGATCGAGGAGCTCTCGGAATTCGGCCTTTGTTTCGGGCAGGCGCACCTCTTCATGAGGCGTTTCAAGCTTGAATTTTACCGTAGGACTTAAAACAATCGGTACCATATTTTGCAACCTCTCCGAAAAAAGAAACTTACAAGGGGTGCCAAGGCTCTTGATTGTCATTTCGCCCCGTGGAAATTCTAAACCACGTCACCCTGAGCCCGTCGAAGGGTGTCCGCATTTTTATTATCATTTCGCTCCGCGCTGTTCTTAATATGTCATTTCGAGCGCAGTCGAGAAATCTCACATTATGATTCTACTGTCATTTCGAGCGGGGTATTCTTAATATGTCATTTCGACCGAAGCCGCAGGCGGAGTGGAGAAATCTCATCGTTTCTCGCTGTCCCTCGCGCATTTCGCGCGGGGGAAAGTGGCGAACGCAGTGAGCCGAAAGGGGGGACCATATCCCTTGCTGTCCCTTTTAGGGAAAGTACCCGAATGAAAGGAGGGGGAAAGGGTTTTATGAGAGTTTTGGCGGCAGGTACCGCCAAAACCCCGTCGGCGAGGCCACGCCTCCTGTCGCGGCGCAGTTCACAGCGCACTGCGCTGTTGAACAGAATTGCACCGCTCCACCCTCAGTCACTCGCAAACTCGTGACAGCTCCCCTGCAAGGGGCGCCAAGGCTTTTGATTGTCATGTCGACCGAAGCGGAGACATCTCTACCGCATTATAATAGGGTGAGATTTCTCCACGCGCCGCTAACGCGGCTTGGTCGAAATGACAATGAAATCTCTGCGCGAGAAGAACCACGTTTCTTCGCTGCGCGCCTCAATTTGGCAAAACCTTTTGCCTTCTTGCCCGATGAAACGACCGTGAGGGCAATCTCGTTAAACCGCCCGCGCACGTTTCCTCACGGCGTTTATTTTCGAGCGTAGCGAGAAAAGAAACGCGTGAACCCCTTACAATACATATTTCTTCAAATCTCTGTCCTTTGTGATCTTGGACAAATGTTCCTCGACGTAGGCGCGGTTGATCTCCACGGTGACGACGGGGTAGTCGCCGCCGCCCGCATTGAAGGAGATATCCTCCAAGAGATATTCCATCACGGTATGCAATCTGCGCGCGCCGATGTCCTCGCTCGTGAGATTGATCTCCTCGGAGATCTCGGCGATCGCCTCGATGGCGTCGGGGGTAAACTTCAAATCGATGTTATCCACGGCGAGCAGCACTGCATACTGTTGGGTGAGCGAGTGCTCGGTATTCGTGAGAATGTTTACAAAGTCCTCTTTGGTGAGGGAAGAGAGCTCCACCGAGACGGGGAACCGCCCTTGAAGTTCGGGGATGAGGTCCTCCACCCGCGCAACATGGAAGGCGCCCGCAGCGATAAAGAGCATATAGTCCGTCTTGACGGGCCCATACTTTGTCATGACGGTACTCCCCTCCACGATGGGAAGGATGTCCCGCTGCACGCCCTCGCGGGAGACGTCGGCGCCCGAAGTATTCTCCTTTCCCGCGATCTTGTCGATCTCGTCGATGAAGATAATGCCGTCGTTTTCGGCGCGCCGCAGCGCCTCATCCTTTACGGCGTCGTCGTCGATGAGCTTGTCGCTCTCCTCGGCGATGTAAAACTTCATCGCCTCTTTGACGGTGATCTTGCGCTTTTTCTTGCGCTGGGGGAGCATTTCGCCGAAGATGGAGCCGAGATTGATGGCCGCACCGCCGGGAATGAGCTCCATGTTCTTGGGCTCGTCGCGAACTTCTGTCTCAATGACAAGGTTGTCGAACACCCCTTTGCGGAGCGATTCGAGCAGGTTGGCCTCGAAAATTTCATGCGGGGTCTCTCCCCTATCCGTCTTTTTGAGCTCGGCGAGGAGTTTCACCATCTTGGTCTCGGCAACGGCGGTCGCCTTTACGGAGACTTCGGCCGTCTTTTCGTCCTTGACGAGGCGGAAGGCGCACTCCACGAGATCGCGCACCATGCCCTCAACGTCCTTGCCGACGTAGCCGACTTCGGTGTACTTCGTGGCCTCCACTTTGATGAAGGGGGCCTTGACGAGCTTTGCGAGGCGGCGGGCGATCTCCGTTTTGCCGACGCCCGTGGGCCCTTTCATGATGATGTTTTTGGGGGTGATCTCCTCCCTCAGTTCAGGGGAGAGCTGCGCCCTGCGATAACGGTTGCGAAGGGCAATGGCGACGGCCTTTTTGGCCTCCTCCTGCCCGATGATGTGCTTATTGAGTTCGTTTACAATTTGTTTGGGTGAAAGATCCATAACTTGACCTCCGTCAAAAAGGGATGTACGGGCAAAGCCCTGATTTTATGTTTTCAATGACTGCGCGTTGGAAAATCGCCATTTTCCATAAGCGCCCACAATTTGCCGCTCCTCGGCGCCCCTTGCAGGGGAGCTGGCACGAACGCAGTGAGTGACTGAGGGGTTCTCCGAGAAAGTGACAGCAAGAAACACCGTTTCCTCACGGAAAAAGATTTTGCGCAAGCAAAAGATTTTTCGTGAATAAAATCACTGCGCGTTGGAAAATCGCCATTTTCCATAAGCGCCCACAATTTGCCGCTCCTCGGCGCCCCTTGCAGGGGAGCTGGCACGAACGCAGTGAGTGACTGAGGGGTTCTCCGAGAAAGTGACAGCAAGAAACACCGTTTCCTCACGGAAAAAGATTTTGCGCCAGCAAAAGATTTTTCGTGAATAAAATCACTGCGCGTTGGAAAACCACGCTTTTCCATAAGCGCCCACAATTTGCCGCACACCTGCGGCTTAGTGTTAGATGAAACGACCGCGAAGACAATCTCGTTAAACCGCCCACGCAAGTTTCCTCACGGAAAAAGATTTTGCGTAAGCAAAAGATTTTTCGTGAACCTATACCACCTCGCATATAATATGATCGTTGGTGAAAACGCAGATCTCAGAAGCGATTTTGAGCGATTTGCGCGCGATCTCCTCGGCGGAGAAGTCGGTATTTTGGGCAAGCGCGCGGGCTGCGGCGAGGGCGTAATTGCCGCCACTGCCGATGGCGCAGATCCCCTCGTCGGGCTCGATGACCTCCCCCGTGCCCGAGAGAATGAGCAAAGTATCCTTATCGGCGGTGATCATCATCGCGTCGAGCTTTCTGCCGATCTTATCCGACCGCCAAAGATCGGCAAGTTCGACCGCCGAGCGCATGAGGTTGCCCGCGAACTTGTTGAGCATGCCCTCGAACCGCTCGGAGAGGGAGAATGCGTCGGTGACGCTCCCCGCAAAGCCCAAAATGACCTTGCCTCCGTAAATTCTGCGCACTTTGATCGCGCTGTTTTTAAAGACGACGCTCTCGCCCATGGTGACTTGTCCGTCCCCCGCGATCGCCGTCACGCCGTCCTTTTTCACGGCGCAGATGGTAGTTCCTCTGAATTCCATACGATTCTCCTTGTCAACGCTTTTAAAAGGCGTGGAATTTGTTTATATATACCCTCTTTTTGCCGCCGTAAAACGGCAAACATGGTTTAAATACGGGAATAAGTTTTGAATTTTTCGATCTCTTCGAGGGCGCGTTCCGCCATCATGCGGCGTTTTTCCTTTTTGTCGCGCACGTCGAGGGGACGAAGAATGCCGTAGTTCGCATTCATCGGCTCGAAATGTTTGTTGGGGGTCGCGATATAGCGGGACAGCGCCCCGCACACGCAGGTGTCCTCGGGCACATATGTCTCCCTTCCGCCGAGTTCGTTCCAAACGTGGATCGCGGCAAGAAGGCCCGAGGCTGCGCTCTCCACATACCCCTCAACGCCCGTGATCTGCCCCGCAAAATACAACCCGTGTTGCGTTTTTACCGAAAAATCGGCATTCAGGACTTCGGGACCGCGCAGATAGGAATTGCGGTGCATCACGCCGTAGCGCAAAAACTCGGCGTTTTTCAGGGCGGGAATGAGGGAAAATACCCGTTTCTGCTCCCCGAATTTGAGGTTGGTCTGGCAGCCGACGAGGCCGTACATCGTGCCCTCGGCGTTCTCCTTCCGCAGTTGCAGTACGGCGTAGGGACGTCTGCCCTCGCCGTCGAAAAGTCCCACGGGCTTGAATGTGCCAAAGCGCAGGGTATCTTTGCCCCGCGCCGCCATCACTTCGACGGGCATACACCCCTCGAAGATCTCGTTTTTCTCAAACGTATGCAGTTTTGCGCGCTCCGCGCCGAGAAGTTCCCGCACGAAGAGCTCGTATTCTTCCTTGGTGAGCGGGCAGTTGAGGTAGTCTCCCGTGCCGTTGCCGTAGCGGTCGGCGGTAAAGACGTGCGCCATATCGATGCTCTCGGCCGAGACGATGGGCGCGGACGCGTCGAAAAAGTGCTGGGAGCCGAACTTCCCTTCGATATCCTTCATGAGCGCGTCCGAGGTGAGCGGCCCTGTGGCGACGATCCCCGCCTGCGGCAGGGCGCATACTTCCTCGCATTTGACGGTGATATGCTTGCATGCGCAGATGTGCTCGGTGACATATGCCGAAAATTTCCCGCGATCGACGGCGAGCGCGCCGCCCGCAGGCACGCGGGAGAACTCCGCCGCCTGCATGGTGAGCGAGCCGAGCCGTCTCATCTCCTCTTTCAGAAGTCCGCAGGCATTGCCGAAAACGTCGTCGCTCTTCAAGGAATTGGAGCAGACGAGTTCCCCGAAATTTTCGCTTTCATGGGCGGGGGTGAATTTTGCGGGTTTCATCTCCACGAGTTCCACCGCAACGCCTCGGCTGCCCAAAAAGTATGCCGCCTCGCTGCCCGCGAGCCCCGCGCCGATCACTCTCACTTGTTTGTACCCTTTTGGGCTTTTTTCGTCTTTTCCTGTTTCTCGGGCTTATAAGAGCACTCGCGATTGGAGCACTTCACCGCGCCCTTCGGGGTAGAGACGAGCGCCCCGCCGCACACGGGGCACTTTTGTCCCGTGGGCACATCCCAGCTCATGAACTTGCAGGCGGGATAGCCGCTGCACCCGTAGTAGGGTTTGCCCGTGCGGGAGAAGAGTTTTTTGGTGGGTTTTCCGCAATCGGGGCAGATCCCCTCGTACACCGTCTCCTTCTTCTCCGTTTCAAAGGGAAGGGTGGAGCGGCAGGTCGGATAGTTGGGGCAGGCGAGGAATTTCCCGTACCGTCCCGTCTTGACCGTCATCATGGCGCCGCACTTGGGGCAGGGGGTATCGGTGGTCTCCACCTCTCCCTCGCTGATGATGTTGGAGCAGGCGGGATAGCCCGTGCAGGCGAGATATTTGCCGTATTTCCCGCTCTTGCGCACCATGGGGCGGCCGCACTTTTCGCAGAGGATGTCGGTGAGCTCATCCCCGTCCGAGCTTGCAAAGCGGAGTTTTTCTTCAAACGGCGGATAGAATGCGGCGATGATGGAATGCCAATCCTTGCCGCCGTCCTCGATCTCGTCGAGTTTTTCCTCCATGTCGGCGGTAAAGCCGACGTCCATCACATCGGTAAAGTACTTCACGAGCATATCGGTAATGCGGTAAGCGACTTCGGTGGGCAGCATGTATTTGCCGTCCTTGGTCACATACTTGCGTTTATTGAGCACGGAGATGATGGAGGCGTAAGTGGAGGGACGGCCGATCCCCTTGTCCTCCATGGCCTTGACGAGGGAGGCGTCCGTATAGCGGATGGGCGGTTTGGTAAATTTTTGTTCCGCGCTGTCGCCGAGCGCGACGAGGCTGTCCCCCTCTTTGAGCGGAGGCAACAGTTTTCCGCTCGTCTCCTCGTCGTCCTCCTTTTTGTATTCCTGGTACACGGCGGTAAAGCCCGCGAAACGGAGCGCTTTTCCGCTCGCGCGCAGCCCATAGCCGCTGTTTTCGATCTCGATCTGCATGGAATCGTATTGCGCTTCGGCCATCTGCGAGGCGATAAAGCGCTCGTAGATGAGTTTGTAGACGTTGTAGTGCTTGCGGTCGAGCATTTTTTTGGCAAGATCGGGCGCGAGTTTGACGTCGATGGGACGGATCGCCTCATGCGCGTCCTGTGCGCCCTTCTTGGAGGCGTAAAAATTGGGTTTTGCGGGGCAGTATTCTTTCCCGTACTTCTCCGCGATATAGCCGAGCGCGGCCGCCTGCGCGTCCGAAGAGACGCGGGTGGAGTCGGTACGGATATAGGTGACGAAGGCGACGTGCCCCTCCCCTTCGACGTCCACGCCCTCATAGAGGTGCTGCGCCATGAGCATGGTCTCGGGCGCGGTCATGCCGAGTTTGTTGGAGGCGTCCTGTTGCAGGGTGCTTGTGGTGAAGGGCGCGGGCGCATGCGATTTGGTCACCGAATTTTTCACGGAGACGACCTGATACGTTCCCGCCCGCAGTGCGGAAAGCACGGCGTCCGCCTGTTCTTTGGAGGAGACTTTGCACTTCTTCCCGCCCCGTTTTTCGAGCAGGGCGCGGAAGGAGGAAAATTTCTTCCCGCCGTCTTGCAATTCCGCCGCGATCGTCCAATATTCCTCGGGCACGAACGCTTTGATCTCCCGCTCCCTGTCCACGACGAGGCGTAGCGCCACCGACTGCACCCTGCCTGCGGAGAGCCCGTTCTGGATCTTGTTGTTGAGAAGGGGGGAAAGTTTGTATCCGACGAGCCTGTCGAGCACGCGGCGCGCCTGTTGTGCGTCTACGAGGTTGTAGTCGATCTTGCGGGGGTGTTCGAGCGCCCGTTCCACGGCTTTGGGGGAGATCTCGTTGAATTCGATGCGGTTCTCCTTGTCCGAATCGAGCCCGAGCACCGTTTGGAGATGCCACGAAATGGCCTCGCCTTCGCGGTCGGGGTCGGTCGCGAGGTACACTTTCCCCGCCCGTTTCGCCTCCTCCGTCAGGCGTTTGATCGTCTCCTCCTTCCCGGGAGAAGTGACGTACTGCGGCTCGAAGTTCTGCGCCACGGATACGCCGAGTTTTTTCTGCGGCAAATCGCGGATGTGGCCGCCCGAAGCGTCCACACGGTATTTTCCTTTGAGATATTTTGAAATTGTCTTTGCCTTACTCGGCGACTCCACGATGATAAGATCCATAATAACCTCTTTTTACGAACTTTATTTCACACACCCGTATCTGTTTCCGCCCGCCTTCACGACGAGCCCTTTGAGTTCGAGCGCGGAGAGCACCGCCGCGATCTCGTACACGGGCATTCCCGCCCGCGCGGCGAGGACGGCCGCATGCAGCTCTCCCTCGGCGTGCAGGATCGAGTACAATTTCTCCTCTTCGGGCGAGAGGGAAAGGGGCTTTTTCGTCTCCGGCAGAATGCCGTAGCAATCGAAAATATCCTGCGTGCAAGTGCACACATATGCGCCTTTTTTGAGGAGTTCGTTGCAGCCCGCACCCTGCGCCACGACGGGGTTATAGGGCACCGCGAACACATCTCTTCCGTATTCGAGCGCGGTATTTGCGGTGATCAGCGCGCCGCTCTTTTCGCCGGCGGAGAGCACCAGCACTCCCTTGCACAGTCCCGCAAGAATGCGGTTGCGCGCATGGAAGGAATACTTTCTCGCCTTCTCTCGGAAGGGAACTTCGCTGAGCAGCAGTCCCGTGCGGCGGATCTCCTCTTTGACGGAGGCGTGCGCGGCGGGATAGCATTCGTCGAGCCCGCAGGGGAGCACGCTGATGAGTTTTCCGCAGGGGAGCGCCCCGTGAACGGCGGCAAGGTCACCGCCCTCCGCAAGTCCCGTGACGACGGCAAATTTTCTCGTCAGGTCGCGGGCGATCTCCATTCCGAACTTTTCCGCCCAGGGCGGGGTCACGCGGGAGCCGACGATACAGAACAGCTCTTCTTTCAGAAGTTCCCGTTTTCCCGCGCCGAACAGCACGAGGGGCGGAAAGGCGGCTTTGAGCCCTTCCGGATAATCGGGGCTCAGCACGGTCACGGCAAAATACCCCTTTTCCTCCATCTCGCCGAGGAGCGCGGCGATCTGCGTTTCGCGCTCCGCAAGGCTGCTCGCGGTGGGGACGGAAAAGGTCTTTTCATAGAAAAACTCAAACCGTTCAAAGAGTTTTTTCGGTGTGCCCGCCATGCGGAGCAACGCCGCTCTTTCCCGCGATTCGAGCTCTCCGAATGCGCACAGCCAAATAAGCGCCTTTTCTTCGTTGGTATATTTTGTCATCAGAATTTTTCGTTGAGACGGTAGGAGACCGCCTCAAAGACGTGTTTGGGCAAGATCTCCTCGCACCCGTCGAGATCGGCGATGGTACGGGCGACCTTGATGATACGCGCCCGCGCCCGTGCGGAGAGTTTCATCCGTTCAAACGCGCTGCGCAGGATAGTTTCGCTCTCGGAGCCGAGCCTGCAAAATTCGTCGAGTTCCCGCTCCCCCATTTCGGCATTGGTATTGAGCTTATATTCGGAAAAGCGGTTGCGCTGGATCTTCCGCGCCATATTGACGCGTTCTTTCACGGTCGCGGAATCTTCGCGCAGTTCGTCCGAAGTGAGCTCGTCATAGGAGATGTTGTCCACCTCCACTTGAAGATCGATCCTGTCGAGGAGGGGTCCCGAAATTTTCTTGCGGTAACGCCTGATCTCGGCGGGGGTGCAGGTGCACACGAGATTTTCCGAGCCGTAGTTGCCGCAGGGGCATGGGTTCATGCTCGCGCAGAGCATAAAGCGGGAGGGATAGGTAAACGTCCCGCCCGCACGGGAGACGGTGATCTTCCCGTCTTCGAGGGGCTGGCGGAGGGCTTCGAGGGTGGAGCGTTTATATTCGGGCAACTCGTCCAGAAAGAGCACGCCGCCGTGGGCGAGGGAAATTTCCCCGGGGTGCACGACGCGGTTTCCGCCGCCGCACATCGACACGGTGGTGGCGGTATGGTGCGGGGTGCGGAAGGGCCGTTCGGTCACGATCCCCTCCTCCCCGAGAATGCCCGCCACGGAGTGGATCTTCGTGATTTCGAGCGCCTCCTCGAAGGAGAGATCGGGCATGATCGTGGGCAGACACCTTGCGAGCATGGTCTTTCCCGTGCCGGGAGGCCCCACCATGAGCAGGTTATGCCCGCCCGCAACGGCGATCTCGATCGCCCGCCGCGCAACGGGCTGTCCCTTGACGTATTTCAAATCGGCGGAGAGCGTTTTCGTATGTCCGACCGCGAATTCCGCCGTCCGGAGCGGCTCAATGGGCTTGAACCCGATGAGATGCTTTACGACGGCGAGCAGCGTTTCGGCGGGATAAATTTCCGCGCCGCCCAAAAAGCGCGCTTCTTTTGCATTCGCGGCGGGAATGACGAACCGCGTAAACCCGTGTGCCTTTGCCGAGATGAGAATGGGCAGCAGCCCGCTGATGGGGCGGAGGTCGCCGTTGAGGGCGAGTTCGCCGAGGAACACGACGTCCTCCACATTCGCGCCGATGAGCTGTTCGCTGGCTTTGAGCAGAGAGACGGCGATCGCGAGGTCGAAGGACGCGCCCTCTTTTTTCAGGTCCGCAGGGGCAAAGTTGATGGTGATCCTGTTCATGGGGAAAAGGAGCCCGCTGTTTTTGAGCGCGGAGCGCACCCGCTCCTTGGACTCCTTGACGGCGGTATCGGGGAGCCCCACCATTTCGTAAGTGGGCACGCCCCTGTTGACGTCCGTCTCCACTTCCACGGGAATGCCGTCAAGTCCGGAAAGCGCATAACAGATGATTTTCGCGATCATATTTTTCCCCTTTGTAAGCTCCCGCAGCCGTGCGGGAGAGCCTTATGCCCAGAAAGCGGACAAGAAACCCGATCCCGTGGGGATCGAGAAGGTAAATATCGCAAAGAGCCCGAAACACACCGCAAGCGCAAAGAGGCAGATGACGGAGAGGATATTTACCACCTTTGCGTATTTTTCGTCCTTTTCCGAGGTCGCCTTTGCGGCGATCACGAACAGGCAGACATAGGCAAGGAGCATGAACGCAAGCCCGCCCTGTACAAAGGAGGCGGTCACGAGCCCGACCACAACGCCCACGAGCGGAATGAGCAAGGAGATGAGCTCCTCTTTGAAAGATTCGTCGTTTGCTTTGCGCGCAAGGGCTAAAATGGCGACCACTGCGCCGGCGACGCCCGCGACGAGGGAGGCAACGGCGATGAGAGAACCTGCGGCAGTCACCGCAAACTTCGTCCCCGTTCCCTTGAAGAGGATATAGAAGGGGCTCCACACCGACTGCGGCTGCGTCAGATAATTGCTGCCGACAAAGCCGCCGCAGAAGGCTTTCCACATGAAGTAGAAGATATTCTTTTGCGGATCGGCGGGATTGTCATAGATCTTGACGTAAGGGAAGTACATGGGCAGAGCCGCAAGTACGGAGATGAGGAACCCGCCGAAAATGAGGAATGCAAAGAAGATACACCCCGCGACGCTCCCCTTGAAGCGGTGCTCTTTGAGGGCGACGGCGAGTTTCTTTCTCGGTTCGGAAGTCCCTTCCGTGCGGGGAGCTTCTCCCTTCTCGTCCTCTTCCACCGCGTCGATGGCAAGATCGAGCGCGGCGCGCGTCTTGCGCGTCTGGCGGACAAGCCCCGCCACGAACAGCCCGACGATACAGACGGCGGGAATGACGAACGCGCCGTTGACGCAGACCGCCGCCGCCGTAAACAGCCCGCCGAAGAGCACGGGAACGGCGGAAAGATAGGTCGCCGACCGCAACCCCTCGCGGAAGAATTTCGTCACGAAGAAGAGCGCGGCGGTGATAAAGAAGAGCCCGATCATGAGGGGAGTCCCGAAGTGTCCGAGGCTCATACTCACGCCGCAGAGGGCATAGAGCACCGAGAACACCAGGCCCGCCTTATCGCTTCCCGTGAGTTTTCTCGTGAGGAGGAACCCAAACACGAGCACGCCGAAGGAGGCGAGGAAGGGCATCAGGCGGAGCCCGAAGGGGCTCATGCCGCCGATGAGCGTCCCGAACGCAAGAATGTCGTTGCCGAGGTTGTTATAGACGGTATCGAGGTGATAGACGTTTCCCTGGATATAGCTTTTGCCGAGCCTCATCTCGGAGATGGTCAGCAAAGAATAGATCTCCTCCTCGCCGTAGCGGAAGTAGGAGGACTGCGTCACGGAGGGCATGCGGGGACTGTCCACGATCGCGGCTGCTTTCTCGATCGCGGTCGCAGCAGTCTCTCCATTGTCCTTGTCGTAAGGCAGGAGGGTGCCGTTCTCGCCGTCATAGACGGTGGGACGGAGCACCACGGGCTCATGCTCTCCTTCGGTGGTCGTATCCTCGTCGTTGGCGACGAACACGATCTCGTTGATGAGCACGCTGCCCCCGTCTACTTTAATGCGGTAGTAAGGGTAGGTTGCGATACGCCAGCCGCTTTGGGTCGAGACGGTGTATTTTACCCAGTTGAAGAGGGAATCCGTGATGGGCGCTGCCGACTCCTCACCCTCGCCGAGTTCTTCGTAGAAATTGGCGAAACTGATCTCCGAGTAGGTGTACCAGGAGCTGCTGCTGGAAGTTCCGCGCGCGATCTGGATGGTGACGGTTTCGCCGTAATCGGTATAGATCCCGCCGAGGTTGAAGTAGACCTCTTTGATGTAGAGATCTCGGTGCTCATGCCCCTCTTCTCCATGGCCGGGGTCGGTGATGTTGAGTACGATGCAGGGTTCCTTGCCGTCCGTGTTCCGCTTGGAAGAGAGGGCGCAGGCGTCGCCCGTAGAGGTGAGCGAGCCGAGCGTCCCGAGCCCGAGCGCAAGAAAGACGAGTGCGAGAATGAGGAAGGCGAGAAACGATCCTGACATTCTTTTCCAAAAATTTGTTTTCTTCATACGATTGTTTCCTTATTATATCGTCGCATATTATTCTAACCGAAACGCGCGTAATTGTAAACGATTTTCGCCCGCTTTTTTAAAAAAAATCAAGCGCATTTGCGCGGAAAAGGAGATCGGGGCGGGGCGTCTCCCCTTTTTGCGGACGGGCGGGAGATCCGCCGCGCATGAAAAAAGAGCGCCGCAGGAGACGCTCTTTCGGGATTTTGCCCTTTTTACTTCAATTCCTTGATCTTGGCCGCCTTGCCCGTGCGCCCTCTGAGGTAGTAGAGCTTTGCTCTTCTCACTTTTCCCGCGCGCACAACATTCACATAGGCTACTTTCGGGGAATGCAGGGGGAAACAGCGTTCCACGCCGACGCCGAAGGAGAGGCGGCGGACGGTGAACGTCTCGCGGATCCCGCCGTGTTTCTTGGCGATCACGACGCCCTCGAAGTTCTGGATCCTTTCCTTGCCGCCCTCGATGATGCGGTAGCCGACCTTAACGGTATCACCCACATTGAATTGGGGCACATTCTCTTTGAGCCCTTCTTTCTCGATCGATTCGATCAAACCTTTCATTGACTTTACCTCCGTGTATTTGAAAAAGTATTCATACCCGTTCTTGATTTTGCACGCATTCTTGGGGTGCTACGGCAGAGGAATACCCAAAGTCACCTGTCCATTATAGCGGAAGAGCAACAAAAAATCAACCGATTTTGCCCTCATTTCCGCAATTTTTTCCGTCTTTTATCAACTCCTCTCCCATATCTTACTCTCTCCCCTCCCCTACTCATTCCGCTCCCTGTCATTTCGAGCGAAACGAAGTGCCCCTCCTGTCATTTCGAGCGGAACGAAGTGAAGTCGAGAAATCTCCGCCGTCCTCCCCCTGTCATTTCGAGCGGAACGAAGTGTCCCCCCCTGTCATTTCGAGCGAAACGAAGTGAAGTCGAGAAATCTCCGCCGCCCTCTCCCCTGTCATTTCGAGCGGAACGAAGTGTCCCCCTGTCATTTCGAGCGGAACGAAGTGAAGTCGAGAAATCTCCGCCGTCCTCTCCCCATGTCATTTCGAGCGGAACGAAGTGTCCCCCTGTCATTTCGAGCGGAACGAAGTGAAGTCGAGAAATCTCCGCCGTCCTCCCCCTGTCATTTCGAGCGGAACGAAG
>CANROE010000019.1 GCA_947632195.1 uncultured Clostridia bacterium | reverse complement strand
TCTCCCGATTTTTTTATTTCGTTAAAAGCGATTTCAGATATTCCTCGTACTCCTCGTCGGTGAGTTTCGGAAGTTTGTTCTTTTTTGCCATAACGCACCTCTTTCCGTTTGAAAGAAGTATGTCCGTTTGGCCCCTCTTTTATTCGGTGCGGAGGGCGATAACTGGGTCTTTCTTGGCGGCTGCCGAGGCGGGAATGAGTCCCGAGATGAGGGTGAGCGCCACGCTGATGAGCACCATGATCCCCGCCGTGAGAATGGGTAGCGAGGCGATCCCCGAGATCCCCGACAGGGAGAAGATGATGGCGTTGATGGGAATTTCGAGAAGATAGGTGACCGCCGCGCCGATGAGACCCGCGCCGAGCCCTATGATGAAGGTCTCCGCATTGAAGAGGTTCTTGATATCCCGTTTCCTCGCGCCGAGGGAGCGCAGCACGCCGATCTCCTTGACGCGCTCCACCACCGAAACGTAGGTGATGATACCTATCATCACGGACGAGACGATGAGCGAGATCGCGGTGAAGGCGACGAGCACATAGGTGATGACGTCGAGCATCGTCTTTACCATCTTCATGAGAAGTCCTACCGTGTCGGTATATGTGATCTTCTCTTCCTCTGTCGTCGTGGGAAGCTCGTTCCAGCTGTCAAGATAATTTATTACTTCCTCTTTGCTGTCAAAGTCCTTAGGATAGATGGAGACAGAATTGGGCGCATCGTTTCCGCCAAGAAGGCGAATGGCGCTGTCGAGATCGTAGGCGACGGCGAAGTTTCCCGCAGGCACGAACCCATTCTTGCCACTCAGATTGGAAGCGGGCGCATAGTAAAGCTCCGTCCCCGCAGAGAGTTGCGGATTCACCTTGACGAGCTCGTCAATGACAAACTGCGGCACCTTCGCCGACGGGCTTTTCATCCACTGCACGATCTCGGAATCGAGATTGTGTGTAAGATAGCTCATAAAGGTCTCTTCGGTAAGATTGAGCCCTTCGGTAAGACAGCCATAGGTGTAATTGCTTTTAAGGCGCAGCACTGCCGTCACTGTGACCTCTATCCCCTCGTCTTCGGGGACATGATACTCCGCCCAATCGCCCTTATTGTTCCAATCGCCGTTGTATTCAAAAGGATAAGAGCCCATGAGCGGGTTGCCCCCCTTCGCGGAATACACCGCATCGTTGAAAGCAAGGACGTACTTTTTCCCTATGATCTCCGAAAAGTCGATCGAATGATCCCAATTCGTCTGATCAGTGCCCTGTTCTTTGAGGAAGGGAGAGATGAATTTCTCTTCATCGAGCATCCCAAGTTGGGCGACTGTCATGTCCGTGATCATGCTGTTTTCACCTACGACGAGCACCGCTTCATTTTCGTTTTGCGGGAAGTGGGCCTTCTTGCCGCCGAGCAGATCGTACTGCGAAAGAACAAAGTCGGAAAAGCCCTCCTCCCCCGCCTTGGCGGTATTCGGCATTTTATGGACGATATTCCCAAACAAATCTGCCATCGAGAGCAGGCTGTTATAGGTCGGCGCATAAGTACGGAGCTCCTTAATATAGAAAGACTTGAGCTGTGTGAGAGACAAATTCTGCTCCACCCGTTCTGTTCTCACGCCGTCATGGAATACGCCGCCAGTCGTCACGTTGGTATAGATGTTGTCCAAAAGCGTTGTGCCGTAGCCGTAGGAAATCGCATTCACAAGGGCGGGATCCATATCGCGGATAAAGTTAAGATATTTTTCACTGATGTCGTTTTGGACCGCCATATTGTGCGCAAGTCCCGTCAGGAAAGAATTGACATACGCCTTATCGTCGATCTTTTCAAGGTCAATATCCGGCTGATAGCTCTGCATGGCGCCCATGACGGCGGTCATGTCGAAGGTATTCTCCGTGACCTGCACGGGATAGTAGGAGAGCATATCCTCTTCCGTCTTTTTGATGTAGTTGTTGAACCCGCTCGAAAGGGCGAGCACGAGGCAGACGCTGATAATGCCGATGCTGCCCGCGACGGAAGTTAAAATCGTCCTCCCCTTTTTGGTAAGAAGATTGCGCGCCGAAAGGGAGAGCGAGGTCAAAAAGCTCATCTTTGCGCGCGCTTTCTGCCCCTCTTTCTTCTTGCTCTTGACGCTTTCCGCCTCGCGGTCTACGTCCCACCGCTCCTCTTCGAGCTCGTCGGTATAGGGGTCGCTGTCCGACTCCACCAGTCCGTCTTTGAGCCGCACGATACGGGTCGCGTACTTTTCGGCAAGTTCGGGGTTGTGCGTCACCATGATGACGAGCCGCTCTCCCGCGATCTCTTTGATGAGGTCCATGACTTCGACGCTCGTCTTGCTGTCGAGCGCGCCCGTCGGCTCATCGGCGAGCAAAATATCGGGGTTGTTGACGAGAGCGCGGGCGATGGCGACGCGCTGCATCTGTCCGCCCGAGAGCTGGTTGGGCCTCTTGTTGAGCTCTTCGCCGAGCCCGACCCGTTCGAGAGCCTGTCTTGCCCGCTCCCGCCGCTCGTCGCGCGGAATGCCCGCGATCGTGAGCGCAAGTTCCACGTTCCCCAGCACCGTCTGGTGGGGAATGAGGTTATAGGTCTGGAAGATGAACCCGATCCTGTGGTTGCGGTAGACGTCCCAATCGCGGTCCTTGAAGTCCTTGGTGGACTTGCCCTGGATGATGAGGTCGCCCTCGGTGTAGTGGTCGAGCCCGCCGATGACGTTGAGAAGGGTCGTCTTGCCGCAGCCCGACTGCCCTAAAATGTAGACGAACTCATTCTTGCGGAATACGAGGTCGATCCCCTTTAAGGCGTGGACATAGCCGTCGGCGACCTTATAATCCTTTTTGATTCCCGATAATTTTAACATAAATACTCTCCATGTCCGTTTCCCGACAATTATGTTTCGTTTTTATGAGATTCCACGATCTTGCAAAAGGCCTTGGAGAGCTCGTCGTACTCCGCGATAAAGCGTTCGAGCCGTTTTTTCCCGAACTGCGTTTCGAGTTCCTCCATGGCGGCGTTGGCGCGCATGCACTGCTGCGAAAACATCGTGCGCGCATGGTCCGAGAGACGGATATAGGCGATCTTACGGTCGTATTGCGCCGCCGTGCGCTTGACGATGTCCTTCTCTTCGAGCTTGGTGACGATCTGCGAGACTGCCGAGCGGGTGATCCCGAGCCTTCTTGCGAGCTCGGAAGAGATGATGTCGTTCCCCTTCTCCTGCTCCATAACGACCTCTTGCAGAAGGCGGAATTCCGTTTTGGAAAGAGAGGCTTTGCCCATGAAAAAGTCCATGCCTTCCAACCCTTTCGCCGCCTCGATGAGTTTGATGAGATACTTGTTGATTTCCATATTTTTTCTCCTTTTTGTATTATGCTGAACAAAACCGAACTAATTATAAACGCAACGGGGCGCGCTGTCAAGTTTGTAAAGTGTGCTTTCCGTAAATTTCACAATATTATCATTTGTTTTTCGGGGGTTTTGCACCCAAATAGCCGTAAAACCCGCAAGAAATGTTCGCGTTGTAGAGTTTTCGCCGCTTTTGCGCCCTGCCGCCGAAGGCGCGCTCCGCCTCCGCATAGCCCGAGAGAAAATAACAGCTCCAATCGGGGAGAGCGCGGTACATTCTGCCGAAGTCGCGGTAGAGGGAAAACAGATCGCTCTCTTTGAGCCGCTCGCCGTAGGGCGGGTTGGAGAGAAGTACCCCGTATCTCTCCTCCGAAGAAAATTCGCGCATGTCGGCGCAGGAGAAACGGATGTGTTCGGCGACCCCTGCCCTCTTTGCGTGGTAGCGGGCGATGGAAAGCGCATTTGCGGAGATATCCGAGGCAAGCAGCGAGAGCTTGGTATTTCTGTCGCGCACGTCCTCCGCCTCCTGCCGCGCCATGGAAAGCGCGTCCTTGGGGGCGCATTTCCATTGGGTGAAATCAAACGTCCGCTCCGCGTTCGGGGCGATGTTCAAGGCGTAGAGCGCTGCCTCGATGGGGATCGTCCCGCTCCCGCAGAAGAGGTCTGCAAAGGGCTTTCCCGCGCGATATACGCTGCTTTCGATCATGGCGGCGGCGACCGTCTCTTTGAGGGGCGCGTCATAGGCGAGGGTGCGGTATCCCCGCTTGTGCAGCCCCTCCCCCGACGTGTCGAGGGTAAAACTTGCGACGTCGCCGAAGATCGACACCCCCACGACCGCGCGCTCCCCCTTTTCGTCGAGGGTGCGCACGCCGAGTTTTTCTCTGAGACGGGCGACGATGGCTTTTTTTACCACTCCGCCCGCCGCTTTCACGGCGCCGAGCTTGCTTTTATAGCTCTTTCCGTCCATGCGGATGAGGGAATGCGGGGAGAGAAATTCCTCCCACGGAAGAGAGAACGCACCGTCGTACAGCTCGTTGAAGGTCTCGGCGGGCAAAGAGCCGAGCTCGATGAGCACCCGTTCGCCCGAACGCAGAAAGACGTTGAGGCGGGCGACGTCGAAAAAACTCCCCGCAAGGGAAATTCTTCCGTTGATTGCGGGGCAGTCACCATATCCGAGGGTATTGAGTTGTCGTTTGACGGAGGCTTCTACCCCCGCCGCAACGGGAATCAACAGATCCATACTTCCCTTCTTTGGGGCAAATGAAAAAAAAACTTTATTCCTCCGTCTCGTCCACCGTCTCGGGCTTTTCGGGCTCGGGGATAAAGGGCTGGATGGGCGAAGTGACGGGCGTCAGGTCGTACTTATCGTCGATGTCGCCGAGGAGTTCCTCGATCATATCTTCGCGGGTGATGAGCCCGAGCGCATTGCCTTCGGAGCCCACCATCACCATATGCTCGCGCATGTTCTGCATGCGTTTCATGAGGGCGGAAAGTTTTTCGTCCGTCGCCGTCCAGGAGACGGGCCGCACGATGTTCTCGAAGTTGCGCCGTCCCGCGAGCATGTTTTCGTAAAAGTCCGCGCGGTACAAAATGCCGATGATATTCTGTTTCGTTCCCTTGTAGACGGGAATGCGCGAGAAATTCGTTTCGCGGAAGAGGCGGAGAAGGAGACGGGAATCGTCCCTGATCTCCACGGCGATCACCCGATCGAGGGGGATCATGCAGGAGCCGACGTGCAACTCGTCGTAGCGGAGGGTCTTTTCGATGAGATCGTGTTCGGTCTCGTTGAGGACGCCCTCTTTTTTGACGTCGGTGACGATCATTTTGAACTCTTCCTCGGTGTACTTGGGTTTCTTTTTGTTGAGCCCGAAGAGGAGGAAGATGAATTTTTTCCAATAGCCGAATACCCAATTCAAAGGCAGGCAGACGAGGGAAAAGACGTAGAGCGGGTAGGCGACCGCGCAGGCGAATTTTTCGGGAGCTTCCTTTGCGAGCGTCTTTGGCGTCACTTCGCCGAAGATGAGCACGATGACCGTGAGAACCACGGTGGAGATGGTCGGGCCGAGCTCCTCGCCGAGCGCCGCCGTGAAGAGCACGGTCGCGATGGACGCTGCCGCAATGTTGACGATATTATTGCCGATGAGCAGCGTCGTTAAAACGTTGTTGTAATTCTCGCTCATTTTGAGCGCGAGCCGCGCAGAGCGCTTTCTTTGGGCATAGCGCCGCATGCGGACGGTGGAAAAGCTGGTGTAGGCGGTCTCCGTCGCGCTGAAAAATCCCGAGAGAAAGATGAGCACGACAAGCGCGATGACGAGTGCGAGCGTCACGCCCGTAAAAGAGGCGCTAATCAGCAGCGCACTTGGGGGCAATTCCGTAGATGGGCCTGCGTCCATGAAATAAAAGATCTCCTTTTGCGTGCGGTAGTTTTGCACGTCCGACTATTATTATACACATTTTTCCTGCCGTTTACAAGCATTTTGAGGAAAAATATGGCAGATTTCCGATGACGGACGCACGGAAAAAGCGTTATAAGCTCTGCGCGAGCTCCCGTGCGCTTGTTGTGGCGCAGAGGAGCCGTTTTTCTGCCTCTTCGGGGGGTACGACGTCCATCCCCCATGCGGAGACTGTCTCAAAGCCGCCGATCCCGAAGAATTTACAGATCGCTTTGAGGTAAGGGGTTGCCTGTTCCATCTCGCTGCCGTCGGGGATCTCCATGCCCCGCGTGGTGAGGAGGATCATGCGCTCTGCTTTGCACAGTCCCGTAAAGTTCCCCTCTTCGTCGCAGGAGAAGGTGATGCCCGCGATCGAGACGTTTTCGAGATAGGTTTTGAGCATGGCGGGGATCCCCATGTCCCAGAAGGGGGTGGCGACGAGCACGACGTCCGCCTCTGCGAGCTGTTTTGCATAGCCGAAGAGCGGATCCGCGAGCTTTCCTTCGTCCAGGAGTTTTTCGCGGGCGAAGTAGCGCGCCCTGTCGAGCGGGCGGATCTCCGCCGTGCCGAGGTCGAGCCACTCGGCGTCGTATTCCTGCGGAAGAGCGGACAAAAACGCCTCGGCAAGTTTTCTCGTCCTCGACGCCTCCCCTCGGATACAGCAGTCGATAAACAGCAGTTTTTTCATATGAAATTCTCCTTATGGTTTCAAAAGTAACGGGCAGATTTTGCAAAGTAACGGGCGCGGACATTGCAATTTTCCGCATTTTGTGATAGAATACAGACAGGAGGTTTCCCATGTCTTTTTCCCAAAAATTGAAAGAGCTGCGCACGCAAAAAAATTTATCGCAGAGCGATCTTGCGAAGGCGATCTTCGTCAGCCGCAGCGCGGTCGCAAAGTGGGAGAACGGTTTGGGGATCCCCAACGATTCCAATTTGCAGGTGCTCTCGGAGTATTTCGGCGTGAGCGAGGAGACCCTTCTCGACAGGCAGGACTTAAAGGAGTATGTGAAAATGTCCAAACCGAAGGTTAAAAATTGTATCGTTGCCACCGTCGGGATCGCTCTGCCCGTCCTGCTTCTGATCTTGTCCTTTGCGATTACATTCGATCAGCCACTCGCCATCTCCATGTACTATCCACCAATGAACATCTGGCAGCTTTGCGGCTTCATGATGATGCCGGTGAGCAAATTTTGGGATCACGTCTTTTCCCCGTGGACTTCTTTCCTCATACTCGCACGAACGCTGTTAGGCTTTGCATTGGCGGTAGGCGTATTCTGTTTTGCGCTTTCCGTGCTTTCTTTCTTTGTGCCGTGGTTCAAAAAGCACGACAAGGCGATACTCTGGACGATCATCTTCCTCTGCGTTGCAGTCTTGTGCCTCTCGTTTGCCGCATTTTGCGCAGCGGTGTATAAATACTTTCCCGGGAACTTTCAGGATTTCTACGACTTTCTTTACCACATATTCGGATAAGACGTTCTATTGTCTTGCTGTCCCTGAAAGGGAAAGTACCCGAACGCAGTGAGGGGGAAAGGGTTTTTGAAAACCCCTCAGTCTCGACTACGCTACTTCGTCGCTGCGCTCCTCGTGCCGCCCTTAGGCAACATAGAACGTGCGGGCGGGGCGGAATGACGTGATTGGGAATGGCGTTCCGCTTTCCCCTCGCTGTCCCTAATTATGTTATTTCGCCGTAACGCTCTTGATTTTTCATTTCGCCCCGCGTATTCTTTAATTTGTCATTTCGAGCGGAACGAAGTGGAGTCGAGAAATCTCGCCTTGTTGTAATGCGGTAGAGATGTCTCGACACGCCTCGTTCCTCGGCGGCTCGAAATGACATTTGGGAACGGCGTTCCGCTTTCCCCTACTGGCTGTCCCTAAATATGTCATTTCGCCGCAACGTCCTTAATCTTTCATTTCGGCCCGCGTATTCTTTAATTTGTCATTTCGAGCGGAACGAAGTGGAGTCAAAAAATCTCGCCTTGTTGTAATGCGGTAGAGATGTCTCCGCTACGGTCGACATGACATTTTAGAATACTTGCGCGTTGGAAAATCGCCATTTTTCATAAGCGCTTTGGGCGGCAGGTACCGCCGCAAAGCCCGTCGCGTTTGCCAACACTCCTGTCGCGGCGCAGCTCACAGCCCACTGGGCTGTTGAGCAGAATTGCGCCGCTCCACCCAATTTGCCGCACTCTTACGGCTTAGTGTTCGTTAAGACGCACGAGAGGATTAGCAAGTTGAACTGCGTATGCCCATTTCCTCACGGAAAAAGATTTTACGAAGCAAAAGATTTTTCGTGAATATAATCACTTGCGCGAGCAAAACCACGCTTTTGCGCTGCGCGACTGCATTTGTTGCATTCTTGCAACTTCCTGTCCGATGAAACGAACGAGAGGACAAACAAGTTTAGGCATACACGCCCGTTTCCTCGCACAATTATTTTCCGATGTTTGGTTCGTTGAAAACCATGGAGATACACTCGACTTCGCGCTACGCGCTTCGCTCGGTATGACATCGAGGAAAAGAATTGTGCGAAACTAAAATCACTTGCGCGAGCAAAACCACGCTTTTGCGCTGCGCGACTGCATTTGTTGCATTCTTGCAACTTCTTGTCCGATGAAACGAACGAGAGGACAAACAAGTTAAGGCATACACGCCCGTTTCCTCGCACAATTATTTTCCGATGTTTGGTTCGTTGAAAACCATGGAGATACACTCGACTTCGCGCTACGCGCTTCGCTCGGTATGACATCGAGGAAAAGAATTGTGCGAAACTAAAATCACTTGCGCGAGCAAAACCACGCTTTTGCGCTGCGCGACTGCATTTGTTGCATTCTTGCAACTTCTTGTAAGCCAACGCGAACGAGAGGTCCAGGAAGGTAAAGCACAACAGCCCATTTCCTCACGGAAAAAGATTTTGCGCAGCAAAAGATTTTTCGTGAGAAAGAAATTTCTGAACCGAATACGCCGCCACAAGTCCTTCTCCTGCGGCTTTGATATATTGGTAAGGCCTGCCCGTCACGTCGCCCGCCGCAAACAGCCCCGAAAGATTGGTCGACATATCCCGCGCAACTTTGACGTGCCCCTCTTCCGTTTCCAGCCCGCCGACAAGCACCGAGGGCGGCATGGCGTCTTTCAGATAGAATAGCCCGTCCACCTTGATCTCGTATCCGAGCTTGGTATAGATATGTGAGATACGGTCGCCGCCGTCGACCTCCGCAATGCGGTCGTTCTCGCAAATCTCGATGTTTTCGGCGCGAAACTTTGCCCCCTCGTAGAGGCAAAACACATACACCTTCCGCGCGATCCCCGCAAGATATTCCACCTCCTCCGCGTACGTTTCGGAGGAAATTTCACACGCGATGACCTTGTTCTTATAGAGCGAACCGTCGCACACGGCGCAGTAGCTCACGCCCCGCCCGAGATAGGCGCTCCCGCGCGTCTCCGTCTCCACGCCCGTTGCGAGAATGACCGAGCGCGCGTTGAATACCTCTTTCCCGCTCGTGAGGATGAATTCCCCGCCCGCTGCGTAGATCCCATCGATCTTCGCCTTTGCGAACGGCAGCTCCTCTGCGGCCATCTGCCCCGCCAAAAGATTGGCAAGCTCCGCCCCGCTGCCCGTGAATGCGGGGAAATTTTTCACCCGCTCCGCCTTGAAGAGCTTTTCGCCGAAGGGGCGCGTTCCCACCCAAAGGAAGTTCTTTTTGAAATTTTTTAAGACGAGCGCTGCGGTGTATCCGGCGATCCCTCCGCCGACCACGGCAACGTCGTAGACCTTGTTTTCCATACTTTCAGTATAACACGCTTTTCCTCTTTTTGTCAAGCGGACGAAACGCCGCCGCAGGCTCTGCCTGCGGCGGCGAAAAGTTATTTGATGAATTTTCCGTACACTTCCGAAGCGGGCGTAAACGAGGCAAACGTCCCGGGGTATTTTTTGATGATTCGCTGGATCTCCGCGATGTGGCGCTTGCGGATGATACACACCAGAACTTTGTGTTCGGAGTGGGAGTACATGCCGATCCCGGGCACTTCGGTGACGCCGTGGTGGGTAGTCTCCATGATCTCCTTTGCGATCTCTTCCGCCTGGTTGGTGACGATCTCAAAGCGGTAGGCCGTCTTATACCCCTGCAAGATGATGTCGGACGTCTTGCTCGTGACGACGAGGGAGACAAGCGCCAAAAGCACGGAGGTGAGTTTGTTGATGAACGGCGCGCTCCACGGGTAGTACACAAAGAAGGAGACGACGACCACGATCGCGTCGAACGCCGAGGTGAGCCAGCTCACGTTCAAAAAGCTCCACTTCTTCTTGACGAGGGAGGCAAGCACCGCCGTTCCCCCCGCCGTGCCGCAGCTCTTGATCATGATAGCGAGCGCCGCGCCGAGGAAGATCCCGCCCGCAACGGCGGCAAGAAGTCCGTAGGAGATGGGCTCTTCCGTTCCTGTGCCGTCGAAACGCGGAAAGGCGGGGATATAGTCGAATACGATCAAGAGCCCCGACGTGAGGAGCATGGACAGCGTGGAGATGATCGCCTCCCGCTTTCCCAACAGGAAGAACGCCAAAAAGAAGAGCGGGACGTTGATCATGAGCAAAAACCAACCCGAATTCCACTTGGTGACGTATTCGAGGAGCACGGCAATGCCGTTTGTCCCGCCGGGGGCGAACTTGTTGGGGGATACGAAGATGTAAATGCCGAGCGCACGCACGATCCCCGAGAGGAGAATGGGTATGACCGCAGACGTCAGAATGACGGCGGCCGTATTCGTACCTTGTTTGTCTTTTTTCTGCATGGTTTTCTCTCGAACGCGAAAGCTCCCGACCATCATAGCAAATCTGCGGGAGATCTGCAATGATTTTCAGGCGTTCGCGCCCCGTTTTATTCCTTTTTTCTGCGGTTTATTCTTTTTTCTTGCGGAAACGGGCAAAAAACGAAGGTTTCTTCCCCTCCGTCTCCTGCGGCGGCTCCGCCTGCTCGGCGGAAGAAACTTCCTGCGGAATTTCCGCCTGCTCTTCGGGCGGCTCCTTCGCCGCTCTCTTTTTCCGTCGTTTGTCGGCCGCGACGGCAACTTCTGCCGAAACTTCGGCGGGGACTTCGGCAGAGACTTCTGCCGCTTCCCCTCTCTTTTTCCCCTTTTTGGCCGTCCCTTTTTTATCCGTCGGTTCGGGCTTTTGCGTCTCCTCCTTCTTCATGGCGTTCATGAGACGGTGAAGAAGGGCGGCTGTCTCGAACAGGGCGTCCAGACAACACAGCGCGCCGAGCAGCAGGTGCTGCCCGCTCAAACGGAGCATGGGCAGGAAGAAGTACACCACTGCGGCGACCAGCAGGAAGACGCTGCCCCAGAGGGAGATCTGCCACAGGCGGCTCTCCTTCCGCTTTGCAAAGAGTGCGTAAAACAGCCCGACGAGCGCGCGCAGGAGCACGATTCCCGACAGAACGTAGTAGAGAGTGCTCTGCCCCTCGCCCGGCTGCACGAACAGCCACACGGCGAGGGCGACAAGTCCCACGCCGCAGACGATTCTCAATACGCTCGCGCTCCCCAAAAAGGAACCTGCGATGAGGAGCAGCGCGACAAACGAAAGGATCACGCCCGTTGCAATGCTCAGCGCGTGCAGTTTCTCCTGCGGAACGGCAAAAAGAGCGATTCCGAGCCCAAGCAAGAGCGCAATGGGGAGCAGGCTCCCCCAGCGGAAGAGGCGCAGAGCGCCCCTCTTTTTTTTCGCTTTCTTTTCCTTTTTGGACGCGGACTTTTTCATTACAGCAACGATTTGTAGAGCGCTACGATGTCCTCATAGGTGGGTTCCTTGGGGTTTCCGGGGCGGCATGCGTCCGCCATGGCGCTCTCCGCGAGGAAGGGAATGTCCTCTTCCTTGACGATGTTCTTCAAATTTTGCGGAATGCCGACGTCGCGCGAGAGGGCGGCGACTGCCTCCACTGCGGCGGCGCGGTACTCCTCCTTTGTCATCTTCTCGGTGCCCTGCACCCCCATTGCCTTGGCGATGTCGCGGTACTTTTCTCCCGTCGCCTCGGCGTTATATGCCATGACGGTCGGCAGAAGAATGGCGTTGGCGACCCCGTGCGGCGTATCGTACACCGCGCCGAGCGCATGTGCCATAGAGTGCACGATCCCGAGCCCCACGTTGGAAAAGCCCATGCCCGCGATGTACTGCCCGAGCGCCATGCCCTCTCTCCCCTCTTTTTCACCCCTGACGGCGGCACGGAGAGACTTTGCGATGATCTCGATCGCCTTTAAGTGGAACATATCCGTCATCTCCCACGCGGCCTTGGTGATGTAGCCCTCGATGGCGTGGGTGAGCGCGTCCATGCCGGTTGCCGCAGTGAGGCCCTTGGGCATGGTGCTCATGAGATCGCTGTCCACGATGGCGACGACGGGAATGTCGTGCACGTCCACGCACACGAATTTACGCTTTTTCTCGACGTCGGTGATGACATAGTTGATGGTGACCTCGGCGGCCGTCCCCGCCGTGGTGGGAATGGCGATGAGGGGCACGCAGGGGTGCTTGGTGGGCGCGACGCCTTCGAGAGAGCGCACGTCCGCAAATTCGGGATTGGCGGCGATGATACCGATCGCCTTTGCGGTGTCGATACTCGATCCCCCGCCCACCGCGACGAGGCAGTCCGCCCCGCTCTTTTGATAAGCGGCGACCCCCGCCTGCACGTTCTCGATGGTGGGATTGGCCTTGATGTCCGAATAAATTTCGTAAGGAATGCCCGCCGTCTCCAACACGTCGGTCGCTTTCTTGGTGACGCCGAACTTCAAAAGGTCGGGATCGGAGCAGACAAACGCCTTTTTGAGCCCTCTCCCCTTGATCTCCGCCGCAAGCTCCTTTACCGAGCCTGCGCCGTGATAGCTTGTTTCGTTGAGTATGATCCTTGCCATAAATAACCCCCCTCGCTCTCCTTGGAAGAGCCGCACCTATTATAGCACTTCGCGCGGAGGATGTAAAGATTTTCGGCAAATTTTTATACGGAAAAGAGGAGAGCTTTTTGCCCTCCCCCTTCCGAAGATTTATGGAGATTGATCGGATGAACTATTTTTTCTTCTGTGCGCAGTGGGGACAGCCGCCGCTGCAATTTGCGCAGCCGCAGTCGCACCCACCCTTGCCCTGTTTTTTGCGGACGATCTGCCAAACGACGACGCCCAGCACAAAGCAGGCCGCAAGCACGATGATGAGAATTTCATACCAAGTCATTGATTCCCTCCCTCGGAAATCGCCGCCTCGGCTGCAAGCTCCTCCGAAAATTCGGACTTTACGGGGTGCTTTTTGTTCCAGAGGACGATCCCGCAGACGGCCGCCGCGACAACGGCGAGCACGATGAACACCGTCCACCACCAGCTGCCGACGAGGTAGATGACCGTGCCGACGATATATGACGTGACGAGCCAGAAGAGAAGGGTCCACGCGAACTTGCCCTTGGGAAGTTCCGCCTTTGCCGTAGCGCACGCCGCAAAGCAAGGAATGGTGACCATGTTGAAGGCGATGAAGGAGATGAGCGCGGGAATGGTGATCCCCGTTGCCGTGATCATCGTCACCGCCTCCATCACGCCCTCCTCGGTCGCGATGTAAGCCCCCGCGACGGACGCGGCGAGCGTTCCGAAGGTCGCGATGACGTTCTCCTTTGCGACGAGCCCCGTGAGCGCGGCGACCGCGAACACCCAGCCCGCCGTTCCAAGCTGCGAGCCGAACCCAAGCGGCGTAAACAGCGGCTGGATGAGCATGCCTATGGAGCCGAGAATGCTGTTTTCCATGTGCAGGTTGACGAGGATCGTCTCCCCCTCGTATTCGATCTCCTCGGGCAGGAAATGCCAATTCCACGAGAAGTTGGAGAGGAACCAGATGACGATCGTCGAGGCGAAGATGATGGTGAACGCCTTTTTGACGAAGTGCTTTGTCTTATCCCACAGGTGGATCATGAGCCCCTTGAAAAGCGGCGCATGGTAGGCGGGAAGTTCCATGATGAAGGGCGGGACATCGCCGCGCATGGTGGTCGAGCGCATTAAAATGACGCAGACGATTGCCGTCACAATGCCGATGAGGTACATCGAATAGGTGATGAGGTCGGCATTCCCCACGCCGAACGCCGTGACGATGCCCCCCGCAATGGCTGTCAAAATGGGCAATTTCGCGCCGCAGGAGAACATGGGGATGACGCGGATGGTCGCCGTGCGCTCGTTGTCGTCGGCGAGCGTCCTTGTGTTGATCATGGCGGGCAGCGAACAGCCGAACCCCATGATCATGGGCATAAACGCCCTGCCCGAGAGCCCGAAACGGCGGAAAATGCGGTCGAGAATGAACGCGACGCGCGCCATGTAGCCGCTGTCCTCCAAAATTGAGAAGAAGAGGAACAGTACAAGAATTTGCGGCAAAAAGCCGAGCACGGCGGAGAGCCCTCCCCAAATGCCGTCGCCCACAAAGCTGCCCACCCATAAGGGCGCGTTTGCGGTGGCGAGGGAGAGAAGTTCCCCTACCCAATCGAGGCACCATGTCCAGAGGTTGGTGATGATGACGCCCGGCGAGAACACCGCGCCGTCGTAAAAGCAGGCGACGAGAGTCGTCCAGGCGTTCTCCTCCCATTCGAGCCCCCCTTCCGCAGCCGATTTGAACAGAGTGGGAAGTTTTCCGCCCGAAATGGCGCTGATGAAGAAGAGGTCCTCCGAGAAAGTGAGGTGGAAGATCGCGAACAGAATGACGAGAAAGATGGGAATGCCCCAAATTTTGTGGGTGAGCACCTTATCCGCCTTGTCGCTCTTTGTGAGCACTTCCCCCCGCTTTCTTCTCTCGTAGGCGGTGGAGTAGTTCGCCGCGATGTATTTGTAGCGCGCGTCCGCAACGACCGCTTCGAGGTCGGTCCCGAAGGTGTCGTCCTCGAAAGTCGCCTTGAACGCCTCCACCATGGAGAGGAGCTCGGGGTGCATCTTCACCTCGATCTCGTCCATTTCGGCGAGTTTCACCGCATGGAAGAGAGGCGCGTCCACCTTTGCCCCTTTCAAGGCGATCGAAACATCCCGCACGAGGTGGGCGATGGGAGAATCGCGCAGAACGGTCGTTCCCTCGCGCGGCGATTTGGAAATTTTGATGGCTCTGTCCATCAATTCTTTGATCCCCGTATTTTTGAGGGCGGAGATCTCCACGACGGGCAGCCCGATCTTCTTTTCGAGCTCCTTCGCGTCGATCCGGTCGCCCGCCTTTTCCACGGCGTCCATCATGTTGAGAGCGATGATGACGGGCACGTCGATCTCCATGAGCTGGGTGGTGAGGTAGAGATTGCGCTCCAAGTTGGTCGCATCCACGATGTTGATGACGCACTCGGGCTTTTCGTCGAGGATGAAGTTACGGGAGATGACTTCCTCGGGCGTGTAGGGAGAGAGGGAGTAAATGCCGGGAAGATCGACGATCTGCACGGGCTCCTCGCCCCGCTTATAGGTGCCCTCCCGCTTATCCACGGTGACCCCGGGCCAGTTGCCGACGTAGGCGGTGGAGCCCGTCAAGAGGTTGAATAGAGTCGTCTTTCCGCAGTTGGGATTGCCCGCCAAGGCGAACTTTTTCATGCCTTCACCTCCATCGTCACGAGCTCCGCCTCCGTCTTGCGCAGGGTGAGTTCATACCCACGGATGGTGACCTCCAAGGGGTCGCCCAGGGGCGCTTTCTTGCGGAGAAGGACTTCGGCCCCGGGCGTGACCCCCATGTCGAACAGCCTTCTTCTGAGTTTTCCCTCGCCCGAGACGGTCTTGATGACCCCCCTCTCGCCGACCGAAAACTCGTTGAGATTTTTCGTCATTTATGTATTACCTCCGATGAATTTTTTGAGTTAGCAACCGCGAACTCGCGGGCAAAAGAGATTGCACACCAAGTGTGCAAACGTTTTAAGCGACGTAGATACGGCTTGCAAGTCCCCTGTCGAGGGCGAGCCGACCGTCCTTCACCATGCAGACTGCGCTCCCCCCGCTCGAAGAGAGCACCGTAATGGTGGAATCGGCGATGACCCCTAAATTTGCGAGGTGTTTTTTGGTCTTTTCGTCCACGATGATCTTGACGATCTTCATTTCCTGCCCTACGGGCGCAAGCAATAACGGCATATTTTATTCCTTAAAATGCTCTTTCATGCACGAGTTCGTTATTGCGAACCAACTGTCCGAAAAAAATTCGCATTTTTTGTGCCTTTGGTTCGGCTATGCGAACTCATGTCCTTCAAAAAAGCGCTCTTCTCGCGCTTTTTCGCCCATATTCTATCACAATCCTATGCGCCTGTCAACTGTTTTTTGCCTCTTTTCGGAAAAAAGTTCGCCATTGCTAACCGAATTTTTTTGCGGGGAGAGACAAAGGGACAGCAAGGAAACACAACGCAATTCCCAAATCACGTCATTTCGAGCGTAGTCGCCCCGCCCGCACGTTCTATGTTGTCGAAGGGCGGCACGAGGAGCGCCAACGACGAAGTAGAAATCTCAACCGCATTATAATAAGGTGAGATTTCTCCACGCGCTGCGCTTGGTCGAAATGACAATTTAAGAACAACGCAGGCAAAAAAGCTGTCCCTCGTGGGGCGGGGGTGGAGCATTGCTTTCTTGACAACAGTTGATAACTGTTGGCGCAATGCGACATGAGTGAGCGCATTTGCAGCGCGAACGGTGACCGCCCCGCGCGCTGTTTTGTTTCTCTAAGCGCGGCACGAGCCGTAGGCGAAGTAATGCGGGGCTCTACCCGCATGAGACAGTGGCACGCAGTGCCGAAAGGGGGGACGGTGTTCCAGGCAACCCTCCCCCCTACTTGTTGGGGGGAGGCGAAGAGCTGCCCCCTTTGAAGGGGGCGGCTCCGCCGTCAGGCGGTGGTGGGGGTTGACATTCTAAAATTGCCCCCACCTGTCTCACTGCGTTCGCCACCCGCCCCCATAAATGGGGGCAGGTCATAACCCCCTCACTGCCTTTTCGGATTCAAAAATCGAATGAGGCGGAGGACGCCAACGACAAGCAGCGTCAAAGCGATAACGCCGAACACGATCAAATATACATAACTATAAGGCAAGGTATCGAAGAGGATAAACAGCTGACCGAATTCGACCCCGCCGAGCTGCATAATGGCGAAAAAGGGCGCGATGGCGATAATCGGAATCAAGAGTGTAAACGTGATCCGCAAGCTCTTTTTTTTGAGGCACGACGCGATCATCCCCGCCCCGAAAATGCCCACGCCGAGAATGAGCGCCAGCACTTGCCCCTGCCAACAGGTCATAGCGGGCGCTTCGCTTTCAAGCACAAAGAACCACTCTCCCGACGCAACAAATCCGATGAGCGCAACGATCAGGAAAGCGAGCAAAAGGGTCACCGCCACGGCGAGCATTGCCAACACCGTCGTAAGTGCGATCGACAGGAAGAAGAACCCCGTTTTGCGCCTTCCTCCGATGGGGAGCAGGTTAAAAAGGGAGGGACGGACGCGTACTGCGAGGCAGAGCGCAATGACCGTTAAATAAGCGAATGCGAAAAAGCAGAGGGTGAAGGGAATGCTACTGCCGCCGACAAAGCTCACCCCCCAAATCAGAAGCAGCATGGAAGTAATGGGCGTCCACATTTTCCCCGCCGCCCACTGCGCCTCGTTGGGCCCGAAGTTGAGCGCCATATAGTACGTCCAAAAGCCTACCTTTTTCTCCGAATTTTCGGTCATTTTCTCCGTCATATTCTCTCCTCCCCGAGCAGGTGCACGAAAATTTCTTCCACCGTCGGCGTTTTGACAAGCACATTCTCCCCGCTCACTTCCTTTTGTTTTGTGAGGAAGGTATAGCCGAACATCGACTTCTGCACGCCGACCGCCTGCTCTTTCATCTCCTCCGAAAGTTCAGGGACCTGCACGAGGCGGTAGCTCTCGCACAGCGTCTCCTTCTCCTCGGCAAGCAGAACTTTGCCGTCCTGCAAAAAGACAAGATAGTCGGCGATCTTGTCGAGGTCCTCGGTGATGTGGGTGGAGAAGAGCACGGTGTGCCCTTCATCGAGCATGAACTCCTGGATGAGGTCGATGACCGCTCCCCTGTCGTAGGGGTCTACCCCCGATGTGGGCTCGTCGAGGAGGAGAATGTCGGGTTTTTGGCAGAGGGCGAGAATGAGCGCAAATTTGCGTTTCATGCCCGTTGAGAACGTTCTCACGGACTTATCGCTCGGGAGCCCGAACCGTTGCATGAGCCCATGATACCTCTCCTCGTCGAAGGCGGGATACATGCCCTTCATGATCTTCAAAAGCCGCTTGGGCTTGATGGCGCCGTTGAAATGGGGAGAATCAAACACGCACGCGATCTTACGCAAAACTTCCGTCTCGTTCCCCCAAAAAGGAATGCCGTTGTATAGAATGTCGCCCGAGGCCTCCTCCTGGCGCATAATCGCCTTGATGAGGGTGGATTTCCCCGCGCCGTTCCGCCCCACGAGCCCCGTCACGCACCCACGGGGCACGCCCAAGGAGACGCATAATTTGAAATTTCCATAGTCCACGGCGAGATCTTTGATTTCAAGCCCGTTCATTCTCTTCCTCCATGATCTCCTGTAAAATTTTTCCGAACTGCTCGGGCGAAATGCCGTTCTCCTTTGCAAACCGCTTTGCGGCGCGGATCTGCGCCCTGAGCCGCTCCGCCTTGCCGTTTACGAGGTCGTCCTCCCGCTTTTCCGAGACAAATACTCCCTTCCCCTGCACGGCATACAAAAAACCCTCGGCGATGAGATCGTCGTAGGCGCGCTTTGCCGTGATGACGCCGATCGTGAGCTCCCTTGCGAGCGTGCGGATGGAGGGCAGCGCCTCCCCCGCTTTGAGCTCGCCCGAAAAGATCTGCGCACGGATCTGGTATTCGATCTGCTCGTAGAGCGGTCCCGATTGTAAACTGAGCTGAATGTGCACGTCTTGCCTCTGACAGTTTCTACTGTTATTATACAGTAGATACAGTGTGTTGTCAAGCGTTGGGAGAAAATTTGCTAAAAATTGTTTTTTGGTGAAAATATCGTTCATAGTTGACGAAAATTTTTGCAAAATCTTAAAATTTTTTTCAAAATCGGCTTGTTTTTTTTGCGGAAATCTGTTATAATATATTCCTTATAAATAACAGACGAAAATTTTTCATAAGATAACAGAAGATCACAGGCCACATCATGCTGGATAAATTCTACGAACAGATCGGCGCGAACTCCCATGTTCCCGTCGTCATCATCTGCATAGCGATCATGTTGCTCATGGGCTTCTTGGGCACGCGGATCACCAAACTTTTGAAACTCCCCAACGTCACCGCCTACATTCTCGTGGGCATTCTCCTTGGGCCCTACTGTTTTGACCTCGTGCCCGAATACGTCTCCTCGGGCATGGACTTTATCTCGGACATCGCCCTTGCCTTTATCGCGTTCAGCGTGGGCGAGTATTTCCGTTTCTCTACCCTCAAAAAGAATGGGCCGCAGGTGGTGGTGATCACCCTCTTCGAGGCGCTGCTCGCCTCGGTGCTCGTGTTCGTGCTCACCTTCTTTATTCTGCGCCTCGGGCTTGCGTTCTCCATCATTCTGGCCGCGCTCGCCTCGGCGACCGCTCCCGCCTCCACGATGATGACCATCCGCCAGACCCACGCGCGCGGGGACTTTGTGGATACCCTCTTTTCGGTAGTCGCCCTCGACGACGTGGTGAGCTTGCTTGCGTACAGCGTTGCGGTATCGGTGGCGCTTGCCTCCCTCGGGAACGGCTTTTCGGCGAGCGACGTCCTCCTTCCCATCGCGTGGAACATCATGATGATCGCCATTGGGATCGGTTGCGGGTTCCTCCTCAAATTCCTCATGGCAAAGCGCTCCACCGATAACCGCCTCATCGTCTCCATCGCGCTCCTGTTTGCGATCTGCGGGATCGGTGCGGCGGTGGACGTCTCCCCTCTCCTCGGCTGTATGGCGATGGGAACGGTGTACATCAACATCTCGGGCGACGACAAGCTGTTCAAACAGCTCAACTACTTCTCCCCGCCCATCCTTCTTCTCTTCTTCGTGAAGTCGGGGATCGGTTTCCGCCTCGATGCGCTCGTGAGTACCGGGCACTCTTTGGGCGGCGTGCCCCTGCTCGTCATCGGCATTCTCTATTTCTTCGTGCGCATTGCGGGGAAATATCTCGGCGCGTTTGCGGGCTGCGCCATCGTCAAGAAACCCAAAAACGTGCGGAACTATTTGGGCCTCGCCCTATCGCCGCAGGCGGGTGTCGCCATCGGGCTTGCCGCGCTCGGCGCGCGCGTGCTCGGCGGAGACACGGGGAGTATGCTCGAAACGATCATTCTCTCTTCGAGCATTCTCTATGAGCTCGTGGGCCCTGCGCTTGCCAAACTGTCCCTCTATCTTTCGGGCTCCTATGGGGCGCGGGCTCCCGCCGCAGTAGGCGAAGGAGGAGAAGGCGCGGAAGGAGCCGAGACGGCGAAAAAGCCGCCCACACGGGAGGAGCAGGTCGCCTCGCTCAAAGAGCAGCTCTGCTCCATCCAAAAGCAGCTTGCCGTCAAGGAATACGCGCGCTCTCCCGAGGAAGAGGCCTTCCTCGAAGCCACCGAGCCGCCCGAGCCGGACGAGGCCTCCGAGACCTCGGCGGGCGCGGAATATAACAGAAGAAAATTTATCAATAAGAGGTAATCTATGCCAACTGATTTTATTGCAGACCTTCTCGGGGATTGGTCGGTACAAGTCAACATCGCGTCCACGGCGCTCAAAACCGTGCTTGTCATCATCATGGCCGTCGTGCTCGGCTGCGAACGCTCGCGCAACCGCCACGCGGCGGGCCTTCGCACCCTCATCGTGCTCTCCATCGGCTCGATGTTCGCGGGGATCGGAGACGTCTATTTCATCACCGTGCTGAACGTCGGTTTTTCCTTCCTGTCGGCGGCGGTTTTTATCGGTATCTCCATCATCACGGCGAACACGATCATCTTCTCCTCTAAAAACCAGATCATGGGGCTGACGACCTCGGTGGGCGTTTGGGCGATGTCCATCATCTCCGCCATTCTCGGGTTTGGGCTCTATACGGCGGCGCTCATCGGCTTTGCCGCCCTCATGGTGGGGCTCCTCGCCTTCTCGAAGATGGAGACGTACATCAAGAATAAGTCCAACCATTTCGAGATCCATTTGGAGCTCAAATCGCGCGGGAGCTTGCAGGACTTCATCACGATGGCGCGGGAATTCGGGCTGAAAATCGACAACCTCGAACTCAACCCCGCCTACGCGAATTCGGGGCTGAGCGTGTACACCGTGCGGCTCACGATCGTCGGGAAGGAGCTCCGCAAGAAGAGCCACAGCGACATCATCGAGGCGCTCTCGGTACTCGACTGCGTCTATTACGTCGAAAAGATCGGCTGAGAAACACTGAAATTTTGCACAAAAAAAGAACGGGGAAACCGTTCTTTTTTTGTGCATTGAAATTCAATCTCTGTGCTTAAAAGGTTCTGTGAGGACGAGCGGGTCGAGCACTTCGTCGAGTTTCTTCTCGTCCATGAGCCCCTCGCGGAGCACGATCTCCTTGATGGACTGCCCCGTTTTCAAGGACTCCTTGGCGATCTCGGCGGCTTTGAGATAGCCGATATAGGGGTTGAGCGCCGTCACGATGCCCACGCTGCGGTTCACCCATTCGCTGCAACGCTCGCGGTTGGCGACGATGCCTACAATGCAGTTGTCCGAGAGCGTTTTGACCGCCCCCGAAAGCGCGCGGAAGGATTCAAAGAGCTGATAAAAGATGACGGGCTCGAAGGCGTTGAGTTCGAGCTGTCCCGCCTCTGCCGCCATCGTCACCGTGACGTCGTGCCCGATCACGAGGAAGGCGACCTGGTTGACGACTTCGGGAATGACGGGATTGATCTTCCCGGGCATGATGGAAGAGCCGTTCTGCTTGGCGGGCAAAATAATTTCGCCCAGCCCCGTGCGGGGACCGCTCGACATGAGCCGCAGATCGTTGCACATCTTGGAGAGATTGACAGCGAGCGCCTTCAAAGTGCCCGAGACGGCGGCAAAGCTGTCCACGTTTTGCGTGCCGTCGAAGAGGTCGTCCGCGCGGCGGAGCTGTTCGCCCGTGAGCAGGGAGAGCTCCTCCGTGATGTGGTTAAAGTAGGCCTCGCGCGCGTTGATGGCGGTGCCGATGGCCGTTGCGCCCATGTTGATCGTCCGCATTTCGGAAAGAGAGTTTTGAATGCGCTCCTTGGAGCGGGCGATGGAAGTTGCAAAGGCGTGGAACGCCTGCCCGAGCCGCATGGGGACCGCGTCTTGCAGCTGGGTCCTGCCCATTTTGAGAATGCCGTCGAACTCTGCGGCCTTTTTGAGAAGAGCGGCGTTGAGGCGTCCGAGTTCGGAAATCAGTTCCGCCGCAAGGGTGAGCACGGTGAGCTTTCCCGCCGTGGGAATGACGTCGTTGGTGGACTGCTCCATGTTCACGTCGTCGTTGGGGCTGATGATGGAATAGTCCCCCTTCTTGCCGCCGAGATGTTCGATGGCGATGTTTGCGATGACTTCGTTGACGTTCATGTTCGCGGAAGTCCCCGCGCCGCCCTGCACGGCGTCTACGATGAAGTCTTTTCTGTGCTTGCCGTGTAAAATTTCATCGCACGCCGCAATGATGGCGTCGGCTTTTCTCTCGTCGAGAAGTCCGAAGGACTTGTTGACGATGGCGGCCGCTTTTTTGATGACCACGATGTTGCGGATAAATGCCGAATTGAGCTTTGTGCCCGTGATCTCAAAGTTCCCCTTTGCGCGCAGGGTCTGAATGCCGTAATAGGCTGCGCTGTCGATCGAGAGCTCCCCCACCGAATCGCTCTCTGTTCTGAACTCTTTTTCCATAGTTGCTCCGCAGGCGCAATGGCCTGAAAGATGTGATTTGCTTTATTATAAACCGCTCTACGCAAAATTGCAAGCGGTTTGCCTTTTTCTTTGAAAATTGTTTTCTTACTACGCAAAAAGACGCCTTTGGGAAAGGAAACTCTTGCCTAACCCGACATTTGCTCCGCTCATGCAGGCCCCCGCGCGTTTCGCGCGGGGGCCTGCATAGCCCAATTCACAGATCGACCTTTTCAAAGCGTTTCCTTTGGAGTGCAAAATTTACGTTTTTTTTGATACAGAAAAAGCGCCCGATTTGAGCCAATTAGGTTAAATCGGGCGCTAGTGGTTAAGTAAAACATTTACTCGCTGAGCTCGTCAATTTTGGCTTCGATTTTATCATCTAAGATTTCTATCACATTCGTATTAGTCTCAAAGGTGCCCTTAACAAATTTAGGGAAATTGTCGGAAATAATCTTTTTGATGTTAGAGTCATTATAGAAATCTTTCAATATATTGTATGTTGTATGTGCCAATTTTTTGAAACCATCCACATCCGACATTTTTTCATCACACTTCTCAATAAACACATCAGAGACATACTCCACAGCAACGTCATGAAAATAGGCCTTTTCTATTATTCTAAAAAAGGTAAACACAGCAATTAGTAAAGTGTTTTTCCATCTATCTTTATCAATTATTTTATTTTCAGGCAGCTTAAATACTTTTGAAAAATAATACCAACAGCCAAAAGGTAGCAAATAGAATTTTGGATCTGTTGGAGAATGCTCATTAAAAACTTCTTCATACCTATCACAGCCCGGCATAAATTGTCCAATGCTTCTAGCCTTTGCTGGTAACTTCATCAATGCGGCAATATAAGTCTGTGTGACGGCTTTTGCATTTAAAACATTTTTCTTCTTAAAATCCGCATCAAAAAAGTGTTGATATTTTTCTGATCCCTTATATTGATGGGCAGATACATTTCTTATGCTATTACTTTGAATCTCATAAAAATATCCCATGCTTTGAAAATTCTTTTTCAATATTACATGAAAGTCCTCTAAGGCGAAGAAATCTTTTCCCGTCACCGCCGTCTGACTATTGGTAAAACGTGTAATGTTTTTCCTTCTTTTCTGTTTACCATCCTTAATAATCTTTATTAAAATAGTTCCGTCAACATTATCTTGGCTTTCGCCAGCGGCGACCCAACAGTTGTATATGGTTGTTGCCGTTTGACAACCGTTTACTATTTGTGGTGCGTACATAACAATTTTTTCCCGATCCTTGTCAAGGTCATAATCCTCGCAGACAAGTGTTATGCCGTTATTAAAGTACCAAAAATCTTTCGGACTGTTTTCATAAGTTTTTTCAATTTCCCTATTGATAGCATTTCTACCTTTATAGTTTCTAATATTAGACGCAAAAATATATTTAAAGTTTTCTTTAACCAATCGTGCCAACCATTTTAAAGGGATTTCGGCAACGACAGATGTTTGATCACGATTTTCAAAAAACCGAGCCAAAAGCAGCGTGGACTTTGCCTTCCTTGCCGCTTTGGGCAATTCAAGTAAAATCCCCGTATGTATGGTCGAAAATTTTTCAAATCCAACAATTTCCCATACAACGCTTTTATTCAATACTCTGCTCGAAAAGGAGCAACAGCAAGTTCAGAAGTCCATAAACGGCTTTCTGAACGCCATTGCGGAGGGAGTTGTTACGAAGTCCACCAAAGAAAGATTGCTTGCTTTGGAACAGCAAAATGACATTCTCGAAGAAAAGATTGCATTGGAAAAAGCAAGACAAATTCAACCGCTTGAATATGAAACGGTAAAGGCGTTCCTGTCTTACTTTGCAAAGAAGAAATACCAGAACGACGAGGAGAAAAACGAATTTTTTAACTCGTTCATCTATCGTGTCGTCCTTTTTGACGACTGCGTGTATATCTTTTACAACACTTCGCCCGATGTGCCGACAAAGGTAAAACTCGACAAAGAGGAACTTGACGAGTTAAAAAGCCCCGAACATAGAAAAAGCACCCAACTTCAACCGCTTGGGTTCAAATTGGGTGCTGATGGCGGCACGTCGGCATCCGAATTTGAACTGTTAAGATGCGGTAAACGGTTCTGTGTTTTAGCATTATTTTAGAAGAGAAGGCCTTAAAAAGATTTGCAAAACGCCGATATGTCGGCATTTTTATTTAGAATGTCGTTTGTTTTGCTTGAAATATCGTTTGCTTTATGCTATACTATTATTAAGATAATTTCTATGAGGACACATATATGGTATCTTATGTTAAACTGTGGAAAAAGCTTATTGATTTAGGAATGAAAAAAAGAGATTTAAAAGAACAGACGGGCATAGGCTCAACCACGTTAACAAAGTTGAATAATAACGAGCCTGTGTCTATGGACGTTATGATTAAGATATGTTCTGCGCTACGTTGCAACATCGGTGAGGTAATGGATATTATATATGAGTAATCGAAGACTAAAAGGAATTTCGTTATTTGCCAGCGCAGGAATAGGAGAAACTTATTTCAAAGACATCGGCATAGATATAGTCGTCGCTAACGAGTTAATTAAACAACGAGCCGATTTATATAGAGCAATTTCTCCTACGACGAAGGTAATTTGCGGTGATATAACCAACGACCGTATATTCGATCGGATAATAAGTGCCACACCAAGACCGTTGGACTTTTTATTAGCCTCTCCCCCATGTCAAGGAATGAGCGTAGCGGGAAAAAACCGAGAACAATCGTCTTTGGAAGCTGACGCTCGAAATTATTTGATTACATACGTCGTCAAAGCGATTAAGGCAACCAATCCGACATACGTTTTAATTGAAAACGTGCCGACTCTATTAAAAATACAATTAAAATATTGCGGCGAGTTGCGTTCCGTATTGGAAATTCTTAATTTGGAATTCGGCGGCGATTATGACATTGACAGCAAGGTTGTCGATTCGTCCGATTATGGAGTTCCGCAAGTTAGATTACGCGCCATAATAAAAATGCATAAACGCGGGACAATTTGGAATTGGCCGAAAAAAAGCCATCATAAATTAACCGTTAGAGAAGCGATTGGAGACCTGCCTTCTCTTGAAGCTGGACAAAAATCAGATATCAAATGGCACTATGCTCGTCCGCATACGGCGGAGAACATTTTATGGATGAAACATACGCCGACAGGACATACGGCGTTTGAAAATCCCGTTTACTTTCCGCAAAAGAAAGACGGAACGCCGATAAAGGGGTATCATTCTTCATATAGGCGCATAAAGTGGGACGCTCCCGCTCCTACAATTACAATTCGCAATGATTGTATAGCCTCGCAAAGGAACGTTCATCCGGGTCGTCTACTTCCCGACGGCACATACTCGGACGCGAGAGTCCTTACGCCGTTGGAGTTGATGATTTTAGATTCTCTGCCAAGAGATTGGAATATCCCTTCTAATACGCCCGAACTATTAATTAGGCAATGCATAGGCGAATCTATTCCGCCGCTTATGCTTAAACGCATCGTTAGCGAAATTGAGTTGGAGGACGACGATATGAGTAAGGACGAAAAGATAAAAGCCATATCTTTATTTTCAAGCGCAGGCATAGGGGAATTGCTTTTGCATAATACGGATATAAACATCATCGCAGCAAACGAACTTATTCCTAAACGCGCGGAATGCTATAAATATTTTTATCCGAATGCGGAAATGGTTTGCGGCGATATTATGGACGACGACGTAAAAGCGCACATGATAGATATCGTTAAGGGAAACAACGTAAAAATGTTGTTCGCAACGCCGCCATGTCAAGGTCTAAGCACGTTGGGTAAAAATAAAAATCAAGCGCATTATGAAAAAGATAAACGCAACTTTCTTGTTTTAAGAGCGTTAGAGATTATCGACGAATGCGACTTTGATTATATCTTAATAGAAAATGTGCCGACATTCCTCGATATGTACTTCCCCTATGACGACGATTACCTAAAACTGGAACAGATATTAGAAAAAAAGTATTCTAATAAATACTTTATCGAAGCGCGAGTATTAAACGCAAAAGACTACGGCGTATGTCAATCTCGTCCGAGAGCAATAGTTAAAATGTATAGGAAAGGACTAATTTGGGGATGGCCGACTTCTCAGCCGGAAATTCCGCTTAAAGCGGCGATTGGCGACTTGCCGTCAATCGAAGCGGGACAAAATTCGGGGATCCCTTGGCATTTTGCAAAGCCGCAAAACGAAAGAATTGTGCTTGCCTTAAAGCATACGCCTACGGGAAAAAGCGCATTGACAAACGAAGTTTATTATCCTAAAAAAGAGGACGGTACGAGGATAAAAGGCTTTCATAATACTTTCAAACGTATGAATTGGGACGAGCCTTGTCCTACTCGAACGACATTTAGCGGAAGTATGAGTTCTCACAATAATGTCCACCCGGGACGACTACTGCCCGACGGAACGTATTCGGACGCAAGGGTGCTTACTTTGTTGGAAACGTTTATCGTTTCATCTATACCGAAAGACATAAGCTTTCCGAAGGAATCTTCCGATACGTTTATTCGAACGGTAATCGGAGAAGCGATTCCGCCCAAATTGTTGTTTGAAGTTGTAAATAAAATCGGGAGGGAATAAAAATGGCGATTACCGTAGAACGTGAAAAATGGATACTGTATAAACACACTTGCAATTACGAGATGATTAAAGCCGTCGCGCTGGACGTTAAAAACAGTTGCAAAACGGATATCTCGTCTTTGGAACGTCATAGAATGCAAGAACGTCTTGCCGCATTGGATTTATATAGGACAAGAAACTCGCAAGAACGCCCGTTGGATTCTATCAATCATAGAATAAATACGCTTGAATTTTGGATGTTCGGATATGAAGATATTGCTAACGGAAATAAAAAATTCATATTTAGCCCGTTAGGGAACTTGTTTTTGAAATATATATCCGACGATGAAAAACTGCGCAAGATAGTTATAGCTATGATGTTCGCTATGCAATTTCCTCATCCCGCAAACGGAACGAGTCCGTCGTTCCAACTATTCCCGTTTAGACTTATATTTCAGTTGTTGACGGACGAGAGATTGGAAGGAAAACTTTATAATTATGAGGAAGAACTGATATTGCCGTTCGTACATAACGTTACTCCCGAAATTTACGAACGAATCGTAGATAAAATTTTGTCTATACGCAACGCCGATGACGATGAAATCGTAAAAATTTTTAAGTCCGACGAGCATACTTACGTTAACGCTGTCTACGAGTGGGAATATTATACTCAAACTCTGTTAAGTCAAATCGGTATAATTAAGAAAACGCAGGGCGATATGCTTTGTAAATTATATCATCCTGTAAAACCCACAAGTAAAAGTATGCCTACTGGGAGAAAAGCGACAAAAGGCTACGTTTCGCTAAACGACGAATGCGTTCCGTTTATTAAAGAGATGTTGTCGGAATATTCGATTTATGACTCGCCCGTCTCGTTGAACGACTCCGAAAGATTAACGGTGGATTGTATAAAAGAGGTTTACAGCTTTTATCCACAATTGTTATTGCACGAATTGGGCGAGGAAGACGATTTAAGCAGATTGCTTGAATTGCCCAAACTAATCGAACAATATTCTAACAACCCCGACAATGAAACGGCGTATCTATTCGAGGACGTATTAACGGAAGGTTTCAATATGTTCTATAATGTCGAAGCGGTAAAGAGAGGCGGAGCCTCGCATACCGATATCGAGTGTTTATATATAACCAAGAAGAAGTTTGCCGTCGAGTCTAAATCTACCGCTAATAAACTGATTGGCATAAACGCAGGGAGATTGCGCGAACAAAGAGAGGAAATAGGCGGAGAGTATACAATCGTTATCACTTCGCGTTACGTTCCCGCGGCAAAACGAGATATTAAAGGCATGCCGATCGTAATTATTCTTGCAAACACGTTCGCCGAATATTTATATAATAACATTTTCCACGACGTGCGAGAAATTGATTATGCCGATTTCGATAACATAATTGTAAATAACTTGGGCACGGATATCAGCGGACTTATATCAGATATGACGCTTGAAAAGTTCGCCGCAAATAGTTAAGCTTATGTCGGATATATTTTCAACTGAAAAAAGGTCGAATATTATGAGCAAAGTTCGGTCGAAAGGCAACAAATCGACCGAATTGAAACTTATAAAGTATTTCAAAGAAAACGATATACACGGATGGCGGCGAGGTTATCCCGTTAAAGGACATCCCGATTTTGTTTTTCTTGACAAAAAAATTGCGATTTTTGTGGACGGGTGCTTTTGGCACGGACATGACTGCCGAAATACTCGACCGTCTGACAATGCTGAATTTTGGCAAAAGAAACGAGAACGTAATATGCTTCATGATAAAGAGATAACTGAATTATTTGAAGCAAGAGGATGGACGGTAATTCGTATTTGGGAATGCGAATTTAATAAAATTAATAAAGACATTTTGGTTAAGAAATTGTCGGAAATAGTAAAATATTGTGAAGGAGTTTAAGATGAGCAATATAGAAACACAACGTATTCCAATAGTTATGCATCCTAAGGCTTTTTCTGCATTTGGTGCAGATCTAGTTACTAGTGACGTTGTCGCATTAATAGAACTAGTTAAAAACGCATATGACGCTTTTGCTTACCATGTCGAAGTCATATTTGATACCGACTCTTTTGGGAATAGGACTTTAACCGTTGCAGACGACGGTTTGGGAATGAGTAAGGACACAATCGTTAACGCATGGGCTGTGATTGCGACAAATCATAAAGTGCGGAATCCATTTATAGAAAGAGACGGGAAAATGCGTGCCGTTTCCGGCAATAAAGGTATGGGGCGTTTTTCAGCCGCTCGATTGGGCACTAAATTATCCATAATAACTAAAACAAAAGAGGAAGGATGTTATAAAATCGAATTAGATTGGGAGGAATTTAACTCTGCCCGTTCAATTGAAGAGTGTAGTTTTGTTTTAGATAAAATCGATGGAAATGTAATTCCACAAGAAAGTGGGACGCGATTACTTATATCGAATTTAAGTCATATTTGGGCGGAAGACGAACTAGCCGATTTGGAAGAAGAATTGTCAAGAATTATAAATCCATTTAAACAAAAAGATGAATTTAGTATTTTGCTAAAATATGATGGAATAGAAAATCCCATAGAAATAGCGGTTCCCGACTTTGTTAATAATCCCAAGTATTTATTCACCGCGCATGTTGATTTGAACGGAAACTTAATTTGGGACTACTCTTTTTCTCCGTTAAAAAAGGGATTGGGTTTTAGCAATACATCTTCCGGGAGTTTGACATGGAATGAGATTCTGGAGGATTTAGGCGAAGAGTTGAGTAAAGACTCTCAAAAGACATTTAGGGCTCTTTCCGGAATTACGCCAAGTTGCGGCGCTTTTGATATGGAGATTAGAGTTTGGGATCGTGACGCCGAATCTATTCAAGATATAACCGAACTATATTCCATGAAGCGATCTCTATATAAAAGTACGTTGCGCGCATATAAAGGATTAAGCGTTTATCGTGATGGGGTACTTGTTTTACCAAAATCCGAAGCCTCTAGGGATTGGATTGGCTTAGACTTACGTAGAGTTGGTCGCGTTGGTGATCGTATCAGTACGAATCAAATTATTGGTATAGTTAATATTTCATCAAGTGCTAATCCAAATATAAAAGACGCAACCGACAGAGAAAAACTAGTTGACACCATTGAATACCTAGAATTTACTACGATAATAAAATCGGCCATAAAGTTACTAGAAGGTTTACGAAAGAACGATCGAATGGAGTCTGAAAAACAAACGGCGGAAGGTTCACGCACCTTGACTGATTTGTTGGCAGGAATCGATTCTTCAACTCTTGTTAACGAAGTTGAAGATAAAGTCAAGAGCGGAGGCACAATTGAGGATTTAGTCCAAATAGTAAAAGATTTTAATTCTGATTCACAGGAAAGACTGGAAGATCTTAAAGATCGCTTAGTTTATTATGGACAAGTTGCATCTGTCGGTTCAATTTCGGGATTCATTATCCATGAGATTCGCGGGAGAATGACGTCCGTAAAAAGATACCTTGACGCAACTGACAAGGAGTTCTCGCCATTAAACGCTAAATTGCAAAGATATTATGATTTAGCGGTAACGGCTCATTCTCGCATGATTGACGTATCAAACACATTTGCGCCTATCTTTGATGCGGGATTAAGACAGCGGAAGAATTACTGCAACTTATTACAAGAAATAAACAACAGTATTGCTCTTCTAGAAAAAAAAGTTTCAGATAACAATACGCAGATCACAATAGAATGTAAAGAAAATATTATTGTTCCAATGCATCGTGGGGAATTGCAAACAGTCTTGATTAATGTAATAGACAATGCAATTTATTGGACGGCAACAGAAAATGAAAAAAACAATCGTATAATCTCAATTAAAGTTTCTGAAGCATCAAAGAAACAGATAATTGTTGATATTAGTGATAATGGTCCGGGAGTTAGTGAGAATGACGCCAATCGTATCTTTTCTCCCGGGGTAACGAAGAAAAAATTCGGTGTAGGTATGGGACTTGTAATAGTAACGGAAATACTAAGTAAATATAGTTCTCAAATATCTTTAGTAATTCCAGGAAGAATGAACGGCGCAACATTTCAAATTACACTACCCAATAAAGGAGAATGATTACAAATGAAAGTACTGATGATTGAAGATAATTCTGCCGATGTCGCTGGTATTATAGATTATTGTTCCGAACAAGGTTGGGAACAAGAAGTTAAAAAATTTGATGAAGGATTGAAATATATTGAAGAATTTGACCCCGATATAATCGTTTTGGATTTGCAGTACAAAGAGGACGAAAGCTTTCCTGGCACATCCATTTTTAATAGTATCTGGGATAAATCTTTTAGGCCAGTATGCGTTTTTTCTGGGCAAATAGTAAATTCAACCCTTGAACAAGACAAATTTCCTTCCCCTTTAGTGCGTTTCGTAGATAAAGGCGACGAGTCTCCCGTCAAAGATTATTTGGCGCAAATAGCGCCATATGCAAATTGTATTAGAGAGATTCAAAAAAGTATGAGAGAAGCATTTAGGTGTTCCTTTGATGTTTTTGAATTGATTTTTAAAGATAGTATAAAAAATGAAAATGTAATTGCATATCTTTGTACTAGCAGAATGAGAGACAGCTTTTCCTTCGAGTTGCGAGATTCCGCTCTTCCTGCATGGGGGCAATATATTTATCCTTCTCTATCGGAACATTTATCAACAGGTGATGTGGTTTGTTTGGAAGATGAATTCAAAAGTAAAGCGCCACAAGATAGAACATATTATGTCATAATGAGTCAATCCTGCGATATCATACATAAAAAAATCCCACGTGTATTAGCCGTAAAATGTAAGGACAAAAAATCGTTGCGAAAAGATTTATGCCTCCTTGACAAGGACTTAAAATCAGCTAGGAAAAAATTATCTAGTATCCTCAATACTGGATATTCAAACAGATTTTTTATCCTTCCGTCTCTGGGCGAAATATTACCGGATTTAATAGTTGATATGAAAGATATATGCACTATAGAATTCGGTGATTTGGATAAATATAAAAAAATAATCTCGTTAAGTTCACCATATTGTGAGCGTCTAGTTTGGGCGTATATGCAAAATGCTTGTCGGCCAGGAGTCCCTACTCTGGATGTAGAAAAGTGGGTTGAAAGGCTTATTCCAGATAACGGGAGCAACGAGTAATGATTGCAGTCGATTTTTTTTGCGGTGGTGGCGGGATGACGCGCGGTCTTCTAAATGCTGGAGTTAAAGTATTGTGTGGAATTGATTCAAACCCAGCCTGCAAAAAGACATATGAAGAGAATAACCACGTTCAATATCTTGAAACGGACGTAATGGAACTTACTCCCGACGATTTGTTGAGAGAATATCCGCAACTATACAATGCGGATGATTTATTACTTGTCGGTTGTGCGCCATGTCAGCCGTTTAGCGTTTTACGAAGAGAGGAATTCGATGCGGATGGAAATCCTATTCCGCACAAATCAGTCAACCTTCTTGTTGAATTCGGTCGTTTTGTGAGAGCCTTACATCCTGCCCACGTCTTGGTTGAAAACGTCCCGGGACTAAGCGGGAAAGGCAAAGAGGTCTTAGACTCGTTTAAGACAATGCTTTTGGAAGAAGGTTATGAATACAAGGAGAAAATTATATATGCCAAAGACTACGGCGTGCCTCAAAATAGACGACGATACATATTAATTGCGTCAAGATTGTTTACGCCCCAAATTCCTGCGCCAACTCACGGGAATAAAGATGGACTTATGCCGTATAGAACCGTTCGAGAAACGATTTCAGATTATCCTCACATTGTCGCAGGAGGCGAAGATAAATCTATTCCGAATCATAAATGCGCCAATTTGAAACCGATTCTAATTGAACGCATAATGGCAACTCCACATGACGGAGGCAGCCGAACCGATTGGCCTGATCGGTTGATTTTACAATGCCATAAAAATTTTTCAGGGCATACCGACGTTTATGGAAGGATGAGATGGGATGAACCCTCGCCAACATTAACGGTTAAGTGTTTTAGTCTTTCAAACGGAAGATTTGGGCATCCTGAACAGGATCGTGCAATATCGTTGAGAGAGGCCGCGGCATTGCAAACATTTGCTGATAATTATATTTTTTATGGTAGTATGCAAGAGATTGGAAAACAAATAGGCAATGCCGTTCCAGTACTGCTCGCACAAAAACTGGGTACATACATTTTGCGGAACGTTGAATAATTGGGTATGAAGAAAAAATCGATTAGAGATGAATTGGACGATAGTAGGAAATCGATAAACGAAACTATGGACGCACCAGAAAGACCGTTTACTTTTCGTAACTTTTGGGGAGATAGAAATTTACGCTGTTTTGAAGATTTTCGCCGTGATTCGGATATGCGCTGTATTTATTGTGGCGGCGTCGCCGACACAAGGGAACACATTCCATCAAAACTATTTCTTCGAAGACCATTCCCGGATAACCTTTTGGAACTTCCCGCATGTAAGGAATGTAATAATAGTTTTTCCGAAGACGAACTATACTGCGAAGTATTTATTGACACACTGAAAACACTATCTGGTTTTTCTGAAGAACTAGCTGAAGCAAACATTAGCAGAAAGCGGAGAACGACTGCTTATAATGATGCGGAACGGGCTTATAATGAATATCTCAAAACGAATGTATTTACAGCAAATGAAAGAGTAAACAGGATTATATTGAAACTAGCGTTTGGACATGCTGTTCTTGAATTGAACGAGGGTGCGGCGGCATGGAAAAATTACATGACTGTAATCAAACATGAGATAAATTATCGATTTGAGATGAGCAACAAGGATTATACAAGTTTCTATTATCCTATTTTTATGAAAGGTAAAATATTCCCTGAGATTGGGTCGAGAGCATTTCAAAACCTATATGTTATCGAACCGCTATTTGTAGATAGTGTTGATTCTTCGCAAAGCAATATTTCTATCGACCAAGTTGTTATGGATTGGATGTGCATACAAGAAGGAAACTACGAGTATCTTACATGGATTGAAAGCGATGGTATTCATGTTAAAATAGCGATTCATGATTTCATTTTTGCTCATATAATCCTAGATTTTTATGTGTGATACCATATAAAAGAAAAATTGTGGCATCATAATAACCAAATGTAAGAAGAAGGACCAATGAGTGGTAGATGGTTAAAAGCGGGTTTCCCGCTTGTTGATGGGCGAAGTTGTGGCGCTTGTGACCAACTTCCTTATCCTGCTTAGGCATCCGTTTTTCTGCCCATTTTGTGGCACATTTGGTATGGGGTATGC
>CANROE010000018.1 GCA_947632195.1 uncultured Clostridia bacterium | reverse complement strand
GACCCACGCGGCCAGCTTGGAAGGCTGGAATTCTACCATTGAACTACACCCGCATCAATCAACGCTTGTTCATTCTACCAAAGTTTTATTCGGTTGTCAATTATTTTTGCCTACTTTTTCCGAATTTCCCGAAATATATTTTGTAACGATCCCCATTTCTCCCTTCTCAACATTTCGTGCTACGGTTGACATTTTCTTTCGCATATGCTAAAATAGTTGCGTTCGTAAAATTCTAAGATCAAAGAATAAGGAAACCATGAAAACATTATTCGTGACCGACCTCGACGGAACCCTGCTTACCAAAGAGCAACGGGTCTCTGCGTACAGCTGCGAACATCTGAACCGTCTGATCGGCGACGGTCTCTTATTTACCTTTGCTACCGCGCGCTCTGCCGAGAGCGCCAAAAATGCGACCCAAGGCCTCAATATCAACGCTCCCGTCGTCCTTTATAACGGCGGACTTCTCTATGACTTTGCTACCGAAACGACTTTGCGCGCGATCCTCCTCAACGAGGAGGAAAAACGCGATATCCTCGACGTACTTAACTCTTTTAACATCTCTCCCTTTGCCTATTCCGCTTTGGAGGGGAGAGAAAAAGTAAAATGGATCACCGAGCGGGAGACGGAGGGCATGCGGCGCTATCTCTTCCGCCGCAGAGGGGAAAGCCGCCTTGCGCCCGTTCATTCCGAAGCGGAACTCCTCGGAGACTATGTATTCTACTTCCACTGTATCGGCGCGCGCGAGCACCTCGAACAGGCGTGGAACGTCCTCAAATACGACCCGCGCTTCATCTGTATCTTTCACCAGGAGATGTACCAGAACGACTTTTGGATGGAGATCTCTCCGCGCGCAGCCACAAAGGCAAACGGCGTTGCGTTCCTGAGGCAATATCTCGGCTGCGACAGGGTGGTCTGTTTCGGCGACACCGCAAACGATTCCGACATGTTCGACGTCTGCGATGAAAAATACGCCGTGATGAACGCCGACCAGTGGCTCAAAGAGAAGGCAACGGGGGTCGTCGGCTACTGCGAAGAGGACGGCGTCTGCAAGTGGTTGATGGAGAACGGGTTCCGCTCATAAATTTTTGCTCAAAATTTTTGCTCATAAAAACATCCATACAGAGCGGTATCCCAGATAAAAGCCGTAAACATTCAGCACGGCGAGCACGGGCATGGCGATCATAAGCAGCAGATTGCCGAGGCGGTAACGCATGGCGAACATGGAGATATAGATCGCCGCAGCGCCCCCTAAGAGCGCCGCAAGCAGGAGTTTCCCGTCGCCGCTCGGCTCTCCACCCGCTTCAAAATCTTCCCGCTGCGTCTTGACAAGGCGGAAAGCATAAAAGTTTACGGCAAGGATATACACCGTGAGCAGAATGTATAGCAAGATCATAGCGCATTTAGTATGCGCAATCGGGAAAAAGTTACAAGGGAGAACAAAATGAAGAACAAGAGGGCGTATGTCAGCGTCTACAACAAGGATGGGATCGTCGAGTTTTGCCGCTATCTCGAAGAATACGGCTATGAACTCATCGCAACGGAGGGGACGCAGAAGGTACTCTCCGAGGCGGGCATCAAGGTCATCTCCGCGCACGATCTCACGGGCTATCCAGAGCCGCTCGGCGGCAAAGTGCGGGCGGTGCACCCCGCCATCTACACGGGGATCATCGCAAACCGCTTTACCCCCGCGCAGCTTGCCGAACTCGACGCGGAGGACGTCTATCCCATAGAACTTGTGATCGTCAACCTCTATCCCTTCAAAGAGGACATGGAGGCGGGCGTTCCCTTCGAGGAAGCGGCGGCGCATATCGACGCAGGCGGGGTGGCGCTCCTCAATGCGGCGGCAAAGAATTTCCAAAGCACGGTCGCCGTGTGCGATCCCGCCGACTACGAGCGCATTCTCTGCGACCTCGCGGCAGGCGTCATTACCGAAGAAGAGCGCAGATACTTCATGTATAAGGCGTTCTCCTGCACCGCCTCTTACGACGCGCTCGTGGCGCAATATCTGTCCCGTCACGTCAAAATTTCCTTCCCGCAGAACCTTACGGTGACCTATGAAAAGGCGCAGGAAATGCGCTACGGCGAGAACCCGCACCAAAAGGCTGCCGTCTACCGCGAACCGTTGCTCAAAGAGGGGTCGCTGGCGCGTGCAAAACAGCTCGCGGGCCCCGTGATGACCTACAACAATTTCTATGACGCCAATGCGGCGCTCGAACTTGTCAAGGAGTTCGACCAGCCCGCCGCCGTCATCTGCAAGCACCGTGCGCCCTGCGGCGCGGGCGTGGGGGAGAGCGTTTACGACGCATTCCTGCGCGCCGCCGAGGCCGATCCCATGCACTGTAACAACGGAATCATCGCCATCAACGGGGTGGTGGATACCCGCCTCGCGCTCGAACTCAAAGAGAAGAACGCAGAGCTCATTCTCGCCGTCGGTTTCACCCCCGAGGCGATGACCGAACTGCGCTTCCGCGAAAATCTCATTCTGCTCGAAATGCCCGGGATCCGCAGCAAGGTGCAGTTCTCCACCTTCGACCTGCAAAAAATTTACGGCGGATTGCTCGTGCAGTCCTACGACACCCTTGCAGGCGCGTCCTCCTATCCCGTCACCAAGCGCAAGCCCACCGAGAAGGAGATCCGCGCTCTCAATTTCTGCTATAAAGTGGTAAAACACGCCCGTTCAAGCGCCGTCGTGCTTGGGCGGGAAAACCAGACCGTCGGGATCGGCACGGGACAGATCCACCGCCTGCTCGCCCTGCAATTTGCTATTGAGCTTGCGGACGGCAAGACGAAGGGGTGCGTGCTCGCCTCCGACTCCGACCTGCCCACCCCCGCATGCGCGGAACTTTGCCACAACGCGGGCATTACCGCCATCATTCTCACGGGGAACTGTACGGAAGAGTTCATTTCACTCTGCGACAAGTATAAGATCGCCGTCCTCTGCACGGGCGAGCGGCATTTCAAGAGTTAAAACTATGGAATCACTTCGGGAATTATATAAGATCGGAAAAGGCCCGTCCAGCTCCCACACCATGGGACCCGAGCGCGCCGCCAAAGACTTTCTCGACCGCTATCCCAATGCGGAGCGTTTCCGCGTGACCCTGTACGGCTCCCTCGCCTACACGGGAAAGGGACATCTTACGGACGAGATCATTCTCTCCACCTTCGCACCCAAGCCCTGCGAAGTGGTGTTTAACTATGAGAAAGAGGACCTTCCGCACCCCAATACCCTCGACATCGAGGGGTTCTGCGGCGAGGAGCAGGTCGGGAAACTGACCTATCTCTCTGTCGGGGGCGGGTCGATACAGGTCCTCGGCGAGCCCGAAAAGGGGAGCGGAGACGTCTATCCCTTCAAAAACTTCGGGGAAATTCTCGCCTATGCCAAGGAGCATAACTGCACCCTCGACCAAGTCGTCTACGACTTCGAGGACGAGCACATCAAGGACTTTCTGCTCGAAGTCTGGCGGACGATGAGGTCTGCGATCCATCGCGGACTGACGGCGGAAGGGGTGCTCCCCGGGAAACTCCAAGTGCTCCGCAAGGCGAAAACGCTCTTTGAGACGGTGGACCGCGAGGAGACGCCTCCCCAAATGGAGAAACGGCACCTATGTGCCTTTGCCTTTGCGACGAGCGAGGAGAACGCGAGCGGAGGGACCATCGTCACGGCGCCCACCTGCGGCGCGAGCGGTGTCCTTCCCGCCGTCCTCTGCTATATGAGCAGAATGCACGGCTATTCGGACAGCCGTATCGTGGCGGCGCTTGCCGTTGCGGGGCTCATCGGCGTTACCGTCAAGCAAAACGCCTCCGTAAGCGGCGCCGAAGCGGGGTGCCAAGCGGAGGTCGGCACCGCGACGAGCATGGCGGCCGCTGCCGTCTGCCGTCTCTTCAACGCGCCCGCCGATGAAATAGAGTACGCCGCCGAGATCGCGCTCGAACATCAGCTCGGGCTCACCTGCGATCCCGTATGCGGCTATGTGCAGATCCCCTGTATCGAGCGCAACGCCGTAGCGGCCCTCCGTGCGCTCACGAGCGCGGAACTTGCAAAAGTCCTCCACGGCACGAGAAAGATCTCCTTCGACCTCATCGTGCATACCATGTATGAGACGGGAAAGGACCTCAACGCCCGCTACCGCGAGACGAGCGAAGGGGGACTTGCAAAATACTATAAAGTGAGCTGAAAAAAAGGCCTGCCGCTGCGGACAGGCCTTTCTTTTTCCGAAAATTCAGTTTTCCTTGGGCGTGATCTGCTCTTCCAGGGCTCTGGCGAGCTGGTCGGGACAGGAAGTATTCTGGCGGCAGCGGATCCCCTTTAAAAGAGGAATGATCTCCTCCGCCTTCCGTCCTTCCACAAGACGGCCGATACCTTGCAGGTTGCCGCTGCACCCGCCGATAAATTTGAGATTGTGAATGCGGTGCTCCTCGTCTAAATCGAACACGATCTGCTTGGAGCAAGTTCCTTTCGGAGAATATGTGATCATAGGTTACCTCTCAGTCAACAAGCGTCTCATAGAGCACCGAATACACCTCCGAGGCCTTGTCCTCCCACTTTTTATAAATGTAGCTCGCCGTCTTTTTGTCGGGTACGACGAATTTGAGTTCAAGCATGGGCTGCATGGGGGCAAGGATCTTCAAAAATACGGTGTAGGTGCCGTCCGCGTTCAGATAGTAGTCGGACTTGCAATCCTGACGGGTGCGGAACTTGGAGCTGTTGTTTTTTATGAACCTCGAAATCTCCTCGCGGAGACTTTTCGGAATGTTGATGTAGAAATTGGCAAGCGATTCACGGCCTTCGGTCGTGAGCATGTAAAGGGGATCGTCGCTGCTGGGGATCTCGCAGATAAAGCCGTCCGAGAGCAATTTATGGAGCAGCACCATGCAATCCATATAATTGATCCAATCGTTGGAGGACGTGCACATGTCGATCAAGGTACGCTCGGAGAGAGGACACTCCATCTTGTCGAATACGAACAGCAGTATTAACTTGTTGACGGATGTTTCTCCCTTTACCAGCATGCGGGCGATTCCTTTGCTTATCTCGCTTTCCTAACACAAATTGCCGCTTAAAGAAACTTTAAGCGGCAGGGTGCTTATCGTCTGTTATACTTATGCCGCGAACTTTTGAAGTTGGGCAAGAAGGTCTGCGCAGTCGTCGCTGTAAATTTCGACCGTGAGGGGCTTGCTCAGATCAAGGCTGAAAATGCCGAGGATGGACTTTGCGTCCACAACGTATTTACCGCTCTTCAAAAGGATCTCGCACTCGCAACCCTGCGTGATCGTGACGAATTCCTTTACCTTCTGTGCCATTTCAAGAGAAATTTTCAAAGATTTCATGATAGGTTTTCCTCCATTCATCATAAATTTCCTATATTATAGCGAAAAAGCGTGACAAAATCAAGATATTTTCAGAAAAATTCTTTAATTATTTTCAGATTTGTGCTATAATAGCAAAAGAAGAATATAAACTTATATAATTTGCCGAAAGGACGGAACGCTTATGGAAGACAATCGAGTAAAATTACAACGTTTCTTTACCGCCTGTGACGAACTCATTACGGGAAAATTCATTCTCGCCGACACCAAGATCGGCGAACTGCTCCGCGCCATCGCCACGAGCGAAGACCTTCGCGGGCTCTTTACCGCCGTCACGCAGGGGTTCGACTATCCCGCGACGAAGGCCGCCTGTCTCAAACAGCCGGGCGAGGGCGGCAGATACACCCGAGGGGAGGCCTATTTGCCCAAGGAACGCAGCGAAATTTTGGCGTTCGTGTTCTGCTTGCTCGTGGACTTCGACAACGGCGCCATGAAGTTCAACGACTTCCTGCTCCGCTATTTCTACGTCGACGGCAGTTACACGGCGAGCTACTCACTGTTCGTCGACCGCGTCATCCGTCCCTTCCGCGACATCGTACACGACTGCTATCCCGATCCCGCCAGAATGGCGCCCGAGCACAGACGCAAACAGGAAGAAAACCGACTCGAAAAACTCGCCGAAAAAATTTCGCTGGAACGCACCCGCATTTCCGCGCTTTCCCTGAGCCCCGAGGACGGGATCGCGGCGGATATGATCCTCAACGAGCTCTACGCCGCTGTGGGAAGAGGGGACTATTCGGAACTCAAAGCCCTCCTTTGCGGCTATCTCTACTTTCTGAGGGTCGCGGACTGTTCGGATGAAAACAGCAATGAAATTTTTCGTCTTGCGGGGGATCTCTGAGCGATGGAACTGACGGAAAAAACCATCCGCAAAAACTACGTCTACCGAGGGAAGATCGTCAATCTGCGCTGCGACGACGCGGAACTTCCCGACGGCAATCCCTGCCTAAGGGAGATCGTGGAGCACCCCGGCGGCGCCGCCGTCCTCTGCGTGCAGGACGGAAACGTCGTCCTCGTGCGGCAATATCGCTATGCCTACGGGGAAGAGCTCTTGGAGATCCCTGCGGGAAAACTCGAAAGAGGGGAGGACCCCCTGCCCGCAGCGCAGCGGGAGCTCGAAGAGGAGGCGGGGCTCATCGCCGACCTCGTCCCGCTCACCGTGCTCTATCCCACGCCCGGCTACTCCAATGAGAAAATTTACATTTTCGCGGCCGAAAATGTGCGCGCGGGCGCCCGTCACCCCGACAGCGACGAATTCCTCGACGTCGTGAAACTGCCCCTGGAAGAGGCATATGAGCGCGTAAAAAACGGACAGCTCCGCGACGCAAAGACCGTCGCCGCATTATTGCTCTACAAAAACAAGTAAAGAAACGGGCAACATTCCCGAATGTCATTTCGACCAAGCGAAGCGCGTGAGAAATCTCTACTGCCCCAAATGTCATTTCGACCAAGCGAAGCGCATGGAGAAATCTCTACTGCCCTAAATGTCATTTCGACCAAGCGAAGCGCGTGGAGAAATCTCTACTGCCCTAAATGTCATTTCGACCAAGCGAAGCGCGTGGAGAAATCTCTACTGCCCTAAATGTCATTTCGACCAAGCGAAGCGCGTGGAGAAATCTCTACCGCATTATAATTAAATGACAGACAGCCCTCCCGAGCGGGAGGGCTGTTTTCATGGAACCGGATTCAAAACGCCGAATCTTCTCAGTTGTTGCAGCCGCAACCGCCGCCGAGAATGGTGCGCAACGTGCCGTTTCTCCACATACAATAGAGAAGGGCAATGAGAACGGGCAAGCCGCAGCCGGTGAATACGCTCGAATTGAAAACATTCCCGCATGTTCCCAAAATGAGCAGAATGATGAGAATCCAAAGGCAGCCATTGCCTTGCAGACAGCTATTCATAGTTTTTCCTCCTTGAATGCGGCGGGAAGTATGTAATTTTTTCTCTCCAACCGCTTCTACACCATGCTATGTCTCCATGGCAAAAAATGTTACCCGAAAAGTCGTTCATTTAGTTGCCAACTGCATGATTATTTGTTATAATGATTAAGATATTGCCCATTGTACGGAGAGATACGCGCGCGATCTCATCCGTTTTGGGGAAATATCGAATCTTATTTTTCACGGATATTCCGCGTACGGAAATCCGATGGAGGGAATTGAATATGAAAAACGGCTTCAAAAAGATGTTCTCCGCAAAGAACATCGCTTACTTCTCCGTCCTTGTGGCGCTCATTGTGCTGTTCCAATGTCTTGCCGGTTTCGGCCTGTTTACATTCGGCTCCACGTCGCTGAGTTTCTCGCTCGTGCCCATCGTGCTCGGCGGGATCTTGCTCGGCTGGCAGGCGGGAGGGCTGCTCGGACTTCTCTTCGGTTTCATCGTATTGATGTTCGGCGTTTCGGGTACGGACGCGTTCACCGCGACCTTGCTTGCCAACGTCCCCTTGATGACCGTTCTCATCTGCATTGTGAAGGGGGTCGCAGCGGGGATCGTTCCCGCGCTTTTGTACCGCCTGATCGCACCGAAGAGCACGCTTGCCGCAGTTTTCGTGGCTGCGCTCTCCGCACCCATCGTCAACACGGGGCTGTTTGTTTTGGGTTGCCTCTGTATCACGGATACGATCTCCCTTTTCCAAGCGCCGCTCGGCATGGAGGGAATGAATATCTTCGTGTTCATTCTTGTCGGGATCGTGACATATAATTTCTTTATCGAATTTGCCATCAACATCGTGCTCGCGCCGGCGCTGCATCGCGTCGTGCTCATTGTGGATAAGCAGCTCGGAAAGAAAAATAACGCAAAACACAGCGAAGAGCGGGAAACACAGCCCGCCACGGAGAACAACGCATGATCATCTGTATCGACGTCGGAAACTCCAACATCAAATACGCCGTGTTCGACGGGGAGGAGCTCAAACTCTCCTTCCGCGTGGCGACCGACCTCAAAAAGACGTCGGACGAATACGGCACACAGCTGCTCGCAATGCTCGGGTTCAACGGGATCGGCGCGGATAACATTTCGGGTTCGATCATCTCCTCCGTGGTGCCGTCCCTCGATTATACCCTCGTCCATATGCTCGATCTGTATTTGCACACCAAGCCGTTGCAGATCGGCCCAGGCATGAAAACGGGGCTCAGAATGCGTGCGGACAATGCCCGCGAAGTGGGGGCGGACCGTATCGTCAACAACGTCGCCGCGCTCAAAAAGTTCGGGGCGGGCAAGCCGATGATCATCGTGGACTTCGGCACCGCCACGACGTTCAATATCCTCAACGAACAGGGGGAATTCATCGGCGGCGTCATCGCGCCCGGGATCAAAGGCTCGCTCGACAGCCTTGTGAACGGCACCGCCAAATTGCCGAGAGTGGAGATCGAGGCGCCCAAGAGCGTGATCGCCACAAATACCGTCACCAACATGCAGGCGGGTATCGTGTTCGGCTTTGCGGGGTTGGTGGAATACATCGTCAAAAAAATCAAGCGGGAGCTTTTGCGGGAGGACGTCCTCACCGTTGCGACGGGCGGCTTTTCCGAAACGATAGCGCATGAGACAAAGTGTATCGACGTCATCGACAAAACGCTCACGCTCTACGGCTTAAAATATCTCTATGATTTGAATTTTGGGGGGGAAACCAAATGAAGAAGATCGGAGTGGCAATCCTCGGACTCGGCGTCGTGGGGGGCGGGACCTACCGTATCCTCAAAGAGCACAGGGAATTTTACATGGCGACGCAAGCGGTCGAGCTCAACGTGGAATGCGTGCTCGAACCCAACCGCGCGCGGCTCGAAGAGCTCGGCGTCCCTGCGGAGATCGTCGCAAACAATATTGCGGAGATCGCCTGCAATCCGGACGTGAACGTCGTGGTAGAATGTATCGGCGGCGTAGAAGCTGCCCGCGAATATGTTCTCGACGCGCTCTACGGCGGAAAATCGGTCGTGACGAGCAACAAAGAGCTGATCGCCAAATACTACCACGAACTCGAACGCACCGCCAAGCGGCACAGCGCGGGGCTCTATTTCGAGGCGAGCTGCGTGGGCGGCGTGCCCATCATCCGTACCCTGTTCGACGGCGTGCAATCCAATAAGATCACGTCCATGATGGGGATCATCAACGGAACGACAAACTATATCCTCACAAAGATGACAGAGGAGGGCTCCACCTACGAGGCGGCGCTCAAAGAGGCGCAGCAGCTCGGCTATGCCGAGGCAGACCCCGACGCAGACGTGGAGGGGTACGACGCGGCATACAAGCTCTCCGTGCTCTCCTCGCTCGCTTTCCATACAAAAATTCCCTATACGAAGGTGCTCCGCGAAGGGATCACGGGCGTTTGCGAAGAGGACATTGCGCGCGGCAAAGCGCTCGGATACCGCTTGAAACTCCTTGCCATCGCCAAGCAGTCGGAAGAGGGGATCGAAGTGCGCGTACATCCCGCTTTCGTCAAAAAGGAACACCCGCTCGCCGCCGTTTCGGGCAGCTATAACGCCGTGTTCCTCACGGGCGACGCAGTGGGCGATCTCATGCTCTACGGTAAGGGCGCGGGCGACCTTCCCACGGGAAGCGCCATCGTCAGCGACATTCTCTATGCCGCCTCCCGCGTCGAGCCCCGCTATTCCACCTTTAAGAACAATGCCGCGCCAGAAAAGGACGTCAAGTTCGTGACCGACTTCGCAAGCGCCTACTATATGCGCCTCACCGTAAACGACAAAACGGGCGTCCTCTCCAAGATCGCGGCGATCTTCGGGAAGTACAATATCTCCATTCTCGAACTCTTGCAGACGCCCGAAAGCGACAAAGCGACGCTCGTCATCGTCACACACGAAACGCACGAGGCGGCGATCAAAAATGCGATCGCAAAACTCAACGCCTCCGAGCTTGCCAAAGTCGAAGCGGTGCTCCGCGTCGTATCGTAAATCCAAGCGGGGCAAAAACCCCGCTTTTTTGTTGTCATGAAGAACGCTTTGATCGTCGTCAACGCCTACACTTCCTCGCCGCAGGAGCTCAACCAGCCGGCGCGGCTGAGGGAAGAACTGCGCCTTCTCGGCGTAAATGCCGAGATCGTGCCCAACTCGCCCGCGCTTTGCGGGCGGGAGGGCGATTTTTGCGTGTACCTCGACAAGGACAAATATTACGCCCGCCTGCTTGAAAGAAAGTTCCGTCTTTTCAACCGCGCGGAGGCCATCGAGATCTGCGACGACAAGATGCTCACCTATCTCGCCCTCGACGGGTTTCCGCAGCCCGAGACCGTCTCCTCCCTGCTCTGTTACAGCGAGGGCGCGGCGCCTTCGGAAGAGCTCCTATCCGCCGCAGAGGCGCTCGGCTATCCGATCGTCGTCAAAGAATGTTTCGGCTCGCTCGGGAAACAGGTCTATCTCGCAAAAGACAGGGGGGAGCTGCGCGCGCTCTCTTCGCGCTTGCAGGGAAAGCCTCATCTGTACCAAAAATTTATCGGGGAGAGCGCAGGGGAGGACCTTCGCGTGATCGTCATCGGCGGAAAGACGGTCGCCGCGATGAAACGCTGCTCCGAAACGGATTTTCGCTCGAACGCGGCGCTCGGCGGGAGAGGGGAGGCGGCCGAGGCGGACGGCGAGGCGGCAGCGCTTGCCGAGGCCGTCGCAGCACGGCTCGGGCTCGACTATTGCGGCATCGATCTGCTGTACGGAAAGACAGGCTACCTCGTGTGCGAAGTCAATTCCAACGCCTTTTTCGGAACGCTCGAAAAGGTCACAAATATCAACATTGCCGCCACATATGCCCGCCATATCGTGAGCGAGATCTACAAAAACGGCATTTAGCATAGTACTATGTCACGCATACTATAAGAAAAAACCCACGAAATGTGGGTTTTTTCTATAATACTTGCGAAATATCTGTTTTCAGCAAGATGGCACGGTCTTTGATCTCCTCAGGACAGACTGCCTCGGGGTTTACGCAAAGATAAATCGCGCGCGGGTTTTTCTGCGTGAGCCGCCAAAACGGATATTTGATGATCGCGGGTGTATTTCCGCCGACGCCGAGTTCAAAATATAAGATGTTCTTTTGCGCGTGATCATCGAGAAACTTTCGGTAGCGTGCACACGCGTTGTGCCAACCTTCGTCCTCGACAAAGCGGTAGTCGCTCCGCAAATTCATCGTCATATATTTTCCGCAAACGGGACAGCGGGGCACAAGCGCGGAGGGGATCTTCATATCCTTTTGCGTATCCGCCATACGGCGTACAAGATCCTCGTTGTCATAGGTCTTATTGTGGCATGGAACGGAGCACTGCAAGAGCCCGTAGTCGCCTTGCGTGTAAAAAAGGCGTTCTTTCGGAAAACCCGCCCGCTGAAAGCAATGGTCGACGTTGGTTGTGATCACAAAATAATTTTTGTCTTTGACGAGCTCATACAACCTTTCATAGACGGGTTTCGGCGGAGCTTGAAAGCGGTTGATCAAAATGTATCGGGACCAATACGCCCAATATTCTTCCATCGAGGGATAGGGGTAAAATCCGCCCGCATACATATCATGAAAGCCGTATTTCGCTTCAAAGTCGGCAAAATGATCATGGAACCGTTTTCCCGAATATGTGAATCCAGCCGCAGCGGAAAGCCCTGCACCTGCGCCGATCACGATCGCGTCTGCGCGCCCCAGCGCGGAGACAAGAGCCGCTCGTTCTTCTGTCATGCTCAGAGGAGCGCGTCGGCTGCCGTATAGCCGCCGAGGGAATTTTCTTTTACCTGGATGCAGAAATACTTTATCCCTTCGTCGGGCGCGGCAAAAAATTGCCTCTTCGCGGCGGGGGAGACGCGCACCCAATCTCCGGCCGCAAGCGGGACTTCCTCTCCGTCGATGACCGCTTTTCCCTTGCCTGCGAGCACGGCGTAGATCTCTTCATTCTGCTTGTGCGCATGCACAAAGGGGACGCAGGCGCCGGCGGGCAGGGCATTGACGCTGATCTCCGCGCCCGTGAGATGGAGCAGATCGTGTAACTCCGTGCGCGCGCCTTCTCCGACAGTTGTCTTTTCAAAATTTTTCATAAAAAATACCTCCGTACATTTTGTATCTCCATAATAGACGAAAAAAAGAAAAAAGTCTCAAAGGTTACAAAATGATTCCCTTGATTTTTTCCGAATTTTTCTTGAATCTTGCCGCAACTTATGCTATACTCTTGTTGTTACAGGAGGGAACCGCATGCTGACAAAGGAAGAAATGCCCGAGTGTCCCGTCGCCACGGCGGTGCAACTCATCGGAAACAAGTGGAAGATGTTGATCATCCGCGATCTGCTTCGGTCGCCGCAGCGGTTTTCGGACTTTTTGAAGAGCATTCCCATCAGTAAAAAGGTTTTGACGGACAATCTCCGCGCATTGGAGAGCGACGGGCTCGTCGAGCGGGAGGCGTTTGCCGAAAAACCGCCGCGCGTCGTCTATTCACTCTCGGAGCTTGGGCAGTCTCTCCGTCCCATCTGGGAGGCGCTCGAACTATGGGGCACGGAATATAAACACAGGCTGTGATAAAACGCCGCCCCGCGCAGATTCTGCGCGGGGCGGCGCCAATATTATCCTTATATGATCCTTTATCCGACGATCAGATTGATGAGACGCCCGGGCACGACCACGCACTTTTTGAGAGATTTTCCCGCCATTTTTTCCTGGATATCGGGGTGAGAAAGGGCGAGCTGTTGGATCTCTTCGTTGCTGAGCCCGTTTTCGATCATCATTTTGCAGACGATCTTGCTGTTGATCTGCACGGCGTATTCCGTCTCGTCGAGGACGAGCGCGTTGGGGTCCTCCTTCGGATAGGGCTGTTCAAACACAGAGCCTTTTCCGCCCGTCTGCTCCCAAAGCTCCTCACAGAAGTGGGGCGCGCAGGGCGCAAGAAGGAGCAAAAGGTCTTTTACCGTATTTTTCAAAAGGGTGTAATTCTTTTCGGCGAGCCCGTCATACTTGTAGACGGCGTTCACGAGCTCCATGAGTCTTGCCACGGCGGTATTGAAGGAGAATTCCTCCATGTCCCGCGAAACGCGGCTGATCGCATAGTGGCGGGCATAGTTGAGTTTTTTCTCATCGGGGCCGAGCATGCCGCCGCCCGAAGGATAATCGCGCACTTTGAGCACGATTTTTTCGACGCGCTCCATAAAGCGGGCGATCGCCTTGATCCCGTCGTCGCTCCACGGCCCGCCCTCGGTATAGGAGAACCCGAACATCAGATAGAGGCGGAATGCGTCCGCGCCGTATGTCTCCACATACTCGTCTGGGGAGACGATGTTGCCGTGGCTCTTGCTCATGCGGTTGCCGTCGGGGCCTAAAATCACCCCCTGGTGCACGAGGCGCTGGAAGGGCTCGTCAAAGTCGAGATACCCCATATCGCGGAGCGCCTTTGTGAAGAAACGGGCATACAGCAGGTGCATGCAGGCATGTTCCGCACCGCCGACATAGGTATCGACGGGGAGCAAGCTGTCCACTTTCTCGCGGTCGAAGGGTTCGCGGTCGTTTTTTGCGTCCGCATAGCGCAGATAGTACCAGCTCGAACAGACGAACGTATCGAGCGTATCCGCCTCGCGGGTCGCCTCGCCGCCGCAGACGGGGCAGACGGTGTGCATGAACTTCTCGTGTTTTGCAAGAGGGGACTTTCCGTCGGGACGGAACTCCACATCATAGGGAAGGCGCACGGGCAGATCCTTTTCGGGAACGGGCACGGTGCCGCAGACGGGACAATAGATCACGGGAATGGGCGCGCCCCAATAGCGCTGGCGGGAGACGAGCCAATCCCGCAGGCGGTAGTTCACCTTTTTGCCGCCCTTGCCGATCTTGGCGATGTGGTTTGCGACTTCGTCGCGCGCCTCCTCGCCGAAGAGCCCGTCGAAATTCAGCGAGCCCACCATGATGCCGTCCTCGGTGAAGGGGAGAACGGTCTCGCCCTTGGTATTTTCGATGACCTTCACGATGGGAAGGCCGTATTTGTTCGCAAAGGCAAAGTCGCGCTCGTCGTGGGCGGGAACGGCCATCACCGCGCCCGTGCCGTAGGAATATAGCACATAGTCGGCAAGATAGATGGGCACTTTCTTGCCGCTGACGGGATTGACGCAATAGGCGCCCGTAAACACGCCCGTCTTTTCGCGGGTGGTGGAGAGGCGGTCGATCTCGTTCACCTTGGAAGTCTCGGCAATGTAGGCCTCCACTGCGGGGAGCTGTTCGGGCGTTGTGAGTTTGAGCGCGAGGGGATGTTCGGGCGCAAGCACCACATAGGTGACGCCGAATACCGTGTCGCACCGCGTGGTGAATACCTTGATCTTATCGCCCGTCTCGCAGTCGAACTCGATCTCGCAGCCCGTGGACTTGCCGATCCAATTTTTCTGCATGAGCTTTGTTTTTTCCGGCCAATCCAAGCCTTCGAGCCCCGTCAAAAGCTCCTCGGCATATTCCGTGATCTTAAAGAACCACTGCGTGAGATTTTTCCGCACGACGGTGGAGCCGCAGCGCTCGCAGGCGCCGTTTATCACCTGCTCGTTCGCGAGCACGGTCGCGCAGGAGGGACACCAATTTACGGGCGCTTCCTTGCGGTAGGCAAGTCCCTTCTTGTAGAGTTGAAGGAACATCCACTGCGTCCATTGATAGTAGTCCTCTTCGCAGGTCTTGATCTCTGCGGACCAATCGAACATGGCGCCCATTGCGCGGAGCTGACCCTCCATGGTGGCAATGTTGCGCTCGGTGGAATCTTTGGGGTGTACGCCCGTCTTGATCGCGTAGTTCTCGGCGGGAAGACCGAACGCGTCAAAGCCCATGGGCTGGAACACATTGTAGCCCTGCATGCGTTTGAAACGGGCGTAAGAATCGGTAGGGCCGTAGTTGTACCAATGCCCGATGTGCAGTTTCGCACCCGAGGGATAGGAAAACATCTCCAAAATGTATTTTTTGGGCTTGTCGCTCTTTTCGTCGAAATTGTTGAACTTCGCCTTTTCCCATTTGGCTTGCCATTTCCGTTCAACAGCTTTCATGTCCATAAAAAAACCTCTGAAATGAAATAGTCATCGGATAAATTTTACTATTGCCACATAAAAAAGTCAAGCGAATATCCTTTTTTTGAGGAAATTATTGCCTCCCGTGCCAAAATAAAAGGAAAGCAGAAGTGAATACGTTCACTTCCGCTCCCGTCCTTGATGTTCGTATCGGCCGAAATCCGGTTGAAAGATAGCCCAATATCGGGCGTTTCGGCGCTCTCGGACAACGACAGTATGCCCGTCTCACGCGGTTTTACGCGTCCGAAAGGTTTTAAAAGCGGGGTAAATAAATCTGCGCAATCGGCATACAATAAGGTTGTGGCTGAAATTACCGTATCGGAAGAGCTTGCAAAAAGCGCCTTCATCACCTATCTGTATAATGCGGTCGCGGCGCCCGTACGCAAGATCGGCGGGAGCGGAGAACTCATGCTCGGCGAGGAACGCGCCGTTCTCAAACTCACCGCAGAACGCGCGGAAAAGCAACTGCGGCAATTCCTCGGCGAAAAGATCGCGGAGATCATCGACATCGGCTATAAGTACGCCTTTCTCGAAGAAAAGCTGCATGTCTGCCTGCCCGAACGGGAAAAGAGACTGCTTGCGGCGGCGCTCATCGCGGCTGATCTCGAAGGGGACTGCGCCTTTATTCGCCGCAAACTCGAAGGAACGGAGGAGTTCTGTATCGACGGCTTTTACCGTTTCCGTCTTGCGGCTTTGCAGGAAAAATGGAGCAAGATCCTCGACTATATCCCGCAGGGATTTTCGGTGAACGATTTGAAACATTTCTGCGAATTTCTGGTGGGGGAGAGCAACCGGAAGATATACGTCAAGGGGAACGCCGTCTTTGCGGAAAATTTCGTTCCGCTCCGCCGCAGCCGCCTCACGGGGAAAGAGGATCTCGAAACGGAGATCATGCTCTCGGACGCAGGGTTTGTGTATTGCCTCGGCAAGATCGAGAGCTCGACCGAAGATTTCCTGCAAAAATATTATGCGGAACGCACGGTATTTTCTTGACAAACCGCAAGAAAGCTCCTATAATATACAAATGAAAGACAAGTAGCGCTCGTCGGCCCTTGGCAGAGAGCGGGTCCTGCGGCTGAAAGACCTGCACCGGCGGCGAGAAGGCGAAACCGCTTTCCTTGTAAACCGTATATCAAAGAGCGGTCGGGGGAGTTCCCTCGGCAATTAAGGTGGAACCGCGCAAGGGGAATTTGCGTCCTTAAATGTCCGAAAAGTCGGATATTTTAAGGGCGATTTTTGTTTTTCGGCATTTTGCATAGTACTATGCGTGACATAATAGAGACAAAGGAGAGCAAAAAATGAATATTACACTCAAAAACGGAGACAAGCTCGAAGTTTCGGACGGCGCCGATTGCATGGAGGCCGCCAAGACCGTTTCGGAAGGGCTTGCAAGAAATGCCGTCGCCGCCAAAGTCAACGGCGAGCTCGTGGACCTGTCCGCCCCCCTCCATGAGGGCGACAGCCTCGAAATTGTCACATTGAAGGACCCCGAAGGGCTCAAAGTTTACCGCCACACCTGCGCGCATGTGCTGGCACAGGCGATCAAGACCATCTATCCGACCTGCAAGCTCGCGATCGGCCCCGTCATCGACAACGGGTTTTACTACGACATCGACTTCAAGACGCCCATCACGATGGAAGATTTTTCCAAGATCGAGGCGGAAATGAAGAGCATCATCAAGAGCAATCTGCCCATCGAGCGGTTTACGCTGCCGCGCAAAGAGGCGATCGCCCTAATGAGCAAATATCATGAGAACTATAAAGTGGAGCTCATACAGGACCTTCCCGAGGGCGAGACGATCTCCTTCTATAAGCAGGGCGATTTTACCGATCTTTGCAGAGGACCGCACCTTCCCTCCACGGGCAAGATCAAGGCGTTCAAGCTCGTTTCCATCGCGGGCGCCTATTGGCGGGGCGACGAAAAGAAGAAGATGCTTACCCGCATTTACGGTACCGCCTTCGCCAAGAAGGAGGAGATGGACGAATACTTTAAGATGTTGGAAGAGGCGAAAAAACGCGACCATGTGAAACTCGGCAAGGAGCTCAAACTGTTCGCGCTCCTCAACGAGGGCAAGGGGTTCCCGTTCTTCCTTCCCAACGGCATGGTGCTGAAAAATATCCTCATCGACTATTGGCGGCAGCTCCACAGAAGGGAGGGCTATGTGGAAGTGCAGACGCCCATCATCATGACCCGCACCCTCTGGGAAAATTCCGGACATTGGGATCACTATAAGGACAATATGTACACGACCAAGATCGACGGCGAAGATTGCGCCGTCAAGCCCATGAACTGCCCGGGCGGCATGCTCGTTTATAAGCTCTCCCCGCACAGCTATAAAGACCTGCCCATCCGCATGGGCGAATTGGGGCTCGTCCACCGCCACGAAAAGAGCGGCCAGCTCCACGGGCTCATGCGCGTCAGGTGCTTTACGCAGGACGATGCGCACATCTTCATGCTCCCCGAACAGATCACACAGGAGATCAAGGGGGTCGTGCGGATCATCGACGAGGTGTATTCCCTCTTCGGGTTCAAATATCATGTCGAACTCTCCACCCGCCCCGAGAACAGCATGGGCTCGGACGAAGATTGGGAGAACGCGACAAGCGCGCTCGTCAAAGCGCTCGACGAACTCGGGTTGAACTATGTTGTCAACGAGGGAGACGGCGCCTTCTACGGGCCCAAGATCGACTTCCATCTCGAAGACTGCATCGGCAGAACGTGGCAGTGCGGCACCATCCAGCTCGACTTCCAGATGCCCCAGCGTTTCGAGCTCGAATATGTGGGGGAGGACGGCGAAAAGCACCGCCCGATCATGATCCACCGCGTCGTGTTCGGCTCTATCGAGCGGTTCATCGGCATTCTCATCGAGCACTACGCAGGAAAATTCCCCGTCTGGCTCTCGCCCGTACAGGTGAAGGTATTGCCCATCACCGACCGTGCCGCAGACTATGCCGCGCAGCTTGTCTCGGAGATGAACGCGATGGGCTTGCGCGCCGAGGCCGATCTCAGAAAAGAGAAACTCGGCAGAAAGATCCTCGACGCCGAGAACGAGAAGGTGCCCTATAAGCTCGTCGTGGGCGACAAGGAAGTGGAGGAAAACACCGTTTCCGTGAGAAAGCGCGGCGAGGGCGACGTCGGCTCCATGAAGAAAGAGGACTTCTTTGCCCTCTGCAAACAGCAAAACGACGAAAAGACGGTATTTTAAGCAAAGCGCCCCTTCGCAAGAGGGGGCGTTCGCTGACTTATAAACATTTTACTGTATATAATATGATCGTCACAAAAAGCGGGGACAACAGCCCCGCTTTTCTTTTTTATTCTATTTCAAGATTTTCAAAATGAAATACAGGGCTGTCAAAAAACTCCGCGAACGAAACGCCGAGCGAGCGAATGATAAGTGCCATCGTCTTGAAATTTGAGGCTTTCGTCTTGCCATGCAAGATATAATTCATCGTGCTTGGATAAATGCTCGTTTCCTGCGAAATTCTATATTGCGTTATCTTCTTTTCTTTCATAATTTCCTTTGCTCTGATCGCAAACGCTTCATTCAATGTCATCATAGCGGTATCACTCCGTTAAAGTTCAATTTTCGTCGTCGGTTCGACCGAGCAAATAATCCAAGGAAACGCCGAAATAATCGGCAAGGATCTCCAAACTCTCTATCTCGGGAAGATAATTTTTACTGAGCCATTGGGAGATGTTGCTCTTATGGATATGAACTTGATCCGCAAGTTCATAAAAAGACCTGAGCCCCTTTTGCTCTTTCAACAGAATCAACCTCTCGCCGAACGATTGCGGGTGGTCGGACTTTGTAAATCGGTCGTTGTCGGTATGCGCCAGAAGATATTCAATGGAAACACCGAAACAGTCGGCGATCTGTATTAAAACGGAGCCTTTCGGAACAATGCCGTAGTTATAGGCTTTGGAGAAGGTCACATATGTGATTCCGAGTTGTTTCGCCGCAAGCGTTTTGTTGCCGAAACCCGCCTCCTCCGAAAGCTCTTGGAATCTTTTTTGAAATTCAGCCGAAATCCGCATAAAAATTTTTCCCCAATAGGCGATGATTATATAGACATCGTCAATGAGCATATGATATAATCATTTTGCCAAAATTAGTCCATTCCTATATATCCATTGACCAAATAAAGGAGAATCAAAGTTCGCAGAGCAAAAGAAAAAAGTCATTCTTGATATTTTCGGCAACCGTTAAAATCAGAGCGGAAAGTCGTTCGCAGAGCCGAAAAAATTCGGAAATTTGCAAAAAAACGTTTGACAAGCGGGGAGAAATCTGTTAAGATAATACAGTCAAAGCAGAAGCGAACCTTCTCTCCGCAAAGCAAACAGCTCTACGGGTCGATAGCAAACGAAGTATAGCGCGGTTTCGCGCGCGGTTTTCGGGAACTTTCGGGGTCACGCTTTTGCGCGACCCCTTAAATTTTGTTCTTTTTGAGAGGAATATGGCAGCTAAAAATCAAACGCAGATGAATGGGGATATCCGCGACCGCGAGATCAGAGTCATCTCGCAGAGCGGAGAAATGCTTGGGATCATGAGCCCGCGCGAGGCAATGCGCCTTGCCGAAGAAGAGGGGCTTGACCTCGTGAAAATTTCGCCGAACGCCGTTCCGCCCGTGTGCAAGATCATGGACTACGGCAAATTCAAGTTCGAGCAGGCGAAAAAAGAAAAGGAGAACCGCCGCAACCAAAAGATCGTCGAGATCAAGGAAGTGCAGCTCTCCATGACGATCGATGTGGGGGATCTTGCCGTCAAAGCGAAGGCGGCGACCAAGTTCCTCACGGCGGGCAACAAAGTCAAAGTCTCCATCCGCCTGCGCGGCCGCCAGATGGCGCATGCAAATCTCGCAAAAGACGTGATGAACAACTTCTGCAATGGCCTGCAAGAGATCGCCGTCGTCGAAAAGCCGATGAACATGGAAGGACGCAACATCATCACGATCTTGGCGCCAAAAAAACAGTCGTGATCCCCGACTCCGCGCTTTGCGAAAGGGGCGAGGAAAACATAAATTCAGTAACATATTTTGGAGGATAAAGGTATGCCGAAACAGAAATCGCACAGCGGTTCCAAAAAGCGCTTCTGGCTCACCGGCTCGGGAAAGGTCAACAGACCTCACGGCGGCAAGAACCACAAGGCTGAAACCAAGAACAGAAAGAGAAAGAGAACTCTTCGCCAGGTCGTGCTCGTCTCCCCGACGCAGGCCGACACGGTGAAGAAAATGATCCCCTATAAGGATTAACGGAGGCGCAACGGTATGAGAATCAAGAGAGGCGTAAACGCCGTAAAAAAGAGAAGAAAGATCTTTAAGCTCGCCAAGGGCTACTTCGGCAATAAGAGCAAGAACTATCGCATCGCCCGCGAAGCGGTGATGAAGTCTTTGAGCTATGCTTATGTCGGAAGAAAGCTGAGAAAACGCGATATGCGCAGCCTTTGGATCGCCCGTATCAACGCAGGCGCAAGAGAAAACGGGCTGTCCTATTCCAAGCTCATGCACGGCCTTAAAGTTGCGGGGATCGACCTCAACCGCAAGGTGCTTTCCGACCTCGCCATCTCCGACGCGGAGGGCTTTGCGGCGCTCTGCGAAAAGGCGAAGGCCGCGCTTTAACAGACACACAAGAGCCTTTCGCTTGAAAAGGCTCTTTTCGCATTTTGAATGCTCTATGCTCATTCTCTCCCGCAACAATCCCATCGTGAAGGAGCTCGCCTCGCTCAAAGAAAAAAAGGGCAGGCGGGAAAAAGGCGCTTTCCTCGTGGAAGGCGAAAAGATGGTGCGCGAATGCGTAACGTGCGGAATGGAGATCGTCCGCCTTATTGTGCGGGAGGACTACCGAGGAGAGACCTATTCTCTCCCTGCGGTCACTCTCGGCATGGACGCGTTCCGCGCCGTCTGCGACGAAAAGACCCCGCAGGGGATCGCGGCAGAAGTGAAACTTCCCGTATCCCCGCTCAAAGCGCCCGAAAGGAGCTGTATCCTGCTCGACGGCGTCGCCGATCCCGCCAATGTGGGCGCGATCGTGAGAACAGCGGTCGCGGCGGGCTATGAAGAACTCTACCTCATCGGTTGCGCCGACCCGTTCTCTCCCAAGAGCGTGCGGGCGAGCATGTCGGGGGTATTCTTCGCTAAACTCATGCACGGGGAGCGGGAGGAAGCGCTCGAAACGCTCGGCAGTGTCCCGCTCATCGCGGCGGATATGGACGGCGAAGATGTGTTTTCGTTCGTTCCGCCCGAAAAGTTCTGCCTCTGCATCGGAAACGAGGGCAGCGGGCTTTCGGAAATCGTGCGGAGCGCGGCAAGCAAGACGGTGCGAATCCCGATGGGGGAACACACCGAAAGTTTGAACGCCGCCGTCTCCGCAGGCATTTTAATGTATGAATTGAAAAATCAGAGAGGTTAATCATGTCAGGTCATAGCAAATGGCACAATATACAGGCGAAAAAGGGCAAGGCGGACGCCGCGCGCGGCAAGATCTTTACCAAACTCGGCAGAGAACTTGCGGTCGCCGCAAAGGGGAATCCCAATCCCGCAACGAACAGTAAGCTCGCCGACGTCATCGCCAAGGCGAAAGCCGCCAACATGCCCAACGACAACATCGAACGCTCCATCAAAAAAGCGGCGGGCGAGATGGGGGACAAGGACTATAAGGAACTCACCTACGAAGGGTACGGCGCAGGCGGCGCGGCGGTCATCGTCACCACCCTCACCGACAACATCAACCGCACGGCAAGCGATGTGCGCGCGATCATGAGCAAGTGCGGCGGGTCGCTCGGTATGACGGGCTGCGTCTCGTACATGTTCGACAACAAGGGGCTCATCGTGGTGGAGCGCACGCCCTCTCTCGACGAGGACACCGTCACCGAGTACGCGATCGACGCGGGCGCGGACGACGTTGTGACAACCGACGATGTGTTTGAAATTTACACCGCTCCCGAGGCCTTTTCCGATGTCAGAAAATATCTCGAAGAGAAGGGGCTCAGTTTCTTGCAGGCGGAGCTCTCGATGATCCCGCAGAACAAGATCACGCTTGAAGGAGAGAAACTCGAACTCTTCCAGAAGATGCTCGAAAAACTCGACGAGAACGACGACGTGCAGGAAGTGTATCACAACGTCGAACTCCCCGAAGAGGAAGACGAGGAATAAATTTCCGAGAAATTTAACGCCGCCCGAGCGCGAATGCGCTCGGGCGGCTTGCCGTATTTGCCTATTTGCCGTACTCATCTTAAAAAAGCACAAAAAGTCAAGATTTCCGCAGCAAAACGTGCTATTCTGTATGCGGAGGAAGGACATGGAACGAAAAGATCTTCAAAACGCGCTCGCCTACATCGAGGCGAGCTTGGGAGAGCCGCGCCTCATGGGGCAAGCGGCAGAGCAGGCGCATTTCTCCTCATTTCATTTCCGTCGGATGTTCGGGATATTGTGCGGCGTTCCGCTCGGGGAATATATTCGCCGCCGCAAGCTCTCCCGCGCCGCGCTCGACCTGAAAAAGGGAGAAAAAGTGCTCGACGTCGCGCTCAAATACGGCTACGGCACGAGCGAGAGTTTCTCCCGCGCCTTTCGGAAGTTCCACGGCGTGAACCCCATTGAGGCAAAGCGGGGCGCACCCGTCAAAAATTTTGCGCCCATCGGCCTTACGGCGGACGGGGAAAGCACCATGAGCTGCGAGATCAGGGAGCTCCCCGCAAAGACCCTCGTCGGGTTCAAAACACACTTTCACGGCGCGCCGTTCGGCGAGGAACGCCTTAGGCAGGAGCATGCCTTTTACGAGCGCACGCGCGGCAGACAGTGGCTGCTCTTCGGCGCAGGCGGGGGAAGAGCGGAGGAGTACGCCGTCCTTTCGGACATCACGGATGAGGGCTACGATTATGAGATCGCGTATGAACTCGACGAATGGTCGCAGCGGGCGGTTTTCGACCGTGCGATCTTGGGAATGGATACGCGCGGTTGCGGTTTTGAAGTTGTGAGACTCGAACGCTGCCGCGCGGCGGTATTTTCGACAGAAAAGAGCGTCCACCCCGTCGCCGATTATGTGGCGCTACGCACCGCGTTGATGAAATTTTTCAGCGACTACGACTTTGAATTTGCCGAGGCGCCCGAACGGGTCGTCTATCATTGGCATTTGCCCAAAAAGGAAGAGCGCTATATCGAAATCTGCCTGCCGATCGTATAAAAGAGTATGGAAACGCCGCGCGCCCCGCAATTTTGCGGGGCGCGCGGCGTTCGTCCGTTCGTTCCTCATGCAAACGTCGCGTTCAGCCGGGCGATGAACTCGTCTGCGAGCGTGTGAAAGTTTTTTCCCTCCACTGTGGCGGCGTCCCAAAGGCGGTCTACCGTGCACAGGGCCTCCAAACCGTAGGTCGTATAGAGATAATCTACGAATGCGATCTTGATCGAATCATAGTCGGCATAGGCGTCCGAGCGGTCGGTCAGTTTTTCGTAGGTCGCGCCGTCGCGGCAGACGCATGCCAAAACATATTTGATGTAGGAAAAGCTCTCCTCCGCCGGCGCGCCGAACGCTTTCAGATAGAGTTCCTTCGCCTTGCGGATCTCCTCCGCCTGCTCTTTTGTCGTCTTTTGCGGGTTACATTTATCGTGGAGCCGTTCTTCCCGCACAAACGCGTTATAGCGCATTTTGCTCTCCCACGGCATATAGGGCGAGAGGTGGGCGAAGTACTCGGGGATCGCCTCGTTAAGCGACCAAACGTAATTTTGCCCGCCCGCGATGATCACGGCGTGCGCGAGTTCATGCGCGAGCGTACAAACCGAATTGCAGACGATGTAGGGTCTTCCCTGCTTGTCGTAGTTCATATATCCCGTAAAGGTGGAGCCGTCGCCGTGCAGAAAGTCATAGCCGCTGTTGATCCCGCCGAGGTAGAGGTCGATGGGTTCTTCAAACTTTTCCACGCTCCAAACGCCTCTCAGCCATTCGAGATACTTGACCCCGCCGCGCACGAACTCTGTCAGCACGGGATAGGAGAGGGAAAATTCCTCTTCGTCGTAATAGCGGTCGATGTAATCCCTCGGGAAGAGATAGCGCAGTTCACCATCCTCTACGCGGGCCGCATAGTAGTTGTCTCCCACGAGAAAGCGATATTCGGGCAGTTCCACGCCGCAGTTTTGGAAAATTTCGCTCCAATCGTCGGGCGAAGAGGCGAGCAGGCCGTCGAGCGTATGCCCCGCAAGCCACGCCGAGGCGACTTCATAGCCCAAACTCCATGCGGTATCGCGCTCCTTTGCGGCCGTCTCATAGGTCGTATAGAGGGGATATTGCAGCTCGCGGCAGTAGGGGAATTCTTCTAATTTTTTATCGAGCGCCTTTCCCTCATAGCGTGGCTTTTCCCCGAGCAACACGAGGCTCGCGCCCGCATAGACGCCGAAGGGCAGCTCCTCCCCGTCCTTGCCCGCCAGAAGACAGGCGAGAATGAGCGCGGGATCGTCGCAAACGTCCACCCAAAGTTCTTTGCCGTAGACATGGGTCGCCGCAGCGGAGGAGAGGTACACGGTACAATCGGTGGGGCAATAGGGCAAAACTTCTTTTACGGCGCCGATCGCTGCGTCTACCTTGCCCGAACGGTCCTTCGACCAATAATAAAAGTCTTGCGCGTCTTCCGTATAGAGACGGTCGAGAAACAGCCCGCTTTTTTCGGGCAGACAAAGATAGGCGTTGTTCTCATAGAGATAGCCGCTCGGGCTTGCAGGCTCACCCTCATATTCCGGCGCGCAGCCGAAGAGGGGAAACGTCATCGCTCCCGCAAGCAAAATTGCCGTAAAACGCACCGCTTTCATACCCCGATTATCCCACGCCGCCTTGAAAAAGTCAATTAAATCGCATGAAAAAACCTCTCGGGCGAGAGGTTTTCCGTTACTTCTTCTTTCCGAGTTCGGGGATCGCGCCGAGCAGGAAGTATTCCGCTGTGGAATTCTTGCGGATGAGCTCCTTTGCCTCGTCCGGCGTGCACCAACGCACTTCCTCGATCTCCTCGTTGAGCGAAATTTCCGCGTTCTCGTCCGCCGTTACGATGAAATTGAGCATGAGAATGTCCTTCGCGTCGTGATAGCGCGAACCGAAATACCGCCATTTGAGCGCGTTCAAGCGGGTCTCCTCTTTCAGTTCGCGCGGAACGGTCTTCTCCGCGTTTTCACCTTTCTTGATGTACCCCGCAAACAGCTTATAGTCTTGGTCGCCGACATGTTTCGCCAATAAGATTTTCGTCTCGGAACGGTTGACAACCGTCATCGACACCGCCACGGGGAAGAAAGGGAACTTGAATTTCTCACAGCGCGGGCAGAAGGGGACAAGCCCTTCGTTTTCCAGAAAGCGCAACGTGAGCTTTTCGCCGCAGTCTCTGCAATACATGTTCTTTCCTCCCTAAATTTATTTTATTTATTTTACTCCCGATTTTAAAAAATGTCAATGCTTTTTTGCAAATAAATTGCAAATTCTCGGTAAAAAATTCCAAAAAATTATAAATATGCACACTTTTGCACATGTGCGCACGCAAAACTTTTTGCGGGAATTCGGCGAAATTTAAGGGCTTACGCTTGACTTTCCGCCATGATGTATTGTATAATGAAATGTATTTTGTTTCCGGCGTTTTTGTAAAGATTTTTTCCAAAGCGCCGCCAAGGAGAAAACATGCTCACATCTATCTGCGGGATCAACTGGGGAGACGAAGGCAAAGGCAAAATGGTGGACCTTCTCTCGGAGGACTACGACATTGTCTGCCGCTATCAAGGGGGGAACAACGCCGGCCACACCGTCATCAACGAACGGGGGAAATTCATCCTCAATCTGCTTCCTTCCGGGATTTTGCGGGAGAACGTCGTCAACGTTCTGGGGCTCGGCATGGTCGTTGACATCAAACATCTCACCGAAGAGGCCGACCGCCTGCGCGAAAAAGGGGTCAAAATCACGCCCGAGAATTTGAAAATTTCCGACCGCGCGGTCATCACCATGCCGTATCATGTGCTCCTCGACTGTCTCGAAGAGGACCGCCTCGCGGGAAAGAAGTTCGGCTCTACCCGCCGAGGGATCGCGCCCGTGTATGCCGACCGCTACATGAAGAAGGCCTTCCGCATGGGCGAACTGCTCGATCCCGACCGCATGTACGCGCGGGTGAAGGAGATCGTCGAGTGGAAGAACCTTACGGTGGAGAAGGGGTACGGCGCCGCGCCCATTTCGGTGGACGAGACGATCGAATATTTGAAGAAATACGGCGAGCCGCTCAAAGACTATATCTGCGACACGGGGCTGTATCTCAACGAGGCGGCAAAGGCGGGCAAAAAGATCATGTTCGAGGCGCAGCTCGGCGCCCTGCGGGACGTCGACTACGGCATTCTACCCTACACTTCGAGCTCTCTCACGATCGCAGCTTACGCGCCCATCGGCGCGGGAGTGCCCAACCTCAAACTCGATAAATCCATCGGCGTCATGAAGGCGTACTCCACCTGCGTGGGCGAGGGGCCGTTTACCGCCGAATATTTCGGCGAGAAGGCCGAGACCCTCCGTGCGGCGGGCGGGGAATACGGCGCCGCCACGGGACGGCCGAGAAGGGTGGGGCCCTTCGACGTTGTCGCCTCCTCCTACGGGATCCGCTGCCAGGGCGCGGACGAGGTCGTGCTCACCAAGCTCGACATTCTCTCCATCTACGAGGAGATCGAAGTCTGCACGGCGTATGAACTCAACGGAAAAATTCTGCACGATTTCCCGTATCCCGACCTGCTCGACGACTGCAAGCCGGTCTTTGAGAAGGTAAAGGGCTGGCACTGCGACATTTCGGGGTGTCGCAAAAAGGAAGAGCTGCCCAAAGAGGCGCTCGACTACATCACATTCATCGAAAAGGCATGTCATTGCAACATTACCTACGTTGCGGTGGGCGCGGAGCGGGACGCCGTCATCAAACTCAAATAAACGCAAAGAAATTATGCAAAGAACCTTTTATAAACTGCACGGGATCGGCAACGACTACATCTATTTCGATTGTTTCGACGAGCCGCTCAAAAATCCCAAAAAGCTGGCGCAAAAACTCTCCGACCGCCACTGTTCCATCGGCGGGGACGGCATTATCCTCGTGGAGCGGAGCGAAAAGGCGGACGGCAGAATGCGCATGTTCAACGCCGACGGCAGCGAGGGCAAGATGTGCGGAAACGGCATCCGGTGCGTGGGGAAACTCCTCTATGACATCAAGGGGATCCATAAAAACATCCTCACCGTGGAGACGAGATCGGGTGTGAAAACCCTCAAAGTCGTGAAAAAGCGGGGAGGGAAGGCGGCCGAATTTACCGTGGACATGGGGAAGGCGATCTTAAAGCCCGAAAAAATCCCCGCCCTGTTTTCGGGGGAAAGCGTGGTCGCGCACCCGCTCATTGTGGGCGGAAAAACCTACTTCGTCACCTGCGTTTCGATGGGCAATCCCCACTGCGTCGTTTTCGGCGAGGACCCAGACGGGCTCGACCTTGAAAAATCGGGGCCCATGTTTGAACATCATCCCGCCTTTCCCGAGCGGGTGAACACCGAATTCGTGCAAGTTCTCGGCAAAAACGAGCTCAAAATGCGGGTCTGGGAGCGCGGCAGCGGCGAAACGTGGGCGTGCGGCACGGGCGCGTGCGCCGTCGCGGTGGCGGCAGCGCTCAACGGGTACGCCGAAAAGGACGCCGACATTCTCGTCCATCTCAAAGGGGGCGACCTCGTGATCCGCTATACGGATAAGGCAGTCTCTATGACGGGACCCGCCGAGCTGGCCTTTGTCGGCACAGTGGAAATTTAAGGCGCAAAATCATCAGAGGTATTCTATGACGAAATACATTTTTGTGACGGGCGGCGTGGTCTCGGGCCTCGGAAAGGGGATCACGGCGGCGTCGCTCGGCAGGCTCCTCAAAATGCGCGGCTACAAGGTGGCGGCGCAGAAACTCGACCCCTACATCAACATCGACCCGGGGACGATGAATCCCATCCAGCACGGCGAAGTGTACGTCACGGAGGACGGCGCGGAGACCGACCTCGACCTCGGGCACTATGAGCGGTTCATCGACGAGGACCTCAACAAATTCTCCAACCTCACCACGGGAAAAGTGTATTGGAACGTGCTCAACAAGGAGCGCGCGGGGGAATATCTCGGCCAGACCGTGCAGGTCATTCCCCACATCACCAACGAGATCAAGAGCTTTATCTATCAGGTCGGAAGAACGTCCAACGCCGACATCGTCATCACCGAGATCGGCGGCACCACGGGCGACATCGAGAGCCAGCCTTTCCTCGAAGCCATCCGTCAGGTCGCGCGGGAAGTGGGACGGGAGAACTGCTGTTTTATCCACGTCACCCTCGTGCCCTACATCTCGGGCTCCTGCGAATTCAAGAGCAAGCCCACCCAGCACTCGGTCAAAGAGTTGCAGGGCATGGGAATTTTTCCCGACATCATCGTGGCGCGCGTCGACGCTCCCATGCCGACCTCCATCATCGAAAAGATCGCCATGTTCTGCAACGTCGAGCCCGACTGCTGCATTGAAAATCTCACCGTTCCCGTGCTCTATGAGGCGCCCATGATGCTCGAAAAGAGCAATCTCTCGACGACCGTCTGCCGCATTTTGCACCTCGATCCCGGAAAGATCGACCTGAGCGAGTGGGAGGAGATGTTAAAACGTATCCACGCCCGCAAAAAAAAGGTGAAAATCGCCCTGTGCGGGAAGTATGTCACGCTGCACGACGCTTATCTTTCGGTCGTCGAAGCGCTCTCCCACGGCGGGTTTGAAACGGGCGCGAAGGTGGAGATCAAGTGGGTGGACAGCGAGACCATCCGCCCCGACAACGTGGAAGAATTGCTCGGGGACGCGGACGGCGTCATCGTCCCGGGGGGCTTCGGCAATCGCGGGATCGAGGGGAAGGTGCTCGCCTGCAAGTACGCCCGTGAACGCAACGTTCCCTATCTCGGGCTCTGCCTCGGCATGCACATTGCCGCCATTGAGTTTGCGCGTAGCGTCTTAGGGCTTACGGACGCCAACTCCTCCGAATTCGTCCCCGAAGGAAAGCACTCCGTCATCGACCTCATGCCCGACCAATACGGCGTGAAGATGGGGGGCACGATGCGGCTCGGGGCGTATCCCTGCAAGGTGACGGGCGAACAGATGAAGGCCGCCTACGGCGCCGAGATCATCTACGAGCGCCACCGCCATCGCTTTGAATTCAACAACGATTACCGCGAGGCATTTGAAAGGAACGGTATGAAGATCGCGGGCACTTCCCCCGACGGAAAGCTCGTGGAGGCCATCGAATACCCCGCAAACGACTTCTTCGTCGCGGTGCAGTTCCACCCCGAGTTCAAGTCCCGCCCCAACAGCGCGCACCCGCTCTTCCGCGAATTTATCCGTCACGCGCTCAGACATCAAAAATCATGAAGATCAATTCCAATTTTCTCAACTTGAAAGACAGCTATCTCTTCGCCACAGTGGGGAGAAAGACGACCGAATTCAAAAAGGCGCACCCCGACAAGAAGGTCATACGCCTCTCCATCGGCGACGTGACGCGCCCCTTGGCGCCCGTTGTCATCGGGGCGATGCACAGAGCCGTGGACGACATGAGTCGCAAGGAGACCTTCAAAGGGTACGGCCCCGACCAATATTGCTACGGCTATGAGGCGCTCATCGACTCCATCAAGGGAAGTTATGCGCGCAAGGGAATTGCGCTCGAAAGCGCGGAAGTGTTCGTCTCGGACGGGGCGAAGTCCGACCTTGGGAACATTCTCGATCTGTTCGCGCCCGAAAACACCGTGCTCGTGCCCGATCCCGTCTATCCCGTGTATGTGGACACCAACATCATGGCGGGACGGAAGATCCTCTATGCGGACGCAAACCTTGCAAACGGCTTTCTGCCCATGCCCGATTTCTCGGTGGACGCGGACATCATCTATCTCTGCTCGCCCAACAACCCGACGGGCGCGGCTTATACAAAAGAACAGCTCAAAGAGTGGGTGCGCTACGCGACGGAAAAGAATGCCGTCCTTCTCTATGACGCCGCCTACGAATATTTCATCACCGATCCCGCCCTCGCGCGTTCCATTTATCAGATCGAGGGCGCGAAGAAGTGCGCCATCGAGTTTTGCTCCTATTCCAAGACGGCGGGCTTTACGGGGGTGCGCTGCGGCTACACCGTCGTGCCACAGGAGCTCGTGCGGGAGGGGGTCTCCCTCAACAAACTCTGGGCAAGAAGGCAGTCCACCAAGTTCAACGGCGTGAGCTACATCACGCAGATGGGCGCGGCGGCCGTCTTTACCGAAGAGGGGGAAAAGGAGATCTCCGAAAATCTCGACTATTACCGCGAAAACGCAAAGATCATCGCAAACTGTCTCGACGGGCTCGGGATCTTCTATACGGGCGGAAAGAATTCCCCCTACATTTGGATGAAGTGCCCGCTTGGCATGGACAGCTGGGAATTTTTCGACTACTTGCTCGAAAATGCGAACGTCGTCGGCACTCCGGGCAGCGGGTTCGGCAAAAACGGGGAGGGGTTCTTCCGCCTCACCGCATTCGGGACAAAAGAGGATACGCAGGAGGCCTGTTCCCGTATCGAGCTGCTCCTGCGCAAATAAGGGTACTATGAAAGAAACAAAATATACGGGCGTCCTGTGCCACATCTCCTCCCTGCCGGGCAAATACGGTATCGGCAACCTCAGGGACGCGGCGCGCTTTGCCCTCAAACTCTCCTCGGGCGGCGTCACCCATTGGCAGATCCTGCCCCTCGTGCAGACGGGGTTCGGCGATTCTCCCTATCAATCGGTCTCCTGCACCTCGGGCAATCCCTATTTCATCGATCTCGACGCGCTCGGCAAAATGGGGCTCTTAAAGCAAAAAGAGCTCAAAGAGCTGCGCACGCGCTATAAAAATACGGGCAAGGTCGACTACGGCGCCCTCTACGAGGAACGCTATCAGACTCTCCGCATCGCCTTCTCCCGCTATCACTTCGACGATGAGGCCTTCCGCGCCTTCGTGAGAGGGGGCAGCGCGGAGGACTATGCGCTGTTCATGACTGCAAAGACGGTTTACGGCGGAAGTTTCTGCGACTGGGCGGAGCCCTTGAAACGGCACGAGGCGGAGGCGCTCGAACAGCTCCGCACCGGATACCATGAGGAATACCTCTTCTGGCAGTTCGTGCAATACATCTTCCGCGCGCAGTGGGAGGAACTGCACAAGAGCTGCCTTGCGGCGGGGATCAAACTCATCGGCGATATTCCGCTCTATGTGGCATACGACAGCGCGGACGTCTGGGCGCACCCCGAACTTTTCAAGCTGGACGAAGATCTCGTCCCCAAAAAGGTCGCCGGCGTTCCGCCCGATTACTTCTCCGAAACGGGACAGCTGTGGGGCAATCCCGTCTACGATTGGAAGGCGCACAAAAAAGAGGGCTACCGCTGGTGGACGCAACGGCTGAAAGCGGCGCTTACCACCTACGACCTCGTGCGGATCGATCATTTTCGCGGTATCGACCGCTATTATGAGATCGACTACGGCGCAGAAAACGCGATCGGCGGAAGTTGGCAAGAGGGACCGAAAGAAGAACTCTTCGCAAACATCGCGGACGGCAGAAAGAAGATCATCGCCGAAGATCTCGGGATCATCGACGACGGCGTGCGCAAACTGCTTGAAAAGACGGGGTTCCCCGGCATAAAAGTTTTGCTGTTCGCCTTTGACGGCGATCCCGAAAATCCCTTTCTTCCCCACAACCAGCCCGAAAACTGCGTGTGCTATACGGGCACGCACGACAACGACACCGTCGTGGGGTACGCGCGCTCTTTGAGCACGGAGGACTACATTCTCTTCCGCTCCCGCGTTGCGGCAGAACTCAAACGCTGCGGGCTCGGTATTCCGCTCACGGCAAACCCCCGCACCCTCGCGCAGGCATTTCTGGCGATGGCGCTCTGCGGCAAGGCGGCGCTTTCCGTTCTTCCCATCCAGGACATTCTCGCCCTCGGCAACGAGAGCCGCATGAATATCCCCGGGTCCGGAGAGGGGAATTGGCGTTTCCGTTTAACCCGACTTCCTTCTGCGCAGACGATGTGCAGATTGAAAAAAATGATAAAAAATTATAGGAGGTAACAATATGGCAAAAGAAAAGAAGGGCTTTTGGAAGGAATTCAAAGAGTTCATCACACGCGGAAACGTGTTTGACATGGCCGTCGGCATTATCATCGGCGGCGCGTTCACTGCGATCGTGACCGCGCTCACAAACCAGATCCTCATGCCTTTCATCAACTGGCTCCTGTACCTGATCACGGGAGGAAAGGGCTTGGAGAACGTCTACACCTATCTGCACCAGGCGACGATGCTCGACGAGGCGGGGAACACAGTGATCGATCTTGCAAACTCCATCTACATCGATTGGGGCGCATTCATCACCGCGATCATCAACTTTATCCTCATCGCGTTCGTCCTCTTCCTCATCGTGAGAACGGTAAACCACGTCCGCGCGAGGGCTGAGGAGCTCAAAGCAAAGCAGGAGGCCGAGAAAGCCGCCGAAGAAGAAGCCGCTGCGCAGAAGGCCGCAGAAGAGGCTGCCGCAGCCGCAGCCGCGCAGCCCGCAGCTCCTCCCGCTCCCACGACGGAAGAACTGCTTGCGGAGATCCGCGACCTGCTCAAAGCAAAGAAAGAATAGCCGCATGACGCAAAAAAGCCGATCCGGAAGGGTCGGTTTTTTTCACATCTTTTTCCCTCTCTCCCATATCATGAACGGGGAGAAGACGATGCGCATTTGTTTTGTCACAAACGGAAATCTCAACGATTTGAAGAGCGGGGAGCGGGAGGCGGATATTCTGCTCTTTCCCTTCCATGCGCTCGGCGAAGTGAGCTACGAACGGGAGCTGAAAGGGGAAACAAACCTTTTCGAGGACGTCGCCATTCTCTCCAAGACGGCGCAATGCGTCGTGGTGAGCGGCTGCTATACCAACGCGCGGGGGATCAGGCGGAAATCGGCCGTCGTGGCGGAGCGGGGGAGGATCCTGGGCGTCTCGGACATGGTCAACCGGATCGACGGCAGCGAATACCGCAGCGGGGCGGGGATCAAACTCTTCGACACGAAGGCGGGAAAGCTGGGGATCGTCGTCGCCGAAGATCTCTACTTTCCGCATGTGCTCGAAACGCTGTCCCTGTGCGGCGCAGACGTCGCGTTGTGCGTATTCGAGGAGCTCAACGAGGGGCTGGAACTCAACCTAACCCGCGCGGGCGCTTTCTTTTTCGGAATTCCCGTCTGCCTGTGCGCCTACGGCTATGCCGAGGTCGCCGACCCCTCCGGCAGGCTGCGCTTTTCTTCCCCGAAAAGTCCCTGCCTCTTCGACATGCAAAGTGAGCGGGAATATCACATCGTGGAGACAAGAAAACGCGGTTTCTCGTTAAAGCGTAAAACGGAATACTGAGCTCATAAACCCTCTTTTTTTCCGCAAACTATTGACAGATCTCAGGCGATCGGATAGGATAAAAGAGAGGTAAATTATGAAAATCGCATTTTTCGACGCAAAGGACTACGACATGCCCTCCTTCCTCAAATACGGAAAGGAGCAGAACATCACGTTCAAATTTTACGAGACCAAGCTCACCGCCGACACGGCGGGCCTTGCAAAGGGGTACGACGGTGTGTGCGTGTTCGTCAACGACACCCTCGACGCGCCCGTCATAGACAAGCTCTATGAGCTGGGGGTCAAGGTCATCGCCCTCCGCTGCGCGGGCTACAACAATGTGGACCTTGCCCATTGCTTCGGGAAGATCCACGTCCTGCGCGTGCCCGCCTATTCTCCCTACGCCGTTGCAGAGCACACCATGGCGCTGCTGCTCACCTCGGTCAGACGCATCCACAAGGCGTATATCCGCACCAAAGATTTCAACTTCTCCCTGAACGGGTTGACGGGATTCGACCTGCACGGAAAGACGGTGGGGGTCATCGGCACGGGCAAGATCGGCAGAGTATTCATCGACATCTGTAAGGGGTTCGGCATGAAGGTGCTCGCTTACGATAAATTTCCTTCGGCGGAGGGGGTGGAATATGTTTCGCTCGATGAACTGTTTGCGGGGAGCGACGTCATCTCCCTGCACTGCCCGCTCACGGCGGAAACGGAGCACCTCATCGACGCCGCCGCTGTGGAGAAACTCAAAAAGGGGGTCATCATCCTCAACACGTCGCGCGGGGCGCTCATCGACGCGGAGGCGCTGCTCGACGGAATCAAAAAGCGCAAGATCGGCGCCGCCTGCCTCGACGTATATGAGGAGGAGTCGGACGTGTTTTTCCGCGACTTTTCGGGACACATCATCGACGACGACGTGCTCGCGCGCCTTCTGTCCATGCCGAATGTGATCGTCACCTCCCACCAGGCGTTTCTGACGGAGGAGGCGCTCTCGGGGATCGCCGAGACGACGGTTGGAAACCTCGTGACTTTTTTCAAGGGCGACATCTGCGAAAACGAGCTCTGCTACAAGTGCGGGAACGTGGAGAACTGCATGAAAGAGCGCAAAGAGCGTTGCTTTTGAGGGAAGGACTGCTTGTTTTGGAATGACCCTTGGCGCCCTTTTAGGGGAGCCGCCACGAAGTGACTGAGGGGTTTTAGTAAACCCTTTCGGCTCACTGCGTTCGCCACTTTCCCTTTCAGGGACAGCAAGGGGGTATACTGAGCGCCATTTTAAAATCACGTCATGTTGAGCGGAAATGTAGGTACGCAGTCCCGTTAGCAAGTCCGCGAAGGCATCTTGGTACGTTTTGGTTGGTTGTGTCTCTTAGGGGGTTCTTTTCGCGCCCGATGTTCTTAATTTGTCATTTCGAGCAAGGGAGCGGAGCGACCGCGTGGAGAAATCTCGCCTTTTTGGCGCTCTCGAAAAAGATTGCAACGCAAGATTTTTTGGGAAGAGGAGCCACCGCACGCAAATGGAGCTTTTCGTAAAGAAAAGCGTGAAAAGCGTGCGTGCGGCGACGAACGGTAGAGATGTCTCGACTCCACTGCGTTCCGCTCGACATGACAATTTGGACTGCGCTCCGCTCGACATGACAATTTGGACTGCGCTCCGCTCGACATGACAATTTGGACTGCGATCCGCTCGACATGACAATCAGAGATTCTCCTCGCACCACAAAAAGAGCACCCCGAAGGGTGCTCTTTTTGTGGTGCGGTCGACAGGAATCGAACCTGCATGGTCTCCCACAAGATCCTTAGTCTTGCGCGTCTGCCAGTTCCGCCACGACCGCTCGTCGAAACAAATCTCACTTTCAGCGCCTTGCTTACGCAACGCGCAATTTTCGTTCGATTGTTTCTCCTCTTTCTCAAAAAATACTGCGTCTTTTTTGAGAAGGCTATTGTCTCATTCTGAAAAACAAATCTCACTTTCAGCGCCTTGCTCGCCGCAACGCGCAATTTTCGTTCGATTGTTTCTCCTCTTTCTCAAAAAATACTGCGTCTTTTTTGAGAAAGCTACTGTTCAAAAATCTTCTTTTCTCAACAGCTTTATTATCATACATCATTCCAAAACAAAAGTCAACTTCTTTCACGGTAAAAAAACAGATATTTTTTCCGAAATTCAATAACTTTTTTTACATACTGCTCCGTCTCGGGATAGGGGATCGACTCCAAACGTTCCCCATCCGTGCTGTACCGTTCGTTTTTCAGCCATTCGCGCACCGTCCCTTCGCCCGCGTTGTAAGCCGCAAGCGCCGTCTCTTCCCTCGGGAACCGCCGCAAAAGATAGCGCAGATACAGACACCCCAGCCGGACATTGTATTCCCCGTCCGTCAGCTTTTCGGGCAGGAATTCCACCCCGTTTTCCCTGCAAACAAACTCTGCCGTCGCGGGCATGATCTGCATGAGCCCGACTGCCCCCGCACGGCTCTGCGCTTTCTCGTCGAAACCGCTCTCCGCCTTCATCACCGCGTACACGAGCGCGGGAGAGAGCCCGCTGCGCTCCACCACGTCGCGGCAGGGACGGCGGTAATTCCCCGCGATCCACGCAAAACAGGCAAACGCGAGCACAAACAACGCGGCAAAAACGAGAAATAAATTGCGCACACCCTTCTTCATGCAAAGTAGAGTATGCGCAACCGCAAAAAAAGTAGAACTTACTCAAAGTTTTGAAACTATCTGCAAAAGCGCCTGCGACAGCTCCTCCTTTGAACCGTTGTTCGGGAGCACGAAACAGTCCGCAGGCAGCTGCTCATAGCGGAATTGGCTGTCGATCCGCGCTGACGTCTCCGCCTCGGAGAGGCCGCTGCGTTTCATCACCGCCGCGATCCGCGCCGCCTTGTCGCGTTGCAGCACGATCACGCCGTCGAACAGCCCTTCATACCCGCCCTCAAAGAGGAGGGGCACTTCGGCGAAGGAGAGGGGATACGCCTCCATTTGGGCGAGCAGACGGCGCATAATGCGGGGGTGGGTGTATGCGTCGAGCTTTTTCCGCGCCTCGCCGTCCGAAAAGATCACGGCGGAGAGAGCGGCACGGTCGAGCGCATTCTCTCTCACGGCAAACGGGAAGAGCGCGGAAAGTCCCCGCAAAAATTCCTCGTCGCCGCAGAGCTCCGCATAAATTTCATCGCAGGAAAACACCGGATATCCCCACTTTCCGAGGAGCGCGAGCGCAACCGATTTTCCGCTGCCGATCCCGCCCGTCAAGGCGATCTTCTTACTTTGCGTCATACCAGCTTGCCCCCGAAGAAATATCCACCGTGAGCGGCACGTCGAGCGTGACCGCATGCTCCATTTCCTCTTTGAGAATGGCCGCCGCGCGCTCCGCCTCCTCCAAAGGCGCGTCGAGCACGAGCTCGTCGTGCACCTGCAAGACCATCTTCGTGCGCATTTTCTCCTCTTCGAGCCGCCGCGCAACGCCGAGCATGGCGAGTTTGATGATGTCTGCGGAACTGCCTTGAAGGGGCATATTCATTGCGGCGCGCTCGCCGAACGCGCGCATCGCGTAGTTGGAAGATTTCAGCTCGGGAATGTGCCGCTTGCGCCCGAGAATGGTGTTCACATACCCGTGCTCCTTGGCAAAGCGCACGTTTTCGTCCATGTACTCCTTTACGTCGGTGTATGTCTCGAAATAGCGGTCGATGTACGCTTGCGCCTCCGAGGTGGAGCAGCCCACATCCTTCCCGAGCCCGTATGCGCTGATTCCGTAAATAATGCCGAAATTCACCGCCTTGGCTCTATGCCGCATGAGGGGGGTCACCTCGTCGGGCGTTACGCCGAACACCTGCGCCGCCGTGATCGCATGAATGTCCTTCCCCTCGCGGTAGGCCTTTAAGAGGGGTTTGCAGCCCGAAAAATGGGCGAGCAGCCGCAATTCGATCTGGGAATAGTCCGCGTCGATCAAAAGATTCCCTTCGCGGGCGATGAACAGCTTTCTCAGCTCTCTGCCTTCCTCGCGGCGGATGGGAATGTTCTGCAAGTTGGGGTTGGCGCTCGAAAGACGGCCCGTCGTCGTCATGGTCTGGTTGTAAGTCGTGTGCACGATCCCGTCCTGCACGAGGGGGCGTATGCCGTCGATGTAGGTGGAAAGCAATTTCTGCACTTCGCGGTAGCGCAGAATGACCCGCGCGATCTCGTGCTTTTCGGCGAGTTTCTCCAAAACTTCGGCATTGGTGGAGTAGCCGCGCGCATTCTTTTTCAAGCCCTTGGTTTCAAAGCCGAGTTTTCCGAACAAGATCTCGGAGAGCTGGATGGGGGAGTTGATGTTGAAATAGTCCACCCCCGCAAGGTTGTAGATCTCCTTGGAGAGGGCGGTCAGTTCCCCCGAATATTTATCGGAAAAGACGGAGAACATCCGCTCGTCCACCCGCACGCCCGTCTCCTCCATGCCGTAGAGCACCTTTGCGAGGGGGAGCTCCAACTCCCGATAGAGTTTTTCCTCCTCCGTGCCCCGCGTGCGCGCCGAAGCGTCCTCATAGGCGCGCTTGACGGCATAGGCGGGCAGCGTGTCGGGCAGGGCGAAATCCTTGATAAAGTCCCGCGCGGACGAGGCGCGGCGGTTGGAATCGGTGAGATAGCTGAACAGAGACGCGTCCTCCAAGCGGCATGTCACGGGGAGTTTCAACTCCCGCATGCGGTGCAGAAAGGCCTTTACGTCCGCCACGATCACGAGACGTGCTCTTGCAAAGATCTCCCGGTAGAGGGGGACGAGCTCTTCGGGGAAAAATCCCGTGCCGAGCAGGTTTTGCCGCTCGGGAAAGATGTATTCCTTTTGTCCGACGCAGAGGTGCAGGCCGTCCTCCGCAAGATCGAGCGCGTAGACGTCCGAGGCGGAGAGGGCGGAAACAGCCTCCCCGATCCCGCAGAAAACCGTCTCTGCCATCCCGTCAGAGCGCGGCTCGTCCGCAAAGAGGCCGCTGCCCGCGAGCGAGCGGAATTCGAGCTTCGCAAAAAACGCGCGCGCCTCGGCGGGGAAGGGAAGATGGACGCGGCACTCCTCCCGCGAAAGGGAGATCGGCGCCGCCGTATCGATCGTCGCAAGGGTATGCGAAAGGCGGGAAATTTCCTCTTGCCCCGCAAATTTGTTGCGGAGCGCGGGCGTAAGTTCGTCAAGATGGCGGAACACGTTTTCCGCCGTATCGTATTTGCGCAAAAGATCAAGCGCGGTCTTGGGCCCGACCCCGCGCACGCCGGGAATGTTGTCCGAAGAGTCGCCCATGAGCGCCTTTTCTTCGATGATCTGGTAGGGTTTGAGCCCCACTTTCGCGTAAAAATTTTCGCCGGTCAGTTTGTCGAGATCGCTTACGCCGCGCTTGGTAAAGCAGACGGAGACGCGGTCGGTCACGAGCTGATAGGAGTCGCGGTCGCCCGTATAGATGAGCACTTCCACATCGTCGAACGCACGGGAGAGGGTGCCGATGAGGTCGTCCGCCTCGTACCCTTCGAGCTCCGCCGTGTGGATACGCATGGCGTGCAGGAGCTCTTTGAGCACGGGCACCTGCACAACGAGCTCCTGTGGCATGGGCTTGCGCGTCCCTTTGTAGCCGTCGTACATCTTATGGCGGAAGGTAGGGGCGTGCAGGTCGAATGCAACGGTGAGATACTGCGGTTTTTCGTCCTCCAAGATCTTCAACAGGAGTTTGATAAAGCCGAAGATGCCGTTGGTGGGCATGCCGTCCTTCGTCGTGAACACGCTCATGGCATAGAAGGCGCGGTTCAAAAGGCTGTTGCCGTCGATCAAAACGTATTTTTCCATACGGATATTGTAACACGCGGCGCATTTTTTTGCAAGATTTTCAAGGAAATCGCTTGATTTTTTCGTGTGATTATTATATAATCATCTTACCACGCCGGTGTGGTGGAATTGGCAGACGCGCTGGACTCAAAATCCTGTGGTAGCAATACCGTATCGGTTCGACCCCGATCACCGGCACCAACCTCAACCTAATTCGAACCATGATGAAGTGGTTTGGGTTAGGTTGATTTTTATGTCGGAAAGGCGCGGCGGTTTATGCCGCGAAAGGCTCTTGACATGAGAAAGACGTGCGGTAGGCTATTTGCCAAAGGCAAGAA
>CANROE010000017.1 GCA_947632195.1 uncultured Clostridia bacterium | reverse complement strand
GCGGGGGTAGGATTCGAACCTACGACCTCCGGGTTATGAGCCCGACGAGCTACCTGGCTGCTCTACCCCGCGATATACGCCATTCGGCATTCAACCGCATAGCTTATTTATTGTAACGGAAGAACGCGCTTTTGTCAATCGTTTTTGGAAGAATTTCAAAAATTATTTTTCGTTTGAAAAAATTCGCCGCGCATGCGAAGAAATGCCACGCAATTTCATAACGCCGCGCAGAATTCATCATGCCGCGCCGCCCGTTCGGTCCCGAACGCGCGGCGCGGCAAAAACTTGTGTTCCCGCCTTGCCTATTTTTATGAGATGTGCTATAATGAGTTGCGAACTGATTTTACTTTGAATCAAGAACGGCAAGCGGAACTCTCTCCGAGGGTGGAGTGAGGAAAACGCTATAAGGGCAGACGATTATTTTAAGCCAACGTCCCGTAGATGATGTCGGCACAAGATAGAGGGCGAAGGAGAGCGCAGAAGATGAAAAAGAGATTCGGAAATCTTTTGGCGATTATCTGCGCAATGATCATGTGCGTAGCTTGTGTGCCGCTCTCTTCCTGCGCTGTCTATCTCGATCTATTGCAAGAGGACTACTCCGAGTGGTATTCGGAGGACGGGATCTGCGGCTTTACCGCAGTTTTGAGCGACGTCTGCGCCTTCGGATATTTTCGGGTGAACGGCAAAACGGTGCGGGCTTGCTTCGAGACCTCATTCGACGCCTCGGTATTTATCACGTTTCCCTATTCGGAAGATTTGAATATCGTCACGGAATCATCGGGCGGCGCCGCTTACGACACTTCTTACGGCGTATGTCACGGCGTGCTTGCGGGCCGTCGCGACGGCGATGTCTTTCATGTCTCAAATATGCGGGTAGGCTACACAAGTTTAGGGTCTTTCGATCTTTACCGCCGCAAGGTGGACCCTTCGACGGTCGACGCGCGTGATTACGCCGCTTGCGTTTGGAAGGCGGACGACGGCTGTTTGACGATAAATTACGGTATGTGCGGGATCGACGAGTATGTTGCGATGGTCGAAACGGGAGCGGAGTCCCAATCCGTTTATTTTCGGTGGCTCGAAGGTCGCCGCTTTGAGATCGGCGATAAAAAGCAATACGAGGAGGAGCGCACCGTGCTTGCAAACGGCACTTATTCCAACGATACTTTGGAGCTGTCCTTGCATTTTGAGACGGACACCGCGTTCGGCTTAGAGGGGAAAACGATCGAACTCACAGGAAAAACCGTTTGAGGAGAGAAGATGAAAAAAACAAATTATTTTGCCGTTGTTGCGTGCGTTTTGGGGTTTGCGGCGGCGGTGGGAACGCTGGTATTTATGCTTCTTTTGGGCGTCGTGGCGGTCGCGGGACTGTTCACGCCATATACCCTCTTTATTTCGGCGGTGCTGGGGTTATATCTTGCCTTTGTTGGGTTTACGCTGTTTTGTCTCTTCGCTTCGGCGGTCGGGACTTTGGTATTCACGGTCATCAAGCGGCGCACGCTCAACCGTATCTTCTTAGGGATCAGCATTGCCGCAGCCGCCCTCAACCTCATCGCGCTCCTCATCATGACGGTCCCGCTCATCATCTCTTCCTTTTCCCCCGAGGACGGAGGCGTCATGCTGGTCTTTGCGATCATCGCCCCCGCCGTTGCGTGCCTTTCGGACGCCACTCTTATAGGGTTTGCGATCGCCGCTCTTAACAGAGAGACTCGTCTCATCAAAGAGGAGAGCATCGTTTCAGAGCCTTACAGCGAAATCAGCGAGATGGAAAAATGAGCCTATTCGACTTGGAACAGTACAGGGGAAAGCGGGTGTGCGTCGCGCTGTCGGGCGGCGCCGATTCGGTGTGCCTTCTGCACTGTTTTTACACCCGTATGCAAAATTACGGCATTTCTCTCTCGGCGATCCATGTGGAACACGGCATTCGCGGGGAGGAGTCGCTGCGCGACATGCGCTTTTGCGAAACCCTCTGCAAGGAGTGGGGGGTGCCCCTCAAAATCGTGCGGGTGGACGTGCCCGCCCTCATTCAGGAGAATGGGGGAGGCAACGTCGAGAGCGTGGCGCGGCTCGTGCGGCTCAACGCCTTCCGCGAGCTCATCTATCGCGATGAGACCGACCTCGTCGCCACGGCGCACCATCTCGGCGACGTCGCCGAGACGATCCTCTTCCGTCTCGCGCGGGGGACCTCTCCCGCAGGCATGAAGGCGATCGGGGAGTTTCCCTTCCTCATCCGCCCCCTTATAAATGTCTCGCGAGAGGACATTTTGCAATATGTATGCGAAAATCACCTTCCGCATGTGGAGGATTCCACCAATTCGGACGAGAGCTACACCCGCAACTACATCCGTCATACCGTGCTGCCCGCCTTTGAAAAAATTCACGGGAACGCGCAAGAGCACCTCGCGCGGTTTGCGGCGCAGTGCGCGCGGGACGACGAATTCCTCACGGAGCTTGCGAAAAAGGAGATCAAATATATGGGCGCGCACGGGGATATGCTCGTCCCCGCAGAGCTCCCCGAGTCCCTCTTCTCGCGGGCGTGCCTTCTCTGCATGGGGGCGAAAACCGACTACACGTCTGCGAATTTGGAGGAAATTTCCAAGCTGAAAACCTTGCAGACGGGCAAGAAGGTGTGTCTTTCGGGCGGAAAGACGGCCGTGCGGGAGTACGGGAACATCGTCTTTTACGTCGAGGAGGCAGAGCCCATAGCGGAGCGGCCGTTTGCAGAGGACTTTTTCGTTCTCGCTCCCCGTCCGGGGCTGCGGGCAGACTTAGACGCATTCCCGGCGGGCTGCGTGGTGCGTGCGCGGCGGGAGGGGGACTTCATCGTGCCCTACGGCGGGCGCAAAAAGACGTTGAAAAAGTTTTTGACGGACAGAAAGATTTCTGCGCGTTTGGGACGGCGGCTGACGCTCGTTGCGTGCGGGGCGGAAGTGCTCGTCGTGGTTGGCGTGGAAATTTCCGACAAGGTAAAAATTACCGAAAACACCAAACGGGTTGGATATTTTTAATTGAGCCTCGTAAATATTGTGAGATTTCTCCACTCCGCTCATTGCATTCGCTACGGTCGAAATGACATTATTCAGAACACGCTCCCTACCCCCCCTTCCCAAGGAGGCAAAGTGATACCACATCAAAAAAAACCTACAAAGGAGAATCTATAACATGCACACACTACACGAAGACTGCGAACGCATCCTGTTGACCGAAGAGCAGATCAATTCCCGCGTGAAAGAGATCGCCGAGGCGGTCGACCGCGACTACCGCGATAAAAATCCGCTGGTCGTCGGCATTTTGAAGGGCAGTATCATCTTCTACGCCGATTTCGTGCGGCGGCTCACCATGCCCGTGGAGCTCGACTTTATGGCGGTCTCTTCCTACGGCAGCGGCACGGTGTCCTCGGGCAAGCTCAAAATCAAAAAGGACCTCGACCGCGACGTGAAGGGCAGGGACGTGATCATCGTGGAGGACATCATCGACAGCGGTTTCACCCTCGCCAACCTCAAAGCGCTGATCATGGAGCGGGGCGCCTCTTCGGTGCGGATCGCCACCCTCCTCAACAAGGCGGCGCGGAGGGAGTACGACATCGCGCCCGACTACAACTGTTTTTACATTGAAAACGAGTTTGTCATCGGCTACGGGCTCGATTACAACGAGCAATATCGCCATCTGCCATACATCGGGGTGCTCAAACGGGAAATTTACGAAAAGTAATAAAAACCGCCCCGCGCAACGTGTTGCGCGGGGCGGTAAAAACAAAAAGGAGAGTGTAATTATTTTTCCGAGAAGGTCGCCTTTTTCAGCGTGTAGCGCAAGACGCCGAGGGAGCGGACGAGCGGGGTCTCGATCCTGAGCGGCACGTTGCGGTTCACATTGTCGGTATCCTTCGTCTTTTTGGCGATCACCACGGTGCGCCCCTGCCCGATGTTCCCGCCGAAACCGAGCCGCACTTCATAGGCGGCAAGATTTTCTTCGGCATAGGGCTCTCCGTTCCGCTCGAAGGAGACGTTCTCCGTCACTTCCTTGGCGGTCTCTCTCAAACTCACCGTCTGCACGGTCAGCATGGTGGTGCTGAGGGTGCGGAATGTGGGGGAGGAGAGAGCAAAATTCATGCCGCGCAGGGCAAAGAGGATCTGCTCGTTGTCGAGGAAGGTGGTCTTTCCGTCCACCTCCCGTTCGGACACGACGGGCTCGGGTTTGTTCCCTTCCTCATCCGGCATGAGGTCGGTATAGGTGACGGTCGCCTTTGTGAGCGCGTCGTCGTATTCCGTCGTATAGGTGTAGTGGTACTCGGTATAGCACGCCGCAAAGGTGGCGGGCGCCTCCACGGGCACATAATTGTGCCACGTCTTGGTGCTGGAAACGGGCTTTAAATTGTCCCCCACGGGCAAGAATTCCACGCGGGAGGTGACGGTGTCCGTCAAGGCGTCGGTGGTTTTCCCGTCGAAGTAGAATTTCACGTTCATCGTCTGCTTCGTTTCGAGCACATAGCCCTCTTTGGTGGACGCGTCGAGCCCAATGGGGGCGTTTGTCAAAGTCATGGTGCACACGCCGTCGGTGTATTCGGCGGTGAGCCCGTTGTGCGGGGTGGAGGAGGACATCGTGATCGCATATTCGAGCACTTCCCGCGTTCCCTCGATGTCGTCGCCGAGGGCGGTATTGCGGTACCAATTCGTCTGGATCTCCGTCTTTTGGATCCCTCCGCCGCATGCCGCGCACAGGGCGAGCGGCGCAAAGAGCAGCAAACTTGCGAATTTTATCTTCTTCATGATCGCTCCGGAAACAAGAATGTGGATACATTATAGCACATTTTTTTGTCTTTGTAAAAACAAATCGGTGAAAATACAAGAAATTTTTGAGAGGAATATGATATAATGGACGGCGAGGTGGACTATGGCGAAGATCATCGGAGCCGCAACGCCGGATGATGCGCTGCGCCGTTTGGGAGAACTCGCACGGGAAGGGGAGCTGCGCGGAGAGCGCACCCTCGTCTTTTGCGAGGACAGGCTGACGCTGCTCGCGGAGCGGGCGGTGCTTTCGGCATGCGGCGGAACGTTTCTCACCGAGGTCACCACCTTCGCCCGTTTTCTGGCGGGTCCCGGGGTGCTCTCCAAGGAGGGCTCGGTCATGGAGATCTCCTCCCTGCTCTCCGAATACGAAGAAAAACTCTGCTGTTTCCGTCCGCGCGCGGCGCGGGCGGTGTATGAGACCATCGCCCAGCTCTCCGCCTCCCGCGTGGACGCGGAAATGCTGCAAAGGAGCGCGGAGGAGACGGAGGGCGCGCTCAAAGGAAAGCTCTCCGACCTCGCCCTTCTGCTCGAAGAGTACGGCCGCCGCTTAAAGGCGCGCGGGCTGCTCGACGAGAGCGGCTATCTCGCCCTCCTGCCCGAAAAACTCGCCTCGGAGCGGCGGCGCGAAAACATCGTCTTTTTCGGGTTCCGCGCCTTCACCAAACAGGCGCTTGAAGGGGTGCGCGCGGCGCTCGCCTCTTTCAAGCGCGTGACGGGGATCTTCCTTGCGGGCAGGGCGGAGCTCTACACGAACGAGGCGGCCCGCCTTTTCAAGGGGGTGTGCTCGGAATTCGGCGGCGCGGACGCCGAGATGGAGAAAGACAGCCTCACGGGCGAAGCGCGTCGCCTGCGCGACGGGCTGTTCTCGCCCGAAAAGCTCACCGCGCCCAAAATGCGCACGCCGAAGATCAGGCGGTTCACCGCTGCGGACGAGGCGGAGGAGTTCTCCGTCATCGCGGCGCTCATCAAAAAACACGTCTTTGAGGGGGCGCGCTACCGCGACATCGCGGTGCTCGTCTCTTCGGAGAGCTTTCTGGCGGTGGAAAAGGCATTCGGCGCCTACCGCATTCCCTTCTTTGCCGATAAAAAGCGGCCCTTTTCCGAACATCCCTTCTGCACCCTCGTCACAGACCTGCTGCTCGCCGTGTCGGACGGCGTGCTGCCCGACGAGGCGGACGCCATCGCCGCGAGCTATTATTTCGGGAAGGGGGACAACTACCGCAACTATCTGCTCCGCTACGGCAATTACCGTGGCGGGGTAAGGCGGGAGATCCGCGAAGAGACAGAATACGACAAAGACGAACTTACCGCCTGTCGGGAGAGAATGCTCTCCCTCCTCGGGTTCTTCCCGCGCAAGGGGCGGGGGAAGGATTACGTCGCCGCGATCCGCGCCCTGCGCGAGGCGGCGGACGCGGACAAGCTCACCGAGACTTTGCAGGCGTCCTTTACGGGGGCGGAGAGACAGTTCCTCTCCCTCGATCCCCTCGAAAAGATCCTCACCGAGATCGAGACGGTGGCGGGGGAGCGGCCGTTCACGGCGCGCGAGTTCTGCGACGGGCTCAAAGGCGCGCTCTCGGCGCTCGAAATCTCCATGATCCCGCAGTATCTCGACGCGGTATTCGTGGGGGAGATCACGGAGAGCAAATTCTGCCGCGTGCCCATTCTGTTTGCGAGCGGGCTCACCGACAGCGTGCCCCGCGTCTCCCAAGACACCGCCGTCATCACGGACGGGGAAATGGCCTCGCTCGAACAGATCAAGGTGGAGATCGAGCCCGCCATCGCGCAGGTCAACGCCCGCGCGCGGGAGAGTTTGGGGCTCAACCTCTGCGCCTTTTCCGAGGCGCTCTATCTCTCGCGGCCGCTCAGGCGGGGGCGGGAAGAGTGCGAACAGAGCGAACTCTTTTCCTACATAGAATCTCTCTTCGACATGCCGCCCATGCCCGACCTCTTTCCCTTCGATTGTTCGGAGCGCCAGCCCGCGCTCTTGCAAATGCTCGCCCAAAAGAACGGGTTCGAGGCGGGGACGGTGCGGGAGAGCAAGCGGTTTTCCGCTCTCTATGCCCTGCTCGGGGAGCCGCAGCGGCTGCTCGGCGGGGAAAAGGAGGAGGTCAAGGAGGCGGCGGAGCTCATCTTCCGCAAGGACGTCTCCCCCTCCCTTCTCGAACGGTATTTTGAATGCCCGTACGCGGGGTTTGCGCGCAGTCTGCGCCTTCGCGAGCGGCAGGAGCGGCCGGTGCTCGACACGGACACGGGCACGTTCGTGCATGCCGTGCTCGAAGAGACGGCGCGGCACTTCAACGACTTTTCTTCGGACGCGGAGTGCGCAAAGTTCGCCCGCGAGAGGGGAAGAGAGCTCCTTTCCGCCCGCTTTTCGGCGCTCGAAGATACGGGCGCGGGGCGGTACACGGGTGCGCGGCTGCTCGAAGAGGCGGAGACCGTCTCCGTCGCCGCCTTCCGCCAGCTCGCCCGTTCGCGGTTCCGCGTCCTGAAAACGGAGGAAAAACTCTCCGTCGACGAGCTCCTGCTCTCGGGGATCGCCGACCGTATCGACGGATCGGACGATCTCGTCCGCGTGATCGACTATAAGACGGGCAAGATCGAGGAGAGCGCGGGGGCATACTACACGGGCAGGAAATTGCAGCTCGAACTCTACCTGCGTGCGGCGGCGAAGGGACGGCGGGCGGCGGGCGCCTTTTACTTCCCCGCAGCCGACTCTTTTACACCGGAGGACGAGTTCAAATTCCGCATGACGGGCTTTTTCTGCGGCGATGACGAGGTGATCTCCCGCATGGACCGCGATCTGACCGAGGGGCAGAGCGCCCTTTTCAAGGGGGGTTACGGCGACGGCATGTCCCGCGACGACTTCGAGGCCTTCCTCGATTATTCTCTTCTCGTCTCCCAAAAGGCGGAAGACGAGATGAGACGGGGCAACATCGCGCCCTCTCCCTACGGCGACAGCTGCACCTGGTGCAAAATGAAGTCTCTCTGCGGGTTTGTCGGAGAGCCGAGAAAGGAAAAAGCGTTGAAATGCGCGGACATCGTGGACATCGTCCGCCGCGAAAGGGGGGAAAAATGAGCGTCACGCTGACCGAAGAACAGACCCGCGCCATAGAGGCGCGCGGCAGGGTCATCGTCTCCGCTTCGGCGGGGAGCGGAAAGACTTTCGTCATGATCGAGCGGCTCGTCTCCCTCATCTCGGAGGGGGCGGACGTCACCCGCACGCTGGCGGTCACCTTCACCAAAAAGGCGGCGGCGCAGATGAAGGAGCGGCTGCGCTCCGCGCTCATCAAAAAGCTCTCTTCGGCGGGAGAACAGGAGCGGGCGCGGCTCAAAGCCCAGCTCGCGGCCCTTCCGCTCGCCGATATTTCCACCATTCACGCCTTTTGCGCGCGGCTCATCCGCACCCGCTTTTATCTTGCGGACGTCGATCCCGCCTTCCGCGTCGTCGACGCCGAGGACCACGAGGGCGCGCTCATTCTCTCCCGTGCGCTCGACGAGGTATTCGAGTGGGGATACGAGGAGAAGGACCCCGCCTTTCTGCGCCTACTGTCCGTCTATTTCCGCAGCAAGAAGGACGCAAAGCTCCGCGAGATCCTGCTCTCCCTCTATGCAAAGCTCCGCGAGCGCGCCGACTACCGCGCAGTGCTCGAAGAGATGGGAAAGGAGGACAATTTTTCCTCCGTATGCGATTATTTAGCTGCCGACGTGCACGAACGGGCGGCATATCTTGCGGAAAACGCGCGGGAAAACGCCGCGTACTTCCTCTCGAAAAACCCCAAGGCGGCGGCGGTGTGCACGCAAATTGCGGAGGCGGCGGAGGCCCTCGCCTCGGGCGATCTCTTCTCCCTCTGCGCCCTGCCCTTCCCCAAGATCGGCAACATGCCCTCCTCGGCCAAGGCGGAGGGGGAGACGCTCAGGCGCATGAAATATGCGGGAAAGCTCTCCGCAGCCGTCAAGGAGCTCTACCAATCGCTTGCAAAGTACGCCGCACGGGAGGAGGAATACGCCCGCTATCTCGACGGGAACGAGACGGCGCGTGCGCTCGCCTCCGTCCTGCTGCGCTTTGACGATATTTACGGCGGCTACAAAAAAGAGGGGGGCGTGCTCGACTATAACGACCTCGAACATCTCGCCTTAAAGGTGCTCTCCAACGAGGACGCCCGCGCCGCCGTGCGCGAAAAATACCAATACGTCTTTGTGGACGAATACCAGGACGTCAATCCCGCGCAGGAGCAGATCCTCTCCCTTCTCTGCGGGGAAGAAGTGTTTTTGGTGGGGGACGCCAAGCAGTCCATCTACGCCTTTCGGGGCAGCCGCTCCGAATACTTTCTGAACAAGTGCCGCGAATTTTCCGCCCTCTCTCTCACCGAGAACTTCCGCAGCAGCGCGGAGGTGCTCGAATGCGTGAACAGGGTATTCTCCTACGCCATGACGGAGAAGAGCTGCGGCATTGCCTACGCGGACGCCCCCATGCGGGGAGGAAAGCGGTACGGCGACCATGCGGGCGGGGTATTCTTCCACACCGTCGTCAAGCGCAAGGAGGAGAAGAAGGAGCGCGGGATCTATTCGGTGCTCGGCGAGCGTGAACCCCGCACCGACGAACAGGCGCAGCTTTTGTGCCGCCTCATCGAAGAGGAAGTCGGCTCGGAGTGGTTCGACGCGGACGAGGGGCTCGTGAAACCGCTCGGGTTCGGCGACATCGCCGTGCTCGTGCGCGCGGGCGACAGCGGCACCGACAACATCGTGGCGGCGCTCGCAGAGCGGAACATTCCCGTCTCCACCGCCGCGACCGTCAACGTGTGCGACTTCTGGGAGGCCCGCCTCATCATCGATTTTCTTTCCTATCTCGACAACGGCGAGCAGGACATTCCGCTCGCGGGGGCGCTGCTCTCGCGGATCGGCGGGCTCACCGACGGCGAGCTTGCCCGTATCCGTCTGCGCTTTCCCGAGGCTCCCGCCTTCCGCGACGCCTGCCGCGAATATGCAAAATGCGGGGACGCGATCGCCGCAAAACTCAATACGTTTGCGCAAAAAGCCGAACATTACCGCAATCTGATGCGGGTAAAGACGGCGGCGGAGATGATCGGGCTGTTGCTCGCCGACGGGTTGGAGGCGGAGATCGCCGCCAAAGCGGACGGCGAGGCGCGGCTGAGACGTGTGCTCCGCCTGACCGAAGAGGCGGAGGGGAGCGTCAACGCCTTCCTGCGCCGTTTAAAAACGCTTGATTATCGGGTGAAATACGCCGAGGGGGGCGGGGAGAACGCCGTCAAGGTGCTCACCATGCACTCCTCCAAGGGGCTCGAATATCCCGTCGTCTTTTTGGTGGGGCTGGATACCGCCTTTCGCGGCAACGCGCGGGACGACGTGCTCTATTCCGACCGCTTTCTCTTCGCCCCCAGAAGCTACGACCTTGCGGCGCGCACCGTGCGGGAGACCGTGCTCCGCCGCGCCTCCCTCCTGCTCGAAGACCGCGAGACGGTGAAAGGGGAACTCAATCTCCTCTATGTCGCCATGACCCGCGCCAAATTCCGCCTGCACATGCTCTTCCGCGACCGCAAGGGCGCGCTTGCGCCCGAATACGCCGAGCGGTTCTCCGATTTTATCGACTTTTACGACTGCGCCGATTATTTTGCGGCGGACGCGGGGGAAGAACAGCCTGCGCCGCCCCGCTCCGCCCTCGTCTACAAGGCGGACGAGACCCTCTTGGAGCAGCTGCGCGCCGTCTATCAAAGACCCTACCCCTTCGAGAGCAGCGTGCTCCTGCCCGTCAAGAGCTCGGCGACCGACCTCTTGCGGCTGGCGCGGACGGACGCGGACGAGGATCATTCGGTGCGGGCGCGGATGTTCGGAGCGGAGGGGGGCGCCTCCGTCGAAGAGGGGCTCGCCTACCACGCCTTTCTGGAACATGTGCGGTTCGGCGGGGACGCGGAGGAGGAGCTCGCCCGCATGGAGAAAGAGGGGGAACTGACAAGCGGGCAGCTTGCCCTGCTCGACCCCCGAAAGCTGAAAAAAATTCTCGCCCTTCCCTCGATCGCCGCCTTAAAAGGCAAGCGCGTCCTGCGGGAGCAGACCTTCCTCGTCTCCCTGCCCGCGCGCGAACTTCCCGCCCTCGGGACGGACGCAGAAGACGAGATCGTCTTTCAGGGCGCGCTCGACCTTCTCTGCGAGGACGGGGAGGGGTATCTCATTCTCGACTATAAATATTCCGCCCACGGCGCAGAGCAGATCAAGGCGGACTACGCCCCGCAGATCGGGCTGTACCGCAAGGCGGTCGCCAAAACGATGGGGGTGGATATCAGCACCGTGCGCGCCCGTATCATCAACATTTTGGGGCTGTTTGAAGTGGAAATGTGAGCCCGTGTACGCTTTTTCGACAAAATCGGGGAAGAACGTTCCCCGCAAATCTGTTAAAATCAAAACGGAGTCAACTGCAATGAAAGAATTTTCGCAATTTTTGCAACTCATCGGCGGGGCAATGCCCGACCTCGTCTCTCTCCTTCTCTGCCCCATTCTGCTGCTGGCGGCGGGGCTTGTGCTTGCTGTTTTTCATAAGGAGAAGGCCTATCTGCCCGTTGCGGTCGGGTTGGGCGGCGCGTCTGCCTTTCTCGTCGGGTGCGAGGTGGGCGCAGGCGGAGAGCTCTTTGTCTATCTCGCCCTCTACGTCGTGCTCGCGGTGCTTGTAAGGCTGCTCTTCCTCATTCCCTTCCCCGCGCGCGGGAGCCGGAAGGAGCGGGAAGAGGAACTGTACGAAAAATTCCGCCAGCCCCTCGAAGTTCCCGCCGAGGCGGAGGAAGAGCTGTCCGAAGGCGGGGAGAGCGTGCGGCTCGGACACGCGCTGTCCCTTCTCGAACAGTTGAAGAAGTGCAATCTGAGCGCGAGCGACAGGTTGGAGGCGGACGCCATCGGCCATACGCTGGAAAGCGTAAAGGGCGGCGACGCCGAGCAGCGCACGATCAACGACTGCCTCTCCACCATTCTGAAATTGACGGCAAAATATAAGCTGTGAGTGATTTCGAGGTATGACCTGCCCCTTAAAAGGGTGGAGTGTGGGTTGGCATTCTCCCAAATGTCATTTCGAGCGGAGCCGCAGGCGAAGTCGCCCCGCCCGCACGTTCTATGTTGCCGAAGGGCGGCACGAGGAGCGTTAGCGACGAAGTGGGACTCTACTTAATGTCATTTCGAGCTACTCTCGTGCGTCATTCCGAGCTGCGTTTCCGATTTGTCATTTCGAGCGGAACGAAGTGGAGTCGAGAAATCTCACATTATGAAAACTAAGGTAGAGATGTCTCGACTACGCTACTTCGCCTTGCGGCTCGTGCCGCGCTTAGAGAATCAGAACAGCGCGGGGGAGCGGAACACCGTTCTGAATTGTCATTTCGACCAAGCGAAGCGCATGGAGAAATCTCTACTTCTCGCCCTCCCCCGCGCGTTCCGCGCGGGGGAGGGGTAGGGGAGGGGCACCTTATTTCCTCGGCGCCACAGGGCATTTTTGCGGCGGACATACGGAAAAACAACTCTGCGGCAGAAAAATAAAAAAAGCGGGGCGTTTTGTCTTGACACGCGCCCAAATTTAAGATATAATAGAGATGATGCAGGAATCGCCTAGCGGTATGGCGCCAGCTTCCCAAGCTGGTTCCGGCGGGTTCGACTCCCGTTTCCTGCTCCATCGTCGCAACGCGACGTATTTTACAAGCCCTTGCCTTTCGGCAAGGGCTATGCTTTTAACGTCGGTTGCTCCTCTTCCCAAAAAATCTTTGCTGCGCAAATCTTTTTTGGGAGCCTATGCATATTGAAGAAAGGAAATGGGAGTCGAGGGGAGGCAAGCACACCCTTGCGCGTTCTCATGCGGAAGGGGTGTGCGCAGGTCGGCGGGCTCTACCGCCGACTTGACAATTGATAATTGTCAACCGTGCGCGCTGCCCAAAGCGCGACTCCCGTTTCCTGCTCCATCGTCGCAACGCGACGCATTTTACAAGCCCTTGCCTTTCGGCAAGGGCTATGCTTTTAACGTCGGTTGCTCCTCTTCCCAAAAAATCTTTGCTGCGCAAATCTTTTTTGGGAGCCTATGCATATTGAAGAAAGGAAACGGGAGTCGAAGGGCGCGCTGCCCAAAGCGCGACTCCCGTTGCAAGAATTTTATCGGGGCGCTATTTGTTTATATGCGGAAGAAAGGAAACGGGAGTCGAAGGGCGCGCTGCCCAAAGCGCGACTCCCGTTGCAAGAATTTTATCGGGGCGCTATTTGTTTATATGCGGAAGAGAGGAAACGGAGTCGAGGGTGGAGGCGCGGCGCCAAAAAAGTCATCCATGGGCAAGAGCGGTTTCCAACACATTGAAAAGTTCTCAACATTTTCTACCTGATACGACCCGTTTCGACAGAGTTTCTGTGAATTCGTCTTAATAATTTTGGTACAATACTCTCGCAAAAGAAAAACAGAGGAGGTGGCGGCATGGAAGCGATAACGCTCGAGGACATGCTTGAAGAGATCGAAGATATGCTTTCGGTCTGTTTTGAAGGCAGAATCGTCCGGGAAAACGCACAGATCCGTATGATTCTTCCCGGCGGTCAAAGGTTCAGCGTCTCGGTAGACGAAGAGGCGGCATGAGCCCGGAATCAGGACGCACCAAAGAGGAGATCCGCAAAAGAAATTCATAAGAAGGACGAAAGAGAAAGCAGTTTCGCACGGTTTTTTCGGCGGAGCTGCCTTTTTCGCATGGAACTGCGCTTTCTCTTTTTTGCTCAGGAAATTTTTTCGCAAAAAATTCATAAAATAAAAGAAAAACGCTTGATTTCTGCGTCCGAATGTGTTACTATAATCAAGCAAGTCGGAAGTTTAGCTCAGTTGGGAGAGCATCTGCCTTACAAGCAGAGGGTCGGCGGTTCGAGCCCGTCAATTTCCACCAATACAGTGCGGATTGTTGATTATGCGGGAATAGCTCAGTGGTAGAGCGCCACCTTGCCAAGGTGGATGTCGCGGGTTCGAATCTCGTTTCCCGCTCCAAACACACTATCCGCACTGTTTTTTTGGCGCCATAGCCAAGTGGTAAGGCAAGGGTCTGCAAAACCCTGACTCCCCGGTTCAAATCCGGGTGGCGCCTCCAAAAAAAGGGCACCCGCATTACAAGGTGCTCTTTTGTTTTGGAAGTGCAAAAGGGTGACGTAATCAGAATCCTTGGCGCCCCTTATAGGGGAGCTGGCACGAACGTAAGTGAGTGACTGAGGGGTTTGAAACCCTTTCGGCATTCGCTCCCCCGTCGCCGCAAACTTCGCTTTGAGCCCTTTCCGCATGGCGCAAAGGGCAAGTGCGCTCCGTTGCGGCTCCTCTTCCCAAAAAATCTTTGCTGCGCAAATCTTTTTCGGGAGCCTATTATTTTAAGTCCCTTGCTTTGTTGGCAAAGTTGTACGGGAAAACAAATGAACAAAAAAATCGTGAAAAAGATTCCGTAGGAAGATTTTTCACGAAGAGGAGGCGCCGCCTTAAAGAGGAGCTTTTCGCAAGAAAAGCGTGAAGAAAAGGCGTGCGCCGATGACGTGCCGGTGTGGTGGAATTGGCAGACGCTCGTCGCCGCAAACTTCGCTTTGAGCCCTTTCCGCATGGCGCAAAGGGCAAGTGTGCTCCGTTGCGGCTCCTCTTCCCAAAAAATCTTTGCTGCGCAAATCTTTTTCGGGAGCTTACCATTTTAAGTCCCTTGCTTTGTTGACAAAGTTGTATGGGATATCAAATGAACAAAAAAGTCGTGAAAAAGATTCCGTAGGAAGATTTTTCACGAAGAGGAGGCGCCGCCTTAAAGAGGAGCTTTTCGCAAGAAAAGCGTGAAGAAAAGGCGTGCGCCGACGACGAGCCGGTGTGGTGGAATTGGCAGACGCAAGGGACTTAAAATCCCTCGGGGTAAAACCCGTGTCGGTTCGAGCCCGACCACCGGCACCAAAAAGACGACCTGCAAGGGTCGTCTTTTTGGTGCCGTGAAGGGGTCGAAAATTCTCTTCGAGCCCGCGCGAGGAGGCGGAAACAACGAGGTGAGACATTTCCTCCAAACGCTCCCGCCGACGAAGCTCTCAAGCCCGCAGGGCGCAGAGACCAGCGGCAAAAAGGCGCAAAAGCGCCTTTTTAAGTCTTACGTTCCACGGGATGCCCTCTCTTGGTGCCGTACCAAAGGGAGCGACGAGCCCGCCCCGCTCGGGTACTTCGCCTACGGCTCGTGCCGCGCTTAGAGAATCAGAACTACGCGCGGGGCAAATGACAAATTTAAATGCGAGCGAAATGATAAAACCCTTTCCCCCACTACGCGGGTACTTTCCCTTTTAGGGACAGCAAGCCCCCCTTTCGGCTCACTACGTTCGCCACTTCCCCCCAAAGTTGGGGGGCAGCTATTTTTGCCTCCCCTCAACTTGTTGGGGGGAGGGTAGGGAGAGGGGTACCTTATTTTTTTGCAGCCCCTGCGCGGAACGCGCGAGGGACAGCTTGTGTTGCTCCCCTCGCTTGCGAGGGCGCGGGTTTGAGCGTTTTTATATCAAAGCGCGCGATTTCATGAAAATAATTCACGAAAACAGAAAATATTTTTCAAAAAACGCTTGCAAAAATTCTTTTTTGGTGATATAATAAAACACCAAACGATAACAAAAGGGGAAAAACCATGATAAAAGTCAACTTCAACAACCAACATTTGTCCGTGGAAGAAGGCACCCGCGTTTTGGAGCTCGTGGAAAAAAAGGACAGAAAAAATCTCGTCGTCTGTCAGGTGGGCGCGCAGATCAAGGAGCTCAATTACCGCCTCTCCGAAAAAAACGACGGTATGACGATCAAGCTGCTCAACCTCAATAACGCCGAGGCGGGCAGGGCGTACAGCGCAAGCCTGCGCTACATCGTCGCGATGGCGTTTTACAACATCTATCCCGACGTCAAGATCAGATTTTCCTACAACATCTCCCGTTCCATCTCCTGCCAGGCGCTCACGAAGAGTTTCAACATGTCCCGCGCGGTGGAGGCGATCTCGGAGGAGGTGAAGCGCATCATCGAAGCAGACCTTCCCATCGAACGGGTCACCGTCACCATCGAAGAGGCGACAGAGATCTACAAAAAATTCCATCTCGACGACAAGATCGAAATTTTGCAGTACCGTCCCGAGAGCACGGTGCACCTCTACAAGTGCGGAGACTATTATAACTATCTGCACAACTACATGGTGCCCTCCACGGGGTGTATCCACAACTACACGATCACGCCGTACAGTCCCGGGTTCATCATCCAATACCCACGCCACGACCTCGACGCGAACATCCCCGAATTCGAGGAGGAAGCGACCTACTGCAAGACGTTGCAGCGGGCGTATAATTGGGCGGAGAAGGCCAAGGTACAGACGGTGGCGGACATCAACCGCAAGATCGAGCGGGGCGAGGTGCTCGAATTCGTGCAGATGTGCGAGGCGCACCACAACCGCCAGCTCGCGGAACTCGGCGACATGATCGAAAAAGAGATCGAGGATGTGCGCCTCATCGCGATCGCGGGCCCGAGTTCGAGCGGCAAGACCACCTTCTGCAACCGCGTCAGGATCGAGCTTTTGTCGCGCGGGATCAACCCCGTCACCATCTCGATGGACGACTACTATTTCGACAAGGCGAAGATCAGCGAGTTGCAGGGAAAGCCCGTCGGAAAGCTCGATTTGGAGCACATCGACTGCCTCGACGTAGAGCTCTTCAACAAGGACCTGTTCGACCTCATCAACGGCGAAGAGGTCACCCTGCCCCGTTTCAACTTCAAAATGGACAGGCGGGAAAAGGGCAAGACCATCCGTTTGGAGCAGAACGTGCCCATCATCATCGAGGGGATCCACGCCCTCAACGAAAAGCTCACGAAGTCCATTCCCAAGCACCAGAAGTTCAAGATCTACATCGCGCCGCACGCGCAGATGAATATCGACAACCATTCCCCGCTGTCCGTTACGAACGCGCGGCTCATCCGCAGGATCGTGCGTGACATGAATTTCAGAGGCTGCCCCGCCGCGACGACCATCGACATGTGGCAGTCGGTGCGCAACGGGGAGTTCCGCTGGATCTATCCCAACCAGGAAAACGCGGACTATGTATTCAATTCCAGCCTCGGCTATGAGCTGTGCGTGCTGAAAAAGCAGGCGATGGAGGCGCTCATGCAGATCACGGCGTCCGACCCGCAGTATCTTGTGGCGAACAGGCTCATCAAGACACTCAAATATTTCCGCCAGATCGACGACGACAGCCTTGTGCCGTGCAATTCGCTGTTGCGGGAGTTCATCGGCGGCAGCTGTTTCAACGTATAAAAACTGTTTTTTCGCGGACGGGGTTTTCCCCGTCCTTTTTTTGTTGGGGTCCCCCCTTTCCCCCTCGCGTGGCTCGGGTACTGTCTCATGCGGGTAGAAACCCGCATTCGGTCACCGTTCGCGCTGCAAATGCGCTCACTCATGTCGCATTGCGTCAACAGTTATCAACTGTTGGCAAGAAAGCAATGCTCCACCCCCGCTATGCGGGGGGACAGCTTTTCTTGCCGAAAACGTATATATAAATGCAGGTATAAGAAATTTTTATATCCGTTTGTGTGTGAAACGGGTGAGAATTTGCCGTAAAGGGAGAGGTTTTCTTGACTTTTTCCCGCTTTTTTTATATACTATATAATACACGCATCTCATACGGCGGAGTCCGCCGAAGGAGGCCTTATGAAAAAATATTCGTTACATTTGATTTTTCTTTCCGCAGCGCTTTTTGTCGCGCTCTGCGGCGGCGCGCTCGCCGCTTGCGACAATACGGGCGCTCATGAGCATGTATTCGGCGAATGGGTGGAAGTGACCGCCCCGGGCTGCGAGGAGAACGGCTTGAAAAAGCACGTCTGCACCGTCTCTGGCTGCGGCTATGAAGAGACGGAGGACATCCCCGCCCTCGACCACGCATGGGGGACTTCCAAAGTGACCAAGGCCGCCACCTGCACCGAGGCGGGAGAGCGCACCAGAGAGTGCAGCCGCTGCCATAAGACGGAGAGCACGCCGACCGAAAAACTCGAACACGAATGGGTGACGGATTCGGTGGAAAAGGCCGCCACCTGCACCGAGACGGGCGAGGAGAAACAGTCCTGCGCGGTGTGCGGGGCAACGCGCGACGCGGAGATCCCCGAGCTCGGCCACGATTGGGACGTTCCCGAGATCGTCAAGCCCGCGACCTGCACGGAGGCGGGCGTCGAGCGCAAGACGTGCAAGCGTTGCCACACGCCGTCCGAGGACGAGGAGATCCCCGCGCTTGAACATCAATGGGTGCGCACGCGGGTGATCCGTGCCGCCACCTGCACCGAGGCGGGCGAGGAGGAGCAGACTTGCAGCCGCCCCAACTGCCCCGTCAAGACGCAGACGGTGGAGATCCCCGCGCTCGATCACGCATGGCAGAATTACTTCACGGTGGACAGGCAGCCGACCTTTGAAACGGCGGGCTCCAAGTCCCACCACTGCAACCGCTGCGAAGAGACGAAGGACGAAACGGAGATCCCCAAGCTCGACGTCAACACGCCCATCTCCTACGAATTCCGCACCCTGCGTGGTAACGGGGAGCTTTTGATCGATCCTTCCGTCGTTATCGCCGTCAAGGACGAGACGGGGAGGGAAGTTGCGAGAAGTTCCCGCGCGACCCTTGCGGGCGGCGTATTCACCGCCGACCTTTTGCCCAAGACGTACACGGTCACGGTGGAAAACACGCCCGATGGCTACACCTGCGGCGAGAGCTTTACGGTCACCCCCTTCGATCCCTATTGCAACGTCTACCTCACCGCTACATTGCGGCAGGGGACGCCCACGGGACAGTACAAGACGGGGGACGTCATGTTCGACTTCACCGTTTCGGCGGCAAGTTCCACGGTAGGGGAGCTCTCCCTCGGGGGGATCTTGGAGACGAAGAAGATGGTCCTTCTCAACTTCTGGTTCGTGGGCTGCACCTATTGCGAACAGGAATTTCCCTATCTCCAACGCGCCTACGCAAGATACAAAGACACCGTGGAAGTGCTCGGCGTCAACTGCCCGCAGACGGGACAGACGGGGAGCATGTCGGAGATCACAGGCTACGCAAGGGAGCAGGGGCTCACCTTCCCGCTCGTGCAGAACGGTGTGCTCAGACTTGCGGCCGCATTCGGCGTGACGGGCTATCCCACATCCGTCGTCATCGACGGGGAAGGGGTGGTGCGCGAGATCCTCATCGGTCCCCAATCGCAGACGGAGTTTGAACGGATCTTCGCAAAGTACTCTGCGGAGGACTTCTCCGCACATCGGGAGAGCGCGTCCGCACTCTCTCCCGCCGCTCTCCTGCCCGCAAGGCGCAGAGATGAAACAGACTGATCCCCATAAGGAGGCAACGATATGAAAAGAAAGTTATTTTTTGCGCTCACCCTGGCGCTGTGCCTGCTGTGCGCGGTATTCGGCGCGGCGTGCTCCGAAGAAGTGAAACTCACCTTCGAGACGAACGGCGGCACGCCCGTGGCGGAGATCGTCACGGACAAGGGAACGGACGTCACCCTTCCCACCCCCTCCAAGACGGGGTTTGCGTTCGACGGCTGGTACACGGACGACGGCTTTTCGGGCGACAAGTTTGAAGGAACGGTCTCCGCGCCCAAAAAGAGCACCAAATTTTATGCCAAATGGGTACAGGGGTATGAGGTAAAACTCGACCTCGACGGCGGCGTTCTCACCGCTCCCTCCATCTGGCTCAAAGAGGGGGACACCGTGTACGACGCCGTGCGCGGGCTGACTCCCCAAAAGAGCGGGCTCACCTTCGGCGCGTGGTTTATGGGGGAGAGCGAACTCTCCCGCTCCTTCCGCATGCCCGCAGAGGCGGTCACCCTGACTGCAAAATACAAGGCGGAATACATCATCCAGCTCTACCTGCAAAATCTGAGCAGGACTTCCTACCAGCGCGCCGACGAGTATGAGACGACGGGCAGCGGCTATGTGAATACCGCCGTTTCGCCCGCTGCGCCCACCGTTACGGGCTACACGCTGCAACCCGAGCCCGAGGGCAAGACCCCCGTTTCCACCCTCACCCTCAAAGAGAGCGCGGAGGAGAACCTCTTCTCCTTCTACTACGACCGCAACGACTATCCCGTCCTCTACGACGGCAACGCCCCCGCAGGCGCCACCGTCTCGGGACAGACCGCCTATCAAACGGTCATCTTCGGCGGCAGGACGGAAGTAAACGCCTGCGGCTTTACGCTGGCGGGTTACCGCTTTGCGGGCTGGTCGGCGACCCCCGAAGGCGGCGTGGACTATCTGCCCGGGGCGGAGCTGAGAGTGCAGGGCGCGGTCACCCTCTATGCCGTGTGGGATAAGGGATACGCCGACCGCTTCGGCAGCAGCGACCTCGTCTTCTTCCCCCGCACCGAGCCCACAAAGGCGGTGCTGCTGAGAAACGGCATGGAGTTCGAGGGCACCCGCGAGGGCAACACCTTCTCCTTTACCGCGACCTCGGGAAAGACCTTCGGCGGCGCGGTGATCGGTTCCTATTTCTGCTACGAGACGCCCGACGCGGCGGGGCAGTACGTCTTTTACGACGCCTATCCCCACCCCGAGGACGAGACCGATTTCAAGGAAGAGGATCGCTATAATTACAACCGCACCCTCCAAGTGGACGAATATCTCAACGCCGTCTACACCGAAAACGGGACGAGAAAGAGAGGCTCGCTCTCCTTCGATTCCACGCAGGGCGACTATATCTTCACGAACGATCGCGGCGAAGAGCTCTTCCATACCGTGTTCCAGAAATCGGTTAAAGAGGGACTGCCCGACGTCTTTTCGACGGGCGGCGGGGAGTTCGGCTACTATGTGGACACCAACGGGGAAGTCATTCTCCTCGACGGCTACGGCAGCGCCTTCCTGCAAGTGACCCTCAACTCGGGCAGCACCGTCTCCGTGCAGGGGGTGTACTATGTCGAGGGCAAGGGCCTGGCGCTCGAAACGTACGAGAGCTATAAGATCGTCTGTTTCATCAACGACACTTCCAACCTGTTGGAAGGGGGCGCGGGGTGGAAAACTTACTACATCTGCGCGCTGCCCCACTATTGGGAGGATCGCGGCGAGGAGTACGGTCTCTACTACTTTGCGGACACCTCGCGCGGCACTTACGAAAACGGAAACGAGACCCTCACCCTCGACGGCCACGGCTACTACACCGACAGCGCGGTGTACACCGACGAGAAGGGCGACACCCTCTCGGGCGGATATACGATCACGATGGACTTCGTCTCGGGCACGATCGTGGACATCGTGGACGCGGACGGCAACACCCTCAAAAGTTTCCATCTCTCGGCGGACGGCTCCTTTACCGTGTACGGCGGGCCCGAAGTCCCGTACACCGAGTACTATCTCATCGAAGGCACTTCCATGCAGTCTGTGATGCTTGCGATCTTCGAGAAAGAGTACGAAAACATCGAGGGCAGCATGTGCGCGGAATTCTACGCAAGGAACGCGAAGGGAGTGGGCGTGCACGCGGCGAGCGGTTACGTCACCTCTGCGCCCGTTGTGAGCGGCTCCGACATCCTCCTCTATGAATTTACCCGCGTTTCGGTGGAGTACGGGTTCGACGATTCCATTCCGAACACGATGAAGTTCACCGTCACGCGGACGTCGCCGCAGTCGAGCAGCGTCTGGTACGACTGTTACAGCGTGCTCGAACAGAACGGCGTCAAGAACTACGAGACCGTCCGCCTGCCCGACGGCAGCACCGTATGGGCGAACAGCAAGGTGGAGATCGACGGCGAAGGCTCCCTCTATTTCAAGGGCAACACCGTCTACCGTTGCAGTTTCCCCACCTCCCGCGACGAATATTTCAACGAAACTTACGGCGAACTGCTCTATACCGCGAAGGCGGGGGAGACCGTCGGGCAGGGACAGCTGTTCAAACTGACCCCCTCCGACGAGGAGGGCATTGCCTACACCGCCTCTCCCGTGGAGGGGCTGCCCACCACCTTCTTCTACTTCGACCCCGTGCTCAGTCCCGATAACGGGCCGTTTGAGGACCTCGTGCTCACGCCCGACGGCAAGGCCGCCTACGACAAGGAAAAACAGGCCGATTGGAAGAAATACACGGGCAGCTACGGCGCGGTGAGCGGCAAGACCACCGTGTTCGGCGCGCAAGTTTACGAACTCACGGTCAACGGCTCTTCCGAGTTTGAATTTGTGCAGGGCAGCCTGTACTTCCTCGGTATCTCCTATCCCGCCTACTTCCGCTATGTGGGCAAGGAGGGGGCATACAACGACGACAACGGCGGCACCCTCACCCTCGACGGCTACGGCACGGGGCGGTATGTCGGCAATGGGGGCACGATGAACGGCTCCTACTACTTCATGACGCCCACCGTCATCCGTCTCACGCAGGCAGACGGCACGCAGCGGGAGTTCGAGCTCAGCGGCGACGACAAGTTCATCGCCCTCGACGACTGCTACGGCAGATGGGACCTCGTGGACGGCAACTTGCACCCCTTCGACCGCTATCCCGTCATCTTCTTCGACGGGAAGGGGACGTACACCATTACCGCCGATTACGGCAACGGCAGCTCCACGCAGGGAAGATACGAGCTCGTGGACGCCGAGCACGACGAATATGTGCTCTACCAGGCGACGATCGGCGGCAAGAAAAACAATTACTACGTCCGCTTTATGGAGATCGTGGAATACGCCAACTTCAACTGCGTCGTCCGCGACCGCGCGGCGGGGCTGTACGTCAACGACGACTATACCGTGCTCTCTCTGAACGGGTTCGGTTCGGGCACGCTCAAAGGCAGCGGCTACGAAAGCAACGGCAACTTCCGCCTGATGGACGAGGAGCGCGGCTACGGGTACATGGAATTCACCACGGCGAACACCCCTCTCGACGGGCTCTTGTATCACTACCTGCTCGACTACGAACACGGCACCTTCCGCATTCTCGAAGAGACGGGCTACTATTCCAACGTCGTCTACTTTGCGGAAGATCTCGACCACATCGCCTTCCGTGACGACGGCGCGGCATTCGTCGGCAATCTGCTCTACGGCGATTATCTCCTCACCGAGGATAAGATCCTCCTCTATGAGGAAAAGGACGCGGCATACAACGTTTACGAGCTCCCGCTCTTCGGCGGCGCGACCTATGAGTACGCAAATAAGACCTATTACCTCTTCGAGGGGACGACCTTCTCGGCGGAGGGCAGCCTGTACATGCTCGACGAAGCGGGGACAAAGCAGAGCGAAAAGGCGGCGACCTTCTCCTTTGAGATGAGGCCGCGCAGCATCGTAGGATTCGCCTCCTCCTTCACGATCGACGAAGAAGTCTACGACGGATTCCTTCTTTACACCTATACCAATAAGAAGATCGACCCGAGAATCGAATACGAAAACATCGTGTACAACATCGACTTCTCGCGCGGCAGCGACGGCAAGTGGCATTTCGTCGTGACGGACGCGGGCGTGCGTATCTTCGAGCGCAACGATTACAGCGACCGTTTCTACAACGGCGTGGAAGTGTCGGGCGGCAAGGAAGTGTACTCGGGCGGCGTCATCTCCATCCGCTATAACGGCCTCGGCGGCTACTTTTTGAACGGGGAAGAACCCGTTTACAGCGGCAAGTTCTTCTATCTCTATGACGAGAACGCGGCGGACAAGGGGCTCATCACCTTCGACAACGTCCCCGAGAGCGAGGTGCTCACCGTCGGCTATATCAACCTCGGCGATAATTTCGGCGGCTATCACGATCTGAGGGAGATCATCTTCACGCATGGCGGAAAGCAGTATGCCGTGGACTTCGCCGAGTACTCCACGGGGTCGATCGATCAGATCAAGACCCATTCCTATCTGCTGTACGGGTTCTCCGAATACGAGGAAGTGGAGGCGGACGGATACACGCTCGGCGTGAAATATCTGCGTTTCAACAATCTCAAAAATTCTGTCGGATACGGCGACGCGGGCGCGCTCGGAAAGCCCATGGCGGTCACGCTGTACGGCAGCGACAAAAAGCCCGTCGTGGCGCTCACGAGCGGCGTTCGGTACGACAACAAGGGCGTCTGGCTGGTGGAAAACAACGGCGGCAGAGCGGGCGCGGCGTACCTCATCTCCTTTGACTACGAGGAGGGCGGCAGCCATGTTGCAGGCGCGGACGTGCAAAAGGGCACGTTGCAGAGCGTCGGGCTCACGGCGAGCTACCTGTTCTACCTCTTCATCGACGACGAGGGAGAGATCGGCGACATCATGCTGGCGTGGTACGCGGGCTCGATGTTCGCGGGCGCGCAGGACGTGCAGAGGGTAGAGACGGAGGGCAACGTTTGGACCTTCCTCGGCAGAGAGAGCGAGAGCGATCCTCTGCGCCTCTACACCCTCACCTTCACGAAGGGCGCGAGCGGCTACTACACCGTAAAGGTGGAGAGCGTCATCGCAGAGTAAAAGCGAAAAAAAGGGGCGCCGCAGGCAATTTGCCTGCGGCGCCCTTATCTTTTATTTCTATCTTTTCCCTCTAAACGTATTGGAATTCCTCTCCCGTGAGCGGGTCGCGGAGGACGATCGTGTAGCGGAAGAGCTCGTCGCTTCGGCAGAGGAAGAGAGCGTACACCCTGCCTCCCGCAACGGCGAGGGCGGGGGTCTGCCCGCCCAAGGAGGGCACGGAGAGCAGGATCAGCTTTTCGTCCCCCCAAAAGCACCCTTCCCTGTTTACGGTGAGGGTCTTTCCGACCGCGTCGGGGCTGTCTTTCCCGACGGAGTAAACGCCGTAATAAGCGGACGGCAGCGCATGTGCGGGCAGTTCCTCCTGCATGAACACGAGCACCTCTTCGCCGCTGCGCAGGGAGAGGGCGGTGCGGTTGCCGAAGAAGGAAAGTTCATACCGTTTGCCCATCGTCGTGAGGAAGAAGTACTCGCTGCCCCCGTATGCGGGGTCGTAAACGGAGAAAACTTCAACGTCGAGGGGAGAACCGTCACGGGTGAGGGCGAGGGTGTGCTCGCCTACGGAGAGGCGGTAATTGCCGTCTGCGGAGACCCAATTCCCGCGCGCCTCTTCGGGGAAGAGGGGCTCTTTTCCCGCGCTCTGTTCGCACTTTGCAAAGCTCACCGAAAGGAGGGTATCCCCCTTCACCCCAAAGGAGTAGTGAAGTCCGTTCAAGGGGACGTTTTCGCCGTTCAGGGTGAGGACGGGGCAATAGCCCGCCTCGGGACTAAGAGAGAGGGAGACCATGCTGCCCGCGCTGTACGTTTCCCGCACGGGGGAGATCGCCGCGTCGCCCTGCCCGCTCACGCTGAGCTCCACGCGGTACTGCCGCGAGAGAAAGAGGGCGGCGGCGGGCTTTTTATTGACGGGAAAGAGGGTGAGTGTATTTCAAGTTCCGTCCGCCTTCAAAAAGAGGTAGGAAGTCCCTTCGAGCACGAGGGCGTTATATCTGCGTCCGCGAAAGTCCTCGGTGCGGAGGGAATGCGGAAGGGCGTTGCCCTCCGTGTCGGAGACGGTGACGCTGCTCTTTTCGATGACGACGCGCAGCGTTGCGTTCTGCCATTTGCCGAGGAGCTCGTCGTCAAAGGCGACGGCCGTCGCTTCTGGCTCCGCTTTCTGGGCGGCCGCCGTGCCCGACGTCGCCTGCTTCATGAAGTTGAAGAAGGTCGTCTGCTTGGAGATGAGCGTCATGCGCAGGCTTCCGTGGAAGTAGGACAGATAATATTCGTCCGTTCCAATCGTGAGCTTGGGGTATTCGACGGTGGATTTGTCGGTCGAATAGATGCCCACTTTGCATTCGACGGGGCTTCCCTGCGCGTCCGTCACCGTAATGGCGTGTTCGCTGATTTCGAGCGTGTAGCCCGTAAAGTCAACGCCGGAGGTCAGGCACTTCCAGGTTCCCCAAAATTGTTGGTCGATGGTAACGGTGCCGTCGTCCTCTTTCGGGGAGAAAACAACTTGATTTTCATCAGTCGTGTTCAAGACCACGATCTGGTACACACCGTCGTTGAGGATCGCATAGAGGAAGAATACCTCCTTCTCGCAATAGCCGACCGAAACCTTCGTGGAGACTTCGTTGGGGGCAGAGCAAACGTCCAAATTGCTCAGCAGGGTGATCTCCTTTTCTCCCCATTTTACGGTATTTCCCCGCACCACGAGATCGCCTTCAACGGGGGCGCCGGTTTCATACGTTACGCCCGTATAGGTGCCCGCAAGTTTTTCATTGATCTCAACGCCCGTCGGCAACGGGTCGGGACGGAAGTCGATCTCTTCGGTTATGGCGTCTCCCTCCATGATCACGAACGAGACGATGAGCCCTTCTACCGGTGTGGGGACCATTACGGCGAAACGATAGGTTTTTCCGCCGAATGCCACATTGGTATAGGAATTGCCCTTCTCGTCGGTCGTGCGGGTCACCGCAGTTTCAACCGCCGTTCCGTCCTTGTTCTTCAACACGAAGTAGTGGGTATCCACATAGAGCTTGTATTGCCCGTCGAGGCTCACAAAAGTGTTGCTGCGGATGTTTTCGAGCTCGAAATCGAGATAGGGGACCGCCGTCACCGTCAATGTGGAGGAGGCCACGCCGTCGCCCGTGCTCGCGGAGAGACGCACCATATAGCTGCCCGCCTCAAAGGTATGGATCGCATAATTGACATTGTCTTGATTGGGGTTGAATATCCAGACGGGCGTTTCGCTGAGCTCAAATACAATGTCACCGCCTTCGCTGCTCGTCTGCGTCATGGTATAGAACGCGGCATACGCCACATAGTTGCTCGCGGAAAATTCAAACACGGCGGGCGTTTCAAGGGTAAAGGAGTACCACGCGTCGTCGTTGAGTTCGTACGTCCCCGCGAAGCTGTCGAGTTCCGTAAACACCCAAGAGCAGGCGATCGCAATCACGATTTCGCCCTCTTCGTCTTGCAGTTCCTCGCCGATGTCGAGGGTGAACGAATTGTCGGTCAGCTCCACGTCTTTGCCGTTCACTTTCACCCAATAGACCTCGTATCCGCCTGCGGGAACGACGTTGAACACCGTCTCACCCTCGTAGATCGCCGTCTCCGTATCGGGCGGGAGGCGGATCTCTCCGATCTCGCCGTCCTCGCGCAGTCCGATGTAAGCCAGATCGCACAGATCGGGGTAGTAAGCCGCCTTCACTTTGTATTTCGCAAACTCTTCAAATTCGGCCTCCACCGTCACATCCTCGCCGATGCGGAAGGTGTAGACGCCCTCTTCGAGGGTCACTTCCTGCCCGTTCACGAGGAAGGAGACGAGCCTGTGATAGTGCTCCGCCTCGACCTCGATCTTCACTTCGGTGTCCTCGCGGTACTTTCCGTCGCTGATCGGGGCGGGCGTCACGGTCACCGAGCCCATGCTCTCGTCGAACTCGCTCACCGTCACGCCGTAGTAGGCGATCGCGCGCATGGAGACGGTCACTTCCGTTGCGGAGCGCACCATGAATTTGTATTCGCCCTCTTCGAGCTCAACGGTCTCGTCGCCCACGGTCACGCTTTCGAGCAGATAGCCCTCGTTAACGGTCACGGTGAGGGTGACGAGCTCGCCTTTCACATACCCCTTGCCGTCCGCAGGTGCGGAGAGCTCCGCCGTGCCCATCTCGGAGGTGAAATTACGGTTGAGTTTCACGCTCAGATGATCGTCCGCAGGCGGGTTGGGGTTGTCGGGGTTATCCGGGTTATCGGGGTTGTCCGGATTGTCCGGGTTGTCGGGATTGTCGGGGTTATCGGGATTATCGGGATTGTCCGGAATGTCCGGATTGTCCGGATTGTCGGGATTGTCGGGATTGTCCGGATTATCGGGATTGTCTGGGTTGTCCGGGTTATCCGGGTCATTCGGGGTATCCGGCTTTGCGCCGAAGGTCGCTTTGAGTTTCGCGTCCTCTTTGACGGTGAAGGTGAACTTGCCGTCCGCCGAGAGGGTCTGCGCCGTGCCGTTCAGGGTAAAGGACTTCACCTCGTACCCCGTCTTGGGGGTGACGGTCACGGTGACGGACGTGCCCTCCGCATACTTGCCGTCTGCGTCCTTGCCCTCTTCGGAGAGGACGACGGACCCTGCGGCGGCGTCGAATTCTGCGGTCACCGAATAGCTCTTTGTTTCGCCGCAGGCGACCAGCCCGAGCGAGAGCGCCAAGCACAGCAACAGCGCAAGCAGGGAAAATTTCTTTAAGGTCGTTTTCATGGGAACCTCCTGAAAAAATGCTTTGCATAATTTTGCATAAGAATGTTGTATTATCTATTTTATCTTTTTTCGGCACAAAATGCAACCAAACGGCTATAAGAATTGCTAATATTCCGCGCGCATTTGTTAATTTTGATTGATGTTTTGTCCTGCGCGGCGCAAAAAAAGCGGAAAAGCGCGGCAGGGCAGGGGAGAAAAAGAGGAAAAGGGCAGAAAAAGGCGCAGAGAAAGGGGCGGAGAAAGGGCGGCGGGGCGGCAAAATTTGCCGCCCCGCCGCCCGAAAACTTCGGTGCGATCAATCTTCTTTTTGGTGTTTGCGCAGGGCGCGGAACCAGGTTTTGAGCAATTTTTTGCCGCCCGTGCCGATCATGCGGCGCTCCTTTTCGGGGAGGGCCTTATACGCTTTTTTCATGCCGCGCAGTTTTTTGAAAAAGCCCTGCTTGAATTCGGGCACTTTCTTTGCGCCGCTCCCCTCGATGATCTTGAAGAGGGCGTTCACGAACAGGCGGCGGTCGGCGTCGTTCATCGCCGCGATCCAATCGCGCAGCGCAATGTCCGTGTGCTTGGAATTTTTGGTCGTCTCGGGCAGCTCGCGGAAGGCGTTTTCGCTCTCCACTCCCCAGGCAAAGGGGTTGTGCTGGCCGATGAGCACGCTGCGGCTCTCCACCACTTTGTAGCGGTCGTCGTGGAAGAGCAGAATGCCGATGAGGGAGTCGTGCGGCACCGTTTTTTGCACACGTTCTGCAATTCGGAGGTATTCTGGGGTGTCGAAAATGCTCTCGCGGAACCCGGGGCCGTCGTGGTTGAACACGGAAAGCAGTCGCTTTTGCACTTCCTCAGGCGCGTGCACGGCGGCGTAGAGCACAAGATTCCCGCCCTTGCTGTGTCCGCCCGCGTAGAGGGGACAGCTCTCTTTCCCCGCGATGTCGAGGAGGTAGTCAAGCGCCATATCCTGCGAGGGAATGCTCTCGCGGAAGGCCATGTTGAAGTCCTCTTTCCAGCCGAGGAGGGTGACGTCGGTGCCTCGGAAGGCGACGTACGCGCCTCCCTCCCAGAGGAAGGTGACGGCGGCAAAGCGGATCTCCCGTTTCTCGTCGTTGTGTTCGTGGAAGTAGCCGACGGAGACGTTTTGAAAGCGGGGGCTCTCGGCGATGGCGCCGAGGAGTTTTTTGTTGCTCTCGGGCAGGAGGGTGTCGAAGATGAGCTTGTCCGAGAGGGTGCAGAGCTCCCCGAGGGTCTGTTTGGGGGGCGCATAGCGCACGATGCCCGTAAAGTTGAGGTAGGAGAGCTCGGAAAAGATGAGGCTGTCCACTTCGTTTAAGGGCCGTTCGGCAAACGTCCTGTTGCCGTATTTTTGCACATATTGTATAATATTCATAGCCTTATTTTATCATAATTTGGGCAGATTGTCAAGGAGGTGGGGGTAAAGCGCGAGGCGGCAATTTTTAAGCTGCTCCGTTTCTGATTGTCATTTCGCTGCGAAGGCATTGGTAATTTCTCCAAAGCGTCATGCTGCCCCGCGCGCTGTTCTGATTCTCTAAGCGCGGCACGAGCCGTAGGCGAAGTAGCCGTAATGTGAATACGCAGTTCGTAAAAGAAATTCCGCGAAGGCATCTTGGTACGTTTGGGCTCGTTTGAACGTACTTAAACGTAGCAAGATTCCCTCGGGGAATTGCCATGCCGAACTTCGTAATAGCAGTTCGGCTCGGAATGACGCGCTTACGCGCGAGGGGAGGCAAGAACTCTGTTCCCAAATCACTGCGCGGAGCAGGGTTTCCCTGCGGCAGCGCACTCAATTTGCCGCATACTTACGGCTTGTTGTCCGACAAGGCGAACGAGACAACAAGCAAGTTAAGGCATAAAAGCTCATTTCCTCACGGAAAAAGATTTTGCGCAGCAAAAGATTTTTCGTGAATAATGTCGAGAGCCGTAGCGCGGATTCACTTCGCTTTCCCAAATCACTGCGCGGAGCAGGGTTTCCCTGCGGCAGCGCACCCAATTTGCCGCATACTTACGGCTTGTTGTCCGACAAGGCGAACGAGACAACAAGCAAATTAAGGCATAGAGGAAGGTTTCCTCGCACAATTATTTTCGCAGCGACACCCCCTCAGTCACCTTCGGTGACAGCTCCCCTATGAGGGGCGCCAAGAGAGTAAAGAGGGGTGCGCAAGCAAAGAATTGTGCGAAACTAAAAAACTCTCAATATCAAGCATTTCAGATACTGCGTCTCGTCGGCGCCGAAGAGGACGGGGTGGTCGGGCGCCTGCGAGCGCCTCTCCACGCACTGTACCCGTCTCCCCGCGCGGCGGGCGGCCTCCGAAACCGTCTTTTCAAACATCGCCGGCGGCACATAGTGCGAACAGGAGCAGGTCACCAAAAACCCGCCTTTTTTCACGAGTTTCAGCCCCGAAAAATTCACGTCGAAATACCCCTTGCAGGCGTCCTGCGCCTCGGCAGCGCTCTTGCAGAAGGCGGGCGGGTCCAAAATGACGAGGTCGAACTGCCGCCCCTCGCTGCGGAAGGTGCGCAGCACTTCAAAGGCGTCCCCGCACACCGTTTGGATATTTTCAAGCCCGTTGCGTGCGGCGTTTTTTGCCACCGTTTCGAGGGCGAGAGGGGAGACGTCCACCGCCGTCACGCGCTCCGCCGCCGTCGCGGCATTGAGGGAAAACCCGCCGCTGTTGCAAAAACAGTCCAAAACGTCCCCCTTTGCATAGCGGCGCACGGCGAATCTGTTCTCCTTCTGGTCCAAAAAGTACCCCGTCTTTTGCCCGCGCTTGATGTCGACCGCCATTTTCAGCCCGTTTTCGGTCACTTCCACCTCGTCGGGCACCTCGCCGTATAGAACGCCCGTCTCCTCGGGCAGGCCCTCTTTTTTGCGGACCGCGACGTCCGAGCGCTCGTAAATGCCCTTGGGCGAGAACTCCTTGACGAGGGCGGAGACGATCTCCCTCTTCCTGAGATACATGCCGAGGGAGAGGATCTGCACGGAGAGGTAGTCGCCGTACTTATCCACGATGAGGGCGGGCAGATCGTCTGCTTCGCCGAAGAGGGCGCGGTAGCAGCTGTCGTAGCCGAGGCTGCGGCGGAAGGCGTTTGCGGCATGGATACGGGCATAAAAGAGGGGCTCGCCGTCCTCCTCGTCCCCGCGCAGGAAGATGCGCACGAGGATCTTGCTCGCATGGTTCAGATAGCCTTTGCCGATGAATTTTCCGTCGAGGGTGCGCACGGTCGCAAGGCTGCCGTTTTTGTCCTTTCCCTCGATGCGGGAAACTTCGTTGGCATACACAAAGGGGCTGCCTGCGAGAATGCGTTTTTCTTCCCCTTTTTTGAGATACACGGTGATAGACATGCGTATATTATAACGGAAATGTTTGACAAAGGCAAGCGAATGGGATAGAATGAATGAACGGCGATTTGGAGAAACCTGCCCCCACTTGTGGGGGCGGGTGGCTCACGCAGTGAGACAGGTGGGGGCAATTTTAGAATATCAACCCCCACCACCCGCTGGCGCGGGAGCCGCCCCCTTCAAAGGGGGCAGCTCTACTTACCTCCTCCTAAGGAGGGGGTTCGTTAGCGCGTCGGCTCCGCTTCCCCCTTGCTGTCCCCCGCACAGCGGGGGCGCCAAGGAGTGGGCAAGAGCAACGCGCGCTCTTCACATCTTCTCAACCAAACACATCTATGCAGTTATACGAAATTCTACTCATCGGCGTGGCTCTGTCGATGGACGCGTTTGCCGTCGGCATGACAAACGGCATGTCAGAGCCCAAAATGCGCCTCTATAAAATGCTCTGCGTGGCGGGCATGTATGCCCTCTTCCAGTTTCTCATGCCCGTCGTCGGCTACTATTGCGGGTACGCCTTCTCTTCGCTCGTAAAAAAGATCGCGCCCTATCTGAGCTTTGCGCTCCTCGCCTTCATCGGCGGAAAGATGATCTTCGACTTCTTCCGCGAAATGCGCGCCGCAAAGCGGGAAACGCCCGTCTATGTCCAAAAGCCGCTCGGCGCGGGAAAACTCCTTATGCAGGCCGTCGCCACGAGTATCGACGCCCTCGCGGTAGGGGTCACTTTCCTTGCCGCCGAAACGACGGAGGGCCTGCCCATGCACGTTACGCTGTGCGCCCTTGTCATCGGAGCGATCACCTTTGCGCTGTCTCTGCTTGCCGTCTATCTGGGGAAGAAGATCGGCGACCGTTTCGCCGATAAAGCGGGGCTGTTAGGGGGAGTGATCCTGCTTGCGATTGGAGTTAAGATATTGATCGAGGGAGTGCTGTGAGGGAGAGATCCCGAAATATTTCAGCATGATGCGGTCGTATTGCTGCCGCGTCTTTAAACTGACGTCGGGAGGCAACTCCTCGTAGGCCGCATTTTCCTTTTCTTTTTCTTTTTCATTTCCAGTTTCATTTTCATTCGCATTGACAGTCTCATTTGCATTCCCATTCTCATTATCGCTTGAACTTGCTTCGTTTGCTTTGCAGGAAGTAAGAGCCCTTACTCTGCCCGATTCGATCCCTCCTTTTCTGCCTGCCTCGGCGCGTTTTTTGCTGACGTCCTCGTATTTTTCGCGTTCTCGGTCGAGCTGGTCGGCGATGACGGAGTAGAGCATTTGGGTAATGGCGTCGAGTTCGGGGAGCTCCTTGCCGCACTCGTGGGCGAAGATGGCCTTAAAGAGCCGTCCGCATTGCTCGAAGTCGAGCAGTTGAATTTGTTTCCAATAGTTTTCGTAGAGGATAAAACTTTTCTTCATGCCACCATTATAGCAAACTTTTGTTCGTATTTGGGCGCTGTATGCCATTTTTTTTGCAAAAAAATTTTCCCCCCTTTGTGTGGGAGGGGGGAGAAGTGTCTTGCGCGAAGTTCTGGTTTGTCATTTCGACCAAGCGCAGCGCGTGGAGAAATCTCACATAATGATAATGCGGACACCCTTCGACAAGCTCAGGGTGACGTGATTCTTAAAAGATGTCATTTCGAGTGCAGTCGAGAAATCTCACATTATGATGATGCGGACACCCTTCGACATGCTCAGGGTGACGTGATTCTTAAAATGTGTCATTTCGAGCGCAGTCGAGAAATCTCACATTATGATAATGCGGTAGAGATGTCTCGACTGCGGCTAACGCCTTCGCTCGACATGACAATTTAGAAAAGATGTCTCGACACGCCTCATTCCTCGGCGGCTCGACATGACAATTCTGGAATATTTTTTCGGCTATCCCCTCACTCTGCCTGTTTCAGGGTAATGGTGAGGGTGGGGGAGGCGGCCGTCGCGGTGCCGCCCGTGTAATATTTGTCGGCGTCCTGTTCGTAAGTGTAGCCCGCAGGCAGTCCGCTTAGGATCTTCGCCTCGTATTCGCCCGCGTCCAGCCCGAGCAGGTAGACGTCAAACTCTTCGTCCACCGCGCCTATGCTGTAAGCCTCTCCCTTGCTGTTCGTCGGTACGGGGAAACTTGTGCACTTCCCGCCCTCGCCGTCTTTGAGCACGCACAGCTCCACGCTCACACCCTTTACGGGCGTGCCGTCGGGATAAACCACCTTCACCGTGTAGACCATCTTCCCCTCCTCGGGGTTCCACGCAAGGGTGATCGTCTTGTCGCGGTCGCTCGCGGTCGCCTTCACGGGCGTATATTTGTAGATCTTCGAGAATCCGCTGAGCGCGATGTCATAGTCTGCGCCCACGAGGTTTGCGGTCGCCTTGCCGCTTTCGAGGGTGGGGTATTCCGTCTTGACGTCTCCCCACTTGACTTTCACCCCCTTCAAGGGTTCGCCCGCAGGGTCGAGCACGGTCACCGAGTAGGCTACCTTGTCGCCGCCCTGTTCTTTCTCCTCGCCGCAGGCCGTAAACAACCCCGCCGCGCACACGAGGCACACCGCCGTCAGGATCATGCCGCACTTTATCAAGAATTTTTTCATTTCAAAACCTCCTGTTCTTCCCTATTGTACCACGAAAGGGGAGCGCCGCGCAACCGTTTCCGTTTGTCCGCAGGGGAAAATTTTCTTGCAAAGGTTTTTCATTTGTGATAAAATATCGTTGATTTCATAAGGAGAATTTATATATGCCCACCATTACAGAGACTTTATCGAGGGAACTCAACAAAAAAGAGGAGTATGTGCAGAACGTCGTCACCCTCCTCGACGAGGGGAACACGGTGCCCTTCATCGCCCGCTACCGCAAGGAGATGCACGGCTCGATGGACGACCAGACCATCCGCGTCCTCGCAGACAGATTGCAATATCTGCGCAACCTCGAAGAGCGGAAGGGGGAGGTAAAGACCGCCATCGAGGGGCAAGGAAAGCTCACCGAGGAACTGAGTTTTGCCATCGACAGCGCCGAGACCCTCGCCGCCGTGGAGGATCTATACCGTCCCTACAAGCAAAAGCGGCGCACCCGCGCCACCGTCGCCCGCGAAAAGGGGCTCGAACCGCTCGCCCTGCTGCTGTTTGCACAGGACCCCGCCTGCCCCTCTCCCCTCGCGGCGGCGGAGGAGTACATCGACCCCGAGAAGGGGGTAAATACCGCCGAGGAGGCCCTGCAAGGGGCGAGCGACGTCATCGCCGAGAACATCTCCGACGACCCCACGGTGCGCGGCAGAATGCGCGAATTGTGGCTTGCGCGGGGGGACGTCGTCACTTCCGCCGCAAAGAAGGAAGATTCCGTCTACCGCAATTATTATCAATTTTCTTCGCCCGTCGGAAAGATCGCGGGGCACCAAATTCTTGCGATCAATCGCGGCGAGCGGGAGGAATTTTTGAAAGTCTCGGTGGAGACCGACCGCGAAATCTCCCTTGCCCTCATCGAGCGGTGCGTCCTCAAAAAGCCCGCCTGCGCCTCTACCGCATTTGTCAGAGAGGCGATCGCGGACAGCTACGACCGTCTCATCGCCCCCTCCGTGGAGCGCGAAGTGCGCGCCATGCTCACCGAAAAGGCGTCGGAGGGCGCCATCGGGCAGTTCGCCTTAAATCTTCGTCCTCTCCTCATGCAGCCCCCCGTGAAGGGGTTCGTGACGATGGGGCTCGACCCGGGCTACCGCATGGGCTGCAAGGTCGCCGTGGTGGACGGCACGGGCAAAGTGCTCGCAACAGACGTCGTCTATCCCACCTACGGGGAGCGCCAAAAGCGGGAATGTATTGAGAAATTGAAGGGACATATCAAAAAACACGGGGTAAAGCACATCGCCATCGGAAACGGCACCGCAAGCCGCGAGACGGAGGCCATGACGGTGGAGCTCCTCCGCGAACTCGGCAAAGACGCGGGGGTGAGCTATGTCATCGTCAACGAGGCGGGGGCGTCGGTGTATTCGGCCTCTCCGCTCGCCGCAAAGGAATTCCCCGAATTCGACGTCAACCTGCGTTCGGCCGTCTCCATTGCAAGAAGATTGCAGGACCCGCTTGCCGAGCTCGTCAAGATCGACCCGAAGTCTATCGGCGTGGGGCAATACCAGCACGACATGCCCGAAAAGCGGCTCTCCGAGGCGCTGGACGGGGTGGTGGAGGACTGCGTGAACGCGGTCGGCGTGGACGTCAATACCGCCTCTGCGCCCCTTCTTGCCCGTGTCGCGGGGCTCAGCGCGAGCGTGGCGGCAAATGTCGTTGCCTACCGCGAGGAGAACGGCTCCTTTACGTCGAGAAAGCAGCTTTTGAAGGTGCCCAAGCTCGGCGCGAAGGCGTTTGAGCAGTGCGCGGGCTTCTTGCGGGTGCCCGAAAGTAAAGACGTATTGGATAATACGGGCGTTCATCCCGAGAGCTACAAGGCGGCGGAAAAGCTGTTGGAGCTCTGCGGCTACACGATGGGGGACGTCAAGGCTGGCAATCTGGGGCACCTCATGGAGCGGCTGCACTCCTTCGGCGAGGAGAAGGCGGCCATCGCCTGCGGTGTGGGGCTGCCGACTCTTTTCGACGTTGCAAAAGAATTGAAGAGCCCCGGCCGCGACCCCCGCGACGAGCTCCCCGCGCCCGTTCTCCGCACCGATGTGTTGGAAATCAAGGACTTAAAACCGGGGATGGAGTTGCGTGGAACGGTGCGGAATGTCATCGACTTCGGCGCGTTTGTGGACATCGGGGTACATCAGGACGGGCTGGTGCATATATCGGAGATCTCCGACCGCTTTATCCGGCACCCGTCCGAGGTTTTGTCGGTTGGGGATGTCGTCACCGTCTGGGTGAAGGAAGTGGACGAAAAGAAGGGCAGAATTTCGTTGACAATGAAAAGATAAGAGATTCACGAAAAATCTTTTGCTGTCGCAAAATCTTTTTCCGTGAGGAAAGGGGCGTGGGCGGTTTTATGTCATTTCGACCAAGCGTAGCGCGTGGAGAAATCTCTACCTTATTTTGGGCGCTGCCGCAGGGAAACCCTGCCCCGCGCAAGTAATTTGAGAACATAACGGCGGAAGTGAATTCCGCCTAAGGCACATATCCTCAAATGTCATTTCGAGCGGAACGAAGTGGAGTCGAGAAATCTCTACCTTATTTTTATAATGTGAGATTTCTCCACGCGCCGCTTACGCGGCTTGGTCGAAATGACATATTGGGAACGTCGTTCTTAAATTGTCATGTCGCCCCGCGCACTTTCCAAATTGTCATGTCGCCCCGCGCTGTTCTATAATGTCATTTCGAGCGTATCTATAATGTCATGTCGACCGAAGTGGAGACATCTCTACCGCATTATAATAAGGCGAGATTTCTCCACGCGCCGCTTACGCGGCTTGGTCGAAATGACAGATTGGGAACGTTGTTCTTAAATTGTCATGTCGCCCCGCGCGCTGTTCTGTTTCTCTAAGCGCGGCACGAGCCGCAGGCGAAGTAGCGTAGTCGAGACATCTTTCTAAATTGTCATGTCGAGCGTAGTCGAGACATCTCAACCGCATTATAATAAGGCGAGATTTCTCCACTCCGCTCATTTCATTCGCTCCGGTCGAAATGACAGATTGTGGACAGCGGGTCGAAATGACCGAATCAAAATACATGCCTCCCCCCGCGTCAGCGGGGGGGGGAGGGGGCAAACCCTCACACAATGCAACAAAAACCCCTCGTTTTGCGAGGGGTATTGAATTATTTTTGATCCTTTGTTTGTTTTTTCTCGCGCAGTTCGCAGACGATCCCTTTCACGAACCCCGCGATAGCGAATCCCAGCCCGATAACGGCAAATACGAGCGCGGCATAGAACATGAACGAACCCAAGGCTCCGCCGCTGTTTGTGATTTGTTCCGCACCCGCAAAAACGGCGAACACAAGCCCAAAAGCAATGAGCGCAATTCCGAATAATAAAAATAATTTCGCATTCTTCATCTTATTTCCTCCCTTTGAATAAAACCCATTATAATTCAATATATTTTTATTGTCAAGAATTTTGCAATAAGGGGTTTGTGAAAATTTGTGAAAATTTTGTCAAAACATTCTGTCATAAATTTCCGTTACACGGTTGACAAGTGCGGGCAAATCCACTATACTTTTAGATGAAATTTCACAAATGAGGGACGTTATGAAGATCGCAATGACGGGCACAAGCGGCAATATGGGCAGGGAAACGCTCTCTCAAACGCTCGCGCTTCGCGGCGTGGAGAAGGTGCGCGTGCTCCTCTCCCCCCGCAAGAAAAACGATAAACTCGCAAAGGAATATAAGCGCTATTACGGCGACCGTATCGAAGTCCTGCGCGGCTCCGTCGCCGACGAGGCGCTCTGCAAACAGCTTGTAAACGGCATGGACTACGTCGTCCACATGGCTGCGGTCATTCCGCCCCGTTCGGACGCCGATTTCAAGGCGAGCGAGGAGTGCAACAAACTCGGCGCCATCGCCATGGTCAACGCGGTGAAGGCGACAAGCCCCCAGCCGTGCTACATCCACATCTCCACCGTCGCCTTATACGGCAACCGCAACCAAAAGCACCCCTTCGGCAGAGTGGGCGACCCGCTCCTTGTCAGCGCCTTCGACTGCTACGCCATGCACAAGTTGGAGGGGGAGCGCTATTGCCTCGAAGCGGGGCTTGAAAAGTTCGTCGTCCTGCGGCAGACCGCCATGCTCCACCCCAACATGATGCACGACAACGTGAGCGACGGGCTTATGTTCCATACCTGCCTCAACGCCCCCCTCGAATGGGCGAGCTCGCGGGACAGCGGCTATCTCATCACCCGCATTTTGGAGCGCGACCAAAAGGGGGAGATCGACGGTTTCTGGAAGAAGATCTACAACATCGGCGCGGGCGAAAAGGCCATGCAGACGGGCTACGACACCTTTAAGGACGGTTTTTCCATCATCGGCGGGAGCGCGGAGAAGTTCTTCAAGCCCGATTGGCTCGCCGCCCGCAACTTCCACGGCGTGTGGTTCTACGACGGCGGGGAGCTCGAAGAGCTCTTCCACTACCAGCGCGACAACCCCACCGACTATTGGAAGGAGATCGGAAAACATCACAAACTGTATTCGCTCGGCAAGTGTGTGCCCGCAAAACTCATCGACCTGTTTCTCTTCAAACGGCTGTTAAAGCACCCCAATTCTCCATATGTATGGAAGAAAAACGCCCAAACGGACGCCCGCGCCTTTGCAACGTTCGGCAACATTCCCGCCCCCAAGAGCTGGAAGGAGACAAAACTCATGGCGAAGGGGGACTTCGGCGACTATGAAGAATTGAAACACATCAAAAACGCCAAGAAAAACGGCTTTGTGCTCGACCACGGCTACAACGAAGAAAAGCCGATGGAAGAGTGGGACATTTCGGACATGCGATCTGCTGCCGCCTTTCGCGGCGGGGAGTGTCTTTCGGACGGATTTGTCGAACCGTATGCGAAATTGACGTGGAAATGCCACGACGGGCACACCTTTGAGATGACCCCCTACACCGTTCTGCGCGGCGGGCATTGGTGCCCCAAGTGCTGCCAGCCCGCGCCGTGGGACTTCGACCGCCTCGCAAAGGACGTTCCCTTCTTCGCGCAGGTGTGGTACGATTCCCACGAAGAGGACGAAAACGTCACCTACAAATACGGCGAAAAGGGCGAACATCTCGCGGAGAAGTGGCACAAATGAAGTTCATCGTCTACTGTTTTTCGGGAACGGGCAACACAAAATGGGCGTGCGAAATGCTCGCGCGGGAGCTTATAAATAGGGGGCATGAGGTCGAAATTTACTCTATCTCGGCGGGCCTCACTCCGCCCCCGCCCGAGGGGTACGACGGGGTGCTCATCGGCTATCCCGTGCACGCCTTCAACGCGCCCGTGCCCGTGCTGAAATTCCTCAAAACGCTACCCGTATTGCAAAAACGCCTCCCCGTGTGGCTCGTGCGCACCTCGGGCGAGCCCTTAAAACTCAACGAGGCGTCGGGCGTCACCCCCAAGCGCATTTTAAAGAAACGGGGGTACGAAGTGCGGGGCGAATTGCATTACGTCATGCCTTACAACATCATTTTCCGCCACCCCGAGGGCATGGCGGTGCGCATGAAACGCTGCGCCGAGCGGGCATTCCCGCAGGACGCCGCGCTCATCGCGGAAGGCGGGGGAACGCTGTATAAAAACGGCCCTTTTCGCAGAATGGTTGCGTTTGCACTCCGTATCGAGCACCCCGCAATGCCCGTCATCGGCAGAAGATTCAAGGCGACAAAGAGCTGTATCGGCTGCGGCAAGTGTGAAAAAGTCTGCCCGCTCGGGAACATCAGAATGGTGGACGGAAAGCCGAAATTCGGCAAGAACTGCGCCGCCTGCATGGGCTGCGCCTTCTCCTGTCCCAAGGACGCAGTGAAAATTTCGTTGCTCAACGGCTGGCGTGTGAACGGGGCGTACGCCTTCGAGGGCGATCCCGCCTTGGATTCCGACGTCATTCGCTACTGCCGCAAGAGCTATCTTCGCTACTTCCATAGCATGGAAGAGCGGTAAGAGAGAAACCTTGCCCACCCCTTGAGGGGTGGGTGTCACGCGCTCTGCGCGTGACGGAAGGGGTGTCTGTAACTCGTAACGAAACACCCCCTTAGTCGCTCGCAAGCTCGCGCCAGCTCCCCCTCAAGGGGTAGCCAAGGACTATACAGAACGTCATTCCTAAATCACGTCATGTTGAGCGAAGTCGAAACATATCCTTATTACAATGCGGTCACTCTTCGACAGGCTCAGAGTGACGTGATGGGAATGAGATTTCTCCGCTCCGCTCATTGCATTCGCTACGGTCGAAATGACACTATTATGTCCGCCCCGCGCGCTGCTCTCAAATTGTCATGTCGAGCGTAGTCGAGACATCTCTACCGCATATAATAATGTGAGATTCTACTTCGCACTGCGTGCTCGTGCCGCCCTTAGGCAAATAGAACCGTGCGGGCGGGGCAGCATGCCGCTTTGGAGAGAATAAGCAACCCCTCCACGGGAGGGGATCGATCTTATAAGGAGAAAAAATTATGGCACTCTACGGCAGCGTTACCGAACTTGTGGGCGCAACGCCCATTCTCGAACTCAAACGGTATGCAAAAAAACTTGGCTTAAAGGGGAGAATTTTCGCCAAGCTCGAATATTTCAACCCCACGGGCTCCGTCAAGGACAGGATCGCCAAGGCGATGATCGAGGACGCACAGCAGCGCGGCGTACTCAAAAAGGGCTCCGTCATCATCGAGCCGACTTCGGGCAATACGGGGATCGGGCTTGCGGCGATCGCGGCGGCAAAGGGATACCGCTGCATTCTCACCATGCCCGAGACGATGAGTTTGGAGCGCAGAAAATTGCTCAAAGCGTACGGCGCGGAGATCGTCCTCACCGAGGGCGCAAAGGGCATGAAGGGGGCGATCGCCAAGGCAAACGAGCTCGCCGCGAGTATTGAGGGGAGCTTTGTTCCCGCGCAGTTCGACAACCCCGTCAACCCCGAAATGCACTTCCGCACCACGGGCCCCGAAATTTGGAAGGACCTGCGCGGCGCGGTGGACGTATTCGTCGCGGGGGTCGGTACGGGCGGCACGCTCACGGGCGCGGGGAAGTACTTAAAAGAGCAGAAGGGAGATGTCAAAGTGGTGGCGGTGGAGCCCGCCTCCTCGCCCGTACTCTCAAAAGGGCGCGCGGGCGCGCATAAAATACAGGGGATCGGCGCGGGATTCGTGCCAAAGACGCTCGACGTTTCGGTATACGACGAAATTTTTCCCGTGGAGAACGAGGCGGCGTTTGTTTCGGGCAGGGAGCTTGCCAAGGCGGAGGGGGTGTTCGTGGGGATCTCCTCGGGCGCGGCTCTGTATGCGGCCACGCAGATCGCCCTGCGCGAGGAGAGCGCGGGCAAGAACATTGTCGTCATTTTGCCCGACTCGGGGGACCGGTACCTCTCGACGGAGATGTACGAGTAAAGATTTCGCACAATTCTTTGCTTGCGCCACCCCCTTGCCCACCCCTTGAGGGGTGGGTGTCACGCGCTTGCGCGTGACGGAAGGGGTGTCGCTGCGAAAATAATTGTGCGAGGAAACGGGCGTGTATGCCTTAACTTGTTTGTCCTCTTGTTCGTTTCATCGGACAAGAAGTTGCAAGTATGCAACAAATGCAGTCGCGCAGCGCAAAAGCGTGGTTTTGCTCGCGCAAGTGATTTAGTTTCGCACAATTCTTTTTCTCGATGTCATACCGAGCGGAGCGCATAGCGCGAAGTCGAGTGTATCCCCATGGTTTTCAGCGAACCGCACATCGGAAAATAATTGTGCGAGGAAACGGGCGTGTATGCCTTAACTTGTTTGTCCTCTCGTTCGTTTCATCGGACAAGAAGTTGCAAGAATGCAACAAATGTTGTCGCGCAGCGCAAAAGCGTGGTTTTGCTCGCGCATATATTCCTAAAATGTCATTTCGAGTGGAGCGAAGCGAAATCGAGAAATCTCACCTTATTAAAACTGCGGCAGAGATGTCTCCACTTCGGTCGACATGACAATAATAACCTTGGCGCCCCTATTAGGGGAGCTGTCGCCCCGCCCGCCATTCTAAAATGTCATTTCGAGCGAAATCGAGAAATCTCACCTTATTAAATGCGGTAGAGATGTCTCCACCTCGGTCGACATGACAATAATAACCTTGGCGCCCCTATTAGGGGGAGCTGGCGAGCGGAGCGAGACTGAGGGGTTTTTGAAACCCTTTCCCCCTCGCGTTGCTCGGGTACTTTCCCTAAAAGGGACAGCAAGGGAAAAGCGCAACACCTTTCTAAAATACGTCATGTTGAGTGGAACGCAGTGGAGTTGAAACATATCCTTATTATAATGCGGACACCCTTCGACAGGCTCAGGGTGACGTAATTGGAAACGTGCGGCAGGGTGACGCATTTAAAACAGCGCGCGGCTCAGCATGACGCTTACAACTCCCTCTCTCCACAATATCTTGTGGGGGACGAAAATTTTGGCACAAGCATGTATATTTGCGAAAAATTTTTCCGATAATTTCCGAAAAAAGTCAAAATTTCCTTTGAAAATCGCTTGACGAAAAAATGGCAAAGTGTTAAGATGAATAAGCTGTCCGAAAGGCAGAACGCTTTTCGCATAGTTTCGGCTGTTTGCCGAATATCCGCAAATTGACAACTGCATAGCAAGAACGAAGTTTTTAAGCTCTGCCTGGGAGGGCAGGGCGGAAAGACCAAGT
>CANROE010000016.1 GCA_947632195.1 uncultured Clostridia bacterium | reverse complement strand
TGCGATGCCAAATTTCGGCACCCGTTTACGGGTCAGCCGGCATCATCCCCTTTTAGGGGTTGTGCAAACCACCAGTTCACTGGTGGTTTTGATTTACCCCCTCCTTTTGTGAGAGGGATAGGGAGCCAAGGGAATAAACATCCCCGCGTAAAGCGCGGGGATAGTTCGTCTTGCCGATTTTTAATTTTATCTCAAATCGTAGCTGTTGTAATTTCGATAACGGTATCCTGCGCGGGCATGGAAGAAGCCAAAAACTCGTCTACCGTCATGGGAGCGCCGTTGACGGTGAGCGTTACCGTTTCCTCGGGCGGTGTTACCACATCGGAAAAGGGATGTCCTGCGGCGACGTACCCTTCCTCCGCAACTTCGCCGTCGATCTTTTCCGTCATCAGATAGAGCGTCCCCGAAAAGACAAGCTCTCTTCCGCCGACCTTCGCGGTGACGTCTATTATCTTTCCGTGAAGCGTTCCGTTTGCCTCGCCCTCGCCGTCGAACGTGAATGAAATCTCTCCATTTTCGGAGATCGCATAGCGGAAAGTGCAATTTTGTTGCTCAGGAGCCATGACAACGATCTCGCCGAACGCCTGTTCTGAGTCTGAGAGCTGTAACACCGCCTCCAACTTGCCCGCCTCGTCGAAACTCCCCACAATACCTGCGAACCGTTGCGAAAAGGGCTTTTCGCCGCAGCACGCCGAAAGAAACATGGATAAAAGGGATAACGCCAAGATCATGGCAAAAAAGATTCTTTTGTGTTTCATTGGTCTTCTCCTGCTTTGATTATACCATTCCCCGCCGTAAAATGCAATCGTTTGAAGTGTTTTTGTAACAAGCGTGCGGGCGGGCAAAATTGCCTGCCCGCACGCACAATATAATTTAAATTTTCTAAGCCGTCTCGGAGGTCGAATTGTCGTCGGCACCGAGCGCCTCTTTTAAGTGCCCCTCGCTAAATAGTCCCTCGTTGCGTTTGAGGTATTCCATCGCAGATAAGAATTCGTCGCGGCACTTCATGCGAATTTCGATCTCCCCGCCCTCGTGAATGAGGATGTCCTCCACGAGCTCGGTCAACATTTCCCGCGTGAGCGCCTCGGGTGCGCGGTATCTTCGGAAGGCGACGACAAATTCGTTCTCCCGCATCGGCTTTTCTAAATTTCCTTTCTCCTCTTCGAGCCGCTTGATCGCCCCGTCCGCCCGCTCGATCTGTCTCTCGTACCGCTCTTTGAGAGCGAAATATTGCTCCTGCCCGAGTAGCCCCTTTTTGAGGTCGGGATAGAGCTCCACGAGCATATTCTCCGCCTCCTCCCGCTCCCGCTTCTTTGCGGCTAAACTCGCCTCTATCCGCCGCGACCCCTCGCCCGCTCCCTTCTTTTGGTCGAGCAGGGCGATGAGCCTGTCAAAGTCTGCGGCAAGAGAGATATATTTATTCAAAAAGACGAGCACCGCCTCTTCGAGCACATCGGCGCGGATCATGTGCTTCGTGCACCCCGCGTGCATCTTGCGATAGGTCGCGCAGGCGTAGTACTCGTAGGTTTTATAGGGCTGCACCACCTTGCGCCGTTGCATTGCCCTTCCGCAGTCGGCGCACTTCACAAACCCCGCGAACACGGAGAGTTTGCAGCTTTGGGGCGAGGTGCGCGTGTCCCGTTTTAAGAGTTCCTGCACGCGTCGGAAGTCGTCAATGGAGACAATGGGCTCGTGCGTGCCCTCCGCAACGATCCAGCCGCTCCGCGCGACCGCCTTCGCCGTGTGGACTTTGTAGCTGATGATCTCGTTCTTCTTTTGCACGAGGTTGCCGATGTACACTTCATTGGTAAGAATGCGCCGCACCGAGGAATCGACCCAGAGCGCCTTTTCGTCCGTCTGCGGGTGGCGGTAATTGAGCCCCTTGCTCCGCTTATAGGCAGAAGGATTGGGCACTCCCCTCTCGTTCAACATGCGGGCAATGCCGAGCATACTGTACCCTTCGAGAAACTTTTCAAAGATGAGGCGGACTGTCTCCGCAGCTTCCTCGTCAACAAGAAGTTTATGGCGGTCGGCGGGGTCCTTTATATAGCCGTAAGCCGCGAACGAGCCGATGAACATACCCTGTTTCCGTCTGATGTCGAGCGAGGAGCGCACCTTCATCGAGATATCGCGGCAATATTCGTCGTTCATGATGTTTTTGAAGGGCACCATGACGGTGTTCATCGAGGAAGGGTTTTCCAAGCTGTCGATGTCGTCGTTCACCGAAATAAAGCGGATCCCGAAGAGCGGAAAGACGATTTCAAGATACTTCCCCGCCTCGACGTAATTTCTGCCGAAACGGGAGAGGTCTTTCACGATGACGCAGTTGACCTTTTTGGCGCGGATGTCATCGAGCATACGGCGGAAATCGGGACGGTCGAAATCCGTTCCGCTCCAACCGTCGTCGATGTAGCTATCATAGGGCAGAATGTCGGGATGATCTGAGACGAACCGTTCTAAAATCGCCCGTTGGGAGGAGACGCTCTCGCTCTCTGGCTTGTCGCCGTCCTCGCGGGACAGACGAATATACAGCCCTGCGGAAAAAGGGCGCGCGGAGCGTCCAGAGGGTGTATCGGAAGTCTGATATTTACTTTTTCTTGCCATTCTTTACTCCTTCCGGAACAAATCACGGCACTTCAACACAAGCCCAGTATAGCAGATTTTTTCACAGATTGCAAGCCCAGCCGTCATCCTTTCCTCATGCAAATTTTTTCCAATTCCGACTCTAGAGTGCCCCCCTCTCTCCCGCTAAACACCACGCTGACGTGCGTCTTGCCCACGCGGAAACGGTAGGGATCCCCCACCGCCGCAAGATAGCTTTTCATCCTCGCCGCCACGCTCCCCCTCGTATCGACTGCGATGTTTTTGATATCGACCAACTCCCTCTCTTTCATGCCCTTTGTTTTCCCCTTTTGCCTATCTTTTATACCGTTATTATTGCCGACAAAAACTTACTCAAGCTCTCCCCCCAAAGTTTTGTATACGCCCGTTTTGTGCCGCACATTTACTCTCGGGAAGCGGGTTTCCCGCTTGTCCTCGCGTCCGCAGGGAGGCGGCCCGAAAGTAGCTTTTCCCACTTTCCTTATCCTGCTTTCCTCGCGCCCAATTTTCGGCACTCGCCCGAGGACTTTTTCCTCGTGCTCATACCTTCTATGTGTGCTCGTCTTTCCCGAAAATCTTTCTTCAAAATCTTTTCGGGAATTGCTGAGGTTTTCCATTTTTAGATTTTTCCTTGCTTTTGCTTGCCGATTTGCTTTCCTTTCTTCATCTCCTTTTATTTGTTTTTGTCTCCTTTTTCGCGTCCGTTTCCGCGCCTGTCCGACTGCCTTTTATAAGGCGGACTTCCAATCAGAACCTGCTGTTCGCAGTTCTTTACGATTATTGTTCATGGTCATTTTACAAAGTCCATTGCGCTGTTCGCGCTCTTTCGGACAAAGCGCCCCTGTTCGGCTTGCGGTCGCTTAATCGTCTGCCTTCTTGTTACCCCCTCATTAGGTAGCCAAGTAGGAAGGGCAGAAGTTTACAATTTTCAATATTTTTTGCGGAAAATTTTTTCGTTTAATGCAAACCCCCTCATTAGGTAGGCAAATAAGAAGGCTAAAAGTTAGCCATCCTCCAAAATTTTCATAAAGATTTTTCTTTGACTTCCTCTCAACTACAATTACCCCCTCATTAGGTAGGCAAATAGGAGAGGCAAAAGTTAGCCATTCTTCAAAAATTTGAGAATAGATTTTTCTTTGGCTTCCTCTCAACTACAATTACCCCCTCATTAGGTAGCTAAGTAAGAGGGCTAAAAGTTAGCCATCCTCCAAAAATTTGAGAAAAAAAGTTCGGTGTTATACCGAACTTTTTATGGTGAAATTACCTTTTGCATACCATTTACCGCTCGCGGCAAAATACTTAACCGACTCTTGTAAGACTTACAGCAAATTAGTTTATTCGCCCTTTCTCCAAACCATTTTGTTGACGACGCCTGTGTAAGATTGGATGAGCTTTACCACTTTCGTAGAGACGTTCACATCCGTATAGTCGGGCACGGGAATCCCGTGATCGCCGTTTGCGTTGAACGTCACCGCCGTATCGACCGCCTGTAAGAGCGATGTCGTGTCGATGCCCGCCAAGACAAAGCACCCCTTATCGAGCGCTTCGGGGCGCTCCGTCGAAGTGCGGATGCAGACGGCGGGGAAGGGCTTTCCGATCGAAGTGAAAAACGAACTTTCCTCGGGCAAGGTGCCGCTGTCCGAGACGACCGCAAAGGCGTTCATCTGCAAATGGTTGTAGTCGTGGAACCCGAGCGGCTCGTGCCGGACAACGCGCCCATCGAGCGCAAACCCGCTCTGCTCCAACCGTTTCCTGCTCCTCGGATGGCAGGAATACAGAATGGGCAGGTCGTACTTTTTCGCCATCTCGTTGATCGCCGTGAAGAGCGACACAAAATTCTTCTCCGTATCGATATTCTCCTCCCGATGCGCAGAGAGCAAGATGTACTTCTTCTCTTTCAAACCCAGCCGCGTGAGGATATCTGACGCCTCGATCTCGGGAAGGTTCGCTTGCAGGACCTCCGCCATGGGCGAGCCCGTAACATACGTCCTCTCTTTGGGCAAGCCGCACTCCGCAAGATACCGCCGCGCATGTTCGGAGTACGCCAGATTGACGTCCGAAATGATGTCCACGATCCGTCGGTTGGTCTCCTCTGGCAGGCATTCGTCCTTGCAGCGGTTCCCCGCCTCCATGTGGAAGATCGGGATATGCAGCCTCTTTGCCGCGATCGCCGAGAGGCAACTGTTGGTGTCCCCGAGGATCAGCAGCGCGTCGGGCTTTAACTGCACCATCAGCTTATAACTGCGGTCGATGATGTTTCCGATGGTCGCGCCCAAATCGTCCCCCACCGCATTCATATAAACTTCGGGGTCGGAGAGTTTCAAGTCCTTGAAGAATACGCCGTTCAAAGTGTAGTCGTAATTCTGCCCCGTATGCGCAAGAATGCAGTCGAAACATACACGACATTTTTTGATCACTTCGGAGAGTCTGATGATCTCGGGGCGCGTACCGACGATGATAAGCAATTTGAGCTTTCCGTTCTCTTTAAATTTTACGTCGGAATAATCTGTGACCTTTTCCATATCTAATTCACCTTTTCGTAAAATGTATCGGGGTGCGCGGGGTCGAACGGCTCGTTCGCCCACATCACCGTGACGAGTTTCTCCGTCTTTGAAAGATTGATGATATTGTGCGTATATCCCGGGAGCATGTGAACAGCCTCGATCTTTTCTCCGCTCACTTCAAATTCGAGCACTTCGTCTGTTCCGATCTTCCTCTCCTGAATGAGGGCGTGCCCCGAAACCACGATAAAAAACTCCCACTTGCTGTTGTGCCAATGCTCGCCTTTTGTGACGTTCGGTTCCGAAATGTTCACCGAAAACTGCCCGCACTTCTCCGTTTTCAAAAGCTCGGTAAAGCTCCCGCGCGCGTCTGTATTCATTTTGAGCGGGAACGCCGCTTTTTCCTTCGGCAAATAGGAAAGATAGGTCGAATACAGCTTTTTTTCAAAACTTCCCGCAGGAAGCTCCGGCATTATAAGCGTTTGGGGCTGCCCGTGAAATTCGTTGAGCAGATCGACGATCTTCCCCAGCGTGACCTTATGCGTCACGGGGACGAAACAATACTTTCCCTCCCCGCTTGCTATCGAAGCCGCGCCGTCGTAATCACACCGCACAGCCTTCCCTTCCAACAGATCGAGCATCGCGGAGACGAGATCGTCGATATAAAGTAGTTCGAGTTCCGTGTTCCTGTCGTTCACCGTGACGGGAAGATCGTTTGCAATGTTGTTGCAGAAGGTCGCCACCGCACTGTTGTAATTGGGGCGGCACCACTTTCCGAAAAGATTTGGAAAGCGGTACACATACGCCTTCGCCCCGCATTCCTTTTCATAGGCAAAGAACAGTTCTTCCGCAGCGCGTTTGCTCTTACCGTAGTCACTGCCCTCGAATCTTCCGCAAAGACTTGCCTGTATGGAGGAGGAGAGCATCACGGGACAGCGGTTTCCGTTTCTTTTGAGAGACGCCAACAAGGTTTCGGAAAGCCCGAGATTTCCCTCGACAAACTCCGTCGCAACCTTCGGTCTGTTCACGCCCGCAAGATGAAAAACAAAATCGGCATTCTTGCAGAAATGCTCCAACTCCTCGGCAGAAGAGCCAACATCGTAGCGGTAGACCTCGCCGATCGCAAGCGCGGGGCGCGTCCTGTCCTTCCCATCTCTCAAATTTTCAAGCGCACAGACAAGGTTCTTGCCGACAAACCCCTGTGCGCCCGTCACGAGCACGTTCATTTGGCGTCCTTCGCAAGCTCATCTTTAATATATTGAAGGGAATCGATCTTTTCCTTCACTTCCTCCACCGTAAGGAGCCGCGTGTTGTTGGAATTGAACTCGGTGAGCGGATTGCGCTCAACGTTGCCCAGCGTGAAATATTTGTCGTAGTTGAGCCCGCGTTTGTCGCAGGGGACACGATAAAAGTTCCCCATGTCGATCGCATGGGCGCATTCCTCGTTGGTGAGAAGGGTTTCAAACATCTTCTCGCCATGACGGATGCCGATGATCCTGATGTCCTTTTTATCCCCGCCGAACAGCTCACAAACGGCCTCCGCCTGTGTCTGGATCGTGCAGGCGGGCGCTTTTTGCACGAGAATATCTCCGTTCTCTCCGTGCTCAAAGGCGAACAGAACAAGATCGACCGCCTCCTCCAAGGACATAATGAAACGGGTCATAGAGGGCTCCGTGACCGTGATGGGCTGTCCGTTTCTGATCTGGTCGATCCAAAGCGGAATGACGCTTCCGCGCGAGCACATGACGTTGCCGTAACGCGTACAGCAGATCTTCGTCTTTGTCGTCGTACGGGACTTTGCAACGATGACTTTTTCCATCATCGCCTTGCTTGTCCCCATCGCGTTGACGGGATATGCCGCCTTGTCGGTCGAAAGGCAGATGACCGTCTTGACGCCTTCGTCGATGGCGGCGGTGAGCACGTTATCGGTGCCCAGCACGTTTGTCTTTACCGCCTCGATCGGAAAGAACTCACAGCTCGGCACCTGTTTCAGCGCCGCCGCATGGAAGATGTAGTCCACGCCGTGCATGGCGTTTTTGACGGAAGCGAGATCGCGCACGTCGCCGATGTAGAATTTGATCTTTTCGGAGGCTTCGGGCATCTTTGCCTGAAATTCGTGGCGCATGTCGTCCTGCTTTTTCTCGTCGCGCGAAAAGACGCGGATCTCCCCGATGTCCGTCGCGAGGAAACGGTTCAAGACGGCATTCCCGAACGATCCCGTCCCGCCCGTGATCATTAAAGTTTTTCCCGTAAAAAGTGACATATTAAACCTACTCCTTCCTCTATCTGTTTCCGTACATTCTTTCGTAATAAGTTTGGTATTCGCCCGAGATGATCGTCTCCCACCACGTGCGGTTTTCAAGATACCACTTGATCGTCTTTTTGATGCCGTCCGCAAACTTTGTTTCTGGCAGCCAGCCGAGCTCCTCGTGTATCTTGGTCGGGTCGATGGCATAGCGCATGTCGTGCCCCTTTCTGTCCGCCACATAGGTGATGAGGCTCTCAGGCTTGCCGAGCTCTTTGCAAATGAGTTTCACGATGTCGATATTTCTCATTTCGTTGTGCCCGCCGACATTGTACACTTCGCCCACGCGCCCCTTGTGGATGATGAGGTCGATCGCCTTGCAGTGGTCCTCCACATACAGCCAATCGCGCACGTTCTCCCCCTTTCCGTACACGGGCAGGGGCTTGTCGTTCAAAGCGTTTGCGATCATGAGCGGAATGAGCTTCTCGGGGAAATGATAGGGTCCGTAATTGTTGGAGCAACGGCTGATCGAAACGGGCAGCCCATACGTCCGATAATAGGCGAGCACGAGCAGGTCAGCGGACGCCTTGGAGCTCGAATAGGGACTGCTCGTATGGAGGGGCGTCGTCTCGGTGAAGAACAGGTCGGGACGGTCGAGCGGAAGATCGCCGTACACCTCGTCCGTGGAGACCTGATGGTAGCGCTTGATCCCGTATTTGCGGCAGGCGTCCATCATGGTAGCGGTCCCGATGATGTTCGTCTGCAAAAAGACGCCGGGGTCCTCGATGCTTCTGTCCACGTGGCTCTCCGCCGCAAAATTGACGACGACGTCGGGCTTTTCCTCCTCAAACAGGCGGTAGACGGCCTCCCTGTCGCAGATGTCGGCCTTGACGAAGCGGAAGTTGGGCTTCGCCATGATCGGCGCAAGCGTGGAAAGGTTGCCCGCGTATGTCAGCTTATCCAAACAGATAATGCGGTAATCGGGATATTTTTTCAGCATGTGGAAGATAAAGTTACTGCCGATAAAACCCGCCCCGCCTGTAACGATGATGATCATTTATTTTCTCCAACGCTACTTAAAATTTTTTCGTTTGCTACATTCATCAGATGATTTCCATACGGAGAATTACCGTATTTTTCGGCAGAGGACAAGAGCGCCTCTTTGTCGATCCACCGATACCGATAGGCAATTTCCTCCGGTGCGGATATCTCTACACCTTGATTTTTTTCCATGATCCTGACAAAATTGGACGCCTCAAATAAGGAATCTACAGTACCCGTATCAAGCCAAGCGAACCCTCTTCCCATCAGCTTGACTTGCAATTTTTTCTTCCTTAAATATATCTCATTCAAAGACGTGATCTCAAGTTCTCCTCTAGGGGAGAACTTCACTTGTTTCGCTTCGGAGGCGACTCCCTTTGGATAGAAGTACAAACCGGTAATTGCGTAATTGCTCTTCGGGTCCTCGGGTTTTTCTACGATAGAAACAACTTCTCCCTTTTCATTGAACTCTGCAATTCCGAAGCGTTTGGGGTCATTGACATAGTAGCCGAATACCGTTGCTAAACCATCTTCAGCCGCCGAGACCGCACTACGCAAAATCGAGGAAAATCCTTCTCCGTAGAAAATATTGTCTCCGAGGATCATAGCGCATTCGTCATCGCCAATGAACTCTTCGCCGATCAAAAATGCCTGCGCCAGTCCCTCGGGTTTGGGCTGGACCTTATAGGAAAGGTGGAGCCCGTACTGACCACCGTTTCCAAGTAGTTTTTCAAAGTTCGGAATGTCTTGCGGAGTAGAAATGATCAAGATGTCTTTGATACCCGCAAGCATCAAAGTCGATAGTGGGTAATAAATCATCGGCTTATCATAAACAGGTAATAACTGTTTTGATGTTACCATTGTCAGCGGATATAATCTCGTGCCCGCTCCCCCGGCTAATATGATCCCTTTCATTTGCGACCTCTTTTTTGATTATTTTAGTCGATGACCGACCTCAATTTGTCGATATTATCGGCATAGTCGGCTATCGAACCCCTGAATATGCTGGAAGTCCCTGCGACAAACATATTGGCACCGCACAACTTTAATTTGGCGGCATTTTCAACGGTGATATTTCCGTCTACTTCCAAATCTATGTCGGTTCTACCGGCTTCTTGAAGAAAATGTTGAAGTTTGACCGCTTTTTTCAGCGTGCTCGGCACGATCTTCTGACCGGCGAACCCCGGATTGACCATCAGAAGATTGATGCCATCCAAATAGTCGAGCACTTCTTCCAACACATAAACAGGCGTAGCCGGATTGATCGCCAAGAAGCACTTGCAACCGTACATTTTCAATCGGTCCAACACACGCTGAACGTGATAAGTACTCTCATAGTGCACCGATACAACGTCCGTTTCTTTGATCCCGATATGTTGGAGCTTGTACTCGGGATCAGTGATCATAAGATGAATATCCAAAGGAATTTTTGTCAGATCGCGCAAACCCCTGATGTAATCGACGCCCAACCCAAAGTTCGGAACAAAAATTCCATCCATTACATCAATATGAAGATAATCAATTTGCTTTTGCTCAAAAATGTTGATCGTTTCTGCAAGGTCAACGAGATTGGAGCACATCATCGATGCGGATATTTTTCCTTTATTCATGATCAACCCCACAAAACCATTACTTTACAATATGGTTCTAAATTATTTTTCATCAGTTTTAACCCTTCTTCAAGTTTCTCTTGATCATAGACATGCGTAATCAGCGGCGCAACATTCAAAATGCCGCATTGGAGCATGTCAACAACATAATGCCATTCTGAGCGGTTTTGCCCGTCGAAAGATGAATTCCATGTCCCGACAACATGAAGCTGTTTCCTCAAAATGCGCCAATATGCGTCCTGAGCAAGGGTCATATCGGAATACGGATTTCCCATCAATACAGCGGTCCCGCCCGCATCTGTCAAAGTGATCGCTGTATTCAATGCCTCATTCGTTCCAACCGCCTCGATCACGACGTTGAACTTTACATCTTTGAGTTCTTCCTTTAGGCGGTATTCCGTTTTTAATTTCTCTGCGATCAAATGCTTATTCTGATTACGCGCAACGACGCAAACCCGTGTCGCGCCGGCAATCTTTGCCCACTGCGCTACGGCAAATGCAATCATACCGCTCCCGACTATTGCCACCGAGTCTCCTTGCTTTATCCTCGCTTGATTTGTGCAATGTAATGCAACCGCAAGCGGCTCTAACATCGCAGCCGACTTGAAATCGATCTCGTCCGGAATTTCAATCAAATTCCACGCGGGAACAGCTACATATTCGGCAAAACCGCCATCGGTGCGAGAACCGAGATAGTTATAGTTCTCACACATTTCATAGTGTTTATTTTGACATTGCGCACATGATCCGCAAGGAATCAAAGGGAATACGCCCACCCTTTTGCCGAGCCATTGTTTGTTTTTTTCGTCCGCGATCTTCACGACTTCCCCCGCAAACTCATGTCCCGGTATCGTAGGAAAGTGATAGGTCCCCTTCTTAAAAATGCGCGGTATATCCGAACTGCAAATTCCGGAGGCCTTCACTTTTACAAGCACGAGATCGTCATGTATTTCCGGAACAGCGCGCTCAACGTAACGAAAATCGTTTACGGCAAATAGTTCATATGCTTTCATCTTTCCCCTCCGTTTACCATTAGTTCAAACCTGCTTAAATCTTCAACGGTCGTGATCTTAAAATTCAGCGCTTCTCCGGGAATTAACTTGATTTTCATCCCATTTGCAAAGGCGATCTCACTCGAGCCGTGTACCTGTGCAAGTTGTTCTGTGGTAAGTCCTCGGTGAACGGAATAATATTTTTGTAAGTTGAAGCACTCGGGAGACTGCCCACCGAATAAAGTATTCCTTTCCAATAAGCCCGTTATTTCACCTCCGCTTGAACTGACATACATCGTATCCGTAACGGGTAAAACAGGTAAAACGCCGTCGTATTCTTCGGAATACACTAAACATTTTTTAATTAACTCCATGCTCACGCATGGTCTTACGACATCATGGACAAGTGCTTTATCGGAACTGTTACATCCTCTTGAAATACACGTTTTTAACCCGTTATAAACGGATTCTTGGCGTGAAGCGCCCGCATTGGCAAAAAAGTATGGTTTATTCCAACCAAGCTCGGAAAGCCATCCGGAAATTATCGGCTGCCAGCTCTCTGCCGCAACGATCACAATGACGTCTATCTCTTTGCATGTAAAAAATTTTTCAAGCGTATACAGGATTATGGGCTTGCCGTTCACTGTAAGATATTGTTTGGGCAGACTCGCATTTTTCATACGGCTTCCGACTCCGCCCGATACCAAAATCGCATAATTCATCCTAACGGCTTCTCCTCTGGTTCATATACCATCATTTCGTGACAGATGCGCTTTTCTTCTGGCGGAAGTTGCATGTAGTCTCCATAGATCGACGTTAAGTAAAAGTCGGGTTTATTTGTCGCAAAAAATTTTTTCCCGCAAAATTCCACTTCGTTTTCAAACGAAAATACGATTTTCGGCATGATCTCAATGGCTCCGTATCCCGCGACAATAACGGCATTGTACGCAGTCGTGCCGAATGGATATTTTTCGGCCGATTTGTCTAGGCGCTTGATGAGGTACCTCGATGGCATTAGCCTATTTGTCAACGCAATGCAACCCCAAAAGATCCGCTTGAAAAAATTCAATTTTTCGTTCCGCTTATATTTTGCCACGCGAAATCCGTATAACGCAAGCATACGCTTCCTCGTTTTTTTGCGGTGTTTTTCTTGTTTTATTCTGTCATTCGGCATTCCGTCAATAGGAAAAATATCTATATACAGATGAGTGTGGATCTGCTTTCCGTCCGGGAATTCGATAAGCTCAGTCCTAAGGTCGCAGAGCTTTCCATAAGCATGTATGGTATCCGTGTTATAAGGCGTTTCCAATCGATAAAACGACGGAAATTCCTTTTCTGAAATTTCAATCAATTTTTTATAATCGGGGCGGGGCATCTCTACGTCGATATCGTCGTCCCACGGGATAAAGCCTCTATGCCGAACCGCCCCAAGCAGCGTTCCGCCACAAAGGCCATACCTCAAGCCGTGCTTTCTGCAAACACGGTCAAACTCGCACAAGAGGTCGAACTCTTTGGATTGAATTTCCTTCAAATTCAGTTTTTTCATGCTTCACTCTCTTTTTTCGCTTTTGAAAGGAGCGTTTTGCCCTTCCGCAGTATCGATTTGATCTCGTTGCGGTTGACAATGCCCCATACACCCAATGCGATCAAAATTGCCGGAACGATCACCCACCACTTGCCGAATTGGAAGCACAAAATGGTGATGAACATTTCTATGAAAAACACCAGCCACGCTCCGTAACTGAGTTTAATTTTGTATTTCCGTCTTCCCGCAAAAAAACGATAGAGTCCCGCAAACAGGAAACCAATAAACAGCCCGAGACTCGCCCCGTCGATCCCAAAGCTCTTTATCGAAAGCAAGACGATCGTAATATTTGTAGCCGCGCCGACGACCGTGGAAAGCAAAATGTGCAGCCCTTTTTTGCTTACTGCGATCACAACGCTGAGAATGCCCGAAAACTCAGAAATAAACGTTGCGAGAATTGCCAAAGGCATATATTGTACCGTGTCTGTATATTGAGAGCCGCCTATGATCGGAGCAGCATAGTATAAAACGAGACAATAGACCGGTACGAGAAGCCCGACAAATCGCACGAATGCATTTATGTAGTAGCTGAAAATTCGATCTCTTTCCCCATTCTCCGCATTTTGGAAGGCAACTTCCTGCCAAGCGAGAGAATAAATGGAAATCAAGACGGACAAGATGCTGGTGAATTTCAGGATAAATGCATAGTACCCGCTCATATCCTCTCCGAGCCTGTCCAAGACGATATTTTTGTTGAATGTCCCCAAAAACAGGAAAGAAAAGGAGTTGACCATGAGCGGTAAACAGTACAAAATCATTTCCTTGATCTGTTTTTTGTTGATTTTTTCCTTCAAGGAACGGAATACGGCTTTTGTTCTGATTTCGGAATAGATCACCGCGCACGCATAGCCGATGATCTGCGCAACAAGAAGGCTTGCGATGCCGTATTTCAAAACCGCCCCAAACAGAACGCCGAGACCGCATGCGAGGACAGTACTGATCACACCGGAAACTACATAATCTACGTTTTTGCCAAGTCCCCGACAAATGCTGTTATAGACCGTAAACAGCAGATAACACAGCCCGTAAACGACCGTGAGCGTAACGTATTTCAGCTCCATGATCTGCGCCAAGACGATGATCCCTACGGCATACAGAACCAAAAGGGCTGGCAGAATGACTAAAAAACTTTTGATCGGGCGATACGGTCGCTCATCATCGAAAACAAAGCGGATGATCCCCGACCATACCTCAACAAACGTGATGGAAACGACCATCGTGATGTTTGAGATGAGAACGTCGTAATAACCATAATCGGCTTTCGAAAAGCACCTCGTATATATCGGCACGAGAAGAAAAACGATGATTTTGGAGAAGAATATCCCCAATCCGTAAATAATTATTTTTTTAATCATTTAAGATCACGTCCCCTCTTTTAAAAGAAAAATTTGTATGGCACGGTTTGTCCTGCGTTAACCGACAGATAATACACAAAAAGCACGATGCACATTCCTGCAATCAAAACTTTATACATGGTAGCAGAGCCAGATCCTTGCGGCAACAGCTCCGGAACGAGCAAAAGCAAAAAGAAGTCGAAATAATATCCAAGCCGGAACATATAGGGTATATACTTCGCAAGCAAACCGCACAATACGGCATATGCCATTATTGTAGCTAATATTGCAATGCGCTTCCTTTTTGCGATTACCTCGGAAGAATGCACGGAGTTGACATTCCGTCCATTTTGATTTTTCGGGGTAGCCCGCTTGTCCCCCTCCGTATTATTTTTGATATCAATTTTGCGACCTTTGCTCAAACGGTAAGCAACCGCCAGTACAATGATCGTTTCCGCAATAATATACACCCATCTCAATTTCCCTACGCCATTGGTCGAGGGGATCGTAGTAAAATAAATTTGATATGCCGGCATAATTTTTAAGATCCACTGCAGAGGGATGTTTATAAACGGAATTATGATCAGTCCAATGATCAAGATCCATAAACTTCCCTTGCTGTATTTACTGAATAAAAATGCCGCCAGCAACGCTACCGCAAAAATGATGGCGGTATCGTGGAACAACATACTTGCCACTAATACGAAAAATGCTTTTACATACTTCCTCTTTAACATCAACGGATAGATCCAAAATACGATACCCATTGCAATAAATTGCCGCCAAGAAACCATCGCAGTCAAGAAGAAATTCAACCCAAAATACAAAAGAACGCTAAGCAAAGGATCTTTTGAGTTTTTCTCGATAAACTTGATGTGCAGAGTCGTAATCAGAATACTAATTACAGCAATGAGTACCTGAGGATTCTTTGTGAGCCTTGACAAAACGATGTTGATTATGCTATATCCCAACTCAATGTCGCGCGAAGGATGATATAAGCTCTCAATATGAGCCATATTACAATATTCATTGAACCATTGTATGTAATGGCTTGTGTCTTCTCCGATGCTGGGATCGCGCAAACATTGTACCAAACAGATCAAAACGATGGTAATGTTGCAGAAAATCTTTTTTTTCTTCGGTGTACTTCCGTTCAAAGAACAAAGCACGCCTACTAAAATGATTGTCGCCAGCAAAACTAAATATATGAGCATTTCAGAGCTTATTCCCTTGACAGATCCCGCTTATGGTTTTCACAAATTTCTTTAATGGCATCGAAATATATTTTTGCCATTTTTTCTATGGTGTAGTCTTTGATATATTCCAGACATGCTATAGAAGCACGATCCAACTTGTCTGCGTTCTCTAAATATTCTGTGATCGTCTGCGCCCAAAGAATCGGGTCCTCCGATCTCACGATCGATCCGCGGAAACTGTCTTGAATAAGTTCAAGTCCCGCTCCGCATTTATCGCTGGTAATTACAGGAACTCCCTGCGACATCGCTTCATTTACAACCAACCCCCAAATATCCTCCCGCGTCGGGAAAACAAACAGATCCGCTGCTCGCATATACTTCAGAACCTGCTCTTTCGGGGCAAAAGGATGGAATGTGACGTTGGTGACCCGATTGCGCTCCATGAGTAGTGATAACTCCTCTGTCGCATCCCCACCGACAATGTGCACACCTGTATTCTTCGGCAACAGAGCCGCTGTTTTGATCAAAATATCCGTCCCTTTTCTTTCGATAATACTCCCCACATAAAGGATGACGTATTCCTCTCCGAAAATAGATTTACTCCTTAACGCAACCTTCTCAGAATGGGAAAGAGCGTGCTCCGTCAAGTCCGATTCTCGCAAGGACGTAAAAGGATAGCGGAAAATCGGGATATCTTTTTTGAGATAACGCTTGAAATACGCATCCGTAACTTCACCCGACGAGAAGAAAGCACAGGCGTGGCGAAACATCCTCTTTTTAACAAACCGTTTGAGGGCGCTTTCCTTGTGTATGAGTGCACCGTCTGCGTGGATCGCATAGGGAATCTTCTTCCGATTTAACCTATGTACTGAGATCATCCCCGTAAGCGAAGCGTAATTCCCTATGATCACAAGGTCATAGTCTCGAGTAAGATATTTTTTTACATCCAGGCACAGCGCCATTTCATCCCCATACTTTTTCCCGTTCAAGACCACGGTATGAAAATTACTCCCGCCAACGGAAAACCAATCTTTTTCGCGGTTATCGGCAGTCGCGCGCTCAAACAGCACGGTTAAATCGACATACTGTCCCAACTCGTTGTAAAAATCTACGGTATAAGGCGCCGGTATGTTTGTAAGGTATAAAATTTTTAACCGCCCTGCGTCCACTCAGTTCCCCTCCGGCAAAATTTCCAAACGTTCCACCGCCTCTTTCACTTTCTTGAAGTGCACCACGTCGGACGGAATCTTCACGCGATACGGCATGATATATCGCTGAATAAATGCTTTCAGGCGATTGCTCGAATAGCTCTTTCTCGTGGAAATCTCGAGATGATATTGCTCGCGAAGCTCATGCCGAATGCGATGAAGACGGTAAACGTAAGGATAGTATATCGCATATTTTAACTGCTTATCTTTACACTGCGAATTAATATTGACCGTGTTCTCGCTGATATACTTAAAATTTTGGAAATGGTAAAATACAAGCGGCCCTCTCCAGCCTGTTGAGAGATGTTCCAACTGTATTTCGTTTCCCCGCGAAACCAAGCGATATTGTTTCAGATTCCAAGGAGCGATCCCCGCTCCGAGATGTTTCATAACGTGCACGTCTCGGAACAACACCGGGAACATTTCAAGATATTTCTGGTCCCCGTATCGCGCCACATGTTCTTCCGTGGCAGGCTCGAACTTTTGGTAACACCATTCGAAGCACCTCTCTTTCCACCACGCGAGGGCTTCTCTCCCCCTCTCGGAATTGCTGAAAAAATTAAATTCGACGCAATATTTCCCGCTCGTTTCCGCATCCTTCGCATCCGCATTGTAACGATGCTCTATAATTGCGATGTCTGAACCGCTCTCCGCGATCTCTTCGAACAACACGGCGGGATCTTGATAGAAATACAAATCTGCATCGATATAAGTGCAATTCTCCAAAGAATATTTCAGAAGAAAAAATTCGATCGACGCAGCCGTACACGTCCAACAGTATTCTGCTTTGGAGCGCAAATTTTTCAATTCGTGAAGCTTCGGATACCGAGTTTCAAGTTCGACGACATCGTCGAAAACGATATGCGGCTTCTGCATGGTTGTAAGGATCTCGTGCGTCCTCTTGTCAAAGCACATCACATAGATTGTAAAATCGGCATGCGCCTCTTCCAAAGATTCATACATCGCCAAAAACTTATCGAGATAGTTGCTGTCGAACAGTGTACAGAAATTAAGCATTCGGATTTGTTACGATCCCCTTGTATTTTTCCAAGTCTTTTATATATTCCGTGGCATCATAGTGCGTGTCGGCAAGCACCATCATCACGCAGTCTTCGGAAAAATCATACATCTCCTTCCAAATCATCCTGGGAATAAACAGCCCAAAATCAGGACGGCTGAGTTCGAATTCCTTGCGTGAGAGCCCATCGAACACAGCCACCTTAGCACTGCCCTTTACATTCACAATGAAAAAATCGGAGTAGCGATTGGCGTGACATCCCCGCACGGCTTTCTTATCCGTTCCGAATGTGTAAAATACCCGCTTGATGTCAAACGGAATGCTTTTACCTCCCTCGATCGAGACCATGCCGCCGCGCTCATCACCGAGATCCTTTAACTCAAATAACTTACAATCATCAACTGTTTGGGTCATACTCTACGCTCCGAACTCATTAAGACAAGCAATCACATAACTTTGTTCCTCATCGGTCATGCCATTATAAATGGGAAGCGATAAAACTGTATTGGCAAAGTGCTCGGTAATCGGAAGCGAGCCTTTTTCAATTTTCAAATAGGCGTAGGCCTCGGAAAGGTGCGGAGGGATCGGATAATGGATCAAGGTGCCGATCCCTCTCTTCTCCAAATATTCCATAAGCTCATCCCGTTTCTCGCACCTTATGACATACTGGTGCCACACCGCCCTCGTATTGGCGGGCGTTTGAGGCAAAGTGATCAACGGATTTTTTATCTCCGCCGAATATCTCTCTGCAAGCGCTATCTTTTCTGCGGTGATCTCCTCAAGGTGCTTCAATCTCACACGGAGCAACCCGGCTTGCAACTCGTCCAACCTCGAATTTGCCCCCACTACTTTATTGTAATACCGTTTCTCGCTTCCGTAGTTGCGATAGATCCTAAACAGTTTCGCCAAATTCTCATCGTCTACTACAACGGCGCCGCCGTCCCCGAACGCACCCAAATTTTTTGTGGGATAAAAGGAGAAGCAACCGACGTCGCCGAACGTCCCCGTCATGTGACCGTCATACAGAGCGCCATGCGATTGTGCGCAGTCCTCTATCAATTTTAAGCCGTGTCTTCTGCAGATCGCCGTGATCTTCTCCATATCGGCGGCAATTCCATAGAGGTGTACGACCATGATCGCCTTCGTGCGCTCCGTGATCAACGCCTCGATTTTATCGGCGTCGATCGCGAAATACTCATTCGGTTCAACAAATATGGGAGTCGCGCCGTTTATGGTGATCCCCATGACGCTGGCGATATAGGTATTTCCTTGAACGATCACCTCATCGCCCTTGCCGATCCCGAGAATACGCACCGCAAGCCAAAGAGCGTCAAGTCCGTTTGCGACTCCGACACAATACTTCCCGCCTGTATATTCCGCGAATTCCCGTTCAAAGGCCTCGACCTCAGGTCCAAGGATATACCTTCCGGAACGGAGGACCTCGAGCGCCTTTTCCTCAAATTCCTTTTGATATTTGAAAAAACCGAGGTCCATTCTGTTGCTACTGATCTGCATACTCTTCTCCTTCGCAATTAAACGCGCTTTTCATGATCAATCGAAAACACCTTTCGACTGTAAAATTTTCCTTCAAATAGCGCAACGCCGCTTCGCGTTTCCCGCTGTTATCGTGTGTCGCCTCACGAACCGCTTTCCCGAATGCTTCCGCGTCGTTGCTTTCACACTGCCAGCCGAAGCCGCCCGCCACAATATCCTTGCCAACGTCGGTATTCGGGTCGGTACAGGCAAGAACGGGTAGCCCCGCCTGCATGTAGGAAAGTAGCCTCGACGGATAATTGGGAACGGTAAACCGATGGTCGAGAAAGATGAGCCCGATGTCGCACGCCGCGAGCATGACGTCGAAATCTTCACGGGGCAGCCGCTTCATCAGTTTGACGTTCGACGGCTTGTCCGTTTCCATGAACTGCTCGAGCTTTCCGTACTCGGTGCCGTCGCCGACGATAAAGAAGAACGCCTCGTTATTTTCTTTCTGCGCGCGCAAGCACTCGATGATAAACGGAATATCCTGTGGTTTCCCGAGGTTTCCCCCGTAAATAAAGATCGTTTTGTCCTGCGGCAAGCCGTATTTTTCCCGCATTGCCGCACGCCCCGCGCCGTCCAAAGAGACGTCCTGCGGTTCGATACTGTTGGGAACGACCGTCACCCTTTCAGGCGCAAGCTCGGAGTGATTGCGAACTACATATTCCCTATTCGCTTCGCTCATGCAACCGATATAGTCGGCATTGCGGTAAAACTTTTTTTCTTTTTTCTTGAAATGCCGATAGACAAACCCCATTGGACCGCTCGTCGCCATGATGCCGATGTCAACGGCATTTTGGGGGAGCATGTCCTTCAATAAAAGGTAGTTTACAGCTCTGTCCCGTTTTTTGAAATATGCCACTGTCTTTGCATAGCAAAGATTGGAGCACATGTTGACGATCAAATCGAACTTTACGCCTTTTGCGCACTTCTTCACCGCGCTGATCGTATGCTTCTCAAGGGTGAGAAGATTGATGACCTTCTTGATCCTGCTTGTCTTTTGGACTTGTCCGTTTTTGACTCTTATGACCGTAACGCCGTTTTCATCCGAATAGCTCTCCGTCTGCCCGCGGGTCGGAGTCACCGCATAAACCGAATGCCCCTTTCTCGCAAATTCCCGCACCAGGTCGGCGTAGATATATCCGTCGTTGCTGTCTTGAATTCCGTAAACGGACAAAAATAAGATCTTCATTCGCTTTCCTCGATACTCTTTTGCAAAGAGACGCTTGCATACGGCTCTTTGTAAGCGCTCAATTCTTTATCATATGTCAAACTGCCGAACGCCTTATTGACAAGCCCCGTAAAAAGTCCGAGCAGTTTCAATGCCCAGCCGAACCCCTTCACGAGATGCACTTTTTTGCCGTGTGCCGCCCCGATCAACTTCACCATCTCCGAGGTGTTGGTGTATTCCACATTTTGCGGGAAAAATGTTCCGCGCTCTTCGTTTGCGATCATCAGCCGCACAAACTCGCAGAGATTTCCCACATACGGCATCGACCGCTCGTTTTTGACATAGGGGAAGAATTTCAACTTTAACGCAAACTTTTTCAGCGTCTGATAATTTCCTTTGCAGTTCTTCCCGTAGATCATCGGCGGGCGAAGGATACAGACTCTGAAATCTTTATCGTTAAGCGGTTTTATGCCGTTTTCCGCCTGTAGTTTGCTGTCTCCGTAGGCGTTTTCGGGCATCGCGGCAGTATCGCGGGTAATGACCTTCCGTTTGCCGATTTTTGCGCTCTTCCCGTAAACGATCGCGGAGCTCATGAAAATGAATTGCTTTACACCTTCTTTTTTTGCCTTTCGCGCCGTCTCTACCGTAAGATCGGTATTCACGCTCCGATACAGTTTTTCCTTTTCCGGACTGATCTTCCCACGGTCGGAATGCGCAATACCGGCAACATGAAAAACACAGTCATAGCAAGAAAAATCCTTCTCTCGCCAAGAAGGATCGGTCATATCGACCGTATCAACGGAAAACTCTTCGGCGCAGCGCTCTGTTACATAGTGTTCAAAAGAGGTCCCGATATAACTGTTTGCACCCGTGATCAAAATTCTTTTCATTCGTTCTCCGTCGGTTGTTCCGTTCCCGTCGCTACCCCGTCTGATCGTAATTGCTCCTCTTCCTGTCTATGCATTTCTCCCGTGCCACCCTCTACGACGCCTTCATGCTTGAACACTGCGGCAATCGTGCCGAAGAAACACTTGCAATCGAAGAAAAACCCCATGCGCTTGACGTACTCTCCATCCAGGGCAGCTTTTACTGGAATTTCCAACTCGTCGCGCCCGTTGATCTGCGCCCAGCCGGTAAGCCCCGGCCTGATTTCGTTTGCGCCGTACATGTCCCGCTCGGCGATGAGATCCTCCTGGTTCCAAAGCGCGGGGCGGGGACCGATGATCGACATTTGCCCGACAAAGATGTTGAAGATCTGGGGCAGTTCATCGAGAGACGTTTTACGGAGAAATCCCCCCACCTTCGTGATCCATTTCTTCGGGTCGCTCAACTCATGGGTGGGCGCGTCATGCGGGGTGTCGGTGCGCATCGTCCTAAACTTCAATATTTTAAAAATTTTCTTCTTCTTGCCCACTCTGTTCTGCTTGAACATGACGGGGCCTCTGCTGTCGCATTTGATCGCGATCGCAATGACGAGCATGGGAAGAGCCAACAAGATGATCCCCAAAAAAGAGAGGAACAGATCTATCATTCGTTTGAAAAAGTGTTTATACATGTCAGTTGAGATTATAACCTTTTTGTCGTTTTCAAATCACAGATTTTTCAATACGTCGGTACAACGACAAAATTTCCCATAAAATTGTTTGATAACTTCTCTATTATACTACAACCAAATGGGAAAAGCAAGGAATTTACATAAAATTTCCAAGCGGAGAGGGCCGTTTGTTTCGTAAAAAAAGGGTTGCGCGAGAGCGTTTGAAACACGTCCCCCCTCGTTTGCATATAATAAATTTAAATAGCTAAATATAATCGATTTAATCGGCGGGAAAAACGTAAATGCGCGAAAGATACCGCGCGTAAAAGACGGGAGATAAGAGGCACTCCTCAAAGGGATAATTCATTTCGGGAACGTCCGAAAATTCATAAATTTCATAGACCCAAAGCCTTCGCGCTTCGTCGAACGCGATAAGCTCGACCGTTCCCCCCTCATAGTCGCGGCGGACATACTCGTGCCCCCCTCTTTCGACCGTCCGCTCGGAAAGAAGGGGCGGCGCGTTCTTCCGCATGGGCGGCGCCTTGATATTTGCGCCTGCTCTCTTCCCCGCCCCCGCTTTCGGCATAATTTCCTCCTTTGTGCCCGCAGACAACGCGGTTTTTTGTGTTGAAGCGCCCTGTCTGTCCGCATATTTATGGTGCTATTATACCATCTTCGGGGGCCATGGCGGCGCCCATGTTGTTGACGTCGGTAATGCCGAAATCCACCACCTTTCCGAGGGTCGCCGCCGTGATCTTGACCCCTCTTCCCTCGCGGGCGACGAGCGCTCCGCCCGCCCCTGTCACCGTCCATTGGGACTGCGGAGGACGGGTCGTGCCGAGCTCCAAGGGGTAGCGGTACTGCCGCTCCGCCGAGGCAAAATGGCTGCCCGTAGCCGCCACGACGCGGTCGCAATAGCCGCCGTCGATGAATGTCGCCGCGACAGCTAAGCTCTCCGCCATCGTCGAACACGCGCCGTACACCCCCAAAAAGGGCACCGAAAAGTCGCGCGCCGCAAAACTCGCCGAAATAATTTGGTTCAAAAGATCGCCCGAGACGATCATGTCCACCTCATGCCGTTTGAGCCCCGCGTTCGTAATGGCGCCGTCGATGACGTGGGAGAGCATTTTGCACTCCGCTTTTTCATAAGTGCTCTCGCCGAACATGTCGTCCGAAAGAGCCGTTTCCACATATCTGCCGATGATGCCCGCGCACTCTTTCGTTCCCGCGATCGTGCTCGTGGCAACGATACGCGGAGCATTTTTGAAATAGATCGTCTGATGTTTCATAGCAAAAACCCGTCCGAATGCAGTTTTTGCATTCGGACGGGTTTTATGAGTTTTGTGTGTCAGAGGAGCGGAATATACGCCTCGGCGTTGAGGGAGAGCGGGGAAAACAGTCCCGCACGGTAGCGGAGCAGCCCCTCCGAAGCGATCATGGCGGCGTTGTCGGTGCAGTGTTTCTTAACGGGCAGCACGAGTTTAAAGCCCTCGGCCGCGCACATTTTTGCGAGCTCCTCGCGCAAATAGCCGTTTGCGATCACGCCCCCACCCGCCGTGACGGTGGTCACGCCCTTCTCGTGAGCGGCCTCGGCGGTCTTTTTTACAAGAATGTCGAGCGCGGCATGCTGGAAGGAGCAGGCAACATCCGCGCGGCTCCATTCCTCCCTTCTCTGCTCCTTGTTGTGCACATAATTGATGACGGCGGTTTTGAGCCCGCTGTACGAAAAGTTGTAGCCGCCCTCCCCTTTGAGCATGACGGGAAGAGGCACCGAGGGCGTTCCCTCCCGCGCGAGCGCCTCGATGTGCGGCCCGCCGGGATAGGGAAGAGCAAGGACGCGCGCGACCTTGTCGAACGCCTCCCCCGCCGCGTCGTCGAGGGTGGAGCCGAGCACTTCAAATTCCGTCTCCGTCTTGGCGTAAAGAATGGCGGTGTGCCCGCCGCTTGCAAGCAGGGTGACAAAGGGCGGCTCCAAAGTCTCGTCTTCAAGATAGGCCGCCGCAAGATGTCCCTTGATATGGTTGACTCCGATGAGCGGGATATTCAGCCCGTAGGCGAGCGACTTTGCAAAAGAGAGCCCCACAAGAAGGGCGCCGAGGAGGCCCGCGCCGTAGGTGACGGCGACGGCGTCAAGCTCCTCTTTTTCTACCGCAGCGCTCTTCAAAGCGCGGGAGACGACCTCGTCGATGGCGTCGGTATGGGCGCGCGAGGCGATCTCGGGCACGACCCCGCCGTAGAGCGCCTGCGTGGGTGCGGACGAAATAATTTCGTCGGACAGAAGTTTCCTCCCGCAGATGACGGCGGCCGCCGTCTCATCGCAGGAGGACTCAATTCCGAGAATGATTGGGTTTTTCGAGCTTTTGCATAGTACTATGTCTGACATAACTCACGACTTTTTGAGGTAATCGATGATAAATCCTTGAATATTTCCGTCCATGACCGCCTGAACGTCCCCCATTTCATAGCCTGTGCGGTGATCTTTGACGAGGGTGTACGGGCAAAAAACGTAGGAGCGGATCTGGGAGCCCCACTCGATCTTTTTGGTTTCGCCTTTGAGCGCGGCCTCTTCCGCCATGCGCTGTTCGATCTGCTTTTCGAGCAATTTGGAGCGCAGGTACTTGAACGCCATCTCTTTATTTTGGAGCTGGCTCCTTTCATTCTGGCAGGTGACGACGATCCCCGTCGGGAAATGGGTGATGCGGATGGCGGTCTCCGTCTTGTTGACTTTCTGTCCGCCCGCGCCCGAGGAGCGGTAGACGTCGATACGGATGTCCTCGTCTTTGATCTCGATCTCGCCGTCGTCGTCCACTTCGGGCATGACTTCGAGGGAGGCGAAGGAGGTCTGCCGCCGTTTATTTGCGTCGAAGGGCGAAATGCGCACGAGGCGGTGCACCCCGATTTCGGCTTTTAAGTAGCCGTAGGCGTTCTCCCCCTCTATTTTGAAGTCGACCGATTTGAGCCCTGCGGAATCGCCCGGGAGACGGTCGATCTCCGTCACTTTGAAACCGTTGGTCTCGGCGTAGCGGCAGTACATGCGGTAGAGCATGGCGCACCAATCGCATGCCTCCGTGCCGCCCGCGCCCGCATGGAGGGCAAGAAGGGCGTTGCTGCTGTCGTATCTGCCGCGAAGAAGGGCGCGGATACGCATTTCTTCGATGTCTTTTTCGGCGACGACGAGCATTTTATCGAGCTCGGGAATGAGATCCTCCTCTTCCGTCTCCTCGATGAGATCGACGATCTCGTAGGCGTCGTCGAGTGCTTTTCTGCCCGCGTTGTAGGAAGAGACCTTCCCCTCGATGGAGGAAATTTCGCGCGCGATCTTTTTGGAGCGTTCCAGATCCTGCCACACTTCTGGGAGTTCCTGTTCCGCTTTAAGCTTTTTGAGCTGTTCGGCGCGGTTGTCGATGTCGAGCGCGTATTTTGCCTCGCCCAACATTTCTTCGAGCCCTTTGAGTTTTAATCTGTAATCGTCTGCTTTAAACATAATTTTTTGGGATGATGGTGGTTTGTCCCACCGTTCTTAATATATGTCATTTCGACCGAAACGAGCACCGCGAGAGGAGTGGAGAAATCTCACATTATAATGCGGTAGGGATTTCTCCATGCGCTTCGCTTAGTCGAAATGACATTGAGGAATACTCCCTTCTTAGTCCCCCCTTTGTTGGAGCGAGCCAAAGGCGAAGTCACGCTGTGCTCGCCAGCTCCCCTATTGGGGTGCCAAGGAAATAAGGTGCCCCCTTCCCTATCCTCCCCCCAACAAGTAGGGGGGAGGCAAGAATAGACGTTTTCAAACTACTACGCGTTGGAAAATCGCCATTTTCCATAAGCGCACCCAATTTGTTGCACGCTTGCAACTTCTTGTCCGATGAAACGAATAAGAGGATAACTAAGTTAAGGTGTAAACGCCAATTTCCTCGCACAATTATTTGCGGAGTGACACCCCTTCCGTCACGCTGTGCGTGACACCCACCCCTCAATGGGTGGGCAAGGGGGGTGGAGCGAGAAAAGAATCGTGCGAAACTCTTAGTACGGTTTCCCGTGGCACTTCTTATATTTGAGCCCGCTGCCGCAGGGGCAGGGATCGTTCGGCCCGATCTTCTTCTGCTTGGGCATGGAGGCGGGATTGAACTTGCTCGACCCGCTCGTCTTTAAGCTGTCCACATCCACCGCACGGGGGATCTGCATGCCCTGCGTATCCACTCCGCGAAGGGAATTCGGCGAGCTCGGATTGACGGGCGCAGTGGGCGACGCGGGCGCGGCGCCATTTGCGCCGTTTGCGGGAGCAACGCCCTCCCCTGCCGCTGCGGGCGAAGAAACCTGCCGCATGGGAACGGCCGTCGGCATAATGCGCTGGGTGGGCTGCTGCCGCACTTCCACGCGCACTTTGAGGAGCATGGCGACGGTGTTCGTCTGGATACGTTCGATCATCTCGTTGAACATCGCCGAGCCCTCTTGCTTATAGGCGATCACGGGGTCGGTCTGGCCGTAGGCGCGGAGCCCGATCCCCTTTCTGAGCTGGTCCATCGCGTCGATATGGTCGATCCAATTCCGGTCGACGTTGCGGAGAAGGATCTGCCGCTCCACATCGGAGAAGTCGATCCCCGTCTCCTCTTTCAGGCGGGCGATCTTCTCTTCATACGCCTTGACGGTGCGCGCCGAAATCCGTTCGAGCGCCTTTGGATAGTCCCACTTTTCGAGTTTCTCGCGGGTGACGTAGTTCGTCCCCTCGGGCAAGAGTTTCTGTTCGAGCGCCTTGTTGAGGTCCTCTTCGTTCCACTTCTCGGGCGCGTCGTCCGCGTTCACCGCCGAGCGGATGGTGCTCTCCGCGTAGTCGGGAATGTATTTTAAGATCTGTTCGTGGACGTTCTCCCCTCTGAGCACCTTCATGCGCTCCGCGTAGATGAGCATGCGCTGTTTGTTCATCACGTCGTCGTATTGCAGGACGGTCTTTCTTGCGCCGAAGTGCTTGCCTTCGATCTGCTTTTGCGCATACTCGATGAGACGGGAGAGTACTTTCGCTTCGAGGCATTCGTCCTCCTGCATTTTGGAGTGCTCGTAAATGCCCTTCATGCGCTCGCCGCCGAACCGTTTCATGAGGTCGTCTTCAAGGGAGATGAAGAAGATGGAAGTACCCACGTCGCCCTGCCGTCCCGAACGGCCGCGCAGCTGGTTGTCGATACGGCGCGCCTCGTGGCGCTCTGTCCCGATGATGCACAGCCCGCCTGCGGCGATCACCTTCTCCTTTTCCTCGTCCGTCTGCTGCTTATAGCTGCTGAAAAGTTTTTGATAGCGTTCGCGGACGGCAAGGGTCTCTTCGTCCACCTCGGCATAGCTCGTGGCGAGCTCAATGGTGTCGTGATCGATCCCCTCTTCGCGCAGCCGCTTTTTCGCAAGGTATTCGGGGTTGCCGCCGAGCAGAATATCGGTACCGCGCCCCGCCATGTTGGTGGAGATGGTCACGGCGCCGTATCTCCCCGCCTGTGCGACGATCTCGGCCTCACGCTCGTGGTTCTTGGCGTTCAAAATATTGTGCTGAATGCCGTTGCGGCGCAGAAGGCGGGAAATTTCCTCCGACTTATCGACGGACACGGTACCCACCAAAATGGGCTGTCCCTTTTCGTGCCGCTCCACGATCTCGCGCACGATCGCCTTCTTCTTGCCCTCTTCGGTGGAGAAGATCTTGTCGTGCAGGTCCTGCCGCTTGACGGGCTTGTTGGTGGGAATCTCGATGACGTCGAGGGAGTAGATGGTACGGAACTCGCCCTCCTCCGTCTTGGCGGTACCCGTCATGCCCGAGAGTTTGCGGTAGAGACGGAAATAGTTCTGGAAGGTAATGGTCGCGTAGGTCTTGTTCTCCTCGCGGATCTTCACCCCTTCCTTTGCCTCGATCGCCTGGTGCAGGCCGTCCGAATAGCGGCGGCCGATCATCTGGCGGCCCGTGAATTCGTCGACGATGATGATCTCGTCCCCCATCACCATGTACTCTTCATCGCGGTGGAAGAGCTTGTGCGCCTTTAATGCCTGCTGGATGTGGTGGTTCAGCGTCAGGTGGGAGACGTCGGCGACGTTGTCGATGTTGAACCACTTCTCCGCCTTCTCCGCGCCGTACTCGGTGAGCTGGACCTGCTTGTCCTTGCGCTCGATGACGTAGTCCCATTGCAGCTCTTCCGCCTTGGCCAGTTTCCGTTCTCCCGCCTCCGACTTTTTGACCCGCTTTTCGTTTTCGAGGTCTTTGAGGTCGTCGTCAAAGCCGCCCGTGAGGGTGCGGACGAATTTATCCACCTGCTCGTAGAGGTCGGAGGACTGTTCCCCCTTGCCCGAGATGATGAGAGGAGTACGCGCCTCATCGATGAGAATGGAGTCCACCTCGTCGACGATGGCAAAGTTGAGCTCGCGCTGCACCATGAGACGGAGATCGGATTTGAGGTTATCGCGCAGATAGTCGAACCCGAACTCGTTGTTCGTGCCGTAGGTGATGTCGCTCTGGTAGGCCTTGCGTTTGAGGTCGTCGTCCATACCGGGCACGACGACGCCGACGGTGAGCCCCATGAATTTGTGCACCTTGCCCATCCATTCCGCGTCGCGGCGGGCGAGGTAGTCGTTGACGGTGACGATGTGCACCCCTCTTCCCGAGAGCGCTTCGAGGTAGCTGGGAAGGGTGGCGACGAGGGTCTTGCCTTCGCCCGTTTTCATCTCTGCGATACGCCCCTGGAAGAGGCAGATACCGCCGATGATCTGCACATGGAAGTGTTTCATGCCGAGAACGCGCCAGCTCGCCTCGCGCAGAGCGGCAAATGCGTCGTACATGATGTCTTCGAGCGTTTCGCCCTTCGCGAGCCGCCCTTTCAGCACGGCGGTCTGCGATTTGAGTTCGGCGTCGCTCATCTTTTGATATTTCGGCTCGAGCTTTTCGACTTCAAGAGCCATTTTATCGAGTTTTTTCAGGCTTCTGCGGCTGTCGCTGCTTGCCAAATAACTGAAAAGTCCCATAATCGCTCCAATTTGGATTTTAAAATGTTACCAAACTATTTTACAATATTTTCCCGAAAATTCAAAGCGTTTTTGGGGGATTTTCCTGAAATCAAATGTCGAAAAAGAAATTTCACAAAAAATACAAGAAAAAAACCGCAGTTACTGCGGTTTGATCTCTCCTTGCGGCCCCCTTTCGGGCGGTGCGGAGGGGCTGCTTGCCCGTCCTGCGGGCCGTTCATTGAGCGAGGCATAGAGTTCCCCTGCGATCTGCTCCCCCCGTTCCGTGGTGGCGCGCACCGCCCCCGCTTTGAGGAGCAGACGGAGCTGTTCCGCATTCTCCACGCCGGACGTCTCCACCTGCAACCGCCCCGCGCTCTCTTCGATCGCGCGCATGACGAGGGCGGTCTCCCCGCGCACGCAGACTGCGTTCGCTTTTCCCGCCACGGCCGCACGCACGCCGAGCGCCACCTCCTCCTCGTCGAGGGAATGATCTTCGAGGGAGACGGTCAGCGTGCCTTTCCGCACCGCCTTGCGTACCCGCTTGATCTCCCGTTTGAGATAGGAGAGCCCCCCGCCCGTCAGCTGGGAATAGCACAGCACGAGCCGGATCTCCTTTGCCCCCTGCCGCACCGCCTTTTTCGTCTCCGTCTTTTTCACGGACATCAGGCTCTCGCCCGTGCCCCCGACAAGACAGCAGATGGGAAGTTCGCGTTTTCCCGCAAGTTTCCGCGCCATCGCAACGTGTACGGGGGACACGAGAAGGGCGCTTGCATTCAGCCTGAACGCAGTCTCGCACGATTTTTTGAGCGCGACGCGGTCGGTCTCGCGGCGGGAAGCGTCGATGATGAGTTTTTTGAGGGTAAAGGCGATCTCCGTCTCCCTCCGTGCGCGTTTGAATTCTCCGAACTCCGCAGCCTCGGCCGCAGATAACACCATTTCATCCGACATACACAGAAGTTTTTTCCAAAATTACCCAAACTATACAAAAATGATCGCGATTGTGACAGAAGAAAAAATGTTACAATGCCGGCATGCCACTTCTCTCCGTCCAAGGACAGGGCGCCGGCTGGTGCCTCGTCGTATTCCTCCTTGCATTTATCGTTGCGCTCGTGCTCAAATTGATCGCCGCAGGGTACCGCTCCTACCGCAAATTGCCGCCGCAGCCTCCGTCCGTGCCCGAGAAAAAGCCCGAGCCCGTTTATTACATCGTCGAGCGCAAGAAAAAGCGCCCGAAGAAAGAATTCGGCGAGCCGAAAGAGATCAGTTTCCGTTAAACTTCTTTCCTTACAGAAAAGAGGACGCCGTGCGGCGCCCCCTTTTCTTGTGTCGTTTGGTTTCGTGGTGCGAAAAGCGGGACAGTCCCGCGCCTTCACTCTTCGTATTTGGTGACGTTCTGCCCACTGTCCCAAAGGCGTTCGAGATAGTAAAAGAGCCTGCTTTCCTCATTGAAGATATGCACGACGACGTCGCCGTAGTCGAGCACACCCCAACGCCCTTCGCGGAGCCCCTCGGTGCGCTCGGGGTACAGGCCGAACTTCTTTTTGAGTTCTTCCTCCACGTTGTCGCCCAGCGCCCGCACCTGCGTGGTGCTCTTGCCGCTCGCAATGACAAAATAGGAGCAGACCACCGTCTGATCGCTCACGTCGAGAATGACGATGTCCTCGCCTTTTTTTGCCGAAAGCGCTCTGCAACACTCCCTTGCAAGTTCTTTACTTTCCATAGATTTTTCCCTCCCGATTTGTTATTATGTCACACATAGTACCTATATCTTGCGGTTTATGTCTGAAATAGTACTATGCAAACATCAATTTTTCGCCCTTTCGAGCGCGCTATAATAGCGTTCCGCCTGCAACGTGAGCGGATAGACGGGCTTTCCCGTACTCATGAGATATTCCACCTGTTCTTTGAGCGAACGGGCAAGACAGGCGTCGAGGTCTTCCCAAAAGAGGCTGCGCAGCTCCTCCACGCCGCGAAAAGTTCTCCCCTCCTCCAAGAGGTCGGCAAGGTAGAGCAGTTTTTCAAGGGTGCTCATTCCCTCTCTGCCGCTTGTGTGATAGGAGATCGCCCGCAGAATTTCCTCATCGCAGATCCCGAACGCGTGCTCTGCAAGATAGGCGCCCGTGTATTGGTGCAGAACGGGCTGCGGCACACCCTCGGGCGGCGTGAACCCCGAAAGCAGGGGGCTCTGCGGCGGGACATACTTCCCGCAGTCGTGCAGCATGGCGGCAAGAAGGGCCTTTTCAAAGGGAATGCCGAGGCTCTTTGCCCGCTTTACGGCAAGGAGCGCCACGCGGTAGCTGTGCTCCCTGCGTTCGGGCGTTTCGAGCTCCAACGCCCGCGCCGCACCGTAGCGGTAGAGCCCCTTCTCGCGGATATATTGCAGTACTCTTCCGTCTATGCCGCTCGGCTCCTTCCCGAATGCGAGTGCCACCCGCGCCTCGGAGGAGGAAAGGTCCTCCCCGCAGAAGGAGAGTTCTAGAAAGTCGGTTTGAAAGCGGGCGCGGAACCGCCCGTGCAGGGTTTGGATGCTCTCCTTTCCCCTGCCGCAGGCGACGAGCCTGACGTTTTGCAAAATGTCGTCGGGTTCTTTCCAAAAGAAAAAATTTTCGAGCATATCCGCGCCGACGAGAAAATACCGCTCGGCAGCGGGAAACTTCTCCCGTAAATAGCGGCAGGTGAGGTAGGAATAGCTCGTTCCGCCCGCGCAGAGCTCGAAATCGCTGACTTCGGCGCATTCAAGGCCGGCAAAGGCGATGCGGCACATTTCGAGCCGTTCCTGCCCGCCGGCTACGGGTCCGTCAGACTTGTGCGGCGCGCGGCAGGAAGGCATGACGAGCAACCGGTCGAGCCCGAGCTCTTCTGTCGCCGCCTTGGCAAGGCGGACGTGCTCTGTGTGTACGGGGTCGAACGAACCGCCGAAGATCGCCACTTTCATATCCTCATCATACCACACTTTTTTGCTCTTTGCAAGACTAAAATAAAAATTCCGTGTCAAAAATCATGACATGAAACATTTTCGGTTTGCCGATCTGAGCGATCTTCTCTTTTATACCGTCTGCGCGTTTGTTTTCAGTCTGAGCATTCTGCGCTTTTATGAGGCGCCGCTCTGGCTCTCCTGCGTGTGTGCGGCCGCCATTGCCCTTTCGGTGGGCGCGATCGTCTTTCTCCTGCTCTATCGGAGCCATCGCAAAAAGCTTTTGAGTAAGAAGGAGCGGGAAGAACAGGAGGCGCTGCTCCTACACCTCGCGCTCGAACAGCCCGAACGGGTGCGGGCGGCGCTGCTTGCCGCCCTTCTCGCCGACGGAAGAGCCGCCCACTGCGAAAAAGACGTCCTCTCTCTGGACGGCACGCCCCTCGTCCCCCTCTTTCAAATGGAGCCCGTCGGCGCGGACGAGATCGCCCTGCTCCTGCGCAAATACGGCAAGGAACCCTTCTTGATCGCCTGCAACGCGCTCTCGGCGGACGCAGAGAAACTGCTCTCCTCCTTCGGGCTCAAAGCGCTCTGCGGGGAGGAGGTCTATTCCCTCTTCTCCCGCACGCAGACGGTGCCCTCACCCCTCATCTGCGGCGAGATCCCGCGCAAGACAGTCAGACAAAAACTGCGCCGCTCCTTTTCAAAGAGCAACGCCCGCCCCTTTTTCGTGAGCGGTGCGCTGCTGCTCTTGATGAGCCTTTTTACCTTCTTCCCCCTCTATTATGTGATCTCGGGCGGAATTTTACTGTTTTGCGCCGTGGCGGTCCGTCTTTTCGGGTACGCTTAAAGAGAAAGGATCGCCTGCGGCAGGAGCCCGATGATGTCGTCTGCGGCTGCGGAGTACTGTCCGAACTTCTCTTCTGCGAGTTCTCCCGCCCGTCCGAGCAAATAGCAGGACGCGCACGCCGCCTCGAAGGGAGGGATCCCCCTTGCGCAAGTGCCCGCAAGAAGGCCCGCGAGCACATCGCCGCTGCCCCCCTTTGCAAGCGCGGGAGAGCCCGCCGTGACGATCGCCGTCCGCGCTCCGTCGGTGACGAGCGTGCGGTTGTTTTTGAGCACGACGGTCACGCCGTACTCTGCGGCAAACCCTTTGGCAAGCTCCACGCTGCTGACCAAAACTTCTTCCACCGTTTTATTCGTAAGGCGGGAAAATTCCTTGATGTGCGGGGTGATGACGACGTTGCAGTTCTTTGTTTTCAGCGGCTCCTTGCCGAACATCGAAAGGGTGTTCAGCGCGTCCGCGTCGAGCACAAGCGTGCCTTTGTAGGTGGAAAGGAGCTCGTTCAAGACGGTGCGCGTTCCCTCCCCCACGCCCGCGCCCATGCCGAAGGCGGCTGCCTCGGTGAAGATGGGTTCGCCGTCGTAAAAAGTAAAGCGGCAGGCGGGATATTTCGCGGCGCATAGCACGCGGTGGAGTTCGTCCGCCGCTTGGAAGTACGCAAGTTTCGCCCCGTCCTCACAGGGGACAGCCGAGGAAGTCATATAAATATCGGTGTAGCCCGCGCCCGATTTGAGCGCCGCACCCGCCGCAAGCAGGGGCGCGCCGAGGGTATTACAGGTCATGAGAATGGCGACGCTGCCGTAGTTTCCCTTGTTGGAGTGGGACTTTTTGGGCGGGAAGAGGGCTTTTACGTCCCCGCTCTCCCACACTTCCGTGCCGACGTGCAAATCAAGACCGATGTCCGTAAGGGAAATTTTTCCCGCATGATCCGCGCCGTCCGCAAGCAGGATGGCGTTTTTCATGCCGCCGACCGTGACCGTTTCATCCGCCTTGACGCAGGGGGAGAGCGCCACGCCGTTTTCGGAGAGCCCGCTCGGCAGATCGCACGAAAGGACGTAGGCGCCGCTGCCGTTGATAAAGGAGATGAGCGCGGCGGCCTCGCCCTCGGGCGCCGATCTCAGCCCCGTGCCGAAGATGCAGTCCACGATGAGCGCATACCGCCTGCGCGGGATCCTGCCGAAGAGTTCGCCTTTGTACTTTTTGGCGTTTACGGCGCAGTCGTGGGAGAATTTCCCCGCAAGGCACAAAACGGCGACGTCCGCCCCCTGCCCGTGCAGAATGCGGGCGGCGACAAAGCCGTCACCCCCGTTATTGCCCCCGCCGCAGACGAAGAGCACATCGGCGACCTTCCGTTCCTTCATGGCGCGGAGCACCGCCTCCGCAAGCCCCTTGCCCGCGCGCTCCATGAGTTCGAGCGAGGAAGTGGCCTTTTCCACCGCCTCCCCGTCCGCTATGCGCATTTCCGAAAAAGAATAGGAATATTTCATGTCTTTCTACCACCTGATCGCGATTTCCGCCGAAGAGAGGGCGCGCAGCTCCCCGTTCTCTTCGATGAGCAGCCGTCCGTCGGGCAAAATCTCCCGCGCGGCGGCCGTGTATTGCCGCTCCCCCTCTGTGACGCGGACGTCCTTCCCCAAAAATTTCACATAGCCGAGATAGTCGGAAAAGCGGGTGGGCGAAAAGAGCTCTTCGATGAGTTTTTCGCGCACCGCCTCCGCCGGCGGGGGAGAAGGCAGAAGTTCCGCCATGTTGACGGCGATCGTTTCAAGCCCTTTGAGCGGGTTGGACACATTCAGCCCGACGCCGACGACGCTCGCCTTCACAAATCCCCCCGAGACAATGTTCTCGGTGAGAATACCCGAAATTTTTCTGCCGCCCGCGAGCACGTCGTTGCTCCACTTGATCTCGGGCGAAATGCCGAAGGAGGAGAGCGTTTTGCAGACGGCAACCGCCGCATGCGCCATCACTTCAAAGGCACGCTCGGCGGGAAGTTCTTTGTAAAAAGTGAGCGCGGAGAGATACACGCCCCCTTTCTCCGAGGAAAAGGAGCGCCCCTTGGTGCCCCTGCCCCCCGTCTGCCGCTCTGCGCAGACGACGACGTTCTCCCCGCCCGCCAGATACGCCTTGATGACGTCGTTTGTAGAGGAAGTTTCTTCGAGATAGACGCGTTTCATTCGTCCTCCTCCGCAAGAGAGCCGAGGGCGGCGCGGGCGGTGTCGTAGTCAAATCCCTTCCCGAGAAGATGGGAAAACGCCTTTTGCAGCGTCTTTTTGTCGAGCGGCTTTCCGCGCAGATATTTTTCGAGAATGGCTTTCGCGCTCTCCGCCTCGCCCTCCAAACCGCCGAGCGCGCTCTCGATGTCCTCCTCCGGAACTCCCTTTTGCCTGAGCTCCATGGCGATGAGTATCTTCCCCTTGCGGGAGACGGCGTGCTCCGCATACGCCACTGCATACGCGCCGTCGTCGAGAAAGCCGTACTCCTTCATGCGTTCCGCCACATAGTCGCACACGTCGAGCAGATACCCCTTCTTTTTGAGGTAGTCGCGCACTTCTTTCTCTGTTTTCATCGTCGCGGTGATGTGGGAGAGCGCCTTGTCGAGGGCGGTGCGTTTCTCACTTTCGAGCTGCATGCGGGAGAGCTCCTCTTCGGTGACGTGCATGCCCACTTTGAGACGGTTTGAAATCACCGTTTCGAGTTTCATACCGCAGTAAAATCTGCCGTCCGTCTCGATGTTGCACCTTGTCTTGTCCTTCACCTGCGGGGTGATCGCCGTAATTTCCATAGCTTGATTATACCACCTTTTTCCCCTCTTTGCAAGGGGAAAAAGATAAACACAAGCAAACGAAGCAAATCCAAGCGATAATGAGAATGAGAATGCAAATGAGAATGATAATGCGAATGAAAAAGAAAATGAAAATGATAAGGAAAAGGAAAAAGAAAATGAGGGCGGCGCGCGGCAAACAGCATTTGCCGCGCGCCGCCCGCAAAATAACCTTATCTCAAAACAAGCCCCCCTTCTCCCCTGTCGAGGGTGAGAAGGGCGCCCGCAGGCGGGTCTTTTTCGATCAGGTATTTTGCAATGGGGGTCTCGGCGTGCGTCTGCAAGAACCGTTTCAAGGGACGCGCGCCGTACACGCTGTCGTAGCCGAAGTCCGCAATATATTGCTTTGCGGCGTTCGTCACTTCGAGGGTGATGTGCTCTGCTTTCAAGCGCGCTTTGAGCTTTTCGAGCATGATGTCCACAATGCCCGAGACATTCTCCCGCGAGAGCGGCTGAAAGAGGATGATCTCGTCCAATCTGTTCAAAAACTCGGGGCGGAAGGAGCGCTTTAAGAGATCGTTTACTTCCTCGCGTGCGCTCGCGCTCACTTCGCCGTTTTCGATCCCCTCGGAGATGATGTCCGAGCCCAAGTTGGAGGTGAGGATGATGATGGTGTTCTTGAAGTCCACCGTTCTGCCCTGCGAATCGGTGATCCTGCCGTCGTCGAGCACCTGTAAGAGGATATTGAATACGTCTGGGTGCGCCTTTTCGATCTCGTCGAAGAGCACGATGGAGTAGGGTTTGCGGCGGACGGCCTCGGTGAGCGTGCCCCCCTCTTCGTAGCCGACATATCCGGGAGGGGCGCCCACGAGACGGGAAACGGAGAACTTCTCCATGTACTCGCTCATGTCGATCCGCACCATGTTCTTTTCGTCGTCGAAGAGATTTTCCGCAAGCGATTTGCAAAGCTCCGTCTTGCCGACGCCGGTGGGTCCGAGGAACAGGAAGGAACCGATGGGACGGTTGGGGTCGGAGATGCCCGCTCTTGCCCGCAAAATCGCCTCCGAGACCTTCGTAACGGCCTCTTCCTGCCCCACGAGCCGCTTGTGTATCTCTTCGGGCAGGCGGAGAAGTTTGGCCTTCTCGCCCTCTTTTAAGCGGGTCACGGGGATTCCCGTCCACCGCGCCACGATCTGGTCGATCTGCTCTTTGGTCACCTCGTCCTGCAAGAGCGCGTTGTCGCGCTGCGCCTCTTTGGCGGCGGAGAGTTTCTTTTCGAGCGCGGGGATCTCGCCGTATTCGAGCCGTCCGGCCGTGTTGTAGTCCCCCCGCTGTTTCGCGTTTTCCAGCTCGCCGCGCAGGGTGTCGAGCTTTTCTTTGAGCTCCTTCTCGGCGCGGATCTCCGCCTTTTCATCCTCCCACTTCGCCTTCATGCCGTTGAACTTTTCCTTGCAGTCGGCGAGTTCCTTTTTGAGCGATTCGAGGCGGGTACGGGAGAGGTTGTCCTGCTCCTTTTCGAGGGCGTTCTCCTCCACTTCGAGCTGAATGATCTTGCGGTTGAGGGCGTCCATCTCGGCGGGCATGGAGTCGATCTCCGTACGGATCATCGCCGCCGCTTCGTCCACGAGGTCGATCGCCTTGTCGGGCAAAAAGCGGTCGGAGATGTAGCGGTTTGAAAGGGTTGCCGCCGCGACGAGGGCGTCGTCGTGAATGCGCACGCCGTGGAAGATCTCAAACCGCTCTTTGAGGCCTCTCAGAATGGAGATGGTGTCCTCGACGGTCGGCTCCCCCACGAGTACGGGCTGGAACCGCCGCTCCAAGGCCGCGTCCTTTTCAATGTACTTGCGGTATTCGTCGAGGGTGGTCGCGCCGATACAGTGCAGCTCGCCCCGCGCAAGCAGGGGCTTTAAGAGGTTGCCCGCGTCCATCGCGCCCTCCGTTTTGCCCGCGCCGACGACGGTGTGCAGCTCGTCGATGAAGAGAAGGATATTCCCCTCCGACTTGGTCACTTCCTGCAAGACGGCTTTCAAGCGCTCTTCGAATTCGCCGCGGTACTTCGCGCCCGCGATGAGCGCGCCCATGTCGAGGGAGAAGAGGGTCTTATGTTTGAGCCCCTCGGGCACGTCCCCCTTTACGATCCGCTGGGCGAGCCCCTCGGCGATCGCCGTTTTGCCCACGCCGGGTTCGCCGATGAGCACGGGGTTGTTCTTTGTCTTGCGGGAGAGAATGCGGATGACGTTGCGGATCTCCTCGTCTCTGCCGATGACGGGTTCGAGTTTGTGTTCGCGCGCCCGTTTGGTGAGGTCCATGCCGTACTTTTCGAGCGCCTCGTAGGACTCTTCGGGGTTATCGCTCTTGACGTTCTGGTTGCCGCGCACTTCCTTCATGCCTTTGAGGAAACCGTCCTTCGTGACGCCGAAACGTTTGAAAACGGCTTTTAAGCGGTCGTCAGCGTTGTCGAAGAGGCACAGGAAGAGGTGCTCCACGGAGACGTAGTCGTCCTTCATGCTTGCGGCGAGTTTTTCCGCCTCGGCGAGGGTACGGGCGAGCGCGGGGGTCGCATAGGCCTGTCCTGCGCCGCTGCCCGAGACGCGGGGAAGGCGTTCCACCTCCTCCTTGACGGCGCGTTGAAACCCGTTTGCGTCCAGTCCTGCGCGGGAGAGAATGCGGTAGACGAGCCCGTCGCTTTCGAGAAGGGCGAGGCAGAGGTGCAGGGTGCCGAGTTCGGAGTTGCCGTATTCGAGCGCGGTATTCTGCGCCGCCTGCACCGCCGCGAGCGATTTTTGCGTGTATTTATTTGCGTCCATATTTTTTCCTCCTTTTTATGATAATTGGTGTTTCTGTCATTTTACACGGCGTCATGATGAGCCGAATTGTGTTTACACAGTCCGTTAAAGAAAGTCCGCGAAGGCATCTTGGTATGTTTGATCCGGTTTTAAGCGTACTTGACCGTAGCAAGATTCCCTCGAAGATTTTTCCTGTCGGACTTCGTTGTTTCCTTTTCGGCTCGGAATGACGCGCTTACCCTTTTGCTGTCCCGCGCGACCGCGAGGCGAGCATTACTTGCTGTCCTTTGCGCCTCGGAGTGGCGCCAAGGGCTATATTGTCATTTCGCCCCGCGCGCAGTTCCTAATCTGTCATTTCGACCACGGGAGCGGAGCAACCGCGTGGAGAAATCTCACATTATTAGGGATCCCGAAAAAGATTGCGGAGCAAGATTTTTCGGGAAGAGGAGCCACCGCACGCAACGGAGCTTTCGCAAGGAAAGCGTATAAAGCGGGCGTGTGGCGACGAGGTAGAGATGTCTCGACACACCTCGTTCCTCGGTGGCTCGACATGACATTTGGGAATAGTTTTCATTTTCCCCTTGCTGTCCCTTTTAGGGAAAGTGGCATGAGCGCGAAGCAAATGCCGAAAGGGTTCTCTAAAACCCCTCAGTCTCGGCTGGTGCCTCGACAGCTCCCCTTCAAGGGGCGCCAAGGGTTCTAATTGTCATTTCGACCAAGCGAAGCGCGTGGAGAAATCTCATCATTATAAAATGCGGTAGAGATTTCTCGACTACGCTCGAAATGACATTTGTGGAATGGCGTTACGCTTACACCTCACTTCCTTCTCTGTTTATACCCCAAAATGAAAAAGCATAAACAAAAAAGCGGGCGCAATGCTTGCAAATTAAAACCCGATGTGCTATAATTTCCAAAAAATCCACAGAGGAAATACGAATGAAATTTTTAGACGTTCTTTTGGTGGCCGCCTTTCTCTTTATCGTGGGGAGCATGCTCGGCTGGGTGCTCGAAGTGTTCTTCCGCAGATTCTTTTCGGCAAAGAAATGGATCAACCCCGGCTTTCTCACGGGACCCTATATCCCCCTCTACGGGTTCGGGCTCTCGCTGATGTTCGCGATCTCCCTCATTCCCGTCAACACAGGCTATGGCTGGCTCGATGCCCTCCTCATCATTCTCATCATGGGCGTCATGATGACGGTCATCGAATACATCGCAGGGCTCATCTTCATCAAGGGCATGAAGATCAAGCTGTGGGACTACTCCAACCAATGGGGCAACATTCAGGGCATTATCTGCCCCCTCTTCTCTTTTTTGTGGCTGCTCGTTGCGGCGGGGTTCTACTTCCTCATGAACGAGGCCGTGATCGAAGCGGTCAAGTGGTTCGTGAACAACATGTGGTTCTCCTTCTTTGTGGGGATCGTGCTGGGGATCTTCCTCGTCGACCTCGGGCATTCGCTCAATCTCTCGGTCAAGATCAGAAAGTTTGCGCAAGAGAAACAGATCGTCGTCCACTTCGAGCGTTTGAAGGAGAGTATCAAAGAGCATGCGGAGAGTTTTGAAAAGAAACACGCAAGTTTCTGTTTCCCCTTCAAGTCGACGCGGAAACTCAACGAGGAGCTCGACGGCTACGCGGAAAAAGTTGCCGGTCAAGCAGAGCAAACAGAACAGAAGAAGTAAGCGCGTAATAAGCGCGTAAGATATGGGCGGCGCCCCGCAACTCGTTGCGGGGCGCCGCCTGTTTTTAATCGTTTCGTTTGAGCAACAGCGTGTTTTCCATAAAAGAGACGAGCTTTTTCTCGCGGCTCTTTGCGCTCGTGAAGGGGAAACAGAAACTGCCGCCCCACACGGGATTTCCCGAGGCGATGTATGCGGTCATGATAAGATCCCCCGCAAAGAGCAACACCGTCAGCGGCAGAAAGATGAGGCAGGTGAGCGCGGTAAAGAAGTAGTCGTACCACCTCCACGGCTTGCCGACGAGTGCGATCTCCCCCTCTACCGTACAGCCCTCCCCTTCCGAGATCGTTCCGAGAAAGGCGTATTGCGGGGTTTTTCCGCGTAGGCAGACGACGATCTCCGCGCGGTCGCCCTTGCAAAATACCGACATTTTGAGCTTTTTTGCGCGTTCTGCCGTCTTTGCGCTCTCCATGCGGTTTTTGAGTTGTTTTTTGTTTTCGGCGGTCGTAAATTTCATCTTTCTAAAAAATTCTTAAAAATAAAAGAGCTCTTCAAAGGTTTTGTCGAGCGCGATACAGAGGACGAGGGCGAGTTTTGCCGTGGGGCAGAACTGTCCCGTCTCGATGGAGGAGATCGTGTTGCGCGAAACGCCCACGAGCCGCGCTAAGTCCTCCTGCGATAAATTTTTTGCCGCACGCACCTCTTTGAGGCGGTTGCGCAGAACAAGTTTTTCGTCCATTTTTTTGTTTCGCCTGTTCTACTTCCCCGCAAGTTGCAGCCCGAATTGCACCCAATATAAAATCGCCACGCCGACCGACAAAACCGCCACGAAGATCGCGAGCCACTTCAATCTCTTGTTCGCGGTGAAAAACGCCTCGGCGGCATTCTGCGCCGCTACTCCCGTAAAGATGACCGCCGGCAGGTCGTAAGCGAGATCTCCCATACACGCCCGAACGATGATGGCAACGCCGCAGGCGATCATGCAGGCGGCAAATCCGAGGTATTTTGCCAGCAATCTGCGATTCTGTTCCCGCTCGTCGCCGTTTTTTTCGTTCTCCTTGCGGCTCCGCTGTAAAATTTCCTCTTTGGAGAGAACGGGCTCTTCGCTGCTTTGCTCTACGTTGTTGAAATTCTCTTCCATGATAAACTCCTCAAAGTTCGATCCCCGCAAGGGAAAGAGCGAACAGCACCCACAAAGCGATCGTGACCGCGATAAGAAGGACGGCGCAGACGATGGAGATCGTCTTGCCTCTTCCCTTCTTCATGACGACCGCCTGACAGGTGGTCTGCGCGCTCATTGCCGTGCCCAACAGAACGTATACCGGATAGAAGAACTCTTCCGCCCGATGGAGCAGAATATAACAAAATTCGATGACGACGACGGTAATGATCATGGCGAGATAGCCACTGTATGTCACCCATTTCCACTTCGTCTGTTCGCGCTCGTCGCCGTTCTTTTCGTTCTCCTTGCGGCTCCGCTCTAAAATTTCCTCTTTGGAGAGGGTCTGTTCGCTCCCGACGCTCTCTGTTTTTGCTTGTTCTTCGTCCATATTCTCCCCTTTTGCCAAGTAAACTTGGTATGTCTATCATAGCATTGCCAAGTAAACTTGTCAAGCGTTTGCACAAAAAAAGTCGGAAAATTTTTTCTCCGACTGATTTTATACTTGGCGCCCCTTATAGGGGAGCTGTCGAGGCATTCGCCGAGACTGAGGGGTTGGAACCCTTTCGACTCACTGCGTTCGCCACTTTCCCTAAAAGGGACAGCAAGAAATAAGAATTCCCCCGGTCGTTACCTACGGTGCAACCCTCCCAATAAGTTGGGTAGGGCTCGACAATTTATTCACGGCGTTTATTTTCGAGCGAAACGAGAAAAGAAACGCGTGAACTCAAAACGGATAAAAGTATCTCTTTCCGCTTGAAAGGGTCACTTTTCCGTTGAAAAAGTCCCGCGCACGGGCGGTGAAGGTCCCCTCTTCGCTCTCCTTGATCATCACGGTAAAGCGCGCCTTGGCGGCAAATTCGCGCGAGAGCACGGTCTCGCCCTCCAAAAAGCGCAAGGCGGCGTTCACGTCGGGATAGTCCACTTCGAGCAGCACCTCGACGCCCGTCGTATAAACCCGTTTTTCGGCCCTTTCCACGCCCTCGGCGGCGCCGCCCGCATACGCTCGCGTGAGGCCTCCCGCGCCGAGCTTGATCCCGCCGAAATAGCGCACCACGGCGATCGCGGTCTCTTTTAAATTCTGCGCCTTGATGACCCCCAAAATGGGCATGCCCGCCGTCCCTTGCGGCTCTCCGTCGTCCGAAAAGCGCTGTTCGTTGCCGATCTTATCTGCGATGTAGCCGTAACAGACATGGGTCGCCGCAGGGTGCAGCGCGCGGATACGGGCAAGAAAGGCTTTCGCCTCTTCCTCCCCCTCCGTGTGCGAAACGTAGGTCAAAAACCTGCTCTTTTCGATGACTTTTTCGGTGACCGTCTCCCCGACGACGCTTTTATATTCCATTTACTTGCGCACGACCTTGATGTGCACTTTCTTGCCCTTGTGCAGAATGAATTCACCCGCAGGCAGGGGCATATTGACGTCCGTCGCCTTCACGTCCCCCACCGAGACGCCACCCTGCTCCACGAGCCGCCGCGCCTCGCCGTTGCTTTTGCAGAGCCCCGTCGCGACCAGCGCGCCGAGAAGGGTCGAAGTTTCCGAAGAGATCTCCTTTTCGGGCATCTCCCCCTCGCCGCCGAAGGCAGCCCGCGCCTGCGACATGGCAAGCTCTGCCGCCTCCTGCCCGTGCACCATCTTGGTGAGCTCATAGGCAAGCCGCTCCTTTGCAGCGTTCATGCGCTCGTCGCGGTGGGCGCAGAGCTCCTTGATCTCTTCAAGCGGCACGAACGTCAAGAGACAGAAACACTTTTCGACGTCGTCGTCCGCCGTATTCCGCCAATATTGGTAGAATTCGTAGGGGCTCGTCTTGTTGGCGTCGAGCCAAACGGCGCCCTTCTGCGTCTTGCCCATCTTTTTGCCCTCGCTCGTCGTGAGGAGCTGGAAGGTCATGGCGTAGGCGGGTTTCCGTTCTTTCCGTCTGATGAGGTCGGCGCCCGCCAGAATGTTGCTCCACTGGTCGTCGCCGCCGAGTTCCAGCGAGCAGCCGTACTTTTGGTGAAGAACGAGGAAGTCGTACGCCTGCATGAGCATGTAGTTGAATTCGAGGAAGGAAAGTCCCCGTTCCATGCGCGCCTTAAAGCACTCCGCCGTGAGCATTTTGTTGACGGAGAAATGCACGCCGACGTCGCGCAGAAAGTCGATATAGTTGAGATTCAGGAGCCAATCGGCGTTGTTGACGATGATCGCGCCGTTCTCGCCCTCGAAGGAGATGAACTTCGACATCTGCTTTTTGAAACACTCCACATGGTAGGCGATGGTCTCCTTGCTCATCATGGAGCGCATATCCGTTCTGCCCGAGGGGTCCCCCACCATGGCGGTGCCGCCCCCGATCAAAATGATGGGCTTGTGCCCCGCAAGCTGCATGTGCCGCATAGCGACAAGCTGCATAAAATGCCCGACGTGCAGAGAATCCGCCGTGGGATCGAACCCGATGTAGAAAGGTACGCTCTCTTTTCCCAGGAGCTCGTAGAGCTCCTCTTCATAGACGGTCTGTTTGACAAATCCCCGCGCGCGCAGGACGTCCATAACGTTTTGCATAAAAAAAACTCCCGTAATCGTTGTATCTTCCACTATTTTACACGCAGGAAAGAAATTTGTCAATAATTTTTTCGGGGGGGCAAAAGCCTTCGCCGCCATGAAAGAAAAATCTCCGTCCGACATATACTGTAAGACGGGTGAATCTATGAAATATATTTTGTTTTGCGGCGGAGGGAGCGCGGGGCACGTCGTTCCCAATCTTGCCGTGATGAACGAACTCAAATATTCCCACAAGCTCGCCTATATGGGCACGGGCGGGATCGAAAAGACACTCGTAACAAATGCGGGCTATCCCTTTTTTGAGGTGGACTGTCCCAAGCTCGTGCGCTCTTTCACTCTGGAAAACTGTAAAATTCCCGCGCGGCTGCATGCGGCGAAAAAGCGCGCCACGGAGATCTTGGAGGCGGAAAAACCCGACCTTGTGTTCTCCAAGGGCGGCTTTGCGAGCTATCCCGCCGTGTGGGCGGCGCACAAACTGAATATCCCCGCCCTCACCCACGAGAGCGACTTTACCCCCGGGCTCGCCACAAAGCTGCTTGCAAAGAAGTGCAAATATGTGCTCACGTCCTTCCCCGAGACGGCAAAATTATTTGAAAACGGCGTCTGCGTCGGCTCTCCCATGCGCAAGGAGCTCTTTCGCGGCGACAGGCAGCGCGCCCTGAAAAAATATTCGTTCACGGAGGGAAAACCCGTCCTGCTCGTCCTTGGCGGCGGCAGCGGCAGCAAAGCCATCAACGAGGCGGTCGAAAAGCGTCTGCCTGAACTTCTCAAACAGTGGCAGATCCTGCATTTGACGGGCAAAAACGGCGCATGTCCCGCGCAGGAGGGGTACGTTCCGAGGGAATTCGAGAGCGACATGGGCAGCGCGTATGCCGCCGCAGACTGCGTGCTGTGCCGTGCGGGGAGCAACACGGTGTTCGAGGCGCTGGCGCTCAAAAAGCCCGCCCTTCTCGTTCCGCTCGAAAGGGGCTCGCGCGGCGACCAGCTCCAAAACGCCCTCTACTTTGAAAAGCGCGGGCTGTGCATGATCTTGCGGGAGGCCGAGCTATCCGCCCTTCCCGCCGCTCTTTCCCGCCTGAAAAAGGACGACGCCCTCCGCTTTGCCCTCTCCGCCTGCGAGATCAAAAACGGCACGCCCGCCATTCTCGAACTCATCAAGACCCTTTAACGCTTGGGGGCGAGGTCGTACCCGCCGCCGAAGATGTCCGATTGGAGGTAGGCCTCGGGCACTTTGCCGAGGAGCACGCTCTCGCAGATGAGCACTTCGGTGAGCGAGGCAAAGTTCCTCGTGCCGGAGGGCATGACGATGGAGATGTCGGCGACGATTTCGAGATAGATGGAATGCTTGGTCTGGTTGACGCCTGCCTCTTCAAATTGGGAGACGAAACGGCACTCCACGTTGGAAATGGGAATGATCTTGATGTTGATCTTCGGGCCAAACCCCGCGAGCGCCTCAATGCCCGTAAACGCGCCGAGGGGGACTTCCACGCCCCCTTCGCTCATTTTTTGCAAGTTTTCCTGCGACATGTACGCCGTATCGCGCGCAATGCGGTTGATCTGGAAGGGGTTGGAGGTGATCGCCGTGATGTTTCCCGCGCTGTCGCGGCTGACCGTGACGAGTTCCTCGTAGCGCACGCGGTCGGAGAGGGTGTAATAGACGGCGTCGTTGACGGCGACCGTCGTGATGGAGCGCATGGAGGCCTCCGCCACCGACACGAGCACCCGCGTGAGATTTACATGAAAGACGACGGCCGAGGCGAGCAGAAAAACTGCGGCGAGCGCTACGATCACGCGCCGCCGCACTTTGTTTTTGGGACGGCGATATTTCACGCCCTATTGTATGCCTTGTCCCGCACCGATATGAAACAGAGAGGCATAGAATGGACTATGGCCTATGAACTTCTCCCCTATGACAGAAAGAAAGCGGTAGATTACGCCCGCCGCTGGGCGTTTTCGAGAAACCCCGCCTACTACGATTTCAGCGCGATCGGCGGCGATTGCACCAATTTTGCCTCGCAGTGCATCTTCGCGGGCGCGGGCGTGATGAATTTTACCCCCGTCTACGGGTGGTTCTACCGCTCTGCAAGCGATCGGACGGCCTCGTGGACGGGGGTGGAATATCTCTATAACTTTTTGGTAAGCAATGAGGGCGAGGGTCCCTATGCCGAAGTCGTGCCGCTCGACCGGCTGGAACTCGGCGACGTGGTGCAGCTCGGGCGGGAGACGGGCGATTTCTATCATTCGCCCGTTGTTGTGGGGTTTTCGGGGCGGAATATCCTCGTCGCGGCGCACTCCTACGACGCATTCGGAAAGACGCTCGCCTCCTACCGCGCCCCCGTCACGCGCGGCCTGCACATTCTGGGTGTACGGAAAGAGGGATAATATGTCATGTCGCCCGCCTGTTCTAAAATTGTCATGTTAATCCCGCCGTTCTAATCACGTCATTCCGAGCTTTGTCGAGGAATGTCCTTATTATAATGCGGACATGTTTCGACTTCGGCTTGCGCCTTCGCTCAACATGACGTGATTTAAGAATATAAAAAAATCGGGAGGACTCTCCCGATTTTTTTATTTCGTTAAAAGCGATTTCAGATATTCCTCGTACTCCTCGTCGGTGAGTTTCGGAAGTTTG
>CANROE010000015.1 GCA_947632195.1 uncultured Clostridia bacterium | reverse complement strand
GATTTCACTCCCTTCCGCAATATCATCAATGAATGGTATGCGAAAGACACGTCGAAGAAAATCCGCGCCGTGTTCAAAGCAAAGGGTATGTCGGGCAAACACCTCGGATCGATTCCGCCTTACGGCTACAAGAAAGACGAAACCGACAAGCAGAAATGGGTCGTAGACGAGGAAGCCGCCGAAGTGGTCAAGGAAATTTTCAGACTATGTATGAACGGTTATGGTCCGACGCAGATCTCCAGATTGCTTTCGGAGCGCGGCGTCGAATCCCCGACGATTTACAAGAAGCGGAAAAATCTTTCGATTGCCGTCCATGAAACGGAGTTCCCCGAATTATGGGCATCCAGCTCTGTCGTAAAGATCCTCGAAAATCCAAACTATCTCGGGCATACGGTAAACTTCCGAACGAGGAAGAAGTCTTACAAGAGCAAGAAAACGATTGACTTGCCGCCCGAGGAATGGGTAACGTTCGAGAATACGCACGAAGCGATCATCGACGAGGAAACATTCGCAACCGTTCAAAAAATACGCGAGGCGCGGCACAGACCGAGCAAGATGGGAGAAACAAGCGCGTTTTCAGGACTTCTTTATTGTGCGGATTGCGGGAAACGGTTAACGCTACAAAGACGTAATAACTACAAATTTCAACCGTTCTTTCTTTGTTCGTCGTATCGGAAAAAGAAAAAAAGCACCTGCACGTCCCATCGTATTTCGTTAAGGGCATTGGAGAAAATCGTGCTTGCAGATTTACAGCGGGTATTCGCTATGGCGAAAGAACACGAGAAAGACTTCCTCTCCATGCTTCAAAACAACGCCGACAGAGAAAGCAGAAAGAAACTCGCGGCGTATGCGCAGGAGAAAGAGAACGCCGAACGGCGCGTACAATCTCTTGACCGTATCATCCGAAATCTCTATGAGGATAAAGTGAATGGCGCACTCTCCGACGAACGCTTCCGCAAGCTATCACAGGAGTACGAGGAAGAACAGGAAACGCTGAACGTGCGCATCCGAGAATTGCAGGAAGTTTTAGCAAAAGCAAAGGAGCAATCCGACAATGCGAACCGTTTCATGCGGCTTATTCGTAAATACACGGAAATAACGGAGCTTACGTCTGAAATCATCCATGAATTTATAGAGAAAGTGATTGTGCATGAAAAGCAAAGAATTGACGGAAAGCGGATGCAAGCGGTGGAGATCATCTACAACTGCGTGGGAGCAATTCCCGACCTCGTAGAAGATGAAATCGCGGCGTAACAAGGCAAAATAGAATAAGCGGTTTGACTAACCGCCAAACCGCTTAATTCTAAATCCCTAACAGCACCCCGCATTGTGCGGGCGGCGCTTTTCTCTGCAAAACTTTCCGTATCTTATACGATGTAGGCGGGATCGGGTGCGGAACCGTCGAGCTCCTTCCGCTGACCCTCGTATCCGGGCTTGCCGAGCAGGGCAAAGGTCGCCTTTTTGCCCGCCTCTACGCCGGGTTGGTTGAACGTGTCGATGTTGAACATCGCACCCGTGTAGGCAGTCTGCAATTCAAACAGGAACAAAAGCTGACCCAAGGTAAACTCGTTGAGTTCGGGCAAGGTGATGGTGTAATTGAGCCGCCCCGCCTTGGTGAGCGCAAACGCCGTCGCCTTGTTCTCCGCGCGGATGAGCTCCTCCATCGTGTGCCCGCCGAGGAAACCGACGTCGGGAATGTTCTCGCAGCCGTGCGGAATGGGATATTTCTCCTTGTAACTTCCCACGGAGAGGAAAGTGACGACCTTGTCAAACGGACCTTCGGTGTAGAGCTGCACCTGCGAGTGCTGGTCGGTGACCCCGAGCGCCTTGACGGGAGTCTGTCCCACGTTGCAGGGCTTGCCGTCGAGAGTGACGTTCTTGCCGAGCGATTCCGCCCAGAGCTGCGCGTACCAATCGGAGAGGAATTTCAAATTGTCCGAATAGGGGAGCATGACCCCGATGTTCTTGCCGTCGTTCATGGCGATGTATTGGAGCGTGGCGCAAACGAGGGCGGGGTTCTTTTTGAGGTCCGCCGACTTGCAGAGCTTATCCATGTACGCCGCGCCCTTCAAAAGCAGTTTGATGTCGATCCCGAGCACCGCCGCAGGCAGAAGGCCAACGGGGGAGAGCTCGGAAAATCTTCCGCCCACGCCGTCGCCGAGCACAAAGCTCTTCACGCCGCCGAGCTCTTTGGAGATCTTTACAAGGTTGCCGCGAGAGGCGTCCGTCGTAAAGATGAGGTGCTCTTTGAGGTCCTCGCCCGCCTGTTTGAGAAGATCGGCGATCACGAGATATTGGGTCATCGTCTCGCTCGTCGCACCGCTCTTGGAGATGACGTTGAAACAGGTCTTTTTGATGTCGATGACGTCCAAAAGTTCCTTCATGCGGACAGGGTCGACGTTGTCCTCCACATAGAACTTGGGACCCTTGCGCTTGCTCTTGGGAAGGTCGTTATAATGAAGGTGGCAGAGGGCGTTGAACGCCATGATCGGGCCGAGCGCGCTTCCGCCGATCCCGAGCACCACGAAGTATTCAAATTTTTTGCGCACATTTTTGGCCGTTTCGAGGATATCCGCTACGATTTCGTCCTGGTTGTAGGGAAGTTCCGTCCAGCCCATAAACAGCTCGTCCTTGCCCCGATTTTCGCTGACATAGGCGTGCGCCGCTTTGGCGAGTTTTTTGTGCGCGTCGAGGGTCTTTTGCGAATAGCCCTTTTCGCCTAAATATTTGTCCGTCATGTTGGTGTAGTCCACCGTGACGCGGAGTTGCTTTTTGCGTTCGTCTGTGAGTCTCATAATTTTACCTCCGGAATTTATCTTCCAATATTTTAGAATACTTTTTTCGGAAAGTCAAGAGGATAGGAAAGATTTTTCGGGAAAAAGAAAAGCCCGCCGCGCTTTTTGAGAAAAGCGCGGCGGGCGTTGAAATATGCTACCCCTTTCCCTCCGATGGAGAGGAAATGCGGACACCCTTCGACGGGCTCAGGGTGACGTGATTCGGAATGCTCCCCTTGGGCCACTCCGATGGAGAGGGAGGTGGACACCCTTCGACAGGCTCAGGGTGACGTGATTCGGAATGCTCCCCTTGGGCCCCTGTGATGGAGAGGAAATGCGGACTTTCGTTTATGACACCCCTTCCGTCTTGCCGCTGTTGCTGCAAGACACCCACCCCTCCAAGGGGTGGGCAAGAGGGGAGTGGACGCAGAGAGGAAATGTCAGTCCGTAGGGGCGGTTTTGGGCTTTATCGCAAGCAGAGCGGGGATGATGAGCGCTCCCAGCGAGTTGCCGATGAGGATCATCCAGATGTACCCAAACGACTGCCACGACGCTATCCCGTATACCGCAAAATAAAACATGTCCGCGATCGAGTGCTCGTAGCCGCTTAGAATAAACACCGGAATTCCGATGAGGACCCCAAGCACAGAACGGTTGTTATTTTTATAAATATCCACCGCAAGATAGACAAGTATCCCGCACAGCACCGCGCGTAAAAGTCCGAACAGATACCCCTGCCCGAGTTTCGCCGTGCACAACACGGTCGCCGTTTCCCGCATGTTCGGAAATACCCAGCCGCACAGATACCCGAACGCCGCCGTGCCGAGCACATTCCCCGCAAGTCCCAAAAGAAGAACGGAAATATCTTCCTTTTTATGCACCGTCAACACATAGCCGATCTTGCCCGTGTACAGAGAGTATCCCTTCATGCAGATACAGAGAAGGGCAACGGGGAACAGAAACGCTCCAACATAATAGGAGAACGCGAGACTGCCGTCCGCATTCTTTGCATAACAGGCGAGAAACACCGCCCCGCCGATCGAAATGAGCATGCCCGCAAGAAATCCGTTTGCGATCTTTTGCAGAATTCCGAGAATTTTGTCTTTCATTGGTGACCTCCGTAAAAAATTGTATCACACGGGAGGGAAAATGTCAAATGCCGAGACCGATCAGCTCAGACATCCGCCGCCCGCAAGGGAAAATCATGCGCTCTTCGCATTTGAACGCAGAAAATCCTTTCCTTCGGCGGTTTGCCCTTCTTTCCGCTTGATAATTGCGCAAATTTGTGATACAATCAAAGAGGTTCATTATAAAAGGAATAGATCAGTTTATGAAAATCGTCACCTTTACCGTACCGTGCTGTAACTGCGAGAATTATCTCCAAAAGTGCGTGGACAGCTTGCTCAAAGGCGGAGAGGACATCGAAATTTTACTCGTCAACGACGGCTCGCGGGACGACACCCTCGCGATCGCAAAGAGCTACGAAGAGCGGTTCCCCGACATCGTGCGCGTGCTCGACAAGGAGTACGGAGGCGTGGGCTCCTGCGTGAACGCCGCCCTCAAAGCGGCGCGCGGGCTCTATTTCAAGCCCTTCGGCTCCGACGATTGGGCGGATACCCATGCCCTGAAAACGCTGCTCGGGATCATCCGTACCCACCTCTCTACGCGCACTTTGCCCGACCTCTATCTCGTGAATTACACCTTTGAACATGTCGCGGATAATTCTACGCACCCCGTGAAGTTCGGCAGAGAATTCCCCGCAGGCAAACGGACGGAATGGAAAAAGGTAAAAAGTTTGCGCGGCGCCGCCACGCTCTCCGCGCATGCGCTCGTCTACAAGACTGAAACGCTGAAACGGAGCGCGCTGAGCCTGCCCGACGAGGGGGACGACGAACTCTACGCCTATGCGCCGCTGCCCTTTGCGGCCACGCTGTTCTATCTCGACGTGGATCTCTACCGCCGCTTTGTCGGAAGGACAAATCCCGACGCCGACATCGCCGACCTTGCCAAGAACTATCCCGCCGAGGTCGAAAGCATGCTGCGCATGGCGGAACGGTTCGGCAGCGGCGAGCTCAAAAATTTCCCCAAGGGACTGCGCGCAAACCTTTGGCATGCGCTCTTAAACCGCATGCGAAAGACGACCCTTGCGCTCTGCGCCGAGCGTTCGCGCGAAAGAAAGACGGCGGAAAAAGAAATGTGGGAACATCTCCGCTCAAAGGATAAAAAACTTTACAAAAAATTGAGGCTTTCAAAACGCATCTTTTTTGTCAAACTGTTGCCGCAGCGGTTGCGCGGGCTCTACCTTTCGGGCAGATACAGAGCGTGCTGCCGCCGCTTGAAAATCGGATAGGAGGAAACGAATATGTATTACATCGGGATCGACCTCGGCGGAATGAGCGCCAAAGGCGGGCTCATGGACGGGGAGGGAAAGATCGTCTGCACCGCGCGGTGCGCGACGAGCGCGTCCGATCCGCCCGAAAAAACGGCGGACGATCTTGCGGCGCTCGCGGAAAAACTTGCCGCAGAGGGCGGGATCGCCCTTTCCGGCGTCAGCGCCATCGGGATCGGCTCCCCCGGCGTCATCGACAGCGCGGAAGGGAACGTTGTCTTTTGGTCCAATTTCGGCTGGAAAAACGTGCCCCTCGGCGATCTTGTCCGCCGCCGCGCGGGGATCCCCGTGTTCGTGACGAACGACGCCAACGCCGCCGCGCTCGGCGAGGCCAAATTCGGCGGCGGAAAGGGGTATTCGGACAGCGTGATGATCACCCTCGGAACAGGCGTAGGCGGCGGGATCGTGATGGGCGGAAAACTCGTCGAAGGGTATCGCTCGGCGGGCGGTGAACTCGGGCATACCGTCATCCGCAAGGGAGGCGTTAAGTGCACCTGCGGCAGACGGGGCTGTTTGGAGTGCTATGCCTCGGCGACCGCCCTCAAACGGGAGACCCGTGCCTCCATGCAGAAACATCCCTCCTCTCTGATGTGGAAATTTGCGCCCGACCTCGAACAGGTGAGCGGACAGACCGCCTTTCTCGCTGCGCGCGAAGGGGATAGAGCCGCCCGCAGGGTGGTGAAAGGCTATGTGGAGGCCCTCGGAGACGGAATTGCGAACCTCGTCAACCTGCTCCGTCCGCAGGCGGTCATTCTGGGCGGCGGCGTCTCCAACGAGGGCGAATATCTCCTTTCCCGCGTGCGCAGATATGTGTTGAAAAATATTTACGCGCCCGTCTCGTATGCCCCCCTCGAAATCGTCTGCGCCCGCCTCGGAAACGACGCGGGCCTCTATGGCGCATGCGCTTATGCAATGCAGAGAGGGGGAAAGTGATTCACGAAAAATCTTTTGCTGCGCAAAATCTTTTTCCGTGAGGGGGCGTCGGATAGCTGCCCCCTTTGAAGGGGGCGGCTCCGCCGCAAGGCGGTGGTGGGGGTTGAAGTATGTGCCCCACCTGTCTCGCTTCGCTCGCCACCTGTCCACACACATGGGGGCAGGCCTCTCGGCGCCCCTATAAGGGGCGCCAAGAGTATACCTGCCCCGATGGAGGGGGTTATAATAATAAGGCGAGATTTCTCGACAAGCTCGAAATGACATATTGGGAACAGCGCGCGGGGCGAAATGATAGAACCCTTTCCCCCGCTACACGGGTACTTTCCCTTGCAGGGACAGCGAGATAAGGCGAGATTTCTCCACGCGGTCGCTCCGCTCCCTTGGTCGAAATGACATATTGGGAACAGCGGGGCGGAATGATAGAACCCTTTCCCCCGCTACGCGGGTACTTTCCCTTTCAGGGACAGCGAGATAATATGAGATTTCTCCACGCGGTCGCTCCGCTTCCTTGGTCGAAATGACATATTAGGAACAGCGGGGCGGAATGACAAAATCGGGACAGCAAGAATATTGTCCCCCCCTTTCGGCTCACTGCGTTCGCCACTTCCCTCCAAACAAGTTGGGGGGCAGCAAGGAGAAAAGAACCCCTCAGTCGCCAAGGCGCGACAGCTCCCCTGAAAGGGGCGCCGAGAGTATACCTACCCCTTTCAAGAGGTGCTGAGAAACGGTGCCGCGCTTTGAGGAGAGAGGAAAAAACTCTTGCAGAATTTTTGATACCTCCCCTTGAAGACTTGACTTTTCTTTCGCAAACGCCTACAATAATAAAAAAAATTTCCGGAAGGTCATCTATGTTTTACAGAACGCATACCTGCGGAGAACTCCGCAGAGAGGACGTCGGCAAAAAAGTAAAACTCTCGGGCTGGCTCGACAGCAAGCGCGACAAAGGAGGGCTCCTCTTCGCCGTTCTGCGCGATTTTTACGGCGTCACGCAGGTCGTGGCTGAGAGCGAACCGTGCCTTGGCTTGCTCCGCGACATTCCCACCGAGTCCACCGTCTCCGTGGAGGGGACCGTGGCGCTCCGCTCCGCACCCAATGAAAAACTCCCGACGGGGCTCATCGAGATCATCCCCGAAAAGGTGGAAGTGCTCGGCAAAAGAACGGTGCCCGCACTTCCCTTCGAGGTCTCCCATTCCACCGAGGCGGGCGAGGACGCGCGCCTTCGCTACCGTTTCCTCGACCTCAGAAATCCCGCCGTCAAGGACAAGATCATTCTGCGCTCGCGCATCGTCGCCGACCTCAGAAAACTCATGACGGAACGCGGTTTTTACGAAATTTCCACGCCCATCCTCACAAGTTCTTCGCCCGAGGGCGCGCGCGACTACATCGTGCCCTCCCGCATTTATCCCGGGGAATTTTACGCCCTGCCGCAGGCGCCCCAGCAATACAAACAGCTCTTGATGTGCTCGGGGTTCGATAAATATTTCCAGATCGCACCCTGTTTCCGCGACGAGGACGCCCGCGCAGACCGCTCCCCCGGCGAGTTCTACCAGCTCGACATCGAGATGGCGTACGCCACGCAGGAGGACGTGTTCGAGGTGCTCGAAGGAGTGCTCCCGCCCGTCTTTGCTAAATATTCGGGTTGGGACGCGGACAAGCCCCCGTTCCGCCGCATTCCCTATTTGAAGGCCCTCGATGACTACGGCACCGATAAACCCGATCTGCGCAACCCGCTCCTCATCAAGGACGCGACCGAGCTGTGCGCAAATTGCGGGTTCGATCCCCTCCAACTCAAACATGTCAAGGCGATCTGCGTGACCGGCGTGAGTGTACCGAGAAAGTGGATCGATAAAACGGCGGAGGAGTTCAAGATCAAGACGGAGGGCGGCGCCATGTATTGGTTCAAGCTCGACGAGAATGGCGCTCCCGCAGGCGGCGTTGCGAAATTCGTCGCCGAAAATATCGCGGCGTGGAAAGCTCTTCTCGGCGCCGAAAAGGACGCCTTTGTCGCCCTCGTCGCCGAGAGCAAATTGCAGGACGTGCAAAAGCGCGCGGGCATTCTGCGCACCATGCTCGGTACGGGGCTCGACCTTCTCGAAAAGAATGTGTACCGTTTCTGCTGGATCGTCGATTTCCCCATGTACGAGATCGGCGAGGAGAGCGGGCAGCTCGAATTCTGCCACAACCCCTTCTCCATGCCGCAGGGCGGCATGAAGGCCTTCGAGCAGGATCCCCTCGAAATCCTCGCCTATCAGTACGATATTGTCTGCAACGGCGTGGAACTCTCGTCGGGCGCGGTCAGAAACCACGACCCCGAGATCATGCTCAAAGCGTTCTCCCTGGTGGGGCTCGACAAAGAGGCGGTGGTGAGCAAATTCCCCGCGCTCTACAACGCCTTTGAATACGGCGCGCCCCCGCACGCGGGCGTGGCGCCCGGCGTGGACCGCATGGTCATGCTCATCTGCGACACCGTGAACATCCGCGAGGTCATCGCTTTCCCCATGAACGCCAAGGCGCGCGACCTCCTCATGAACGCACCCTCGCCCGTGGAGCAAAAACAGCTCGACGAGGTGCATATCTCGATCGTCAAACCCAAAAAATAAGAAAAAAGCCGCAGATCTCTGCGGCTTTTTTCCTGCGGACCCCGTTATGGCCGCGCCTTGTCTTTTCCGTTGCGGTTTTGTCGGCGTTCGCTCCTTTTTTTCGTAAGATTTTTTTCAATTTCGACAGCGTTCCCCATTTTTTTTCATAATTCACCGAATTATGTAAAAAATTATTTTAATTTTGTACAAAAATCCCTTTACATTTACAATTTTTTATTATATAATCTTACTGCAACACATTGCAAAGGGGTATTTTTTATGAAACAGTTGACCGTACTGATACTTGAAAGTAACGCGGGGTTTGCAAATGAATTGAAGGCGGCGCTTTCCGCGCGGGAAGGGCTCAAAATCTGCGGCGTGACGGACGACGGCAGCGAAGCGCTCGAACTCATCAAAAATCACAACCCTGCCGTGATCGTGCTCAGCCTCCTGCTCAAAAATCTGGATGGGTTCAACGTGATGGAGGCGGTGAAACGGGAGGGGAGAAAGACGGAATTTATCGTAATGGGGAACTTTTCGGACGATAAGATCATCAACCGCGCCATTGCGCTCGGCGCGCGCTACTACCTGATGAAACCCGTCTCCGCAGAGGTCGTCGCCGACCGCGTCGCCGAGATCGGCGGAGAGGAGCTGCCTACGGTGCGGGAGAGCGTGGAGCGCCGCCGCGCGGGTTCGCTCGACGAGCGTATCTCGGGGATCTTTATTTCCATCGGGATCCCGCCCCACATCAAGGGGTACAACTATCTCCGCGAGGGGATCAAGATGGCGGTCGCCGATCCGCACGTCATCAACAACGTGACCAAGGGGCTCTATCCCGTGATCGGCGAAAAGTTCAATACATCGGCGAGCAAGGTGGAGCGCGCCATCCGGCATGCGATCGAAGTCGCGTGGAACAGGGGACGGATCGACGCAGTGAACGCCATCTTCGGCGCGCGGGTGTACATCGGCACCGAAAAACCGACGAACAGCGAATTTATCGCCCTCGTGGCGGATAAATTGCTCCTCGAAAACATGCTTTGAGGGGGGGGGGAGGAGCGCTTTGCAGCGCCGCCGCATGCCCGCATGCGGCGGCGCTGCAATTTTTTTTGCCGTTTTTTGCCGCCCGTGCGGCGTTTCGACAGAAAAATCTCCCGCGCGGCGGGGAATTTTTAGAACGGAATTTAATTTTTTCCTTTTATATTGTTGAAATGTTCTTACAAAAATGCTATAATATACCGTGAGAAATCATCGCCCCCCTGTTCCGGGGGGAGGAGGAAAGATATTTTGAACGGTTACGGTCGCGGAGAGGATCAATCCAAAGACAAAGCCTCCGTCATCACACGGGAAACATTCGGCATGACGATTCTGCTCTTTTCCATCGCCTTGCTCGCTATATCTACGATCGGATCTTACATGCTCGGTGAGATCGGCGTTGCCATTACCGCATTTCTGATGGGGATCTTCGGCTATTTTACCTATCCCTTCCTTTTGTTCTGCGTCGGGCTCTCGCTCAGAATGATCACCGGCAAAAAGGGGTTCGCGGGCAAATGGGTGCTGCTCACCATGGCAGTGCTCTGCACCGTATTTTTCGTCGTGCACCTCGCAACGAGCACACGCTATCTCGGCGAGGGATTCGGCGCATACCTCGGAGGCTGCTGGAATGCCGCCGAGACCTCCGTTTCCGACGCTACGGGCGGCGGCGCCGTGTTCGGCATCATCGTCTATCCCGTGCAGGCCCTTCTCTCACGGGTTGGCGCCTATCTCGTGTTTTCCTTGCTCATCGCGCTGTCCGTGTTTTTCTTCCTGTGGGCGACGCCTTTGCGCGCAAAATTCAAAAAAGAACACGCCGCAAAGGGCAGAACGGTGGAAAAGGCGATCCCGCAGAAGAAATCGCCTGAGGCGCAACCCGCCGCACAGCCGCAACAACAACCCTACAACGGGTATTCCCAACCGCAACAACAGCCCTACAATGGGTATTCCCAGCCGCCGCAGCAGCAGCCTTACAACGGTTATTCCCAGCCGCAACAGCAGCCCTACAACGGCTATTCCCAACCGCAACAGCAGCCCTACAACGGCTATTCCCAACCGCAACAGCAGCCTTACAATGGCTATCCGCAACCGCAACAACAGCCTTATAATGGTTATTCCCAGCCGCAACAGCCCTATGACCGCTACTCCCGTCCGCAGCAGGGGAGAGGGGGAGCGTATAACGCGCCCTACATGGAGAACTTCGATCGTTATACCCCGCCCATGCAGCAGTCCGCGCCCGTCGATTCCATGGACATTCTCTATGGCACCGATCCCGCGACGAGCTATCGCAGCAACCCCATTTTCGATAAAGATTCCCGCTACAATACCCAGCGGCGCAGGAGCAGTATCGAACCCGACGACTCACCGTCGCGGGCGAACCCGAGAACCATTCCTTCGAGTTTCGAGCGTAGATCGGCTCCGCAGGACCGGAGCGACAAATATACCGAACGGTACGCGGCGCAGACAGAGCGCCCCGCGATGCCGCGCAAGATCGTGGAGCAGCGCGCCCCCGCAATCGATCTGAACTATTCCCGCCAGCCCTCCTATAAGGCACCCGACGCCCCCGAGTTGCAGCAGACCCACGGGTTTTACGACAGCGACGTGCCCTACGAAGAGTTTTCTTCCGCGCCGAATGTGGACGATATAGAGCCCGTCTCCGATCCCGAGCCCGCCCCTGCGGAGCGCAGCCAAACGGAATTGCGACGGGCGAGCATGGACCCTCTGCCCGAGCCCGTCAAGAGCGAGCCGCGCGCGGAGTCCCTCCCCGCGACGGGCGCTCCCGCAGCCCAACCCGACGAGGACAGGGCGCATTTGAGAAGTCTGTTCAGCGTGGATCGTACCGCCGACGGCGGCGGGATCGGGTTCGGCGACCGCACGTTCGGAAGAGAGAGTGCGAACGACCGTACATTCGGAAGAGAGAGCGCGAACGAGCGCACGTTTGGAAGAGAGAGCGCGGACGACCGTACTTTCGGAAGAGACAGCGCGGACGACCGTACCTTCGGACGAGAGAGCGCGGATGACCGTACATTCGGAAGAGACAGTTCGGATGACCGCACATCGGGGGCGGACTTCAACGACCGCTTTGACCGCGCTTTCGGAGCGGACGAGGACGCGGGGGAGAGCCGCGTGCCGGGAGGACTGAATTCCCGCGCCGACATGTTTGACGACGACGAGCCCGACCTCGGGCCCGATCCCGACGTTGCACCCGTGCGCAGGACGAGGGAGGATGTGCACCCCGTGCCCGCAACGCCTGCGCCCAAGCCGCAAAAACACGTTTACAGACCCTATAACCGCCCGTCTATCGCCATCTTCCACCAATACGACGAGAGTCTCACGGTCGACAGAGAGGAGATCGAACAGAATTCGCAGACGATCATTGATACGCTCGCGGGGTTCCGCGTGGATGTGGAAGTCATGCGGGTCGCGGTCGGGCCTTCGGTCACGCGGTACGACATCAACATTCCCCACAACATCTCTGTGGGAGCGGTCACAAAACGGGACGACGACGTCGCCATGCGCCTGCATGCGCGGGACGGCGTAAATATGTATTCCAACAACGAATCGGGCTTTATCTCCATCGAAGTGCCCAACAAGAACCGCGCCATCGTTGGGGTGCGTTCCATTCTCCAATCGGAGGAATATCTCAAAGAGAAACCGGGCGCGCTCACCTTTGCCATCGGGAAAGACCTCGAAGGCAGATGTGTTTGCGGGAACATCGCCAAGATGAAACACATTCTTGTGGCGGGCGCGACGGGCTCGGGCAAATCCGTTTGCCTCAACGCCATGCTCATCAGCCTCTTGTGCAAATATTCCCCCGAAGAGCTGCGTATCATTCTCATCGACCCCAAAAAGGTGGAATTTGCCATCTACGACGGACTTCCCCACCTCATGATCAACGAGATCATCGCCGACGCGCAGAAGGCAGTGACGGCGCTCAACTGGGCGATCAAGGAGATGGAGCGGAGATACGACCTCTTTGAACAAAAGACCCGCTCGGGCGTGGTCGTGCGCGAACTCGACGAATACAACCAACATCTCACGCCCGACGAGGAGAAACTGCCCAAGATCGTGATCGTGGTGGACGAGCTTGCCGACCTCATGGCGGTCGCCAAGAAGGACATCGAAGAGCGCATCCAGCGGCTGACCCAGAAGGCGAGAGCGGCGGGGATCCACCTCGTCATCGCTACGCAGCGTCCCTCCGTGGACGTCATCACGGGCGTCATCAAGGGGAATTTGCCCACCCGTATGGCCTTCCGCGTCATTCAGGAAGTGGACAGCCGCACCATTTTGGACGAATCGGGCGCGCAGAAATTGCTCGGGAACGGCGATATGCTCTACCGCACGGAGGGCATGTTCAACTGCCTGCGCGTGCAGGGCGCCTTTTTGAGCTCCGCCGAAGTGCAGGCGGTCATCGAGGAGATCAAAGCAAACAACGAGGCGTACTTCGACCCTGCGGTCGCCGACTACATCAACAACACCCAATCGGGCGACCCGGACGACAGCGACGGAACGAGCGCCGAAGAGGGGGAGGCGACCGGCGAATATATCCGTGCCCTCGGCATGGTGGTGAAATTGGGACAGGCCTCTATCTCCCTCATCCAGCGCAAGTGCTCCATCGGTTATAACCATGCGGGAAAGATCATCGAATGGATGGAACTCATGGGGTACATCTCTCCCTTCGACGGCAAGGCGAAGGCGAGAACGGTACTCCTTACCAAGGAAGAATACGAGAGCAAGTACGGACCTCTCGATTAAACCGAGGAAGAGGCTATGAAAGAAAAGAAAGGGAAAATCACGGCGTCTGCCGATCATGCGGACGCGTTTGGAGGAGAGCGGGTGCCGCTCTGCGAAATGCTCTCGTCGGAGGAGTTCCGCCAAAGCGAGGGGCTTCCCGTTGCCTTAGGCCGCGATGCCGAAGGGAAGGACCGCTTTCGGAATCTCCTCGAAATGCGTCACCAGCTTCTCACGGGCGGAACGGATGCGGAGAGGACGGCGTATATCAACGCCGCTTTGTTGAGTTTGCTCTGCCGCTGTTCTCCCGCCGATCTGCGCATGATGATCTTCGACCCCGAAAAGCAACTCGAAGTTTATCGCGGGCTCCCGCATTTGCAGGGCGATTTCATCGCCGAAGAGCAGATCATTATAGCGCTTGCGCAGGCGATCAACGAAATGAACAGACGCTATGGGCTGTTCTACGAACTGACCGACGCGGGGATACCCACACACTCCTTTAAAGAGTATAACGCGATCCCGTCTGTGCAAAAGCTGCCTCTGCTTCTCGTTGTCTTGAATGTGCGGAAGAAGTGGTTGAGGAAGAAGGATTTTTCCAACTACCTTTGCAGCCTTGCGCAGAAGTGTTGGGCGGCGGGCGTCTGCGTGATCCTCGCAACCGATCGCTCCACCTCCGAGAATAATTTCATCACCCATATCACATTTCCCTCCTCCCGCAGAGCGGGGAAAGGGAAGGGGAAACTGTCTATGAGTATGTTCGGAACGCCCGAACTTTGTGTACAGGGCGCCTCCGTAACGTCCGCAGAGTTAAGTGCGGCGGTTGCGGAGATCAAAGCGTGGTATCGCGTGCATTCCGATCTCGTACCTGCGGACGTTTTCAAAAAAAAGGACGGATCCGAGTAAACAGATGAACAAAGTTTTCGGAATGATCTCTTTGGGATGCGACAAAAACCGCGTGGACGGGGAACGCATCCTCGGGGAGATCCGTGCGCACGGATGTCCCATTACAGACGATTTAGGCGAGGCGCAGGTCCTCGTCGTCAATACATGCGCCTTTTTGAACGCCGCGCGCAGAGAGGCGATCGAGACGGTGCTCGAAGGGAACGGTTACCGCACGGGGAAATTGGAAAAAATCGTCGTTGCGGGCTGTCTGCCCCAAAAATTCATCGGGGAGCTTTTTCCCGCGCTCACCGAGGCGGACGTCTTTTTGGGAATATCGGACGCGGGCGAGCTCTTTCCCGCCCTCGAAAGGGCGTATGCGGGCGAGCGGGTGAACGCCGTGGGCAGGGGAAACGCTCCCCTGCAAACGCGGCTCGTCTCCACCCCCGCGCACTATAAATATCTCAAAATCGCGGAGGGGTGCTCCAACCACTGCACCTACTGCCTCATTCCCAAGATCAGAGGAAAATATTTTTCCTACCCCATGGAAGAACTCGCGGAGGAGGCGCGCTCGCTCGGGCAGACGGAGGAGCTCATCCTCGTCGCGCAGGACGTGACGCGCTACGGCGAAGACGGCGGGGAGAATTTGTTCGTCCCCCTGCTCCGGAAGCTCTCCGCGCTCGAAAACATCAAACAGATCAGATTGCTGTATTGCTATCCCGAAAAGATCACGGACGAGCTCATCTCCGAAGTGCGGGATAACCCGAAAATTTTAAAGTACCTCGATATTCCCCTCCAACATGCGGACGACGACATTTTAAAGCGCATGGGACGGAAGGGCAGCCGCAGGGAGTACCTCGGACTCATTGCAAAACTGCGCAAGGAGATCCCGCAGATCGCGATACGGTCTACTTTTATCGCGGGTTTCCCCGGCGAGACGGAGGAACAGCACAAAAATCTGCTCTCCTTCCTCGGCGAGGCAAAGCTCACGAACTGCGGGTTTTTCGCCTATTCCCGCGAGCCGGAGACGCCCGCGTTCCGCATGGCGGGGCAGGTGCACCCCTCCACCAAGAAGAGACGTGTCAAAGAACTGTATGCGGCGCAGGAGAAGATCTCTGCCGCCCGTCTTCGCGGGTTTGCGGGACAGACGGTGGAAGTGCTCTGCGACGGGATCGACTATGAAAAAGGCTGCTTTGTGGGACGTACCTACTTTCAGGCGCCCGAGATCGACGGCTGCGTGTTCTTTACCGCAGAAAAGGCGGAGGAGGGCAAGCGCTATGCCGTGCGGATCGACCGTGCGGACGCTTACGACTTGTACGGCAGTTCCGCAGAAAAAGGAGAACTATGAATTTACCCAACAAACTTACGCTGACGCGCATTTTTATGATCCCCGTGTTCGTCCTCTTCTTTTATCTGGACGTGTTGCCCTATCATGAAATATACGCGGCGGTGGTGTTCGTGCTCGCGGCGTGCACCGACTTCCTCGACGGCTACATCGCGCGCAAATATCATCTCGTCACCAATATGGGGAAATTTCTCGACCCCATTGCCGATAAAGTGCTCGTCTCCACGGCGTTTATCCTGCTCCTGACCCGTCCCCTCATCTTCGGCTACAACGCCTTAGCGGGTTGGGGGCCCATGGTTGCGGGCATCTGCGTTGCGCTCATCATGGCGCGGGAGCTCATCGTCAGCGGGTTCCGTCTCGTTGCGGTGGAAAAGGGCGCCGTCATCGCCGCCGACAAACTCGGCAAGGTCAAGACGACCGTGCAGGACGTGACGATCGTCGTTCTTCTCTGCGTCATTCCTTTCCTGCGGACGGGCGGCGACGTCTTCGGATACGAAGAACTCGGCGCGATCGCAGGGTTTGCGCTTTTGCTCCTTGCGACCGTTCTTACCGTGATTTCGGGCGTGAACTATCTTGTGAAAAACAGACAGGTACTCAAAGAAGAAAAAGGGGAATGAGATGAAGTTTTCCGCACTCGTGCTACGCAATATCCGCCAGGGAGTGCTCTCCGTCGGGTTTCGGGGCGTTACGGACGCCTTGCTCTCGGGCGGAGTGTGCCTCGATGAGATCGTTTTGCTGCCCTATGACGATCCCACAGCCCTCCCCATTGCCCTCAAACGGCTCAAAGGAGAGTGCGACGGGGTGTTCGTCATCTGCGACGGTATCCTGCTCCCCGCCGTGAAAGAGGGGATAGAGGCGGCCGCAGGCGGGAAATTTGCGGACGCTCTGCTCGAAACGGAGGACTGCCTCATCGCCCTTATCCCCGCAGACGGGGAGGGAGCCGACCTCGCCGCGAATACCGTGGTGCCCGCCGTGGACAGACGAAGGGGGCAATCCTTTTTCCGCGTGGTTTTGAAAACGGTGCTCGCGCCCGCCGAGGAAGTACTCGCCGCCGTGGAGGAAGTCAGCCTCTCCGGCGCGCGCGTGTCCGTCCATACGAGCGAGGAATACGGCGTGGGCAGGATCGAAGTCGTTTACCATTCCTCTACTCCCAAAGTGGAAGTGGACGAGGCGGTGCGCATTCTTGCCTCCGCACTCGAAAAATACCTCTACGCCATGGAGGACGTCACGGTGGGGGAGAGACTGTTCCAGGCCTTAAAGCTCCACCGTCTCACAATTTCCACTGCGGAATCCTTTACGGGCGGCGGCGTGGGGGAGGAGATCGTCAAAAACCCCGGCGCGAGCAAAGTGTTCTTTGAAGGGCTCAATACCTATGCGAACGAGTCCAAAACAGAGCGGCTCGGCGTCTCCGAATATACGTTGAAGTCGAGGGGGGCAGTGTCCGAAGATACCGCTTACGAGATGGCTGCGGGGCTCCTCAAAGCGGGAAACTGCGACGTCGCCGTGGCGACCACAGGGATCGCGGGCCCCGATTCGGACGGCTCGGGAACGCCCCCCGGAACTTGTTTCATTGCGGTCGGTACGCGCGACCGCGTGAGAGTGTTTGAATACCTCCTCAAAGGGGACAGAGTTTCTATTACAAAGCAGGCGGTCAATCTTGCGCTCTTCCTTGCCTATAAGGAGATCAATTAAAAAAAACCGAAGGAGAAAGCGATATGAACGAAGAAAAACTCAAAGCGCTCGACGCCGTACTCGCCCAAATCGAAAAGCAGTACGGAAAGGGCGCGATCATGAAACTTGGCGAAGAGGCGGGAAATACCGACATCGACGTCATTCCGACAGGGTGCCTTGCGCTCGACCTCGCGCTCGGGATCGGCGGAATTCCGCGTGGCAGAATGGTGGAGATCTACGGGCCCGAGAGCTCGGGCAAGACGACCGTTGCGCTCCACTGCGTTGCACAGGCGCAGAAGATGGGGGGCATTGCCGCGTTCATCGACGCCGAGCACGCCCTCGACCCCGTCTACGCCAAGCATTTGGGGGTGAATCTGGACGAACTGTACGTCTCCCAGCCCGATACGGGCGAACAGGCGCTCGACATCGTGGACAGCCTCGTGCGCTCTTCTGCCGTGGATATCATCGTCGTGGACTCGGTGGCGGCGCTCACGCCGAAGGCCGAGATCGAAGGGGACATGGGGGATTCCCATGTGGGGCTGCAAGCGCGGCTCATGTCGCAGGCACTCCGAAAACTCACCGCCATCGTCAATAAGAGCAAGACGTGCGTCATCTTCATCAACCAGCTGCGCGAAAAGGTGGGCGTGATGTTCGGCAACCCCGAAGTCACCCCCGGCGGCAAGGCGCTGAAATTCTACGCCTCCATCCGCATCGATGTGCGCAAGATCGATACGCTCAAAGATTCCGAAGGGGCGGCGGGCAACCGTACCCGCGCAAAGGTCGTGAAAAATAAGCTCGCGCCTCCCTTCCGTCAGGCGGAATTCGATATCATGTACGGCGAGGGCGTCTCGCAGGAGGGGTGTCTCATCGACCTCGGCATCCAATACGACATCATCAAAAAGAGCGGCGCGTGGTTCAGTTATAACGACGCGAAAGTCGCAAACGGCCGCGAAAGAATGAGACAGTTTTTAAAGGATAACCCCGAACTTTCCGCCGAGATCGAGGGAAAGATCAGGGTCGCCGCAAAGGGCGCCTCGGTCGATCAGGTCGTGGGGAGCGAAGAGGACTAAGAGGTTCACGCGTTTCTTTTCGCGCTACGCTCGAAAAGAAACGCCGTGAGGAAATGGGTGTGGGCGGTTTAACTTGGTTGTCCTCGCGGTCGTTTCATTGGACAATAAGCCGTAAGTGTGCGGCAAATTGGGTGCGCGGCCGCAGGGGAACCCTGCTCCGCGCAGGGAATTTGGAATACGCCCTTGGCGTCCCTTATAGCGGAGCTGTCACCGTAGGTGACTGAGGGGTTTTAGAAACCCTTTCCCCCGCTACGCGGGTACTTTCCCTAAAAGGGACAGCAAGGGATATGGTCCCCCCTTTCGGCTCGCTGCGTTCGCCACTTTCCCCCAACGATGGGGGACAGCTTTCTCGCCTGCCTTCGCATTAGCGGAGGAGCAAGGGGTAAGCGATACGCCGTTCCGAATTACGTCATGTTGAGCGGAGGCGTAAACCGAAGTCGAAACATCTCTACCGCATTATCATAATGTGAGATTTCTCCACGCGCCGCTTACGCGGCTTGGTACTTCGTCGCAGGCTCCTCGTGCCGCGCTTAGAGAATCAGAACTGCGCGCGGGGCGAAATGACAAATGAAGAAACGCGGGGCGAAACCATAATAAAAAATGCGGACACCCTTCGACGGGCTCAGGGTGACGTGGTTTAGAATAGCCACGGGGCGAAATGACAGTAGCGCGTCATTCCGAGCCGAAAGGTTTATTACGAAGTTTTAAACGGCAATTCTCCGAGGGAATCTTGCTACGTCAAAGTACGATTAAACCCAAACGTACCAAGATGCCTTCGCGGACTTGCTAAAACGGACCGCGTACAAACATTACGGCTCAGCATGACGCATGGTACACACAGACTGCGTAGCCACATTACGGCTACTTCGCACTGCGTGTTCGTGCCGCCCTTAGAGAAATAGAACAGCGCGCGGGGCGAAATGACAATTAGAGGTGACAGCAACGGCTTTACGCAAAAGGGAAGTCGTTATAAAATCGGGAGAAAAGATATGAAACATCAATTTTTGAAAGTTGCGGCGGCGAGCCCCGAAATGAAGGTCGCCGACCCCGCGTTCAACGCGAAAAAAATTGTCGGGATCATCGAGGAACAGGCCGAAAAGGGCACCGAACTTCTCGTCTTTCCCGAACTCTGCCTCTCGGGCTACACTTGCGGCGATCTCTTTTTGCAGCAGACGTTGCTCGACGGCTGCCTTGCCGCGCTCAAAACCGTTGCCGAGGCGACAAAGGGCAAAAAAATGCTCGTCTTTGTCGGGCTACCCGTTGCATTCGAGGGCAAGATCTATAATTGTGCCGCAGCGGTCACGGGCGGAAAGGTCTCGGGCGTCATTCCAAAGACCCATCTTCCGAACTATGGCGAATTTTATGAAGCGCGGTACTTTGCTCCCGCTCCCGAAGGTTCCCATGTTTTGTGCATCGGGGATGAGTACGCTTATTTCGATCGCAATTTCATCGTGTATGATATCCACCGTCCCGAATTTGCGGTCGCGTGCGAGATCTGCGAGGACCTTTGGACATCCGAATCGCCTTCGGGGCAGCATTGCAGGCACGGTGCGACGGTCATCGTCAATTTGTCTGCCTCCAACGAGACGATCGGGAAGCGCGAATACCGCAAGACGCTGATCGCTGCCCAGTCGGGCAAAAACCTCTGCGCCTACGTCTATGCCGACGCGGGCGTGGGGGAGAGCACGTCGGACATGGTGTTCGCGGGAAACAACTTGATCTACGAAAACGGCGTCTGCCTTGCGGAGAGCTTGCCCTTCTCGGGGGAGACCGCCGAGGCGGAAGTGGACGTCGGGTTCCTTCTTCACGAGCGCAGAAAACTCAATACGTTTTGCCAAAACACGAAAAAGGACGATTGGTTGGACGCCGATTTTGTCGGCGAGGACGACCTTACCCTTCGCCGTTTTCCGCAGCTCCCGTTCGTGCCGCAGGGGAAAGAACTCGAAAAGCGTTGCGGGCTCATCCTCTCCATGCAGTCGAGCGCGCTTGCAAGGCGGCTTTCGCATACTCATAGCAAGACGGCGGTCATCGGCGTTTCGGGCGGGCTCGATTCCTCGCTCGCGCTCCTCGTCACTTGCCGCGCCTTCGACCTTTTGGGCAAGGACAGAGGGGATATTATCGCCCTCACCATGCCCGGGTTCGGCACGAGCCTCAAAACCAAAAACAACGCCCTCTCCATCATGCAGGCGGCGGGCGTTACCATTCGCAACGTGCCCATCGGGGGAGCGGTCAACCGCCACTTTCGCGACATCGAGCACGACCCCGAAAACCGCGATACGGTCTATGAAAACGCCCAGGCACGCTACCGCACGATGGTTTTGATGGACGTCGCCAACGAGACAGGCGGCCTTGTCATCGGCACGGGAGATATGAGCGAACTCGCCCTCGGCTGGTGCACCTATAACGGCGACCATATGAGCATGTATGCCGTCAATTCCTCCGTTCCCAAGACGCTCGTAAAGTCCCTCGTCGCCTATGAGGCGAAACGGTTGGGCGGCAGAATGGAAGTCGTCTTAAAGAGCGTTCTGAATACCGAAATTTCCCCCGAATTGCTCCCGCCGGACGAGACGGGGAACATCGCGCAAAAGACGGAGGACATCGTGGGCCCCTACGAGCTGCATGATTTCTACCTCTGGTGCTTTTTGCGGCGGGGATATTCGCCCGCCAAGACGCTCTACATCGCCGAGCGGACGTTTGCGGAAAAATATGACCGCGAGACGCTGAAAAAGTGGCTTGTGAGCTTTTATAAGCGGTTCTTTGCGCAGCAGTTTAAGCGCAACTGCGTGCCGGACGGCGTGAAAGTGGGCTCTGTGTCCCTCTCGCCGCGCGCCGATCTCCGCATGCCCTCGGACGCTTCCGCAAGCCTTTGGGTGAGAGAGGCGGAGAAACTGTAAAGATTTCGCACGATTCTTTTCTCGCTTTGCTCGAAAAGAATCGTGCGAGGAAACGTTTTTTTGCGGTTTAACTTAGTTGTCCTCTCGTTCGTTTTATCGGACAATAAGCCGCAGGTATGCGGCAAATTGTGGGCGCTTATGGAAAAGCATGGTTTTCCAACGCGCAGTAATTTGGGAAACCATCGAAGCCATTCCCAAATGTCATGTCGACCGAAGTGGAGACATCTCTACCTTGTTCATACGCTGCCGCAGGGGAACCCTGCTCCGCGCAGTGATTGTATTCACGAAAAATCTTTTGCTTTGCAAAATCTTTTTCCGTTAGGAAACGGGCGGGGGGGCGGTTTAACTTGCAAAAACCCTTTCGGCATTCGCTCCGCTCATGCCACTTTCCCTAAAAGGGACAGCAAGGCCCCCCTTTCGGCACTGCGTGCCACTTTCCCCCGCGCGCGAAATGCGCGAGGGACAGCGAGAAACGGCGAGATTTCTCGACTGCGCTCGAAATGACAGTAGAATCATAATGTGAGATTTCTCGACTGCGCTCGAAATGACATATTGAGAACAGCGCGGGGCGAAATGACAAATTAGAAAAAGCAAGATTTTCAACTCAGCGCAACAATATTCAAAAATAAAATCATTCATAAAATAGGGGGAACAGCAATATGTTCAACAAAAACTTTGTGTGGGGCGTGGCGACTGCGTCCTATCAGATCGAGGGCGGCGCGCACGAGGCCGATAAAGGCCTCAATGTGTGGGACGTCGGCTCCGCCACCAAGGGCCGCATTTTCGAGGGCCACAGCGGCGACGTCGGTTGCGACCACTACCACCTCTTCAAAGAGGACGTCCGCCTCATGAAGGAACTCGGCATCCAAGGATACCGTTTCTCCATCAACTGGGCGCGGCTCATTCCCGAGGGGACGGGCAAGATCTCCGAGGACGGCAAACGGTTCTATCTCGAACTCTTGGAAGAACTCAAACAGGCGGGCATCCAGCCGTGGGTCACGCTCTTCCACTGGGATTATCCCTACGCGCTCTACCAAAAGGGCGGCTGGCTGAATGCCGACAGTCCCAAGTGGTTTGAGGAGTATGCGGGCGTGTGCGCGGAGCTGTTTTCTCCATACGTTTCGCATTTTATCCTCATCAACGAGCCGCAATGCTTTTTGGGACTGGGGCACTCCTCCGGCGAACATGCGCCCTTTTTGAAGTTGCCCGATTCGGAAGTCATGCGCGCCGCGCACAACGTACTCCTCGGGTGCGGGCTCGCCGAGAAAAAGATTCGCAAGATCTGCGGCAATTCGGTGAAGATCGGCACCGCACAGGCGTATTGGCCCGCCCTTCCTTACACCGAGAACGACGTGGAACTCGCCCGCGAGGAGACCTTTACTTGCCATAAAAATTTCGGCTCCGTCAACTATTACACCGACCCGCTCCTCCTGGGACACTATCCCGAGGACGTGCTCGCGTGGCAAAAGGAGTGCGGCTTTGCCTTCCCCGAAAGCGATATGGAGATCATCAAGAGCAAATTCGATTTCTACGGGCTCAACACTTACACGGGCGACCGCGTGACGAGGGAGAACGGCAAGATTGTCTACCCCAAACCCGCGCCCACCGTGCCTCGCACCGATACCCGCTGGACGGTCCACCCCGACGCGATGTATTACGGCCCGAAATTCATCTGGGACCGCTATCATCTGCCCATCGTCTACACCGAAAACGGCGTGGCGCTTGCGGAGTGGAAGGACTTGAACGGGCAGATCAACGACGACAGCCGAATCGACTTTTTGAAACGGTACTTGCGCGAGCTCTCCCGCGCGGCGGAGGAAGTGGAGATCGACGGCTACTTTTATTGGTCGCTCATCGACAATTTCGAGTGGGCGGAGGGGTTCTCCAAGAAGTTCGGGTTGATCCATGTGGACTACGAAACGCGCGAACGTACCCTCAAAAAGAGCGCCTATTTCTTTAAAAAGATCATTGAAACCAACGGCGAAGAAATTTGGAAGTGAAAGTTGAAAGATACGAATGCCGCCGCGAGGGGAGACCCTCGCGGCGGCGAATTTTATATGATACAGATTTTTAATCTTCAAGCAGTGCGAGAAAATGCAGAAGGCAAACATATTCAGGCTTATTGACTTTCTCGTCAATATAAGCGTAATTTTTACTTATTTCCGCTAAGCCGTTTTGAATTTCATTTTTGAAAGTCAATAATTTTTCATCCAAAGGCATATTCAAACCTCTTTTGTTGTTTTGAAAATATTTTATCATGGATTTTCTTTTGTGTCAAGAGTTCCTATGGCACTTTGGCGGGTGCTTGACTAAAACGAGCGCGAGCTCTAACATAAAACGAAAGAGCCTCAATCAAACACTTGCGTGTTCAATTTAGGCTCTTCGTGGTTGAGGTGACGTGACTTGAACACGCGACCTCTTGGTCCCTAACCAAGCGCGCTACCAAACTGCGCTACACCTCAATATCTGACCTCTTGGTCCCTAACCTCGTCACCGCACGAATGCTTTTTACGCTTTTCTTGCGAAAAGCTCTGTATGCCTTCGGCGTCTCCTCGTCCCACAAAAATACTTCGTCTTTTTGCGGGAACCCTTTGTGGCTACCAAACTGCGCTACACCTCATCGTCGAAACTCGCCACCGTCTTACGCTTTTCTTGCGAAAAGCTCTTCTTTGTGGCGGTTTCTCCTCTTTCCGAAAAAATACTGCGCCTTTTTTCGGGAGCTTTTTACTTTTTGAATAAAAGCATATCTTATTATACCAAATTTCCGTAAAGTGTCAAGTGATTTTTCCGCCCATTTGCAAAATATTTTTTGCCACACATGAAAAGGGGATAGGAGAGAGCGGACAACCCCCACCAAATTGTAGCAGAGATTTCTCGACTTCACTTCGTTACGCTCGAAATGACATTTTTGGACTCGACCCCCACCTGTCATGGCTGTGCCATGCCACCCGCCCCCTTGAAAAGGGGCAGGTCATGCCCACCCCCTTAGTCCCGCTCCAATGGAGAGGGAGATCGTGCGGCGCCCCCTTTCGGTACTGCGTGCCACTTTCCCCCGATACACGGGGGACAGCTTTGCGGTAGAGATTTCTACTTTAATGGTGCCCACCCCCTTAGTCTCCCTCCAATGGAGGGGATAAATTGGGCGCCCCTTTCGGCACTGCGTGCCACTTTCCCCCGATACAAGGGGGACAGCTTTGCGGTAGAGATTTCTACTTTAATGGTACCCACCCCCTTAGTCCGCTCCAATGGAGAGGGGAGATCGTGCGGCGCCCCCTTTCGGCACTGCGTGCCACTTTCCCCCGATACACGAGGGACAGCTTTTTGCTCTTCGGAGGAATATGACGAATGCGCATAATGCGGTAAATTTTTAAAAAGCCATTCCAAATGTTGGACGAATCGGAAAAAACATGGTATAATAGCCACTGAAATCAGGAGAGAATCATTATGGCTAAGGACAATCAATTCGTATCGCAGATCGCCGACATTGAAACCGACTTCCCGCAGTGGTACACCGACGTCGTGATCAAAACCAAACTCGTCGATTACGGCCCCGTAAAGGGCACGATGGTCATCCGCCCCTACGGCTACGCCATTTGGGAGAATATCCAGCGGGAGCTCGATTCCCGTTTCAAACAGGCGGGAGTGGAAAACGCCTATTTCCCGCTCCTCATCCCCATGAGCTTTATGACAAAGGAAGCCGAACATGTGGAGGGGTTTGCGCCCGAGGTCGCCGTCGTCACCCATGCCGGCGGCGCAAAACTCGAAGAGCCCCTCGTCGTGCGCCCGACTTCGGAGACGATCATCGGACACATGATGGGCAAATGGGTGGAGAGCTGGCGGGATCTGCCTCTGCGCCAAAACCAGTGGTGCAACGTCATGCGGTGGGAAAAAACCACCCGTCCCTTCCTGCGCACAAGCGAATTTTTGTGGCAGGAGGGCCACTCCGTTTATGCGACGGGAGAGGAGGCGGAGAGGGAGACCCTCAACATGCTCCGCCTCTATGAAGAATTTGCGAAAAACGTTCTCTGCATGCCCGTTTTGACGGGACAAAAGACGGAGAAAGAGAAGTTTGCGGGCGCGGTGGCGACCTATGGCATGGAGGCCATGATGCACGACGGCAAGAGCTTGCAGTCGGGCACGACCCACTATATGGGACAGAATTTCGCAAAAGCGTTCGGCGTGCAATTTACGGGCAAGGACGGCGTGCTGCAATACGGCTATACAATGAGCTACGGCGTTTCTACCCGCCTCATCGGGGCGCTCATCATGACCCACGGCGATCAAAGAGGGCTCGTTTTGCCGCCTCCCGTCGCGCCTGTGCAGGTCGTCATCGTGCCCATTGCCGCCAAGAAAGAGGGAGTGCTCGAAGCGTGCGGCGCGCTCAAAGAGAGACTGATAAGCGCGGGCGTGCGCGTAAAGCTCGACGACAGCGAAAATTCTCCCGGTTGGAAATTCAACGAATGGGAGATGAAAGGAGTGCCGCTGCGCGTTGAACTCGGGCCGCGCGACATCGAAAATGGCAAGATGACCGTATTCCGCCGCGACACTTGCGAGAAATGCGAGCTCGATTCGGAGACCGCCGAAAAGACGATCTGCGCATTGCTTGGCGAAATTTCGGGCAATCTCTATAAAAAAGCGGAGCAGCGCATGCATGAGCGGATCGTAAATGCCGATACGCTCGACGGTTTGCTCAAAGGCGTGGACGGCGGAAACTTTGTGCGCGCAGGTTGGTGTGGCTGCCGCGCTTGCGAGGACAAAGTGAAGGAATTTGCACAGGCGACGGCGCGCGTCATGGATAAGGAAAACACCGCCGAGAAGTGCGTTGTCTGCGGAAAACCCTCCGTACACACCGTGTTTTTTGCGAGAGCGTACTGAGAGGGTTCACGAATTTCTTTGCTCGCCTACGGCTACGAAAAGAAATTCCGTGAGGAAATGGGTGTTGACGGTTTAACGGGGTTGCTCTCGCGGTCGCGTTGTCTTACAAGGAGTTGCAAGTATGCAACAAATGTGGTCGCCCACGGCGGAAATGAATTCCGGAATTTGTCATGTCGACCGAAGGCGTTGCCGAAGTGGAGACATCTCACCTTATTATAATGCGGTGGAGATTTCTCGACAAGCTCGAAATGACAATTTAGAATGCGGTAGAGATTTCTACTTCGTCGCTAACGCTCCTCGTGCCGCGCTTAGAGAATAAGAACTGCGCGCGGGGCGCCAGCTCCCCTTGCTGGGGAGCCAAGAGCGCAAAAGCGAGGTTTTGCTCGCGCGAGTAATTTGGAAAACCATCGACGCTATTCGCAAATGTCATATCACCCCGCGCGCACCTTTCATCCCTAATATTGTGAGATTTCTCCACGCGCTTCGCTTGGTCGAAATGACATAATTGGGACAGCAGGGGGTAAGAGAACACCATATTTCAAAGTCAACCAATCAACCAACCAACGAGGTTTTTTATGAAACATATCGATATTTATGAAGTACTCAACAATCAAGAGCTCGTCGGCAGCGAGGCCGTCGTGTGCGGCTGGGTGCGGACCTTCCGCGATTCGGCGCAGGTCTCCTTCCTCGAACTTTCGGACGGGACCAGCTTTCCGCGCTTACAGGTCGTCATCGACAAAAACGCCCTCTCCGTCGACCCCGAATGCACCAAGCTCGGCGCAAGCGTGAAAGTGAAAGGGACGGTCGTCAAGGCGTTCAAAGGGGAGGGAAATGAGCTCAACGCTCTGGAAGTGACCCTTCTCGGCAAGTGCCCGCCCGAATATCCCATCCAAAAGAAACGGACCACCCTCGACTTTTTGCGTACCGTGCCCCATTTGCGCCTCCGCACCAATACCTTTGCGGCCGTGTTCCGCGTCCGCTCGGTGGCGGCGCAGGCCATTCACCGCTTTTTCCACGAGCGCAGATATTACTATATGAATACTCCCCTCATCACGGCGAGCGACTGCGAGGGCGCGGGCGAGATGTTCCGCGTGACCACCCAACCGTGGAACGCCGCTTACAAGACGGAAGAGGAGTACTACAAGAATGACTTTTTCGGCGTGAAGGCGGGGCTTTCCGTCTCGGGACAGCTCGAAGGGGAGATCGCCGCGACGGCCGTCGGTAAAATTTATACCTTCGGGCCTTCCTTCCGCGCGGAGAACTCCAACACGACGCGGCACCTCGCCGAATTCTGGCATGTGGAGCCCGAGATCGCCTTTGCCGAACTCCCCGACGTCATCGAAGTGGCGGAGGAGCTCTTGAAATATCTCATCAATGCGGTGCTCACCGAGTGCCCCGACGAGATCAAATTCTTCGATTCTTTTGTGGAAAAAGGGCTCATCGACAAGCTCACCCATGTGGCGACTTCCGACTTTGCGGTTTGCGAATACACGGAGGCGATCAAGATCCTCGAAAAGGAGAACGCGCGCTTCCAATTCCCCGTGCAGTGGGGGAGCGATCTTCAAAGCGAGCACGAAAAATTTCTCACCGAACAGGTGTTCAAGCGCCCTGTGTTCGTGACGAACTACCCCAAGGAGATCAAGTCCTTCTATATGAAACAGAACGCCGACGGCAAGACGGTGGCGGCGACCGATCTGCTCGTGCCCGGCATCGGCGAGATCATCGGCGGGAGCGAGCGCGAGGCGGACTATGAAAAACTCGTTTGCGCCATGAAGGAGCGCAACATGGACATGGGCGCATACGAGCAGTATTTGGCGCTCCGCGTGTTCGGCAGCGTGCCGCACGGCGGGTTCGGGCTCGGATTCGAGCGGTTTGTGATGTACGTTACGGGCATGGAGAACATCCGCGACGTCATCCTTCTTCCCAGATGGGCGAAGAATATCATGTGAAAGAGTTCACGAAAAATCTTTTGCTGGCGCAAAATCTTTTTCCGTGAGGAAACTTGCTTTTATGTCTTAACTTGCTTGGTCCTCTCGTTCGTTTCATCGGACAATAAGCCGTAAGGTGGACAGCGAGTCTTTGGCGCTCTCATGGGGGATACTCCCTTTGAATGGCGGTCCTTCGCCCCCTACGGAGGGGGGCAAGAAAATAACAAAAAGTCCTGCGGGGCGGTCTGCATTTGCAGACCGCCCCGCAGGACTTTTTATACCGTTTCTTACGAATTGATGTGCTTTTGAAGTTCGTTTTCAAAGGGAGTGTTGTAAAGCTCCTCTTTGCGGAGTTGGAACACGGGCGCGCCCGACGCATCGTAGGTCACTTTCATCACATGCGCGTGGCGGTTGTGATCGTTGAGCGGATCGCCCGAGATCTTTTCGTAGTTGCGGAAGTGCAGCAGGGTGAGCTGCTCGCCCTCGTCGCCGACCACAAAACAGTTGTGCCCCGGACCGTACACTTTCAGCTCCTCGTTTGTCGCGAGCACGGGATGACGGCTCTTGCGCCACGAGAGGGGATCGAGCAGGTCGGCGTTTTCATCCGCCGTGAGCATGCCCATGCAGTAGCATGCGCCCGTCGCGGAGGCGGAGAAGGTGCAGTAGATCTTGCCGCCGTGCTTTAAGATCGCGGGACCTTCGTTCACCCAAAATCCGCCGTCGCGCTCCCACGCATAGTCGGGCGTCGTCAAGAGCACCTGCACCGTTTTGAGTTGGGTAGGAGATTCGAGTTCGGCAATATACAAATTGGAAATGCCGTGCTGGCCGCCCACTTTTTGCGCCCAGATCGCATACCAGGTTCCCTTTTGCTCGAACACCGTCATGTCGAGGGAAAAGTCGGTAAACGAATAGGGATCGCCCTCCGCAGGCCGCATCATGCCGCCTTCCACCCATTCGTCCGTCATGGGATCGTCGCCCTTGCAGACGAGGGTAAAGGGCCTTATTTTCCAGCGCTCGGGCAGTTCGCCCGCCGCGAAATAGATCACCCATTGCCCCATGATATAGTGGATCTCAGGCGCCCAGATGTGGCTTGCCATGAGCCCGACGTGATGACGCCACCAAACCACGCGGGCGGGAGCCGACGCAATGCCGTTTACGCTGTCCGCGCAACGGATCTCTACTCTGTCGTACTTCGGGCAAGTGGCGGTGAAGTAGTATTTTCCGTTCGTGTGTTTGTAGAGGTAGGGGTCTGCGCGCTGCGGCACAAGAGGAGAAAGATAATTCATTTCAATACCTTACTTTGTTTTATTTTTCACGAGTTATCATTTTACAATTCTTTGACGGGAAAGTCAAGGAAAAAACATTGAAACATCATTCTTTTTTCTTGCGCGGACGGAAAAGAATGAAAGCCGCCACAACGCCCACCGCAACGACGCTGAGCACGATGATCAAACTCAGCCGCAGGGCGTTGGGATCGCCCACCTGTATCATCCGCTCGGTGACCTGCGCGGTGTATTCGACGCCGTCTTGGGTAAAGCGCAAGAAGTAAAGTCCGTTGTTTCCCTCGTAAATTTTGACCTGTGTGCGCTCGGTCACGAGCAGCGTCGCACCGTTTTCCGCACGGAAGAGCACCCCTTCGTCGTTCTTTTTGAGATACCCGAGGGTGAATTCGTCGGGAAGTACGGAAATGGGGGGCGTTTCGGTCAGATAGGCGAGGGGAACATACCCCGTCTGTGCGCCGTCGCGCACATAGGCATAGTCGAAATTGCCCTCCGTACGCACCGTGGCAAGCAGGGTGAGCTCGCTCGCGCGCGGCAATCTCTTTATCGTAAGCGGTTCCGAAAGACAGGGATAATAGCTCATCGCGACCTCGCTCGCCGTAAAACGGGGGGAGGGGGAGAGCGCCGTCCATGTAACGGGCGCCTCAGTACAGTTCTCGCTCAGATAGAGCGCCACGGTGTATTCGTAATCTTCAAACAGGGCGACGAGAGAAAATTTTCCCCGCTCCGCAAGCAGAATGCCCCGTCCGCCTTCGGGGGTGCGGTAGTAACTGTCATAGGGGAAATAGGCGCTCGTGTTTTCCAGCTTTCCCGCGTCGATCCTGATCCCCGTTACGCCCGCCTGTACGTCGACAAGGGAAAGCGCCTCTCCGTCGGGGGCGGAAAAGAGCTCATCATATACGTCCGTTGCGGCAATGGAGGAGAGGGAGGAGAAGGGGACGTTCTGCGTACGGGCAATGAAACTGCCGTATTGCAGGTAGAGGACGTTGTCCTCGAAACCGAGGGCAACGGAGACGAGCGCGGGTTTGTTCGCGCCGTAGTAAACGCAATCCGTCGCGTCGAGAGAGGAGAGCAGCTCCCCGTTCATGTAGATGGCGCCGTCCGAAAGGTAATACAGATTGCCGTCGAAATCGGAACGGAGAGATAAAAATCCCGCCGGCAGTTTCCAACCGTCCGTCATTACCTCGCCGTCCTCCAACGTACGGTCGAGGAATCCCTCTTCGGTGTATTTCATGACGCGGTACTGTTGGTCGGCGACATAGAGATTTCCATAGACGTCGCTTGTAAGGGCGATGGGGGAGTTCGAGCGGGTAAATTCGAGCGTTCCCTCCTCGGCGATCCCGTAGTGGTGTTCGGTGACATAGTAACATTTGCCGAATACGACCGCGATCCCGACGACCGTGTTCGCGGTGGTGTGGACATAATAAGGCTCTTCCTCGCCGTAGCGGTAGAGGAGGATCTGCGTTCCCACGGACGCCGCGATCACCTCGCCGTCCGTTGCGACATGGCTCGCATTCCCCGTATCGAGCAGCGTGAATTCCTCCGTCTGCGTGTTGTACACCGAGACCCGCTCGTTGCCGCAGTCCGCCGTGACGATCAGCTCCCGCGCCCGCACCGTATCGCCCGCATGGGAGACGCGGTTGAAAGAATCGGAATCGGAGGCGAGCTCATAGCCCGTGAATTTTGCGCTGCTGCCGTCCGTCTCGATCTCCCTGACCGAGGCGCCCTTCACGCAGTAAAGGCTTTCCCCATAGGTGAAGAGGGCGTTGAAACCGTCCCCTTCGAGCAACCGTGTCGGCCGAGAAACGCCGTCCATCTTGGTGATAAAGAGCCCGTCGTTGTCGTCGAGCATGGCATTGTTCACGGTGTAGTAAATATTGTCGCCCAGCACCGCGACCGACGTGAGGTCCTGCACCGCCTGTCCGCCCGTGAGCAGCATTTCGGTGTGATCGAAAGTGACGCCGTTGTCCGTATAGGCATGGATATAGGAGTTGATGGCGCAGTAAAGTACCCCGCCTTGCACAAACATGTGCGGGGCAATGCTCGTAGAGGCTTTGAGGTCTCCGACGATGCGCCCGTTTTCGTAGGAGAGCCCGTTCCCTCGGTGGAGATAGGCGGAGAATGTGGTTGTGCCGTTCGCTACGGCCGTCGTGTAGATGGTGTCTCCGTCGATGACGAAGGTGGAACAAGAGATACCGAGTTGAAACTCGGCACTCCTTTCTGCAAAGTTATAGAGAAAAAGTCTTGCGTCCTGATCGGAGAAAAAGAGCCTGCCGTCGGGAGTAAAACCCACCTTTGTGATGTTGCGCGCGTTTCCGTAAGGAGAATGTTCGTAGTGGGAATATTCCTTCGCGCTGCGGTCATAGACAAAGAGACCGCTACCGTCCGCAACTACGATGTAGGAATCATTCATCGCCGCGTCCGCAGGGTATTCGAGCGGAAGATATTGTTCATAGCTCGTGGGCAAAAAGAGCTCGGCGGCAGGCTCCGCCCGTGCGGGAAGGGTCTGTAAGGAGAGCGCTCCCGCCATGCAAAGCAGCGCCGCTGCGCCCGCGAGAAGTTTCATGCGTATTTTCATAAACTTATTATAACACGCGCGCGCGCAAAAGACAACCGGTTAAGATAAGTTTTTTCGGACGCCCCCGCAAAAAAAATTTTTAAAAAACGCAAAAAAAACGGCATACACGCTCCCATTTTCCGCAAAGATGTGGTATGATAAGAATACAAACAAATGTTTGTTTTTGTTTTGCGAGGTGGAAGATGAAAGAATATTGCTATGTAAAGCTCCTGCTGTACGCCTATCCGAAACTCGGCATGCTGGCGGAAGCGGAGCAAAGCAGCGCGGAGATCAAAGCGGCGCTGTCCTACCGCGCGCACTGCGACGCCTTCACGACGGCGGTGCAGGTCGCCGACCGCGTGCTGATGGCGGAGCGCCTGCGCATGCTCCGCGAGACGCTCAAAGAGATCATTTCGGAATTTACGGAAGAGGAGCGGTTTTTATTCGAGTACAAATATGTCCGCAGAAAGTCGGAACGGGCGGGCGGAGAGGCGGAAAAGCATCCCATCGGTTGCTCGATCAGAACGTATTTCCGTTTGCAGCAAAATTTGCTCGCCAAGGTCGCGGCAATGCTCATGCGGCGCGGATACACGCGGAAGAGGCTGAGCGAAGAGTTCGGCACATATTCTCCCTTCCGCCGCGTTTACCGCGCCCTCAAAGAGGGACGCGAGCAGGCCGTGATCGGCAAGCGGCGGTGTATCCAGCTGGATTTTTGTCAGAATTCTTCGGATGAGACGGGACGCGGACGTTTTCCGCGAAGGATGAATACGATCACGGCAAGCACCGCAAGCGCGGCGGCGCAGATCGCCACGATCTGTACGGGCGTGGGGACGGGGGAGGGCTCTTCCGTTTCGGAGGGCGGAGGGTCGGGAGTCGCGGACGTCTGTTCAAGATAGTCGGTGTTGCGCTCGAACAGAATGTCCTGCGTGGCGGGAACGTAGTCGAAAATGCCGTCCGCGTACACATAGAAGTAGCGCGCCGTGCCCGCGTAACTCGTGCCGTAATACACAAACCGCCGTTCGATCTTGTTGAACGCGCTTCCCAGCGGATTTTCTCCCGCGATCGTGTACGCCACCGTGATCTCGCGGCGGAGGTAGGGGCGGACGGGAACGAAGTCCACGAACGTGAGCTGTTCCGTCTTGCAAAAGCCCGTGACGGCGCGGTAGGGGGAGACGTCGTCGAGATATTGCACGGCGGTGAACATCGTCCCCTCGCGAATGATGCGTACATAGTAGGTATATGGAATGAGAAACAGCCCGCTCTCCTCGTTTTCCGCCGCGTAGAACCAGACGTCCTCCCGCGCGGCGACGGCATACCGCTCTTCGGGCGCGTCCATTCCCTCGGCGCGGGCGGTCAGGGCGGGAGGGGTGAGCGGCAGAAGGGCAAACAGAAGGACGGCGAGAAAGACAATAAAACGTTTCATGCCGAAATCTTAGCGCACATCCCGCCGCGTGAAAGAATTTATTTTATCGAAATGGATGAGATTATAGAGAAAATCCGCGCGATCGAAGCGGAGCAGGCGCGGCGACAGGAACAGGATCACCTCGCAAGATACAACATAGGGGACAGAGTGCACGAAAAGCAGCTTGCATTCCACCGGTGCCCGAAACGCAACCGCTGGGTGTTCGGCGGAAACCGCTCGGGCAAGACGGAGTGCGGCGCCGTTGAGGCGGTGTGGCTCGCAACGGGCACCCATCCTTACAAAAAGAACAGACCGAACGTATTCGGCTGGGTCGTCTCCCTCTCCATGCAGGTGCAGAGGGACGTCGCCCAGAAAAAAGTTTTACACTATCTCCGTCCCGACCGTATCGCGGACATCGTGATGCAGAGCGGAAGAAAGGACAGCCCCGAGTTCGGCATTGTCGATCAGATCATCGTCAAGAATGTGTTCGGGGGAACTTCCGTCATCGGATTCAAGAGCTGCGATCAGGGCAGAGAGAAGTTTCAGGGGAGCTCTTTGGACTTCGTCTGGTTCGACGAAGAGCCGCCCCGCGAGATATATGAAGAATGCCGTATGCGCCTTCTCGACCGCGAGGGGGATCTGTTCGGCACGATGACGCCCCTCAAAGGCTTGACCTTTCTCTACGAGGACATCTACCTCAACCGCAAGAACGATCCCGAGGTATGGTACGAGTTCATGGAGTGGGGAGACAACCCCTTCCTCTCGGAAAAGGAAATTTCCCACCTCGAACAGACGATGGACGAGACGACGTTGCAGGCGAGAAAATACGGAAGATTCTGCACCCGCGAGGGGCTCGTCTATCCCGAATTTGAAGAGAGCGTGCACGTTGTTGAGCCGTTTCCCGTGCCGCCCTCCTGGCAGGATACCATCTGCATCGACCCCGGGCTCAAAAACCCGCTCTCCGCACATTGGTACTGCGTGGACTTCGACGGAAACGTCTATGTCGTCGCCGAACATTATCTGGCGGGGGAGGGGGTGGACTATCACGCGGAGGTCATCCATGCGATCAGCGACCGCCTCGGCTGGAAGAGAGACTGTAAAGGCAGGCTCTCGGCGCTCATCGACTCTGCCGCAGGTCAGAGAACTCTCTCTTCCCAGCGCAGTGTCACCGAGCTCTTTTACGAGCGCGGGATCCTTGCAAACGTCAATGTCAACAAGGACGTTTTTGCGGGGATCGCGCAGGTGAAGAGCTATCTGAACCTCAAAAACGGACTGCCCAACCTGTACATCTTCGACTGCTGCCCGAATATGATCCGCGAATTTAAGGGCTACTTTTGGGGGAGCGGCGAGAGCCCCGTCAAGCGGGATGACCATGCGATGGACGAGCTGCGCTACTATCTCATGAGCCGTCCCCGCCCCGCAAAAGAGAGGGAGACGAGCGCCGTCCGTCAGGACAAGGAGCGCAGGATCCGGCAAAAAACAAGAAGGTAATTATGCAAGAGGACAAATTGAAGGACGCCGTGCTCAAAGTCGCGCTCGGGTTTTCGCTCGAAGAGGTCACCGAAGAGTACGGCGTGGAGGACGGGGAGCTGAAACTTGTCAGACGCCGCGAGACGCGCAAGGATGTGCCGCCCGACCTGAAAGCGGCGAAATTGCTCCTCGAAGAAAAGGACTATGCCGCCCTCTCCGACGAAGAGCTCGAAAAGGAGCGGCAAAGATTACTCAAAAAGTGGAAGGAGATATATGACGACAGAACAAACGCAACAGGAAAAGCGTGAGGAAAAGAGAAAAAAGGACCTGGCGCACGAGGTGCAGGAGGACTTTTTTGCCCGCCAGCGGGAGCGCAGGAACCTCGAACGCGGCTGGCAGCTGAATATGAACTTTGTCAGCGGCGATCAGTATTGCGACATTTCCCCCGCCGGAGAGATCGAAGAGGAGGACCCTTCTTTCTATTGGCAGTCGCGGAGGTGTTTCAACCATATCGCGTCTACCCTCGATACCCGACTCGCGCACCTTGCCAAAGTGCGGCCCTCTCTTGCCGTGCGCGCCTTTTCCGATTCGGAGGAAGATCTCAAAACGGCGCGGCTCTCCTCGGGCATTCTGCAATCGGTAAGGAACCGTGTGGAGCTCGACCGCCTGATCGCCCGCGCCACGCTCTGGTCGGAGACGTGCGGCACCGCATTTTACAAGATCGTCTGGAACTTTGACGACGGAAATGTCATCGGTACGGACGAGACCGGTCACTCCCTCAGGGAAGGGGACGTCAACGTTGTGGCGGTTTCTCCCTTTGAGATCTTCCCCGATTCCCTCGCGGCGGAGGGGCTCGAAGAGGTGAAGAGCCTCATCCACGCAAAAGCGGTGCCCGTCTCGGAGATCATGGAAAAGTTCGGCGTGGAACTTCCCGGGCGGGAGATCTCCGATTTCCCCCTCGTGCCGTACTCCTCGGCAAGCGGCTGGAAACGGCCGTCAGACGGGGATTTCCGCCCCGGACTTTCGGACAGGGAAATTTTGATCGAGCGCTATACGCTGCCCGACGGGGAACATCCCGAGGGAAGATTGGAGATCGTGGCGGGAGGCGTGCTGCTGCACGAAGGGCCGCTGCCCTATCTCAACGGCGATCGCGGCGCACGGGTGTTTCCCTTTGCGCGGCAGACCTGCGTGGAGCTCGCCGGCTCTTTCTTCGGGAGTTCGGTCGTGGATCGCATGATCCCGCTGCAACGCGCCTATAACGCGGTCAGAAACCGCAAACACGAATTTTTGAACAGGCTCACCTCCGGCGTGATCGCCGTGGAGGACGGCTCCGTGGACGCGGAGGAGATCGCCGAGGACGGGCTCTATCCCGGGAAGGTGCTCGTCTACCGCCAGGGGAGCAAAGAGCCGCATTTCCTCGATTGCGGGGCGCTCCCTTCGGAGTTTGAAAAGGAAGAGGAACGTATTTCCAATGAATTCCTCCTCTTTTCGGGCATGAGCGAGATCTCGCGCAATTCCGCCAATCCGACCCATGTGACGTCGGCGACGGGGTTACAGCTCCTGCTCGACCAGGACACCGCCCGCATGCAGATGACCGCAGAGAGCATCGGCCGCGCCGTCAAGGAGGCGGGGAAACAAATTCTGCACCTCTATAAACAGTTTGCGTCGGCAAAACGCCTCCTCAAAATGACGGGGGCGGGCGGGGAGACGGAACTGCATTATTTCAGTTCCAGCGATATTTCCGCAGACGACGTGGAATTCGATACCTGCTACGAAAAGACGCCCGAACAGGTCAAAGAAGAGACGCTTGCGCTCCTTTCGGCGGGGTTGCTCGGCGAAGGAGGCGCGCTCACCGAAGAGGTGCGGCTCAAAGTGCTCGACTCTCTCGGCTACGGCTCCTTCGAGGCGGCGCGGGGGATCTCAAAGCTCCACCTGCGCAAGGCGGAAAAGGAAAATATCCGTCTCCAAAGCGACGACTTCGAGGCGGACGATTACGACGACCACAAGCTCCACATCACGGAGCACACCCGCGCCCTTCTCTCGGGGGGCGAGGAGAATGCGGCAGTGAAGGCGCGCATTGCAAAACACATCGCCTCCCACCGCGCAAAATTATAAGGAGAAAAGATGGAAGAGGAGAACGTAACAGCGATCGCCGCAGAACGGGAGGGGGCTGCCCCGCTTGATCTCGGCAAATTCAAAAGCGTGGACGCCCTCATGAAGGCATACGAGGAGTTGGAGGCGGAGTTCACCCGCCGCAGCCAGCGCCTCAAAGCACTCGAAAAGAGCAAGGCGGAAGAACAAAACGGGCAGCCTGCGGAGAATATCGCAAAGCCTGCGGAAAATGCCGCAAAGCCTGCCGAAGAAGTTCCTGCGCCCTCTGCCGAGGGGAATACGGAGAGCGGGAGTGAAGCGCTCTACCGTGCCGTCATGGAGAGCGGGGAGGTGCGCGAAAGGGTGCTCGCAGACTATCTGCGATCGCTCAGAGGCGTCCCCCTCATGACGAAGGGTACGGGGGTCACGGCGCCCCCGCAAAAACCCAAAACGTTTGCCGAGGCGGGCTCTCTCGCCCTCGGTTATCTCAAAAACAAAAAATAAGGAGAAAACTATGGTAACGACTCAAAATGCAGACAGCGTGCTCAAATCTTACTACCTCGACGTGATCGGCGAACAGCTCGATAAGTCGATCAATCCCTTCCTTGCCGCGATCAAAAAGACGACTGCGGACGTGTGGGGAAGAGACGTGCGCAAGGTCGTGCGTTTCGGCGTAGCGGGCGGCATCGGCGCAGGCACCGAGGACGGCGCTCTGCCCAAGACCAACGGCACGAATTACGCGCAGTTCGTCTCCACCCTCAAAAATCTCTACGGCACCATCGAGATCTCGGATAAGGCGATCCGCGCTTCCTCTTCCAACGAGGGCGCGTTCATCAACTTGCTCAACGACGAAATGGAGGCGCTCGTGAAGAGCTCTTCCTACAATTTCGGCAGAATGCTCTTCGGCGACGGCAGCGGCAAGCTCGCGACCGTCACCGATGTCGCCGACGGCAACGTCGTGGACAGCGTGCAGAACCTTGCCGAGGGGATGATCGTGGATGTCTACGCCTCTGCGGGCACCCTCAAACATGCCGCCGTCACCGTGAAAACGGTCGACAGGGAGAACAAGAAGATCACCCTTTCCGACGGCACTCTCGCCGCAAACGACTATCTCGTCGTGCAGAATTCCAAGGATCTCGAAATTACCGGGCTCAAAGCCATCTTCGCAAAGACGGGCTCCCTCTACGGCGTGGATAAGGCGACGAACAGCTGGCTGATCCCCTATATCAAGGAATCCTTCGGCGACATGAGCGAAAACGCGCTGCAAGCTGCGATCGACGCGGTCGAGGAAAACGGCGGCGGCAAGGTCAACTTTATCGTCTGCTCGTGGGGTGTGCGCAGAGCGCTCATCGAAGCGCTCGCCGCTTTCCGTAGAATGGACGCGGTCACCATCGAGGGCGGCTTTACGGCGCTCTCTTTCGGCGGGATCCCCGTCGTTGCGGACCGTTTCTGCCCCGCAGGGACGATGTACCTTCTCAACACCGACGACTTCGCCCTTCACCAGCTCTGCGATTGGCAGTGGCTCGAAGGCGAGGACGGCAAAGTGTTCAAACAGATCCCGGGCAAACCCGTTTATACGGCGACGCTCGTGAAGTATGCGGAACTCATGTGCTACCGCCCTTGCGGACAGGGTTGCCTTACGGGGATCACCGAGAAATAAAAAGGAGAAAGGATGAAAGTCAGGAACGTGATTTCGCTTGCCGCAGCCAATTTGGGCAGAGAGGACCTCGTCGCAAGCGTGGAGGACTGCGCGGCGGAGCCGTTCGGCGAGCTCGCCTCTCTTTTGCGCTGCTACAACCTCGTCGAGAACGAGGTCGCGCTCGACTACTTTCCGCTGGAAACGGAGGAGACCTTTGCTGCGGCGGACTTACAGGAGGGCGTGCTGCCCTTTACGGCATTCTCCTACGCGCCTGTGGAGATCCTTTCGGTCAAGGGGGAGAGCGGGTTTCCGCTCTCCCATAAGAGCCGCCCCGACGGGCTGCTCGTGCCGCAAAACACAAACGGGGTGCGCGTTTCATACACCTATTCCCCCAAGGAAAAAGAGTGGGGGGACAACGCGGAAGTTGCTCCGCAGGTCTCGGAACGGTTGCTCTCCTTCGGCGTATGTTGCGAATATTGCCTCACGAACGGGCAGTATGCGGAGGCGGCAATGTGGGAGAAAAAATATCGGGAAGCGCTCCGTGCCGCAAACATCGGGCATAAAAAGCTGACGGTGCGTTCGAGGAGATGGGCATGATCTACGAAAAATCTCTCTCCTCGCCCGCCTACCGCCGCCGTTCTTTGCGACGGGGGATCTCCCTCTTCGGAGAAAAAAACGGAACGATTTCCGCATACGGTTTGCATTTCAGGCAATCGGATAGGGGGATCGTCTGCGCCGAGGGCGCAACGTCGCTCGGCGCGGAGAAAGAGCTGATCCTCACTTCAGGACACGCCGAGGAAGTGTTCGAGAGGACAGACGGTGCGCTCCTCTCTCCGCAAGGCACGCGCTATCCTCTTCCCCAAGCGCCCGATTCGCTGCTCAGTTTTGCCGCAAAGGAGGGCGGAAAAGAATATTTCGCGCTCACGGAAGGCGGCTGCTACAAGCTCAGCGAAGAGGGGGCAGAGGAGGCGGGCAGTGGCGGGAGCTGCGGCGCGGTGCACGGCGAGCGGCTGTTTGTCGCCGACGGGTCCCGTCTGCGCTGGTCCGCTCCCTTAGAGCCCGCCGCGACCGAAGAGGGGACGCAGGCGGCGGGATATGCGGATCTCCCCTCCGCAGACGGGGATATCCTCGGAATGTTCTCTTACAAAGACGAGCTCTTCCTCTTCCGCGAGCGGGGGATCGCCGTTCTCGGCGTACGCGGGGACGCGCTCTCTTTTACCGTCATGCACATTCCCGCGCCGCGCGGGATCGTCAAGGGCAGTATCCATAAATGCGGCGGAAAGCTCCTCTTTCTGGCCGAAAACGGCCTGTATGCCTTCGACGGAAATACCTGTAAACGGCTGAACGCGGGCGGCTTTCAAGAGCTCGACCTGAGCGGAACGAGCACGGCGGCGTGCGGCAATCACTATTATGCGACCGCCTCCTTCGGCGGAGAAAAGTGCATCTGGTGCGTAAGCGGAGAGGAGGGGCACCTCATCCGTGCGCGGGCGGAAAAGCTCTGCGGCGGAGAAAACCTGCTCTTTACGGCAGAGGGAGAGCTCTTCGTGCTCACGGAGCGCGGGCTTCCCCCCATGCGCAGAAAAGAGTGCGTATTGAGGACGGAAAAGTCTCTTTTGGGGCTCTCTTCCCGCCAAAAATATCTCGACGCGATCCTCATCGAAGGGAAGGGGCATTTCCGCGCCGAGGCAAGGGGAGAACGGGGACTTCCCCGCGCCGTGTTCGGGCGGGCGGGCGAAAAACTTCGTTTTCCCCTGCCCGTGCGGGGCAGCGCCTTTTCCCTCGAACTCAAAACGCTCGACGAGGACGCCTGCGTGAAAGCGGTCGTCTTTGACGTGCGGGAGGAGGCCGCAACATGGTAATAGACATCATTGACCCCAACGCGCCCGAATACCAGAATCTGAGCAACTTGCAGCTCGCGATGATCCGCGCGGCGCAGTCGGAAAAGAACGAGATCATGGCGAAGGCGGCGGAGGAGAAAGAAAAAATCTTCTTAAAGCTGCTCAAAAACAACATGGCGCGTTCTTCGGTGTTCGGGAATGCGTCCGAGGAGATCGACGCGGAGGCGGCGCGCAAGGTGGACGTCGTGCGGGAAGATCTTCTTCACCGCCTCGCCTATGAGAACTTGTACGGGGACGGGAACGAAAACGGCGAGTATCGCTATCCCGAGAATCCCAATTACAATCTCGACTACTCCCAGCGCTTTTTGGTGGTGCGCGACTACTACATGCACGTCACTACCAATGCGCGGGCGCGGCTCGAAGCGTATGGCATGGACTCGCTTGCGCGGTCCTATCTCGGGGAATTTTATCAAACGCTCTACGATCTGTTGGCGTCCTACTGCTGACGGGCAAAAAACAACGCCCTGCGGAAGATTCCGCAGGGCGCATTGCCTTTTTCTGAATTATTCGAGGCCTTCGTTGAGCTTTGCAAGCAGCGTTTCGAGGTCTTCGCCGTGGACGGCGACTGCCTCCGCGATCGTCTCGCCGTGCGCAAGCGCACAGCCGAAACAGTGCATGCCCGCTTCGAGTAAAATATCCGCCGCGTTGGGGTTGAGCTCCAACACTTCGGCAATGAGAGTATTTTCGGTGATCTTAGCCATAATTTTTTGCTCCTTATTTTTTCTATTGCAATTATAGCACAAATTTTTTTGCTTTACAACTCTTTTCGGGGAATTTTATTTCTTTTATGTGAGAGGTGGGGAAATGACGGGGCGTCATGCTGAGCCGTAATGCGTTTACGCAGTTCGTGAAAGCAAGTCTGCGAAGGCATCTTGGTACGTTTGGGTTTGGTTTTAATCGTACTTGGACGCAACAAGATTCCCTCGGGGAATTGCCATTTCGGACTTCGTTCTTTCTTTTACGGCTCGGAATGACGCGGACGCTCGCGGTTTTCTCACCCCCTATGCGAGGGGAAAAGGGGGGATGGTGACCGTGCAAAGAATAAGGTGCCCCCTTTCCTACCCTCCCCCCAACAAGTTGGGGGGAGGCAAGAAAAGGCGTGAGTTTCCACCGCCCATTTCCTCACGGCGTTTCTTTTTGAGCGTAGCAAAAAAGAAACGCCGTGAAATACTTACAGACCTATCAGCCAATAGATGAGCCCAACGGCGGCGCCCGCGCTCACGCCGAATACGATAATGGGTCCCGCTACGATGAACATCTTCGCTGCCATGCCGTAGACGAATCCCTCCGTCTTGAATTCGATGGCGGGGGAGGCGACGGAGTTCGCAAACCCCGTAATGGGCACAATGCTCCCCGCGCCCGCGTTTTTGCCGATCCTGTCATACACGCCGAGCCCCGTCAAAAGCGTCCCCAAAAAGATGAGAATGACGGACACGGTGCCCGCGAGTTCGTCGCCCGTCAGCCCCGCGAATTCAAGCATGTAGCGGAAAAACTGCCCGATACAGCAGATGAAACCGCCCACGAGAAAGGCTCTGCCGCAGGTCTTGAAGTGCTGGGTGGGCGGGTCGAAGGAGTTGACGTAGTTGATGTAGTTGCGGTTGTAATTCTCGCGTGATTTCCCCGTCATATCTTTTCTCCGTTTGCGAATTCCGCAGGGTGGAGTTCCGCTCTGCCCGATTCGGGGAAACAGCTCTCCCGCTCTTCCCGCGACTTTCCGAGGGGATTTTGCTTGATCTTTCTCATGCTGATAATTTGGGAATTTTTCGGCAGATTTATACCTGTTGAGAAAGGGTAGGTGACACTTTATTATGACCTGCCTCCACTTGTGGGGCGGGTGGCGAACGTAGTGAGACAGGTGGGGGAAAATACCTCACCCCCCACCACCCGCTACGCGGGAGCCGCCCCCATAAATGGGGGCAGCTCTTCAACCCCCTCCGTGGGGGGTAGGGGTGGGGCGTGTTCACAATCACGTCACCCTGAGCCTGTCGAAGGGTGTCCACATTTCCGCATTGTAATAAGGACATTCCTCGACTACGCTCGGAATGACGTGATTGGGAATGGCGTTCCGTTTTTTCTCTTGCCTCTCCAACGCTTTGGGGGGAGGCGAGAAGGCGCAGAGGTTTTTTCACCCCTCCCGTTTCCAATAACGATTATAATAATTACCATTCAGATATCTTGCGGCCGTTGCAGGATTTTCAAGTTCCGAAACGGGGCTCGCCTCCGACATATCTTCATTCAGTGACTCCTTCCACCCGTTCGGATTTTTAAAATACACTTCTTTCAGCCAGTGACAACCATAGAACGCCCAAATTCCAATCGAGGTTACGCCATTGCCGATCGTGACCGAAGTCAACCCGCTACAATTATAGAACGCATACTCGCCAATCGAGGTCACGCTACTGCCGATCGTGACCGAAGTCAACCCGCTACAACCAAAGAACGCCTCCCTCCCAATCTCAGTCACGCTGTCGGGAATTTTCAATTCTCCTGTCAACCCGCTGCAACCCGAGAACGCATACAATCCAATCGAGGTCACGCCATTGCCGATCGTAACCGAAGTCAACCCGCTACAACCAAAGAACGCACCCTCTCCGATCGAGGTTACGCTGTCGGGAATTTTCAATTCTCCCGTCAATTCGCTGCAACCATAGAACGCCTGATCACCAATCGAGGTCACACTGTTTGGAATGTCGATCGAAGTTAGCCCGCTACAATCATAGAACGCATAGGCGGGAATTGTTTTAACTTTTTCTCCAAAGGTTACGCTGTTTAATTTTGCGCAAGAGGAAAAGATAGAATAATTTAATGACCCCGCCACGGTGGAATTTTCTGCATTCCAAATGACACTTTGAAGCCCGTCGCAACCAAAGAACGCCTCACTGCCAATTGAGGTCACGCCGCTACCGATGATAACCGAAGTCAATCCGCTGCAACCTGAGAACGCCCAAATTCCAATCGAGGTTACGCCATTGCCGATTGTGACCGAAGTCAACCCGCTACAACCAAAGAACGCACGCTCTCCAATCGAGGTCACGCTATCGGGAATTTTCAATTCTCCCGTCAACCCGCTGCAACCCGAGAACGCATACGATCCAATCGAGGTCACGCCGCTCCCGATGGTAACCGAAGTCAACCCGCTACAATCATAGAACGCACTATTTCCAATCTCGGTAACGCTGTCGGGAATGGTAACCGAAGTCAACCCGCTACAACCCGCGAACGCACTACCCCCAATCGAGGTCACGTTGTCGGGAATGGTAACCGAAGTCAACCCGCTACACTCCGAAAACGCCCAAATTCCAATCGAGGTCACACTGTCGGGGATCTTTAATTCTGTAACCTCTTTCCCGTCCATAAACAGATGATGCGCATAAGAAAGCGGATTAGAGCGGTAATCGTCAAACTCAATTCCACACCATGCCGCAAGATCGGAAATATATACCTCTTTTAGCTCGCTGCAATATGCGAACGCACTCGCTCCAATCGAGGTCACACTGTTTGGAATGGTGACCGAAGTCAACCCATTACAACCATTAAACGCATTATCCCCGATTTCTTTGACGGGCAAGCCGCGATAGGTGGAGGGGATCACAATATCCGTGTCCCAAGCCATACCCAGCCCGATGACGGCGGCATATTCGTTGCCCTCTTCATCTTTGCGCTTTTGGTATTGCAGTCCTTCGGTGCCCTCCTCGGCGGAGGCTGTGCCGTCGGCGGTGATCTTGCCCAAATCTTTGACCGTACCGTCCGAGAGGGTCACTTTCAGGTGCCCGTTTTCATCTATTTCAAGAGACTGTATGCCGAGCCCGTCTTTGCCGTCCTGCCCGTCTTTGCCGTCCTTGCCGTTCTCACCCTTTTCCCCCTTGAACATGGCGATGAGCTCTTCGAGCGTGCCTTTGAAACCAAGCTCCTGCGCGGTGGCATACACGCGCTCCATCGACCAAAGGTCGGCTTGCTCTTTCTCGGGCTCCTTTTCGCTCTTTTCGCCGCACCCCGCAAGGCCAAACGCCATGCAGAGGGCCGCTGCAATCGCCAAAAGGACGACCAAAAATTTGTGTTTCATTTGTTTCTATCTCCTTTTTAATTTTTCGATATAAAAAGTGTGTTTCCGAACGGAAACACACTGCGTTGGTATCTCCGATCAGGTTACCACACACAAATCGTAAATTGCATAAAGACCATTCAATAGCGACATGCAAGAGATACGCAATGCCAGGATTGCGCAATTGAAAGTCTTTTATGCATGTATTGTATGTGGTGAGTTCAGTATAGCATAACCGAAAAACTTTTACAAGCGTTTGAAAAAATTTTTTGCAAAAAGAAAGGCTGCGGGCGCGTTTTCGCCGAAAACGCGCCCGCAGCAGAAAGAAAACGTCCGAAAATTGTTTATCCCGCGCGATTCTGTGTTATAATACACATACGAGGCCTTATTATGTTCTTTTTCGATTATTCCTACTTTCTGTTTCTGCTCATCCTCATACCCTTTATGGCGCTGTCGGCATGGGCGAGCGCAAAAGTGAATTCTACCTATGCTAAGTACGACAAGGTGCCCAACCACTCCAATATGACGGGCTACGACACGGCGGTGCGGCTCCTCCGCAAGAACGGCGTGCACGACATCACCGTCAATCGCGTGTCGGGACGGCTCACAGACCATTACAATCCCGCCAAAAAGCAGGTCAATCTCTCGCAGAGCACTTTCGGCTCGGCATCCGTTGCCTCCGTCGCGGTGGCGGCGCACGAGATCGGGCACGTCATGCAAAAGAAAAAGGGATACATCCCCTATAAAGTGCGCACCGCGCTTGTGCCCGCCGTGAACATCGGCTCGCGGCTCGCGCTGCCGCTCATTCTCATCGGAATGCTGCTCGATATCTTCCTCTTTGCCGCAACGGGCTCTATGGCGGGGCAAATCGTGATGTACGTCGGCATCGGGCTGTACTCCCTCTCCACGCTGTTTATGCTCGTGACCCTTCCTGTGGAGTTCAATGCCTCCCGCAGAGCAAAAAAGATGCTCGCCTCCGAGGGCATTTTGACGAGCGAGGAGCTCGAAAGCGCAAGCAAAGTCCTTTCGGCGGCGGCAATGACTTACGTCGCCTCCATGCTCATTTCCCTTGTCTACTTTTTGCGGATGCTCTTCGTCGTGCTGATGAGCACGCGGAGAAGACAGTAAAGGGGATGAGCTGCCCCCTTTGAAGGGGGCGGCTCCGCCGCAAGGCGGTGGTGGGGGTTGACATTCCTAAAATTGCCTCACCTTTTCAAAATTACCCCCCACCTGTCTCACTGCGTTCGCCACCCGCCCCCACAAGTGGGGGCAGGTCATAAGAAGGCGCGGGGGACAGCAAGAAATTCCGACAATCAAAAAAAACGGCTCCGAGGAGCCGTTTTTTTCATACATATTGCATTTTGGGACAAATTTTATTCTCTGCCAGCCATCTTCTTGTAGCCCGCAAGGCGCTCCTTGGAGCTCTCTTCCGTCTTGTGGAAGAGCTCTTCCGCGAGCTGGGGCTGCGTCTTTTTGAGGGAGGCGTAACGGGTCTCGCCGAGAATGAATGCCTGGTAGTCGCCCGTGGGATCCTTGCTGTCGAGCGTGAAGGGGTTCTCGCCCTTTGCGCTCAGCTCGGGGTTGTAACGGTAGAGCTGCCAATAGCCGCAATCCACCGCGCTCTTCTCCTCCGCCTGCGACTTCGTCATGTTGATGCCGTGGTTGATGCAGGGCGCATAGCAGATGATGAGGGAAGGTCCCTTATAAGCCTCGGCCTCTTTCAAAGCCTTGACAAGCTGCGCCTTGTCCGCGCCCATCGCGCACTGTGCAACGTACACATAGCCGTAGGATGCCGCGATCATGCCGAGGTCCTTCTTCTTGACCCGCTTGCCGCTCGAAGCAAACTTCGCCACCGCGCCGATGGGGGT